>JAKYXN010000007.1 GCA_022538095.1 Puniceicoccaceae bacterium K14 | reverse complement strand
TCGCAAATGGATTTAGAAATGTAGTCAAATGCCTCGCTGACGCGAAGCGTCAGTCGACCGACAGGTCGAGAGCTTGCTCCGGGGATCTTTTACTTCGATGAATTTATCTGCGCTTGAGCTTAAGGATTCGGTTCCTGCAGTGACGGGCTTGGATCAAGAGGGTGACGAAGTTGTGATTAACGATGTTTGTTCAGAAGGCTACGCCTTAGTCTTTTTCTATCCTAAAGCGGAAACGCCGGGGTGCATCAAGCAGGTTTGCAGCTTGCGTGACGCATTCTCGGATTTGTCTGAGAAGGGCGTGAGTGTATTAGGAGTTAGTGCGGATGAAGTGGGAGCTCAAAAGGAATTTCACGAGAATCGGGAGCTACCGTATCCATTGATCGCGGACGCTGAAAAAATTGTAATCAACGCTTTTGGCGTGCCTGCTGCCACAGGGAAGGCCAAACGACAAGCATTCCTATTTAAGGATGGGGTGTTGGTCTGGAAGGACGAAACGGCTTCGACTGAAGAGCAGGCGTTAGACGTGCTCGCTGCGATCGACGCTTTGGATTAGGCCGAATCTTCTCCTCAAAGGTTGAGAAGAGTGGCTTAGTTTGAGTACGCTTACCTGCGGATGATTCGTAGTACGATTAAGAGTATTCCTAGGCCGGCGACTATTTTAAAGGGAGACATACTGAGCCCTGGAGAGCCATCTGCTTGTTCGATGGCGGCAATGATTAGTTCTGTTCTATCAGTAGCTCCCTCATAACGTTTGAAGATATCGGGCTTTGCGATTTGATCGCCTTCTTTGCTCAGTATGTAGAATGCGGGGACGCCACGGTTTCCGTAGCGGGAGCTGAGTTCTTCGTACTGAGCTTTCTCAGCGGGTTGCTGATAAGAGTTTCGATAAAGAGCGACTTTTAGTGGAATAAAGCGTTGTTCTACAAAGCGTTTGAATCGGTTGTCGGTGAAAACTTCGTTTTCTAATTGAATACACGGTGGGCACCAATCTGGACCGGTGAAGAGGGCGAGAATAGGGAGGTCGTATTTTTCCGCTTTTTGCTGAGCAACGGCTAATTTGTTATTCCAAAGGAAGCTCGGGAATGGGGGAGTTTCGAGTGCGTTTGCTTTGGGTGTTGGGCTCGCTTGAAGCGGTTGCTGCGTGGTCGCTAGGGCAGTCTCGCTGGGTTTCTCCTCCCTTCCGAAGTTGCCGATGTACGAAGCGACTTTGCCGTTTACGAGGGTGATGGCTCCTTCCGGGTAACGTAATATCACACTTTGAGAGTTTAATTCGGTGGCGGATGGCTTTCCGTACTCAGCGATTATGTCCTCCTTTGTTTTCCCGACGATGGATGCTTTTAGAAGCGCTGGCGAAAAGAGTGAAAAGAGGATTCCTGCTAATAGAGTTAGCGTCTGTGAGGATTTCATAGTGCGTTTATCGTCTAGATTATAATTAGCCTTTAACCAGCTAAGGATTGTGGGCCTGGGTTTCTACCTAGATTCTTCAGAGATTGAGGAATTATTGCGATTTAGCTATGCGCAGCTGACATTGTCTGCTAGGCAAGGCGGATAAATGACGCCTTCCGGTCGGCGTCGAATCGAATTGCGACGAATATTATTTATAATTCGTGGCCATGAATCGCTCCTTTTTTAAGTCGTTTGATCGGTACCCAGCTATTGCTGCTGGCTGCGCGCAATTAGGAGCAAAATAAAATTATATGTCATTTAGCAATCTCGGTCTTCGGGCCGAACTTATCAACGCGATTACGGAAAAAGGGTACTCGAGTGCGACTCCTATTCAGTCCAAAGCCATACCAGCGATTCTTGAAGGAAGAGACGTATTGGGTGGGGCTCAGACTGGAACCGGTAAAACCGCAGCCTTCGCATTGCCAATTCTACAAAATTTGAGTGAATCGGGACCATCGTCCAAACGTCCAAGAGCACTGGTTTTGACTCCGACTAGAGAACTGGCGGCCCAGGTAAACGAGAGCTTTCGCATTTATGGCGAGAGGTTGAACTTACGCTCGGCGGTTGTTTTTGGGGGTGTTGGGATCAATCCACAAGTCAGTACATTGAGACGAGGAGTTGATATCTTAGTTGCGACTCCTGGGAGGTTACTCGACTTGGCGGATCGTAAAGCAGTGGATTTTCGCCAATTGGAGGCCTTGGTCCTCGATGAAGCGGACCGCATGTTGGATATGGGCTTTATTCACGATATCCGCAGGGTTTTGAAGTTGTTGCCAAAAGAGCGACAGAATCTTCTTTTCTCAGCGACTTATTCCGAAGAGATAAAACGTCTTTCGGAAGGCTTGCTGGATAATCCGATGCAAATCGAAGTCGCTCGCCGTAACACTGCAGCAGAGACGGTAGATCAATCGGTCTATTGGGTAAAGAAGTCGGGAAAACGAGCTCTTTTGTCGCGTCTGGTGAGCGAAGGGGATTGGAAACAGGTACTTGTCTTTACGAGGACGAAGCATGGGGCAAATCGTCTGGCGAAACAGCTTGCTGAAGATGGTGTCGAAACGGCTGCTATTCATGGAAATAAGAGTCAGTCTGCTAGAGAGCGGGCTTTGAAAGCATTTAAGAATCGTACAATCCGCGTACTTGTGGCGACAGACGTCGCAGCCAGAGGAATAGATATTGATAGCTTGCCTCACGTGGTGAACTACGAGCTGCCAAATGTTGCCGAAGACTACGTTCACCGTATCGGAAGAACGGGCCGGGCAGGCAAGGAAGGCGAAGCAGTTTCGCTTGTGGGTGAGGACGAAGGTAAGTTACTTAGAGGAATCGAGCGTTTGCTCGGGCGAAACATTGACGTGGTAGAATTTGAAGGCTGTATCCCAGCTTCAGACCGTGGAAATCAGAGATCATCTGCGTCTAACATAAGGAAGCCGAGGGGTTCTCAGCAACGACGTTCATCGTCTCGTCCTCCGCGGAAACGAGTTGCCGAATCAGACGGCGAGGGTGGGCGGAGAAACAATTCTGCGAGACCAAATAATCGACGTTCGAACGACACACGGACAAGGAGAGGGCCAGCGCCTAAGAAAAGAGCCGAGGCTTCTGGGGAATCCGAAAAAAAGCCTGCGGGGAGCCGTTGGAAATCTATGATCGGAGCTATTAAAGAGCGCCTGTAGGGCGCGTTTCGTTTTACTGGTCTATATCTCGGGTTGAAATCCTACCCGAATCGTAGGGCAAATTTTTCATTATGCGCGCCAACGCTCAGCGTTGGCGTTTCGTGTTTTATTACGAAAGCACGGTGGGGTAAAACAGCGTCTTGCTTGCAGAATGAGAATCTGTGGACGGTAGCCGGGGCTGTGGTTAATGAAAAATGGGATGATTTAGAGCCTGCCCTTCAGTTAGGTGATCTCGCTTTTGTCTCAAAATAAAAAAAGGCCGGTTCCTTGCGGAAACCGACCTGAAAGTTAATGAAGTCTTCGGAGAGGACTATTAGCGACCGTAGCCCCCGCCCCCGCCGCGATTTCCACCGCCACGGCGATCGTTGCCTCGGCCACCACCACCGTAGCCGCCGCCACCACCGCCGCCACCGTAGCCGCCACCGCCACCGCGGGGGCTTCTAGGAGCTCTTGGAGTCGCTTCGCGAACTGTGAGGTCACGGCCTGAAAGGTCGCGGCCGTTTAGGCCTTCGATAGCAGCGCGTGCTTCGTCATCGTTGTCCATTGTTACGAAAGCGAATCCGCGTGAGCGGCCTGTGTCGCGATCGGTAATGATTTTCAGTGCTGAAACAGCTCCGAATTCTTCGAATGCATCTTGTAAGTCCCCTTCCGAGGCGTCGAAAGAAACGTTTCCAACGTATATTTCCATATTGATTTAGTGTTATACTCAAAAGCATCTAATTGTGTTCGAAGTAGGTAAGAATTCGAACAGCGACGCTTGAACTGGAATATACCCGAATGCCTACATTTGAATAGACACTCTGAAACTTGGAGTTGGAACAAGGTAGAAGGTTTTGCGCGATAGCGAGATTAATATGTAATAAGTGAGGATTTGGTGTTTTGACAGTAGAAAGGGAGCTTTGTGATTTTTTCCTGATATGCTTCCTGTTCGTCCTTGGCCTTTGTGAAGCATATTGCAAATTTCGATTTGATGCGAATCCCCATCGTTTACAACGATTCTAAGTCGCAACCCTGGAGATCTTTCTATCTTTGCCGCTGAGATTTTGCTATAGAGACGATTCCAGCAATCTGGTTAATGCGCGTCAATTTAATGGATGCAGGCACCTAATTCAAGAACCCATGGTCTTGGATTTTAATTGTTTTGAGCAATGTATACAAAATTCTGTGGTTTCGAATTTTTACACTAATGGCGTAAACGCTTATTGCTTACTGTGATAGATCAAAAATCGAGAGGGTTCTCCTGAATGGGTAAACACATTCGTAGTGAAAATCCAGTGACTAAATGGATGAGTTGTTTGGGGTAGGAAGCGAGTGCGAGATTGCTCGGGTACTCGTCGAGAACGAACTCACCCCTGGGTTGAAAGCCGGAGAAAGGGAGCCAGCCTTCGGCAAAGGCACGCCATTGGCGGTCGATTTCCTTTAACCCCCCGTGGGCATTCGCGATGGACACCTGGCCGCTTGGTATCGTACGTTTGTGAAACGGAGGGGGGATTGTTAGTGAACCGTATTGGGAATTTGGAACAATCGCACATTCGTAACGATACACCTTATCTTTTCCGCTCCAGTCATCAAACCAGAGGCCGAAGAAGCGCGCTTCTTTAAGATCGAAGACATCTTTGCTCCAATTGAGGAGGCTTTTCCAGTGACCGTGCATATCTGTGATTGATCCGTAACAACGATAGCAAATCGCTTCTAAATCCGGCCAGGTTTCGAGATAGGCAGATGGAAGCGGGACTCCTGCAGATTCTAAATTCTCTTGGGGGCGCGATTTAAAATAACCTTGGAGAAAGGGGACAGTCCCTTCGCTTTTTCGAAATTGGACAGCGGAGATACCGTAGTGTTTTTTGAAGGCTCGAGAGAATACCGATTGATCCGCAAAACCACAGGCAATCGCTATTGCGCTGACCTGCCACGTGGATGACTTCAATAGAGCTGCACTGCGTTCAAGGCGCAGGCGTAGGATGTGGCGTTCTACCGACTCGCCGACGATTGCCTTGAAGGCTCGCTGAAAGTGGTAGTGGGAAAATCCGGACGCGCGAGCGAGCTCTGAGACGGTGGGCGGATCTTCGTATCTTTCTTCCAATATCATGATGGCTTTCACGATAGCCGAACGCCAATAGTCCTTTGTTTGAGGGGGCGTATTGGGCTGTTTTGCGTCGTCGGTCGCCATGGTTTTAATTGGAGAGCTCTACTCCTATTTGGAAAAAGCGTCGGTATTCTTCGAGCGATAAACTGAATACTATTTCTTCGCCTGTCCCTTCTTTTATTTCTATTTCCGTGAATTCGATAAGATCTTCGCTTCCTTTTAATATATAGAGACGGCCTAAATTACTGGCTAAGGAAATATGGACGATTTTTTCGTCGAGTTTGATGGACAAGCGTAGGGAGCTGAGCGGATCAGTTGGGTCGGTGCCCATAACGAATTCTTCTAGCTCGGTGAATCCGTCTTTGTCGGAATCGTCGTTGGGGTTGGCGCTTGTTTCGTTGCCAAAGAATTCTAACTCAAACTCGTTGGGCAAGCCGTCGCCGTCTGCGTCTCCTGGCGTTGCAACGACGAGGTCTGGGTCGAATACCATGGCGCCTGGATCGACGATGATTCCATTGGCCACTCCGTCGAGATCGCCGGAGCCGCCATCGACGAGCGTGATGATGAAATCCTCTTCGGTGATCTCAGCGAGCTCGTAGGCTTCGAATACGAAGTCGTTTTCTTGGAGCTGCACCTTGAAATAGGCGTTGGGTCTATGTGGTAGGCTATCGGGAATTTGGATACGTATTTGGATGCTGCTTCCGGGAGGACTTACAATGGCATTGATATTGAACAAGCCGGCTAGGAGCTCTGCTCGCTCCGGCGTTGTTAGTCCAAAGTTCGCGAGTCCCTCGGCAATGGTTTCCGAGCTAACGAAAGTAGAGGTCACCCCAGCTCCGCTGTTTCCGCTTGATTTGAAGGTAACCAATGGGGTGATCGCATTAAAGCCATCGAACCCACGAATAGCTGAGATTGTGGGGTCTGTAGGAGCAGGATCTTCTGAGTCGGGCGATCCGTCGCCGTCGGCATCGCCAAGCGAGACGCAGTTGGAGAACGCGGTGGTAGCGCTTACCCGGCTGGTGAGGGTTGCCGAGATGAGAGAACTTTCCAATAGGTCTTCGGGAGCGTCAATCGTCGCGGTGGCCTGGAGTTCGCCTTCTCCGTGTTCAAGGATGATGGTTCCGATATGCCGTTTCCCAGTGGCACAAGTCTCCTGAGCACCACTGCGGGGAATGCTCTCGAAGACTTCAACAATGCATTCGGTCGCAATCGCGAAGTTAGCCAAGCGCGGGTCGCGCACGACCTCTAGCTCGAGATCCAAGACGAGTTTGTCGCCCGCTCGCGTTACGCTTTGGATGACGGGCGGCGGCGAGGGCGGAAATGGGCTTGTGACGCGAATCCCTTCGCCAGGCTCTACTCGCCCATCAAAGTGGATCGAATTGCCTCGGAAGTGAGCAAAGCCTGAAAAAAGATCGATGCCTTGGCCTGTATTATTGGCGATTTCGTTGTTACGCAGCATGTAGTCTACAGGAAGTTGCGAATCAAAGGCGCTAGGGCCATCGATACGAATGCCTGGTCCGTTATTAAAGGCGATGAGGTTGTTTTCGATGAGAAAGGCGCCGTTGTCTAATGTGATTCCACGAACTTGATTTGCTTCTCCCAGATTCGAGCCGCCGATTATATTGCCTCGAATTTCGATCAGCTCTTGGACGGCTGTTATCTGGATGCCGCTTGCGCCATTGCGCGCCATGATATTTCCGGGGAAGTCCCCGAGTTCTTGGGTGTCGCCACCGATCAGGGTTTCGAATGCAGTGCTTTCCAGTCCGTTTTCGCCCATGTCGAAGAATCGACATCCCTCAACTGTTAAACGGTGCGATATCGGTACTAAGCCAGAGGGGCCGCTGTCGGACAATATAGCCGTAGTGTTCTCTGCGACGACGCCGGAGCCGGGAAACGCTTCGAACTGGAGCCGCTTTAAGGTGAAACTGTTGTTGACCAGTTTGAGGGCAGCTCCGAATGAAGCTCCCGCATTCGCCGCGGTGGCGGTGGGGCGAAAACGCACGAGCTCATCCACTTCGAAATCCGATGCCGAGCCGCCCAAAGTAGCCAGGATATCTCGGTCGGCTTCGCTCAGGTCCGCTCCCAAGGTTAGGTTTATGTTATCGATAGTTGGCAGAGGCGTATCCAGTTCGATGAGCGGAATCGCCGTGTCGCTTGGGCTAATCTGAAAGAAGACAAACGCGTCGATGTGGTTGGAAGTGCGCTCAGCCACGCCTCGATCGGAAAGGCCAAATCGGTTCGTATCCGATAGCGCGGCTCGCAACGAACGGTTGCCGCTCGCGGTCACGTTTTTCCCGTTTGCGAGCAAGGCGTCAGGCAAATCATCTTCCGTATCCACAATATAAGACAAAGAGAGGACGGAACTCTCCGAGGTGTTACCGTCGCGGTCGGTCGCAGTGAAAAAGAAGGGCCCAAGAACGTCGTTAGAGGGAACTGGGAAGCTGAAGGGAGCGATGCCTGTGACGTCGGTCGTGACGTCTCGGATCACTGGCGGCTTACCATATTCATGGTAGCACTCGATCCGGTACTCCTGTAATCCTTGGCTCCGAAAAATGCCGAATGCACGCTCCTGATCGTCTGTATCCACAAACTTAAACTCAGGTTTATTTTGAAGTCGATTCGGAGCGGTGTTAGCTGCGGAGTTGCCGTCATCGTCGTTTTCGTTTTGGAACGCGAAACTGTTCTCGTCGAAGGCTAGGTCCACTGCCATTTGGAATTGTTCTCCTTCGTAGAGATTTCCTAAAACGCTGTTTTCTTGGCCTGATTCGATCCCGACGAACACTGCGGTATTTTTAATCTCGTTCGCTTCTTCCAACTCCGTTCCGCCGAGGGTGTTATTGTGGGCGTTGCCATCGATTAGTACGCCGATCTGACCGTTGACGAATTCATTGTTCTGCACGAGAGTTTCTTCCGTTCCAGCGCCCGTCAGCCTCAGCCCTGGGAACGGGTTGATGAAGAGATTTTTGCGAATGATGTTTTTGGCGGCATTATCGACGGTAATCCCTGTAGTGCTGCTGCCGTCATTGAATCGGTTGTTCGTAATTTCATTCTCTTGAGCCTTGCTGCCTTGTACGACGATGTAAGCAACCGCATTGCCAAGGCTTTCATTTAAGAACGTATTGCGGCCACCTTCCTCTTCCAGTCCGATACGATTAGCAGGCGCATTATCGATCGTGATGAAACCCGTGTCTCTAATTTCATTCTCTTGGAATTCCGCATTGACGATCTGGTTACCGGTCGAGGCCTCGCCGGTGATCTTTATGACGGCGCCCTTGAATAGATTAAAATCGGCTGCGTTTTGCAGACCGATCTGCGTGCCGGAGGAATTGTCGATTTCTACCGCAACGCCTCCAGCAAACTCGCATTGCGTAATCACCGCCGATCCGTTTTCTGAAATCGCGATTTGCGCGAGCCGCGTCGGAGGCGCATTCTCTAGGCCAAAGTCAGTGGCAAAAAGGCAGTCTTTGATCACGACCTCCTTCGCGCCAATAACCGCAATGTAGTCGTCGTCGCTGCTCGGCCCGACTTCGATGCCGATCAGTTGGCTGCCATCTGTATCCTCTAAAAAGCGAAAGAGCGATTTGCTTGTCCCGATATTGAATTCAAACCGAGCGGCGTTTTCATTACTATCTTTTCCGTCGATCGTCACGGGATCCGTAATATCAAAAGGGCCCTCTGCTCCCATACTTCCACCCAGCTCAGGATCGAAGCAAATCACTTGCTGGCCAGGAAGAAGGTTTGCCGTTTCAATGGCTGCTCGCAGCGTTGTCTGCAGCCCGGGTTCGGTCAGGTCCGCATCCGCGTTTACATCGTTCAGGTTCGCATCGGATTCATTTCCCCGAGTGTTGACCACGATCTTCAAGGGGAAGCATTCGCCAACGAGAGGAAAGCGATCCACGTGCACTGTTCCGTTGGTCGCAGCCGCTGCGGTATGGGTGGTATCGCCGATGCCGTCCTCGTTGCCATCTACGCCCTCGTAATCGTCCCAAAGATTGCCTCCGCTGCTGGTTCCTTCGACGATGTTTTCCTCTGCGAGGATAAGCCCTAAATCGTATTGATTCGCGCAACCGCCGCTGTCGCACGCGCCTTCCAATATGAGGTTGGTTTCGATGGCGCAAAACGCGTTATTGACCAAGATATTATCGACCGCCGACCGCTGCGTTGACTCACCGTTAAGCGCGAGGCTCACTCGGTTCAGAAGCACGCGATTATCCCGAAACGTGTTGTCCATGGCGAACGCGATCTCAATGCCTTTGTCAAATCCTAGAATTTGGTTTCCTACGAAAGTGTTCTCCGCCGAAACCTCGGCCTCGGGGTCCAGGCTGCCAAGCGCAATACCCGTTCCAATCGGAGTATCGCGAAAACCGCCGACCGTATTATTTGTAATCGAATTATCACTACCGTAAATTTCGAAACCATCGCAAATATTGCTTTCGGCCAAGACGCCAAATGCTCCTCCATCGCTGACATCGCCCAGAGTGATTGAGTCGACCCCCGAATTACGGGCTAGCTGATAGACGCCGCCTTCCTGCAAATTCTCAAAAACGATCGAGTAACTTTCGGATGATTCAACCCCTTCCCAAATCTGGTTGTCATTGACCGTGAAAGAATCGGCAACGAGCTGGCTAACGAATATCCCCGTATCGACAAACCCGGAAAACGAGTTGGATGAAAAATTAACCTCTGCGACGCTAACCGTATTTGTAGAATTGATGCCTCCGACATCATCTAGGCCCTCGCGCGATGGGTCCGCGACCAATTTGCCTAGGACATTGTTTTCCGCGACCACACGCGTTCCTGTATCAAGATCCATGAAGACCGTAGACCGAGGCAACGTATGCCCCTTGAAATTGAGATCGCCAATATCGGTAAAACGGAAGTCCGTCCCAATCGTGGTAAAATCGCCGATTGATTGCCCGAAATCGAAAATCACCAAACGCGTAATCAGTTGACGTTTCTCCAAGACGGAAAGCGTTCGCAGTGGATCGCCGCTCGCGACGCGCTCGAGCTCATCACTTCGGCTCGTGCTCACATTCAATACCTCAAAAAGCTCTTCTCCCGTAGTGCCAAACACCCTGCCGCTAATCGAATCGCCTTCCAGCAAAACCAAAAACAGACTCTCGCCAGTCGCGACAAACTCGGCGGCTGATGTGACAACGCGAAACTCGTACGCGAAAATATCATGCTCGAACAAGTTGTCTGCTGAAACCTCGTAGCCAGAAAATGTTACGTCCATTTCGAAATCGGAACTGAAGAAACCGCAGTCCTTAAGCGTAGCCGTCGGAGCCGGATCATCCTCCCCTTGCCGCGAACTCGCAAGCTCATCCAGATTTTCAAAAATCACCCCTTCTGCGATCAAGTTGCCGCCACTCAAAAGAATATCGCCCCGAGTCAGCGAAGAATCCGGCCTCAGCGAATGCACCAAACTCCCTGGCCGAATATCGAGGGTGACTCCCTCAGGTATGCTCACGCGATCAAGGATCGTATGATCGCCATCCCAAACAAGCGTGTCGTTGGGAAAAGAACCACGCCGTGCGCTGCCCGTGATCGGTCCCATTTCGCCGCTCGTGGTCAGCTCGAAAGGAATTTCCGGACCATCGTTCGATTCTTTGAATGTCCCGCTGTAAGTGATAGTGATCTCCTCGCCATCAGGCAGTTCCTCTATCAAAAGCTCCTGAGAGCGCTCAAAGACTAGGGTTACCGAAGGATTACCCACTAACTCTCCCGAAGCATTTCGAGCCACTACGTCAGCAGATACAATACCCGGGCGATCCACGAAAAACTGCAGTTTATCTTTTCCGGAATATCGGACATTGATAACCGTCGTCCCGAAAAAGCCCGCATCAGGAATCTGGGCAAACGCAGGAAAAGCGGATAGTAGAAAGAAAACGATCATCCGCAAAGCGAATGACCTCTGAAGGATTTGAGAGACTTCCATTTCTACAATCCTACGCGATTGAGGTGCGAAAAGACTTTGCACTGCGTGCTTTTTTTATATTAGTCGCGACTCGCGGGGGGGGAAGTGGAGCTCTCAGACAAATTAAGGAGGTATGAAAGTCGCACTGCAGCTGTGGTAGACATTTAGTGTATTAAACGGGGTGTTATAGTCACCCGGGCCGATCTCGGAGTGGTTTTCATTTTTTTGGTACTGTAGCTTTCGAAGCTGTCATTGGTAGATGGTTCAAATGCAAGTGTTTTGCAAAAAGACCTTGATTTAAATGAAATATACTTGCAACAAGTCTTATATGCGAATGACGCGAACTATTTTTGTGGCCTCGGCACTTCTTTCCGTGGAGCTGGGTTATGGGCAGGTTGAAAACGATTCAGCGATAGTTGATTTGGATCCAGTCGTTGTGACGGCAAGTCCTATCGTTGAGAGGAAGGAGGAGCTTGTTGTCCCTGCGAGTAAGCTGACAGGAGAGGCGTTGCGACGTTCAGCTGAGTCTTCTTTGGGCGGAACGCTTTCTGGCGAACCGGGCGTGCACTCGACTTATTATGGTCCTGGCGCGGGGCGACCGGTAATCCGTGGGTTCGATGGGGATAGAATTCGTATCTTAAATCAGGGTACAGACAGTTTTGATGTTTCACAAACAAGCCCGGATCATGGTGTGAGTATTGAGCCACTTTTTGCAGATGATATCGAGGTGGTGCGTGGACCGGCGACTTTGCTTTATGGCAATGCAGCTATTGGTGGTGTTGTGAATGTTATAGGTAAAGAGTTGCCTCGAGCTCGAGCCACAGCCCCGTTGAGCGGTCAAGCGGAAGCATTTTATGGATCGGTTTCAGACGAAAAGTCTTTTGGACTGGCTTTGCAAGGCGGACAGGGGAATTTCGCATGGAGTGCTGGAGTATTGGATCGTCAATCCAATGATATCGAAATCCCAGGCTTTGCGGAGTCCACCTACCAGATGGAAGCTGAAGAAGAGGAGCATGATCACGAAGAGGAAGAGGAACATGACGAAGACGAGCATGAAGATGAGGAGGAAGCTTTTGGTGTCCTAGAAAACAGCTTTGTGGATACGCGTTCGGGCTATCTCGGATTGGCTTGGTTTGGCGATAACGGGAGCCTCGCGATTTCTTATTCTGAATACGCTACCGATTATGGTGTCCCTGGACATTCGCATGCCCACGGTGATGAGCATGAAGACGAGCATGAAGGTGAAGACGAGCATGACGAAGATGAAGAGGGTGAAGAGCATGATGAGGAAGAACACGAGGAAGAAGGACACGGCGAGGAAGAAGCCGTTGCGATTGACTTGAATCAATCGCGTTTCAGCGTTCGTGGAGAATTGCTACAACCCTTTGAATTCTTAGAAAGTTTGGAGTTGGATTTCACGTTTGGCGATTACGAACACCGTGAATTGGAAGGCGATGAAGTCGGTACTGTTTTCGAGCGCGATGGGTACGAGCTTCGTCTTACTGGCGTGCACAGCCCCGTGGGTAAATTTGCAGGAGCGTTTGGGTTCCAGTTGAAAGTAGATGACTTTTCAGCCGTTGGCGAAGAAGCTTTTATTCCGAGTTCTGAGACATCTCAGTATGGAGTATTTGTCATGGAGCGCTTGAGCCAGGATTGGGGAGCGTTCGAATTTGGGGCTAGGCTCGAAAACGTGGATATTGATCCGATTGATGGTGGTTTCAGCGGTAAAAGTTTCGATACAGTCAACGGGTCTGTCGGCTTTGTGAATCGCTTGAGCGAAAGCAGTGTTTTATCAGCGAATTTAGTTTATGCGGAACGCGCTCCGAATGCGAGCGAGCTATTTGCTTTTGGCCCGCACGTTGGTACTCAAACGTTCGAGATCGGTAATGCGTCGCTCGAGAAAGAAGCGTCTACTAGTTTGGATATGTCTTACCGTATGACAGCGGGGAAGATCACTGGGGATGTTTCGGTTTTCTACTCGGACTTTAACGATTACGTTTACCTACAGTTTTTGGATGAGGAAGCTGTTGAAGCGTTATATGGAGATTTGGATACAGATGAATTGAATGTATTCCAGGCGACAGCGGTGGATGCGAAATTCTACGGTTTTGAAGTGGATCTTCGTTATCACATTATCGATGAAGCGGATAGGGCAATGCACCTCGATTTACTTTATGACCAAGTTCGAGCAACGAACGAGAGTTTCGACACAAACTTGCCACGTATTCCAACGCGTCGTCTTGGTATGAGGTATGAGTATGTTGTGGGTCCATGGTCTATGGGTCTCGAAGGTCGTTGGCATGATGAGGCCTCTCACCAAGGTCCGAATCAGTTGCCTACCGATAGCTATACTTTGTGGGGAGCAGATTTGCGTTACCGCATGCATGTTTCGGATACGACTACTGTTGACTTTTTTGTTGTTGGAACGAATCTGGGCGATGATGAAGCCCGCCCAAACACTTCATTCTTAAAGGACGTAGCTCCGATGCCAGGGCGAAGTGTGAAGTTGGGCGTCAGGACGAGTTTCTAGACGTAAATGGAAGAGAGCACCCAAAGGAATCAATCAGAGACAAATGTTGAAGGGGGTACGCCAGATCGGCGTATCCCTCTCGTGTTATTGGGGGGCTTCCTTGGCGCTGGCAAGACAACGGTGCTGAACTACCTCATGGGTCAAGCTAAGGGGCGTCGGATTGCGGCTTTGGTAAACGACGTGGGTGAGATAAATATTGATGCGGCCTTGGCGAGGGACTTAGCGGTCATGGAGTCTCGGTCTACCGATGGAATAGTCGAGCTTAGCAATGGCTGTATTTGCTGTGGTCTGCAGGGGGAGTTTAGCGATTCTGTTATAAAACTGGCCCAAAAAAGTCCGGACTTGATTATTGTCGAAGCCACTGGAATTGCTGAACCGCAGCGTATCGTAGCTAATCTATCCGTGGAGGACGAAGAAGGCGTTTCCCCAATGAGTTTTGTGCGTCTTATAAACGTTGTTACGGTGGTCGATGCTGAGTGGTGGGTGGAAAAGGTTGAGGCGGCCTACAAGCCAATGAGGCGGTCCTTGCTTCGACTGTCCGATCCACGTAAGCCGCTAAGCGAGCTGCTAACAATGCAAGTCGAAGGTTCAGATGTGATTATCTTGAACAAGACAGATCTTGCGGACGAAGAAAAATTACGACGTTCACAGGCTGCTCTAGCTGCGATGAATCCTACGGCAGATATTTTTCTAGCGAAGGAGGGAGAGGTTGCTCCTGAGGAATTGCTCGAGGTAGAGCGCTTTGATATAGAGGTCGTTCTGCAAAGTGCGCCTTACAGCATCGCTTTGCAAAGAAATGCGAAGGCGACTGGGGTAGAGGTTCACGACCATGGCGAATTCGGGTTAACCGCTTTTGTGTACGAAGCCCGTTGGCCGATGACTTACAATAAATTGGTCGCCTTCCTAAGGAAGGGAGTTCCTGGATTGCTTCGTGCGAAAGGCTTCGCTTGGACGGATAACGAGCCGGACAGGATTGGGTATTTTTCACTGGCGAGCGAGGTGCTTCGATTCGATCACATTGGTAAGTGGATGCATGCTTCGATTGAAAACGGTGAGTTGGATAGATCTCAGATACCTGGAGAAATTTTTAAAAAATGGGATCGAAGAGTTGGGGATCGCCGGCAGGAAATCGTATTCATAGGGGTTGATCTTGACAGAGCGAAGATTGTGGGTGAGCTGGACCGTTTCCTAATCAAGGAAAATGACAAATCTCTTTAGCCGTTGATTTTTACACCGATTGTTAATGCAAATTAACTGCAATAATAGTTGACTCGCTTCGAAAAATTTACGGAATCTCAGAATTATGGAAACAATTAACACCGGAACGTGCACGCCCAAGGCGAGTGGTTGGCTCGATAGAGTCGCGATACTCATGGCGTTTGTGTGCGGAGTGCATTGTTTAGCAACGCCTCTGTTGTTGGTTATTTTGCCGATGATCGGCCAAACCTTTTGGACGGATAGCAATTTCCACTTTTGGATGCTGTTGTTTGTGATTCCGACTACTGCCCTCGCTGTTTTTTCCGGTTGTCGTAAGCATAAGGATCGGCTTGTGGCTACCTTCGCAACGATAGGGCTTTGTTTTTTGGTATCTGCTGTAGTGGTAGAAGGAGCTTCTTTGGGAATGGCCGATGACGGGACCGTGGCTGCAAATACGTGTAGCGCTTGTGCTTCTTGTAGTCCGGCAAGCGTGGACTCCGAGGGGAATGTTCAAATTTCGTCTGTTCTCCCTAATTTGACTAAGGGCTCATTTCTCAGCTTGATGGGTGGTTTGTTTCTTATTGCAGGGCACCTGAGAAACTTTCGTTTGTGCCGTGCGAAGCGCTGCTGCGAAGGTCGAGTTTAGTTGGGTATTTTACAACGATAGGATTTCCCTACGGGTGCTATCGAAGTCGAATGAAACCTGTATTCGAACCGCAGGATCGACTGTTAGTCGATCATCAGAAGATCGGTAAAGTTGGCTGCCTAGCAGGCAGCCCTACAGTTAGGGAAATAACGACAGTCAAAAAAAAGGGGGGGCATTTACTTTTGCCTACTCTTTCGGTCATTGAGCAAGAATGTCGATCCGGTCTTTTACGCGGCCTCTCTCGAGAATTCTCACCAACCATAGTAGAATCCGAAGCAAGCGTTTTGGTGGGTGAATGAGTTTCGAGCTAAACTGTGCGACCAATTTATCACGATTTGGAATAATTTTAGATTCGGGGTTATTGCCATCGGTCACCAGTTCAAGCATTTGAGTCCAGGCTTTGTCGCGAGCATAGTGGAGGCTGAACAAGCTGAGTTGTTCGTCTATTGAACCGAGTAACGAGTCGAACCAACCAAGGGGGCCAAAGATACGTGTTAGGCGTCGCTGTGTATCGTTAATTTGATCCCCTAATATTTCATTAATCAGATTAAAATCGTCTTTGAGATCGAGGGGGTTGTTTTTAGCTACCTCGGCAGCGGCGATCCCAAGATCAAGGCTGATGTGAGCATTCATGCCAAGCAGGAGATGTTGCAGAACAGTTAGCGAAGGGGTGTCTTCGTTTTCGAAGGCTATCTGCCAAGATTGGGTGCACTTACCGGAACGAGTGTAGCTTTCGTAGGCATCAATATAACGTCCTGCGAATATCACTACTAGCTGCTCCATCCGTGGACCGTTCTCGAAGCGAGACGATTGGATCGCTTCGTTTACTTTTAAAGTCACCCGGCGGTATAGGGCAGGGAAGTAGCCCAAAGGGCTAGAGCTCGAGCGGGCTGATTCGATGATCTTGTCGAGAGATTCTACGACTGTATCGATTGTCTGCATTCTATTCCTCGTTTCTAGAGAATTCTAAAGAAGGTAAGAGGGGAGATCTGAATCGGGCTCAGCGGCGACCGGTTCCTTCTTGGGTTTAGAACGCGTTTGTTTTGGCTTGGAGGAGCTCGGAGAAGATTCGGTTGATTTCGACGGATCCGACTCAAATTTGAGCGAGATCGTTTGTTCGAGAGCGGTGGCGTAGTCTTGAATGTCGTGCACGCGAAGCTGCTCATCGTATCCATTTTCAATCTTTGAGATTCGCGGTTGCCCGCAACCAATTAATTTCGCGATTTGCACTTGGGTGACGCCTTTCGCCTTTCGGGCGGAGATCAATAGGTTTACGATCTTTCTCGGTTCTGAGTCGCTTTCGAGCATGGTGTTTCGTTCGTTCGGAGTTGAGAGCGAACTTGGAGAAAAATATTCCAATATGCGATATAAAAACTCAGAGAATGGCTCTTTGTGTGAAATTTGAATGCGGAAATATTTATGGCAATTTTTATGACGCGATGATGTCTGCTTGATTTAGCTGAGTTAATGGAATGCGTCTCTTGTCCGGCTGATTACTTTCTTTTCAGTGAACATCCGTCCGTCAGGATGCACGTATGTGAATTTGTTTTCGGTAAGTTCGATAATTTCGCATTGTAAGTAATAGTCCCTCGTGAAATAGCCCGTCCTTTGTCTGCCGACGCACGTAATTAACTTCTCTTCAATCTTCCAAGATCCTTGGATGTGAACTTTCTCTTTGATTCCGCCGATTCCTAGCTTCTCTATTGATGTGGTAAATGTGTTATCTGAATTGTATGTCGTTAGGCCAATACAAGTAAGAGTAACCGAAATTCTATCTTCATGCTTCCATGTCCCGTAAAGATTACTATCGGAAAACTCAGGTTGCCCAATTAGGGTTGTTGTAAGTAGGAAAAGTAATGCGAAGCTTAAATTCATGTGTATCTTTTCGGAGTGTCGAAATATTTAGGATAACTGAACGATGCCAATAATAAACAAGATCATAGCGGTTATCTCCATTACTGCGAATATTTCGATGTAGGGACAACTCTTTTGCGTTTCTCGTCTTACCTCGATTGCGACGCTAAATTCATTCCATGCAGAAATCGCAATATTCGCACCTGTGTATTCATTATTTGTGTGCTTTTTAACGTACGGTCTTATACCGAAGAACCACACAATAATGCTACTCGGAAACAGAATGAGAGCTATTGCAAATGGGATCATCAATTTTCGCGGCTGAGTGTTTCATTTGAAGTTATTTGTCTCTTGGATACGAAGAATAGCCCTAGCACGAGTAGTGCTTCAAAAATAGGAATATTAATGCTGTGATCGATGTGAATAGGCTGCCCCTGCTCCATCATTCTTTGAAGCTCTCTGTTCTTTTGTTCTGCAGTGATGATGAGCTCTTCTTTGTTGATTTGGTGACTCACTTCGCGTGAAATTAGCGAGACGTATGGAAGTGTGAAGAAGGCTGCGATTAAGAGGTAGCCCTTGATTCTCGTTTTCTTGTATGTCGATACAGTCAGCAAAAGCCCAATGGCGTAAATCAATCGTTCGGCCCAAACTCCCCACATGAATGGATTATTAGAGACAAAGTTAAGGTAGTCGATTATTGTTTCCATTATCTAATTAGTGACAATTTTAGGCGGCGGATAATTTTGCTCAAAATATTCCAGATTACGATATTAAATTAGTGAGGTCAGTGCGTGTTTTGTTCGGCTTCTATTGTCTCTGCCAATCTATTCCAGTAGTCTTTCACCAAGTAAAAGTTCGCTTTGTGGTAGAGTTTTTTGAAAAAGTTTGGATTTTGAGTTTCTTCGATTCTTTTTAGCAGCCATTCTTCTGGGAAGCCTTCCCATTCGCCTGCGACATCGTGGAGATTGAATAGAAGCGCGGGAAAGAGGTTATCCATAAGGATCTCCTTGGTCTCCGCCAAGGTGTATCCGGAATCAATGACCACAGCTCCGATGTGTTCCATCGCTTCATCGTCTAAATCAGTATCCAAAAAGAATTCAGATAGTGCTAACCAAACTGGTTTCTTTCTTTCCAATTCTGAGTGCATTTATTCTTCGGATGGGATCCTTGATCTTTAGGCTTAATCTTTGGTTAAGCCTATATTAGGGGGCGTGTTGTTATCGTTGATCCGTGGACTATTTCTAGTGTGTTAATTCTGATAAGAAGATTTTCTATTAATTGACTGTGATGCTCATCTGGGAGTAGGCCGGAAATTCATTTCGAGATTAGGAGGCCGAGGAAGCACACGATGCAAGCGGTCCAGAAAAAACGGTAGCTCCAGAGGTATGCCTTGTCATTGTTTCTTAAGAGATTCGATGATATTCGAATTATACTTATCTGTACTTCGATTGTAGAGGGGTTGCTACTATTTGTTTTCGTTTTTGTGAATAACGAATAGGGACTGCCTACTTGAGTCCACAAATCAGGGTAACACTTGTGTAATCGGTAAACTAATACTTCGTAAGTTATCCAGCAACCTAAAGCGCAAATTAGGATAGCGATGAAAAAGTATGCTGGCATAGGTTTTAGGAGGTTGGTTGTGATGTAGAAAATCTGGACAAATGTATTAGAAAAATATTTACATTTATTGAACTGTTTCGGCAATTCGGTATAGGTCTAGATCAACAAGAATACTGTGAATGATTTTGTTTCTTCGAATTAGACAGTAAGTAATAATGTGCTGTGATGCGAGTACTCCTTGTCGTTCTCCAGTAAAACTAACTACGATATCATCCTCTTCTGCTAATGCTAACATCGCTTCCCATTCCTCAATTGAAGGAAAGTATCTTCGATCTGTCATCACGGGATACTTGAGATCCTTGTTTAATTCTCTCCCTCTTTGTGATGCTTCTGATTTATATTTAGCAGCTTCCGTCCTAACGTTATTCTCCATTTCGAGGAGACTATACGTTTGTTTCTTCTTTGCCCCTGAATATGGAGTTAAACCTGAATGGATGCATCCACTCAGGGCAAACGCGAAAATTAGTATCGAAACTTTTGATTTCATTTTACCAAAGAAAAGCTGAGATGGTGATACCTAGAGCTCTGCTATTAATATTAGTATTTCTATGAATTTGAAATGGGTACCCATCATTTCAAAGTGTTCATCGATGTCTTCGCTTGTGGCGCTTTTGATCATAGCTTTATTTTAATCGAAGAAGCTCAAAGATTCGCGATATATGTTCAGCCCAGTGATAGTGTGGCGATGAAGATCGAAGCGATGCCTAGTAATAGTGCTGGTAGGTTATCCATTTTTTGCAGAACATAGAGGGGTCTCAAGAAGTGAAGCGCGGAGCGCGTAACTGAATTGAGACCTCCGAATTTTTGGTATTCAGTGTTGTTTTTTGAGGATGGATGATGGTCATTATATATTCTAGTCGCCGAAAAAGAAAAGTGTTCTCCCATCTGAACGTGCTCTGGATATCAGTTCTAACGTTTTCCTTATTTCGTGAAGAAACTCTCTTCTTCGTATTCGTTCATAGATGTTCTTTCGCGGTTTGATTTCATACCCAACGTATTCGTCCCACTCGTCTGGCTTCTTGCTTATGTCACTTAGAGCTTGGCTCAAGCAGGACTTCAATAGGTCTAGTTGCTTCCCACAAACACGAGCATCATCGTATGGTTCGATATTCACGCCAGTTGCGTTCGTAAAAGTCTCCAAATATTTCATTAAGAACGAATAATGAGCATATTTTAGGCTGGATGTGAGATCTCTTTCAAGAGGGTCTCCATTTTCTCCAATTGCTTCTATCCCTATATCAAGTGCCATTTCGTTTCTGCCTAACGTTTACTAAGCACCGTGGGGGATTATAGTTGGGAGGTCAATTGCTTCCAAGGGATAATCTGGTAAAGCTTTGATGGTTTCTTTGGTTATCCGAAGAGTCGGGATATCCATTATCTGAAGGCTTATCCGACATGGCGTATGAAAACGAAAAAGTATGACTTATGGGGTCATCAATATGGGGTGAGCGAACTTGTTTACCGAAAAGGGTTTTCTGAACTGAGTGGGGTGGATTGCGCGTTCAGCGGTTAAGAAATAGTAGGAATCGATTTTAGTTGATCCTTATTCGTATGCATTCGCGTGTATTGGCGGTTCTGAAAATTGAGGCGATTGGGGAGTTGGCGGTGGAATCGGCGTCGAGTGAACTCGAGCCCTACGGATTGGGTTGGGTTTATTTGCACAAAAAAAGAAGCGGCGCTGGGCCGCTTCATTATTTGTTGGGTACACTGAATTGATTGAAATCGTTCTAGAACAACCAACTGAGGTTGGCTCGGATTGTTCTTGGGGAAATTCGGTGTTGGTGGATACCAGCAACGCCTTCATCGGCTTCGCCAGGGAGGCGTGACTCGTAGAAGTAGGTGATGTCCTGATCGTTCGAATCGAAGAGATTCAAAATGTCGATACTGGCTCGCCAGCGTTCAGCGGCGAAACCGATTCTTAAGTTATAGGCATCGAAATCGTCCGAGCGAACCGAGTCGTCTTCGATGAGTGGACCGGCTCCAAAGTGTCGGTAGCGGAGGGAGCCAAACCAACCGGATTCATCGTTGATGTTTATTCCGGCGCTGGCGACTGTTCCGATTGCTCCTGGGATTTCGTTTCCGTCCGGGCTGTTATCAGTGAATTCGGAGTCGGAAAGGGCCAGGTCTAGGTCGAGAGAAAGCCAGTCGGTGAAGGCGAAGTAGCTGGCGAATTCAATTCCTTGGCGTCGGCTGGGGCGTGACTCTTCGGTGTTACCCGCGTCGCCAACAAATAAGAGTTCTGAGTCTAGATCTAGGCGCCAGATTGCTACTGATGTATTGGAGCGTTCTCCCCAGTTTTTGCGGAAGCCGACTTCATAGCCGAGTGACTTTACTAGTGGATCGACTGCGTCGATGGCTTCACCTTCGGCGGGGTCAACCGTGATGGTTGTTCCTCTTGCGTCGTTGCTGTGGAAGCCATAACCAGCGCTTAGATAAAGTTCGGTGTCATCGCTTAGCTGATACCGCGAGCTGAATCGTGGGCTGATGAGTGTATCATCCGCGGCACCGGAATTCGCTGGATTAACGCTAGTGACATCGAAGTCGTAGTAGTCCATTCGCAAGCCGATACTGGTCTTTAGCTTAGAGGACCAATGAATTTTGAGATCGTAAAAGGCTCCCAGGGAGAGCTCTGCCACTTCGTCTTCGCGGGTAGTTGATAAACGCTCGCGTTCGCTTGTTCGGTAGAGCCCAACTTCGGCTACATCGTCGTAGCGCGCTTGGATTCCGGCTACGGGAATGAAGTCGCGATTAAACAGGTGGAAATGGGGAAGCTCTTGAGTAGCGGCGAACCCGTAGATCATTCGCTGATCTGCTTGCTCAAACTGGTCCCCGTTTATCGGGTCGTCGAGGAAGTAGGTAAAATTTGACCACAGGTTTAAATCGTAATAAATGGCATAGGCTGAAACGCTAGTACGTTCTCCATTTTGTCCTTTTCTCCACTCTCCGGATAGGGAGTAACGCGAAGAGTTTCCACCGACAGTTGGGTCAAGAAATCCGAGGTCGGAAATTAAGCCGGATTCGATTGCTCGCTCGGGGACTTGGTCAGTAGAATTCCACTCAGAATTGTAGGCCATCGCAGTGATGGAAAATTCCTGGTCATCGAGCTGTTTGGAATATTTGAAAAGTCCGTTTACCTTATCCAACTTCTCAGCGAGCTCCCATGGACCATCGTTGGTTTCACGTTCAAGAGCGTAGAGTAAGTTGCTCTGTTCGCCGAGTTCAATTGAATCGAGGACGACGAGTCGGAAAAGATCATCTTCGCCGATGGAAAGAGTGAGTTCACCATCATCGATTGTATCTAAAACGCCGATATGCGCTGAGCCTGCTGACGAAAAATCCCCAACGCCTGCGTAGTAAGGTCCTTTCAAATAGGTCACGGTGTCGACTGCTTCAGGAATGAGGAAATTCAAGTCTGTGTAGCCTTGACCATGCCCATGAGTGGGCATGTTGACCGGCATTCCCTCGACCCAAGTAGCGAAGTCGGTGCCGTGGTCCAAGTTGAATCCGCGGAGGAAGTATTGGTTGGCTTTGCCGGAACCGCTGTGTTGGGTGGCGATCATACCTGGCACGGTTTCCAAAATTTCGCCGACACGTGTGATGGGGCGCGTTTCTAAATCAACTCGACCTACAGTCCCGTGAGAGGCGGAAATCGCTTCACCGACAAGGGGAGTGCCTCGGCCATCGACATCGAGGTCAGGTAGGTCGTAAAGCTCGTTCGCATAGGTGTTGCTGGAGATTACCGTAACACAGGAAAAAACAAATAAACGTAACATTTTGGAGGAGTTGTGAGTTGGTGGAGGTTGTTGAAACCGAAGCAAAGTGTCGAGCTCGGTTAATTTGACTACCATCTATTAACGCGCTGAAGAAGAAATTTGGATTCAAATTTATTTGGAATAAAATGCGAAGGATGTGGACCGTAAAATGAGGGTGACCATAAAGCTCCTCAATTTTGAATCAGAATCCGGGGCGATTTTTCCTGAAGCTAAGCCGCACGATGAAAGAGTAGTTCGCCGTGATCTTATTATAGAAGCAATTGATTAAGCCTTAAAAAGAGGCTCAGGGCGAGCGGGCAAATTATGCTAAAATCGCTGACTGTTGATAAATTTTACAGAAAAGCAGGGTGTTGGGGTGATGTATTAGACCTGATGTTACAATCCGTAACGAATGGAATGGGGCAAGGGAATGAAAGAGATTTTGAAGGATAAGAGAATAGGGGCGGATCGCTCACGGCTTTGAGCTTGGCTTTCGTCGTTGGTGATCATTTCGCGGTTCTAGCTAGCAGAGATAATTCACAAACCGTTCTAAATATCTACTTGAGGAGGGCGGTGCTGATTTTACAAGGTTGAATAAGTCGTGTTGATTCAAGCAGCTAGTTGAAGAGTTATGGGACGCTCATCCTCCCTGGATGCAAGATAATCCGTTTCGGAGTGTTCTTTATCCCTACCGGGGCAGACATATCTCTAACACATTGATAATGTTGCCCGCTTATGAAAACTATCAAACTAAAGCTGATACAAATAGGCTTAGCATCAATCTCCACTGTCGGATTCCTTCACGCACAGATGGAACCTCATGAACTCGAAGACCTGGTGACAACAGCCACGCGTAACGAAAAACCAATCACATCGCTCAGCGTCCCTGCTAGCGTAATAAGTTCGGGGGAGATCGAGGCTCAACTTTCGCTTTCAGACGATCCAATTACATTGCTTGAGTCGATGGTCCCTAGTTTCGCTCCTAGCCGTCAAAAACTCACGGGTTGGGGAGAGTCTTTCCGCGGCCGTAGCCCACTCTACATGGTCGATGGGATTCCCCAGTCCAATCCTCTCCGCCCCGGTTCTCGCGATGGACATACCATCGATCTCGCTGCAGTAGAGAGAGTTGAAGTGATCTATGGCTCGTCAGCGATCCAAGGAATGGGAGCAACTGGAGGGATCATAAATTACATTACGAAAAAGCCAAGCGAGATAGGCACAATCCAATCTACTAGCTTACAATTTACGACGTCTGACTCCCTCGATTCAGAGACTCACGGCTACAAGGCCAACTATTTCGTCTCCACGCGCCTTGAAAACGCTGACTACACAGCGAGTATCACCTACCAAGATCGCGGCATGACGCGCGACGGAAATGGAGACTCGATCGGATTCGACGGTTCTCAAGGCGACACTCAGGGAGCCAGCAGTTATAATGTTCTGCTCAAGGGTGGATTCGACTTCAAGGGCGAGCAACGCCTGCAAGCCCAGGTAAACCTCTTCCAACTCGATGGACTCAACGACTGGGGTAAAGTTAACGGCGACGTCGCGAATGGCGTGACCACAAAAGCAGTTAGAGTTGATCCACTCGGAGACCCCCTCGTAAATGACGTTAAAAGTTTCAACGTGGTCTACACCAACGGTGATTTTCTCGGTGGCAGCTTAACCGCTCAACTATTCCGTCAACAATTCGCAGCACGGTACGGAGCTGGCACATACTTCAACGACCCTCTACTAGGTAATGAATATGACCAGACTCAAAACGAGTCGGAAAAAAATGGAGCTCGCATCACCTTCGTGAAGGACTTTGTAGAAAGCGACGCTTCTATTGTCACAGGAATCGATTTGATTGACGACACCACCCAACAAGTACTCCTCACCACTGGACGCAAATGGGTGCCAGAAACCAGCTACGAAGCTCTATCCCCTTATTTTCAAGTTGAAAAGGGGTTTGGTGATCTGACCCTGAACGCTGGACTGCGCGGTGAATTCGCAACCCTCACAGTAGACGACTACACAACGATCTCACGGGCCGATGTAATAGGCGTAGATGTAGGAGGCGGTACGCCGTCGAGCGACGAAATTCTCTTCAACATTGGCGGCACGTACGACATCAATGAGTCATTCAATCTCTATGGCGGTTTCACTCAAGGCTACGGCATGGCAGATGTTGGTCGTATCCTGCGAGGCATCTACACACCGGGGATCGATATAGACAGTTTTTTCGATCTCGAGCCTGTAGTAACAGATAACTTCGAACTTGGCATGCGTTATCGAGACGAGGTCCAAGCTTTCACCTTCACCGTTTACCAATCCGAATCAGATCTAGGTTCTCGCCTCGAAGCCGATAGCGAAGGCGTGTGGCGTGTCAAACGCGAGCGCACGGAAATCCATGGTTTCGAAGCGACTTACGACCGTAACTTCGAAGACAATTGGAAGGTCGGCGGCATTGCCTCCTACACCTACGGCGAAAGCGATACTGACCAGGACGGTAAGGTCGATACCGAACTTAGCGGCATCAATATTGCCCCGCCGAAGTTAGTCTCCTATGTTTCAAAAGATTGGGAAAGTGGATACAACGCTCGTTTGCAAGCGAGAACACTCTTTGATCGCGACACTGTAAATGAGGATTTTCAAGGCTACACCTTGCTGGATCTCAGCCTCTCTTTAAAGACTGAGAATGGAAGCTTGCGTCTTGGCATCGAGAACTTGCTCGATAAGCAGTACATTACCTACTACTCGCAAAACAATCCGTACGATGATCGTTACTACGCAGGGCGAGGGCGTACTCTGACACTTGGTTATACGCATAACTTCTAGTTGCTTTTCTGGTTCGTATACATCCGCAGCCCGCTAAACCTGGGCTACGGATAAATGCGGCCGACCACACTCTCATGCCGACCACGCAAGCGCTAAGGCCCAATCTGGGCGATGTTCCTCTCAATTCCCGAAAAACTGCCAAGTGCTGTTCTCTGAGAACGCGATTTGCCAGTCCGATTTTCCAATTGCACAAATGGTTGGGAATAGGGACGGGTGTGCTCTTCTTGATCACCGCGATGAGTGGGGTCTTGTTGCTTTTCTACAGCGAACTCAACCTGAGGGGATTGCATGAGACCGATACCTCGTCGTCGATTATAGACTACGCTCCTGCCATCGCCGACATGATCGACGAACACCCAGGTAGCCGTCTCGTTGGCATCTACGTGCCGGCCGAAAAAGCAGATCGCAAAACGTGGCAGATATTCCTCAAACCCGCAGATCGCGATGAACGGATCGTGGGAAACCTCGACCCGAAAACCGGCGAAATAATATCGGAGCACGACTATTATTCCCTCGCTTTTGGCTTTCTCCTAAAACTTCACTTTAGCTACTTCGCCGCAACAGCTGGCGAGATCGCAGCATGGATCGTCTCGCTTGCACTCACGCTCCTCTCGCTCAGCGGACTCTGGATATACCGGGGTGCGATAAAGGATTTGTTTCGCTGGCGCCTTAGCAGAAAATCCTCCTCTCGTAGGACAGTCACTTGGCTGCATAAATGGACTGGGCTTTGGTCCATTGCCTTAGCCCTTATCTGGGGCATCACCGGATTTCTGTATATGCTCGTCATCGCGCCAAGAGCGTTTTCGCCACCTCCGCCTCCGAAGCCAGCCACTGAGTCCGCTCAACTACGCTCCTTGGCCGAGATGCCTAAGATCCACGCGGCTGCTCAAGCCGCATTTCCAGAAAGGCCTACTACCTTCATACGCTTCGGCTTCCCTGAGGGAGAAGACCCGCAAGTTCGTTTCAGGTTCTTGCTACGCGAAGCGCTCCCGTGGCACAAATTCGGCGAAGTCATCGTGAACGCCAGAACCGGAGAAATCGCGGAAGTTATCCAGCCACACCAGCGCAGTACGAGCGGAAAGTACTTCGCCACGCTCGCAACCCTTCATTTCGGTTTTTACGGGGGGCGTATGATGCAACTCATTTGGGCGATCGGCGGTATCGTTATGATATTTCTCCCAATCAGCGGCTACATCATGTGGCTTCGAAAACGCAAAAGAACTCGCCCCTAAAAAAGGCAGTCGTTCAGGTTCTTTGCAAAGAGTCCTATGCAGGCTTGGCTTTGGTTTGCAGAAAGGACTGTAGCTCTCGAATTCGTTCCAGTGAGCTTGTCAGGCACTTGCCAGATTTTCGCCGAAGAGAGTCAATAAAGCCTTCTGTGTCTCGTATTGTTCCGCAGGAATGTAGTGCTTGAAAGCTTCAAGGCTTTCCAGACGTTGTTCGACCATTCCGGAATAGGAAAAATCTGCCCGAGCATACGGATTGTTTGCCTCTGATCGGTCCACTTCGACCCCCTCGCCGGTTGCCTCATCTAGACGAATCATAGAAGGCATGAACATGCCTGTGGCTAGCATTGCCTCTCCTGGGGACAATTCTTCGGTCGTCTTCTCCCAGGCATCATGTACAGACTGCGGTGCATTTGGAGACGGGAAGCGCCATCCCGCCGAGTTGCCAAGTTCAACAAAGCCGTCGTTGTCTATATCCTTTGCTTCGTTGAATGGAAGGAGCAGGTTCAAGGCTCCTTCTTGGGTTAATTTCGAGGTGTCGAGATCGACCATCGAATGCATGGCCGTCAAGGTATCTCGATCAGCGGGGGAGAGTCCATTAACGAAGGCTACGGGGTCAGAGTAACCGTCTTCTTGTACTGCTTTTTCAACAATCGATAGAAATGAATCTGAATTTTCCATCACCTGTTCGTAGCGTGGCAAATTCAAAGGATGGGTTGTGTCTAACTCGCTTCTCCAGGTGGAAAAAGATTCTTTCAAGGTGTCAAACTGAGCGATTTGTTCTGGGGACTGGGTCCCTTGCTCATTTTCCAAGACAGAGGCGAAAACTCCTGCTTCTGCTTGTTCCGTTGGAGTTGTCGCAGGTAGCTTTACTTCTCCTGGGCTAGGCATTGTCGGGTCTATCTTCATATAGTCGAAATACCGAGCATAGGTGGTGCCAATAGATCGATGGCAATTGGATGAAAGGCGTATTTACCACAAAATTACAACGCGGGTGACATGCCGACTCGTTGAGACAATTGTGTGCCAGTTTATCAAAATGTAGGAAGGAATTATCTCCTAAGCGATGGTTGCTATTTGAGTCTCAAGCACGGCATTGTCGAAATTGCGAGAAACTAATGCCCCTTTAAAATGTCTGCCGTATTTGCATTACTGATGCAAATACGACAGGGCTTGGACGCCAAATTTGAAGATGCGTATTCGGAAAATTTACCAATCGGATTATTGGTTGCGTCCTGCCATGACGCCACCGTCAATATCCCAAATGGCTCCGGTGACCCACGACGAGTCATCACTTAGCAATAGATCTACTGCAGACGCAACATCTGCGGGTTGGCCTACGCGGCCGATTGGGTGGAACCCGTCGAAGCCAGCAAGTGTTTCTTCGATCTTATCTTCTTCGATGAACGATTTATAGATGGTTGTTACAACCACTGCTGGTGAAACAGCGTTTACGCGGATACCAAAATCTGCGAGTTCCATCGCCAGGTGTTGGGTGAGCGAATGGAGGCCCGCCTTTGCCATCGAATAGGAGCTGGATGGCGTTGCCTTGACAGCTTGTTTTGCCCACATGGAACCGATGTTTACGATAGATCCTTTGTTGCTGGCTTTCATCTTTTCCGCGACTGCTTGGGTGATGAAGAAGAAGGCTTCGTTCATATCCATGTATTTGCGATAGTCTTCGCGGTTTTGATCCAGAAACGCCTTAGGGCAGAAGTAGCCCGCTGCGTTTACCAACCCTGCGATTGAGCGCTCTTCGTTGTTGATTCGCTCGATCAATGAATTGATAGAATCGTTGCAATACAGATCTGCCACAATTGTGTCTACATTGGCGTCGCCAACCGTTGAGAGCGTTTGCTTCGCTTTTTCAAGAGCACCCGCATCCCGAGCGACGAGGGTAACAGCTTCGTTGCGAGCAACGAGACGCTTTGCTGATTCAAGTCCGATTCCTTTGGAACCGCCGATAATGTATGTTGTATTTGCCATAATGTTTTTTGATTTAATAGGTCTATCTATCGATAGATAGAATGTAGAGATTCCAAAACATTGACAGATGCAAGCATTAACCTATCGATAGATAGGCAAATATGTCGGAAAAGAAGAAACAGATTATTGAGGCAGCCATCCAAATGATGCGGGACGGCGGCTATAACACGTTTAGCTTCAGGGATATAGCAGATGAGGTGGGTGTTAAAAGTTCGTCTGTTCACCATCATTTCCGTCGAAAAGAAAATTTAGCGATAGCGGCGGTTGAAAAATACAAAGAACGCTTTTTTGAAGCATTGGGTCCGTCTTTCGATCCCGAAACGACTGCAAAAGCTAAGTTTCAACGTTACGCTAGCGTCTTCATAAGCGCCTTCGAAGCCTCAGGCCGCACCTGTTTGTGCGGTATATTGTCAAACGAATCTCCTATGCTGCCGGAAGCGGTTACCAAAGAGGTGAGTCGTTTTGTTGACGAGAACTTGGATTGGCTCGCGGATGCTTATTTGAGTGGATCTAGCGAAATCCGATCCGAAGAATCCAAATCCTTTGCTTTAGTCACCTATAGTTCCCTTGAAGGCGCGATGGCCACCGCGACTCTCAAGAAAGACGTTAAATGGTTACGCCTGGTGTGTGATCAGATCGAAGAGACTCTTTGAAGAGTGGGGATTTGCTAATTCCTTTAATATTGAGCTCCTCTTGGTATTCAAAGAACGCGGTGCGCCTCAAGCCTTGTTTGGGGTTATAGTCGCTTTGTTACGAGATGCGTGGGGGGCAGGTTTGTGTATTTGGGGAAACGAACCTTGCGCTCTTGGCATGATAAAAGCATGGCTAATGCAATGAGCCGAATCATTTTCATCCTTGCGCTTTTACTTCATTCATTCTCTGCGACCAGCCGTGAATTTACGGTATTGGTTTACAATGTTGAAAACCTTTTCGACGCTGACGGAATTGCAGAATATTCCGATTACCAGGTGGCTCCTTTCAATTCGAGCAATCCTTATACGCCGAAGCGATTTCTGACCAAGATGCAGAATATCGCGGAGGTTGTTTCGCAAGTGAACGAAGGGAACGGTCCAGAGGTAATTCTCTTCCAAGAGTTTGAGCTGGATCGCACGCCTTTCAATGGTGGCAAAGGTGATGAGGAGGTTCTCGCCGAGTACAAGGAAAAGTCTGTTGAAGAACTGCTTACGGATGGTTTTTCTGCAGAGGTCGCAAACATTTCATCGATCCAGTTTTTATTGAAGGTATTCAGTGAATACGGAATGGATGGTTATTCGGCGGTAACGATTGATCCGTTTGAAACGAATAATCACACGGCCCACGCAAATGTCATATTTACTCGTTTCCCTGTTTTGCGAACGTGGCAAAGGGCGCTGGAATCAGCTCGGGACCTGCAGGGGGTAAAGCTAGATATCGATGGATATGGGCTTTATTTGTTGAATAATCATTGGAAGTCGGGGGCTTCAAATAGGGATACTGCGGCAGCGAGGCGCTTAAACGCGATGGTGGTAAAGGAAGAGCTTGATAGAATCCTCGAAGAGGATGCTTCGGCCGATGTAATCATCGGAGGCGATCTCAATTCTTACTATAACCAGTCCGCTGTATTTCCTGATTGGGGACAGGTTGGCATTAACGATTTTCTAGGAAGTGAAACCGATGAGGTTGGCTTGGTTGAGGGCACGGGACCCATTCTTTACAATTTGTGGGGAGAGCTTCCGTTGGAGGAACGAGGCTCTGAGGTTTATCGAGGCAAGTGGGGGACCTTGATGCAGATGATGTTAACCCGAGGTCTCTATGATAAAAACGGAGTGCAGTATGTTGATAATTCGTTTTTCCGTCTCGCAGTGCCTGGATTGAATATTGATCCGGTTTGGGGGCAGCCGATCAGCTGGTCAAATATTGCCAATGGTCATGGATTTTCCGATCACCTGCCCATTGGAGCTCGATTCCGGATTGTGGGAGCTGGGAGTAAGGAAACGTTTACTTCTCTGAAAAGCGGAACAAGAGAGCGTCGTATTCCGAATCATCAGCCCGTTGTCGACTATAGCTCGATTTCAGAGGAGCCTTTCCCTTCGGCAGAAATTTTGCAGGAGCTCAGTGAGGAACAGCGTGTGGATAAGTTGGGAGAGTTGTTCCTGGTTGAAGGAGATATTCCAAATAGGAATAGGAGAGGCATTGTTGTAGGCGGCGAGTTCTATGGATTGTACCTTCCTAAAGGAGATATACGGGCAGCGATTGAAAAATTGGGTGAGGGAGCTCCAATACGTTTTGTCGGTGAGTTCGGTGTGTTCCGCGGTAAGGAACAATTTATCGTCCAAGACATATCTTGGCTGCGATAGACTCGTGAAGTGTTGGAATTTTCTACAGTGGTTGGGAGGCGTACTCAGCGGCTGCCGTGAATAGGTCTTCGAAAGCGTCAATGGAATCGTGGATAGGCTTTGCATAACCACCACCCATGAAAATGACCAACGGAATGCCATGGTTTTTGTGATACTGGAAAACACGTTGGTTTCTCGTTTGGAGCCCTTCCCGGGAAAGAGCGAGTTTTCCTAGGGCATCACTGCGAAGGCTGTCGACTCCTGCTTGAAAGAGAATTAGGTCGAAGTTCTCAGGTTGAATTTCGTTCAGCGTTTCGTCGAGGTACTCCAGGTATGCCTCATCTCCTATTTCGTCGTCGAGTGGGACGTCCAAATCACTTGTTTGTTTTCGAAATGGGAAGTTGCTTTTAGAGTGTATTGAGCAGGTAAACACGCGTTGCTCGTCTGACAAAATTGATGCTGTGCCGTCTCCTTGATGAACGTCCAAGTCGAGAGAGAGGACTCGATTTACTTCGGGGCGTTGGAGTGCGGCTAGGGCGCAGATTGCAACATCATTAAAAATACAATAGCCAGATCCGAAGTCGCGATAGGCGTGATGTGTACCGCCAGCCATGTTTCCTGCGATTGTGCGATTTTTAAGAGCGTGCTCAGTTGCTTGGAGGCTGCCTCCGGTTACGCGAAGTGTTCGCTCGACTATTTCGGAGGTCCACGGCCGCAAGCCGATTCGGCGAATCGCTTTTTCGGAAAGTGTTCCCTTGAGGAAGTCGTTTACGTATTCAGAGTCGTGGACGCTGGTGATTTCTTCCTTCTCTGCTCGACGCGGTCTGAGGAGGTCTATGTTTGGCTGGTCCTTGAGCCGCTTTTCAAGTAAGCGATAACGGTCTCGAGGAAAACTAGCATTTGGGGACAGTCCATCGGTGTAGATTCGGTGGTAGAAGAGAGACAGCATCTGTATTGAAGATTTAGTAGAGTCGCTTGAGCGGTGCTTTAAAATTGGGTGCTGTGATTAATGTTGTTTAGACTTACGACCGAATCGCTCTGCTTTTCATACGGCTTAGAGCTACTGGCGTTACGCCCAAGTAGAGCGCTATGTCTGCCTGAGTGACATTTTCGAGGATTTCGGGCGATTGCTTTCGCAAGGCGCAGTAGCGTTCGAAAGGGGTTAGGGTTAAAAATTCCCTTTCTCGTTTTTCCTTCTTCAATGCGACTTGGATCAAGCGTTCGATCAACTCGTTTGCGAGTTCTAGGTCAACCTTGGCTCGATCTTTGAGATCATCTACCGAGAAGCGGACCAGTTGAGAATCCCTAAGAGCGATTGTAGAAAAAGGAAGGGCTGCCTTTTCAATTACGCAATGTAGACTCCCTACCAACGCTCCATCGCAAAAAAATGTTTTGATCGACTCTTTGCCTTCGGCGGTGAGGTAGGATGCTTTTAGAAGACCGCTGTGCAAATAATGGAACGATTTACCAGCTTGTTCGCCTTGTCGAAATAGCGAGCTTCCCTTTTTTAGGAAAATGGGAGTCCCGTGTTCCTTGAGGTACTGTTCGACTCTCATCTATTTGGAATTTGTTGATCGAGGTTAATTACTTCTGGGACCGGCTTCGCTAGGATCTCGGTCCTATGAAACTTAAAGACAAGCATATTGTTTTGACGGGGGCGAGTTCGGGAATAGGCCGGGAAATCGCCTTGGCCTTGAGGGCTAATTGCAATTTGGAATTGCTAGGGCGTAATACAGAGTGGCTGCAGGAGCTAAGCGTCAACCTTCCGAAGGCGAGAGTCTGGAAATGCGATTTGTCTCGAAGGGTTGAGGTCGAGCAAATCGGGCAAAGGCTTGCTGCAATGGACGACCAGAAATTCGACGTTCTTATTCTAAATGCAGCCGTTCAGTTTCCTCAAACGGTCGGGTCGAAGGGCTTTGATATCGAGCTTGCGGAATCGGAAATCGCAATCAATTTTCTTTCGTGTTGTACGCTCGTCAATGCAATGCTCCCACACCTACGCAACGGGGCGAGAATCGTATTGGTAAACTCCGGACTGTCGTTGGCTCCTAAAAAAAAAGTTCCCCGATCTACTGTGCAAGCAAGGCTGCTTTACGTAGCTTCGGATATGCTCTCGCAGCGGACCTGAGATCTCGTGATATCGAAGTGCGTCAGGTTTATTTGCCCTTAGTCGAAACGCCTATGACGGCAGGGAGGGGCAAAGGTAAAATGAACGCAGCAGACGCAGCGGCAAGGATCATTCGAGGGATCGAAGGCGAGCGAGAAGACGTTTTTGTCGGGAAGACAAAGTTGCTTTGGTGGATCTCGCGGATTGCTCCAAGCGTAGCCCGAAAAATTCTGGAAAACCAATAATAGAAAGGAAAAACGTCATGAAACCACTTCTTATTCTAGGAGGGTCGCTTGCAGCGCTATTTGCATCGACATTTTTGATACTGTTGCTTTTTGGAGGTTTCGGAGCAGATGAAGCCCGAAGCCTTGTTGAGTCTGTATCGGAAATGAATCCCTTGTGGGTCATCGCCTTGGTGATTGCTCTACTGTTCGCGGATCTCTTCGTTGCGATGCCGACGCTCACTCTGTGCATCCTCTCTGGATTCTACCTTGGGCCATGGCTTGGAGGTGTTGTGGCCAGTTTTGGAATGCTGTTGGCTGGGGTCTGTGGATACGGCCTCAGTCGGCCGTTTAGGATTGAAGATTCTTCGCTGGATTTGCCGTGATGAAGACAAGCTTAAGGACACAATTGAGATTTTCGCTGAACGCGGTCCCATTGTTCTGCTTTTGTGTCGCGCCTCGCCAATCCTTCCCGAGGTGAGCAGCTGCTTGGCGGGCGCAACGAAAATGTGCTTTCTTCGATTCTTGTTTTATTACGGCCTGGCAACTGTTCCCTATGCGTTTGTCGCTTCCCGAGCCGGTGCTATGAGTAGCCTGGAGGATCCGCGTCCTGCGTTGTTTACTGCCATCGGAATTACAGGAGTACTTTGGTTCGTCTGGTGGCGACTGGCAAAAAGTTGGAAAGCGCAGTCTGTGGACTAGGCTAAAACAAGTGGCATTCTTAAATGCGTATGGCGGAAGAATACCTTATGGGCTAAGAATACCTATGTGATACTGCGGCGGAAACCCTCGAGGGCTTTGTCGCCGACTAGGAGAAAGAGGTTCTAGTTGGGGGAGTGCAGCTCCATCTTGTTCCCCTCGGAATCGAAGAATATCGCGAAAAATCCGCTATCATCAGCATGAGGGGTCTTGGGGATGACGATCGTGCCTCCTCCCGGTTCGACCTTGTCGAGGAATTTCAATACCCTCCACTGTTGACCGAGAGCGTTTAACGGCTTCGTCGAGTTTAGCCAGTAGAGCGTTTGTAGACTCTGATGGGCCCGAGGCAGGGACTGAAACTTCGAAGTGAATTAAATCTCTGTCGTCGACAGTTAAATACAGGTAGAAGCCAATCAAACAGATAATGATAGCAATTGAGGGTGGGGCGAGAAAGCGGACTGGATGGGAGAGTTTCAAAGGATTGGAGGGGGAGGTGAATGACAATAGGCGCAGTTTGACTGCTTTGGGGCGGGTTCTCGTTTTAGTGTGGGTTTTCTGGAGTGGTGGTTAGGTTCATCGTTTTATAAAGCCTGTAAGTAATGTTTTTTTCAAAAAAATCAACCAAAGAGTGGGGCTGTATGTATTCACTTAGTTGATCAAATATTGGGATTAACCTGGTTTTGATTTGTGCGATATTTAATTTTTAATTACTGTCGCTAGAGATAGTGATTCATATGACTGTTTCGATAATTGGTTTGATGGACAATGTGTAGGGAGAAATACGGACAGGTGTTTCGTAGTGTTTACGGGCGGATATTGAACTTGTTTACAAAATTTTATTATATTGGGTTCTTCGATTTATGGGTTGTGCAACTTGGTGCACATACATGGACTTGTATTGGGGAATTTAGAGCGTAGATTACCTAGTGAGTGTGGTCTTTTCTTGGCTACAGTCAATTAACCCCATTAGATACCCCGCATTTCAATGACTGTATAAGTCTTTTGGAGAACTTCAGAGCCTGCTCGTTCCTAGAGTTGGTGGCTTCTGAAGGAGGGGAATTTGAACCCAAAATACACAAATATGAAAATAAAAAGTATCCTCGTAGCCTGTTTTATGATACTATCAGGACTGTCTTGGGGGCTGAATGCCCAGACCTTGATAAGCCATGATTTTGACGATGGTCAGCTCGATCCATTCTGGTCTTGTTCCGTTCAAAGTCCCAATTATACGATCGCTGAAGGAGGGCGTGTAAAGACCTTTTGGACCGAGACTGGATACAATGGGACACGGAGTGACAAAGGCGCTGAGTTATGTTGCGATGATATTAACTTCCTCAAAGAGGGGTGGTATGGGGTAACGATCAACCTCGGTTCGGATTACCCGATGAATAAGACGGCTGGTATCGCGCAAATTTTTCAGTTCTATAGTTCGACCTTTTGGTCTTGGGCGGGAATCATTGATATGGAGAATGGAGACTTGACGATGACGCACAGGTCTAATGGAGGCTCAAGCAGCAATGTGCACGCGGTTCTGTACAACAATTTTCCCAAGCAAACGGATGTGAATATGATCATTCATTTTGTTTTATCGAATGAGAACGCCGGTGAAATCCAAGTTTGGATTGATGGAACGAGCGTTTATCATGTTGAGAATATCAATTTTGGTTATGCAGAACAGTGGACCAATGATGTGCAGTCGAGTGCGAATTCTTTTGTAACATTCAAGGCAGGACAGTATAACTACGATGATTCGAACTATGATACGGATGAGACAAGAACGGTCTACTATGATAATATTTCGTGGTACAATGGATCAAACGGTTATGATATAGTTAATCCCGATCAAAGTAGCTTTACCCCAGACCCGAATAAAACCTACTACATCGATTCTCCTTACCACAATTTGCGACTTGCGGCTACTGGCGAGAGCGAGGACGCATATACCACTTCTACGTCGACCACTGGATCCGATGTAGAATGGAAGTTCGTAGATAAGGGCAATGGCTATTGGCACATTGACAGGGCTGCGGGTGGTTCGATGCCACGCTTAAGGACCGACAATTCAGAGAATGCTGATATGAATCCGACGTCATCTACTGGCACTTACACTTACTATGATTTTTCTACCGGATCGATTTCTGGAACGAATTTCTTAACTTTGGTTAATGGGCCTAGCAATTATAAGCGCTTGCAAATTAATTCCTCAGGTCAGGTCAAGATGGTGACGGCATCGCATGATGGAACTTGGGAGAGTTTTGAGATTACAGAAGCAAGTAGTGTCGTAAATATCCGCAAACGCAATTCAAGCGGTTATGCTCTAGATGGAGGTAATAGTGGTGCGAACGGGCAGAATGTTTATCTCTGGAGTTTTAGTTCCAGCAATCAGAATCAGCAGTGGGAGGAGATTGATCGGGGCAGTGGATACTACACTTACGTGAAGTTGGGAACCAATTACGCTCTGGATGGCGGAAATGGCGGTGCGAACGGACAGAATGTTTATCTCTGGACAAAGGATGATAGTAATTACAACCAACATTGGAAGAAGGTTGATATGGGCGGTGGCTATGTACAGCTGCAGAAGCGTAACTCAACTGGATTCGCAATTAACGGAGGCAGTGGTGGGGCCAATGGTCAGAACGTGAACCTTTATAATTCGAGCAACAGTAGCTACAATCTTCAATGGTCAGTCGAAGATAATTAGAGAATTGTAGAATTCTGAATTGTAAGTAACTGGGCGCTCCTGCTTTATTAGGGTGGGAGTGCCTTTATTTATTGGCAAGGTAAGAGATTATAAAAATAAAATCATACAGTGCGTTGATTGCTCTTACAGGTGGTCTTTTTATGGCGGGGTTCGTTGTGGGACGAATGACTGTGCCAGATTTTATCGAAGAAGGGGCGAAGAGGGAGAATCTCTTATGGCCAAATTCGCCTTCTGACGATGCTGAGATCGCGGCCTCCCATGTTGAGTCGTTACCTGTTGTTGGTAGGGCTACAATGGGGACTTTATTTGAAGGGATTGCGATTCAGGACTTTGAATCGATTGTGCGGGCTGCGGCGAGTTCGTCGGATGATCTCGAACGAGAATCCTTGTTGCGCGTATTGGTATCCGAATGGGCGAAGAAGGCACCGCTTGCAGCGATCGAGTTTGCACAGGAGATCAAGCGTGATGATTTAATGTACGAAGGCTTGTTGCGAATGTCTCAATTGAATACGGATGATGCCTTAAATTGGATTGAGGGCAATGTGGGCAAGGCTGGGCAGCGGCGTTATTTGACGATGGCGGTATATCAGGGAATGGCGACAAAGGATCCGGAGGAGGCGATCGCTCGCGTGGAGCAGCTACCTGCTGGTTCCCAGCGCGATGAACTCTTGTCGATCGCGGTCAATCAATGGGCGAAGCAGGATATTCAAGCGTCATTTGATTGGTTGGAGCGTGTTGAACTCACTCCTCATTTTTCTTCAATCTATAGTGAGATGATGGGGAAATACATCGAGCAAGATCCTTTACTCGCCGCTTCTCTGGTCTCTGATATGAACTCTAGTGAGAACAAGCTCAGCTTTGCGTCGCAGGTGGCTTGTGAACTGGCGGATCAAGATCTTGGTTACGCCTTGGAATGGGTACAAGCATTAGACGGGGAGGAAAAAAAGTATGCCCTGATGGGGGTTCTCGATCGTTGGGCGTCAAGTTCGGATGCAAGTGCGGCATTAAATTATATTCTGGAGCAGCCGGATGAGCCGGGATACCAGAATTTACTTGAGACCGTAGCCTTTAAAATGTCCCATAATCGACCTGAGGAGCTCGCAGCAGCTATGGTGTCGATGAATGAGTCGAATCAGATTTATGTGGCCCAACAATTGGCCTCAGTTTATAGTGCAGATGATCCGGAGAAGTGTAATGAATGGCTGGATTCGATTCAACCCGGTCGTGTTCGAGATGTAGCGGTGGAAAGTGCACTGAAGACCTATGCTTACAGTAATTCTTCTCTGGCATTTCGGCTTTCGGAGAGTATTAATAGTGAAGCGTTGCGGAAGGAGCAAATGAGGAATGTATTGACAATCTGGATGCACATAGACTTTGAAGTGGCAGAGCAAGCGCTTGATGCCTCGCCGGTACTGACAGTAGAGGGGAAAGAAGAATTGTTAAATGAGATCAATGCAAACCTTAGGGGGAATGATTATCTACTCCCTGAAAGCCCTTCGAGTTAATGGTATGATGTTTTGTCAAGGAATAGGAAGAAGACACATGATCTCGATGAGAAAGAAAATTCAAATTGTAGGTATAATTTCTGTAATGTTGATGTCGCTGGAATTCGGAGTCCGGGCAGAACCGACCTCGAGTGTAGAATCGGTGGCGGACTCTGTTTCAACATCACAGGAAATAGGTATGGTTCTTTCTCGACTGAAAAGTGCGTTGAGCGAAAAGAGCCGATTCAGTCGTTTTCAAAAAGTGTATTCTATAGTCGGCCAGCTATCGGGTGAGGGTGTGTGGGCTGTTATCAATGAGTTCGATACGATGTCTCAGTATGGAGAACGAGAGGATCTTCGTGAACTGCTCTATATGCGTTGGGTGGAAAGTGACCCTCAGGCAGCGTTGTCTCACTTGTATCAAAAAAGCTGTGCTTCTGAAAATGTGTTATTGCATAAGGATCTTATAGAAAAGACGACGGAACAATGGGCTCGAACTGATTTAGAGGCGGTTTCTGTGTATGTGGAAGGGCAGTCATTTTCTGAAATACCAGGACTTAAGGAGGTCTTATTGACACGTATCGCATTAGTGTGGGCGGAAACAGATGTTTTGGGCTCTATTGGGTGGTTCAAAGAACATTGTAGGGGGAAATTACAAGGTGAAGGTTTGAATCGAATTGTTAGCCAGGTGGCGCTTGCGGATCCGGCGAGAGCGACTGCTTTAATTGATGAGGTGCCGAATGGATATGCACGGCATTGGACCGTCTCGAATATTATGTCGATCTGGGTGAAGGAAGATCTCTCTGCTGCACTCGCGTGGGCGGAGTCCCTTCCCGAAGGAAATAAACGCCGAACCGCTCTTGTTCTTGGTATTCGGCATTGGCTCAAGGACAATTCTTATGAGGCAGCGGATTATATTTTGAATACACTTTCTGGTGACGATTTTCAGAAAAAGGTTCTGCGGGAATTCGCCTATGAGTGGGCTCACAACGACCCTGAAGCTGTCTTAGAGTGGAGGGAAAATGTTCAGGATGAATCTCTGCGTGATACGATTCTTTCGGATATACATATAGTCTGGAGCGATAATGCTCCAGAGGATGCCGTTAAGTACGCGATCGGGCTTCCTCAACCTGGAAGTAAATATATGATACTGAGTCGTTCGGGATCAGTTTGGGGACTAAAAGATAAGAAGGCAGCTCTCCGTTTCTCTGATTCCATAGAGGATTTCTCTTCTTATCTACGATTTATGGAAGGGGTAATCGAGGGGATTGCGACGCATGATCCCGAAGGGGCGGCAGACCTCTTTGGGGAGTTGGTGAGCAAGGGTGCGGGCAGTCCCAGGATGGTTGAGTCCATTATCGAATATTGGTCTGGATACGAGCCTCGTGCGGCTGGAGCATGGCTCCTGGAATTGGCAGAGGTATCTCATAAAAACCGAGGAATGGAGAAGCTGATGGAATACTGGAGTGGAGAAGAGCCAACAGCGGCTCGAGAGTGGTTTCAATCCAATGTTTTGAGTTTATCACCAACTGTTCCCTGATTATCTGTTCCTGCTGTTTTAGAGATCATCTCGGCGTATTGAATATAGCTGACCGAATTTTACTTATTTGGATCGCCTTGCATTAGTGGTTTTTTGAATACGTATTTCAAAGAAACGAGGGAAGTAATCAGGCAAGCCCATCCAAGCCAATCGCCGAGGGCAAGATAGAGGGTTGGAGTGTGACTCGCGTTAAATGTGTGAACGAGCGTGGTGAAGGCATCCCCATTTACGGGTGTTTCGGAAAGGATTCGTCCGCGATTGTCGCTGATGCTCAAATTCCCATTACGTGAGGATCGGGCGATTGCGAATCCTGATTCTACACCTCGGAGAGTCGCCATCCGAGCATGGAGATAAGCATCGTCCCCGAAATCCCAAGCAGGGACGAGAAGTAGGTTGATGGAACGTTTACCGTAGTCTTTTCCCGTATCTACAAAATCCAGATCCTTGCAGATCGCGATTCCCCAATTTGTATCATATTTTTGGATTTTAGTTAGCGAATCTCCCTTGGTATAGGCATTCTCCAGTCCGGGGATTAGATGGCGTTTTGTGTAGGCGTGTTCGGTTTGGTCCGGATGGAAAAGTGTCGCTTGGTTCGAGACTGTTTCCCCATGCTTGTGGCTCAAGCCAACTAAAATTGATGTGTGGTGGGTTTGAGCGAACGCATGTAGCATTTTTTGGATAGTTGCGTACTCCTGCTTGGAAAATTGGGCGATGTTTTCGGGTAGCACTATTACGGTAGGCTTATTGCTAAGAATCGACTCTGCCGCTGTTAGATGCGATTCAAGCCATTGTAGCGCACTCTTTCCCTGAGCCAGAGGTTCGCTGCGGAAACCCTCGAGGGCTTTGTCGCCGACTAGGAGGAAGAGGTTCTAGTTGGGGGAGTGCAGCCCCATCTTGTTTCCCTCGGAATCGAGGAATATCGCGAAAAATCCGCTATCATCAGCATGAGGGGTCTTGGGGATGACGATCGTGCCACCTCCCGGTTCGACTTTGTCGAGGACTGTTTGGAGGTCATTGCCTGCATTGAGATAGAGTGTTATTCCTTTGGACGAGGGAGTGTAGTCTTCGCCTTTCATGATTACTCCGACAAGCGCTTGATTCTCATGGGGAAGGAGCCCCATTTCCATTCCTGGAAATTCCATTCGCTCAATCTTTAGTTCCAAGATCGATTCATAGAATGAGATGGCTCTAGCTATGTCTGTTGCGGGAATTTCGAAAATGGAAACGTAACTGTTCATGTGTTTGCTGACTGATATGAGTTCTTGTTGTTAGCGATGCTTCTGGCACGAAGCAGACACGCCCTAGTCTAGCAGGCCATAATTGTAAAAGTGCGACAGCCTCAGTCTTTTGCGTAGATCAATGATGAGAGCCTCATTTGATCGTCGCTCATATATTTGGTCGGACTGACTCCGGTGAACTCTTTGAAGTCTTTAATGAAATGAGCCTGGTCGTAGTATTCATTCTCGTAGGCGACCTTAGTTAGAATCTCTTTGTCTTGATTCAGCATCATTCTCAATGCGGCCTGTAGCCGAATGACTTTTCCAAGTTGCTTCGGGCTCATTCCGACTCGTTTTGAGAAGTCTCTCTCCAGTTTTCTTCGTTTCGATGGATCGGTTTTTAGTATCGATTTTATTGATGCGCTGCCTTTGGCTTCCGATAGGGCTTGGATGGTGGATCTGACGATCTCGTCGATGGTTGATTGATCGGCTAGCCGATTCCTCAAGAATCTCTCGATGATCTCGATTCGTTGCTTAGTCGATTCAGCGTCGACGATCTCTTGTTGCAGTTTGTTCGCTATTTCGTTTTCGAAAAGAGATGAGATAGGCGTATCTTTGTCGGCGAATTCGCTGATGGGTTTGTTTGTGAAATTTGCGAATCCATACGGATAGAATCGAACGGCGAATGCATTTACATAGCCGGTTGGCTGGACGAAGTACGGCTTTGTTATCTGACCGACAACCATTGCTCTGGGTTGAATAGTGTATTCGTTTTCTGAGGTGAATCTTTTTATGTCATCTCCAAGGATGAAGCACATTTCGATGCAGCCGTCGGGAAGGACGCGTTGTTTAGGAGTCGTTGTATCGTGAGGGACTTCGAGCGTCCAATGGCACTTAACTACCGTACTTAAATCCGGGTGAGGTCTAAAGGTCTCGTAATTCATGTTTGGGACTCTCTATTTGGTCAGTTGGAATTTTTGCGCGGTGATTCGATTTGCCAAATAAAAATCGACTTCGGTCGCAGGGTTGATGGTTGTTATCCCTTTAATGCCGAGCTCCTATTGGTATTCAAAGAACGCGGCGAGCATTTGAATGACCAAACCTTGTTGGGTTTATAGTGGCTTTGGTGCCAGATGCTTGAGATGGTGACTCTTTTAGGGGATGTAGGGCCTATTGTTTCGTATTCACTTTATTAATCAAATTATAGGAAGAATCTGGATTTGTTTTGTGCTGTTTTTGATTTTTGACCTTTGAGATCTTTCTTTCTAGATATTAGGGACTAAGCGAATTATACTGGTCTGCCGGAAATATGATCACTGCAGGCGTTTGTTTCTTCCTGAAAAATGAGAGCCTTTTTAGGATTCTTTCGAGGACTTTACGATCTTGCCTTTGTTTGGGGCATATCTAAAATCACCAATCGTTCCTTCGATGAGTTTTAGTATCTATTATTCAATTACGTTTAGTGGAACGAGGAACCATTCTCGTGGCTCGACATCTAGAGAAAAGCGATCTTTCAGATTGAGGTCAAGACGAGCTCCTGCAAAGAACTTATGAAGGAGCTTTTCAAGCTTCGAAGGGTTTAGATTTGAAAGCTTAAATGCGGCGACGACTTCGACTTCGGCTAGCAGATAAGTTGGATCTTTTTTGGCATTTGATATCCGTTTTTCAACGGATCCTCCCGTGACACCGATCTTATGAATAACCGTTCGATTTTCTGTAATGAAGGGGTGTTCTGATTTACTTCTCAAAACATAGATATGGCCCGTGTTCGTATCTTCTTCTGAGGTATCACTTGAGAAAAGGGGACCAAGACTTGGATCAGTGATGCGCCGGCTCGTCTCATCTCGATTCAACGCCCGTTGTAACGACCGAAGCAACAGGTTGCTCTCGGTACCATTGTCGAAGATGACTCTTAATCGACAGTCTGCCCGACCATACCCACTTGTGAACATCTCGCCGACTTCGGCGACAAACGCTTTTTGCCCTTCGACGATAAAAAGGTCTCCTTTATTGATTTCTCCGTTGTCCTGATATTTCAGAGTTTTGCGAGACTCTGTTTCAAGGTCTTGTTGTACGATGGTGAAGAGCGGCTTGAACTTGTTGAAGTCTGTACAAGGGGTGCGTTGAGCGACTTCTTCAGGCTCTTGTTTGGGCTTAATGTGCTTAAGATCTGTAATATCGCTCTGCGGATCTGTTTCGACACCGAGTGCTTCAAGTAATTCATCATCGCTGGGTCCATCTTCTCCGACTTCCCATACCTCCTCCTTTGGAACTTCGAGGAGTCCTTTTGAATCTAGTTCTTCCAAAATTGCGACGCACTCAGGTGATTTTCGTATCTGTTCTAACCTGACAGCGTAGAGCCTTTCAAATATATCTTTGTTTTCGCCGTGCTCGGGCGGGCGCCCATTTTCCTTCACAAACCGTTCGATCTCTTCAAAGCCAGCGATGATTCTTTGCTCTCGAGGCGTTTGGGCAGACTTTTTCTTGGTGGTTGTTTCAACGCCAAGTTGATCGAGTAGGTTTATATCTTCGTCTGAAATACCTTTAGCCATTTTGTGTCTCCTTCGCTTTGCGCTGTAGGAAGGCTATTCCTTCCGCCATTCTTTTCTCCCATGGATCCGCTGCTGTCAATGAGGGGAGGCGTCCTTTCTCTTGTTTGAAGCGTAGGGCCCGTGTCGCCAAATCTCTGGCTTCTTCTAATGTTAGGTTAATTCTCTTGGCAGCGATGACCGCCGCGACTTGTTTTAGCCTCTCTTCGCTCATTGTCTTTGCTAGAATTGCGTAGGCTTCGCTAAATGGGTTAATTCGGTCTATGAGATCAATGCTTAATTCTCTCTCGTCCATAGCGAAGCGTCGGACGCCTTGTATCAAAGCTGTATTGGCTGCTCCTATACCGTTTTCAGAAACCGTTTGTTTCGCTTGTTGAATAACGTTTAACGCAGCTACAGCGTGTTGGCGCACTGCCTCTTGGTCCTCATCGTCAAGGTCTGGGAATCTCTCCTTTACTATCTTACCCATTCGGACCTGAGTCAGTTCTTCGGGAACCAATTCTTCGTCAAACATGCCTCGCTCTATGGACTGTTTGTCTTGGACAAAAGAGGTTATGACTTCGTTGAGATCTTCTTGGCAAATCCGTTGAGCTTCAGGGCTCTTTGGTTCGGCGAGCCCATTAATCTCCATCTGTATGCGGCCCGTCTCTTCGTTGAAGCCGACATTGTTGTGCTCCGGTTGATATCCTTCCTCGCCATAATCGTATCCTTCCATGGGGACACTGCTCGTACGCTTGGGAGTAAATTCGAAACGCGGTGCGAGCACCTGCTCCATTAGTAAGCTGGCGGCAATCGCCTTGAGCGTGTCGTTCACTGCTTCGGTAACGGTTTCTGCAGTCGCATCCGGTTCTGCAATCAGATTTGTGAATCGCGCTCGTGTTTTGCCCGGGGCGTCTCTCGTAGCTCGCCCGATGATTTGCACGATTTGGGTTAGGCTGGAGCGATAGCCAACGGTGAGGGCATGTTCGCACCAAATCCAGTCGAATCCCTCTTGTGCCATTCCCAAAGCGATAATGATATCGACGTAGTCTCGATTCGTTTTGATTTCAGGCGATCTTAGGCTTGCTTGGATTTTTGCCTGCTGCCCGGGTGTATCGTCAACGAGGTCCGCAATTTTAAGCACTCTTCCTGACGGCGTTTTAACCAGCTGAAATCCAGTGTCTGGGTCCGCTCCAAGCCACTCGCCGAGTTCTTCGATGATATGCTCAACTTCCTTAAGTTTTTGTTTGGTACTTTCGCGCGAGTTGACGTTGGGGATATGGAGGATCGTTTTCTCTTCTGGATTGAGAACTTTGATGATTTCGTCCGTATAGTTTTCCGAGTAGAAGTAGTAACCGATATCCAAGTGTTTGAGATGCTCGTATCCACTAAGCTGCTCGTAGTACGTGTAGGTGACGGTATCGAACTTCGCTTCGTCCTCTGGGTGCAGAACAGCCTCTGCATCACCTCTAAAGTAAGAACCCGTCATCGCAACGACATGGGTTTTATCACGTGAAATGAGATCTGCCAAGTGAGCCCCCAGTTTGTTGTCGGGATTTGCAGATACGTGGTGAAATTCGTCGATGGCGATCAACCGACCGTCGAAGGCTTCTACGCCAGATTTATCGACGGCAAAGCGAAAGGTTGCGTGGGTACAAACAAGTACCTTGTCTTCGCTCTCCAAGAACGATTGTAGTGCGTTTACTTTACCGCCATCCTCTCCGGGAGCGTTGCAGAGGTTTCGGTTTGGCTCGACCGTCCAATCCGCCCAAAAGCCAAACTTGCTGAGCGGTTCGTTGGCGAAGCTCGCTCCGATTGATTTTTCCGGCACTACGATAATCGCCTGCTTGAGTCCTTGATTGTGCAGCTTATCTAGAGCGACAAACATAAGAGCGCGGCTCTTGCCCGATGCCGGGGGTGACTTGATCAATAGAAACTGCTCGCCGCGCTTCTGGTAGACACGCTCTTGCATAGGACGCATGCCGAGCTCGTTTGAGCGAACCGTGTTACCTTTCTGAGCGTAAGTGACGGAGAGAGATGGGGTGGATTTTGGTGCAGGCATTTTAAAAGAGATAGGATTACGTATTCCTCGTTATTCGCACGAAGTGCGGTTTGCGATGAAATAAGAAGTCTTTCTAAATCAAGAGGTTCGGATGAAGCGTGATATTCGAGCGGTTGAAAGTGTAATAAGATTGAAGAGCTTGGATTGAGTATATCGGGTTGGCTTCCTCATTTTTGGAAGTTGATTTCTCTGATACTTTTCCGATTGTGTAGACAGTCTCATTTACCACGTGTAAACGGAGTTTTCGAAGTCGTCTTTTAAGGGCGGCTTCAGCCTTTTTAGGTCGAGTGTTAGTTCATTTCGCTTGTTGTTCTATAGAATAGCTGAAATTGAGATTTCGCACAAAGTGCGGTTTGCGATGAAATAAGAAGTTGTTGGTTTTCAATGCTTTAAGATCTCTGGTCTCTTTCGGATCGGTTTGCGATGTAATAAGAATCAAGACCATATTGGAAGGTACCTAGCGTATTTTCGAGAGGCTGAGGCATTGGGATCGAGTTTGATCATCTTCGCATCTATTGCGGCCGTAATAATTTGAGAAACCGTGTTTGTGCTACTGTCAGACAGTCGAAATCGTTCGCGTAGGGACTGGTTCGTCATCTGTTTCCGCAGGACTAACTGTAAAACGCAATGCTGATAGGCTGCTCGAATGCGTTCGCTGCGATCCATATTTCTGAAGGTTCGGGGACCGTACACGATGACGACTGTGCGCTTAAAGCTTACTTGAAAATCGGGAGCTGGTAGTTGGTGGACTTCAGCGGCTTCGACGACTCTGTCGATACCGCTACTCTTTTCCTCACAAATACCGAAACGCCGCATCAGATCTGCGAGACGTTCATTCCTTGATTGGTAGCCGTCGATAAAGCGATCTACTGGCACGATTGGTTCGCCAGGGTTGCTGATCTCTAAGCGATCCGAGTAGATTTCCACCATCGACTGGTTTACTTCCAAAATCCATTGGCGAAAGTTCGGCGATTGGTCTTGTGGATTTCACGAGTGACACGTTATCAGCCGAAACCAAGTAAGCATTTATATTATCAACGTTCTTCAAAACGCTTTCGCCAGATTCGGATAACGAGAAGAGCTTTCGCGTTTTGGGTGCTTTGTTTGAAATTCCGACGATAACCACTGTTACCCCCGCATTGTGACTCGCAAGATTCGCCCACTTGAAACTCGTGTGAGCGAAAAATATCTCATGACCCGTTTCGAATATCAAGGGCCATAGAATCGGTACTTGCTGCCCTTGGCATATCGAATTTGTAGATACGAAAGCGGCTGCCGCATTGGTATGCGTTCCGTACTCTGCGGCTTTCATAAACCACGCCGATACATAATCGAGCGATTTCCAGCTTTTGGTTTTACCCTCGAAGATGTTCTTTAGCTCCGCCTTCTGCTCCTTGCTTTGCCAGGTCGATCCCAAGTAAGGCGGATTCCCGCAGATATAGGTTTCCCCGCCTTCATTTTCAAAATCGATTTCCGATTGATCGAGGGGCGTTTCGAAAAGATCGTCAGCACGGTTCTTTACTGTCGTTCCCGTTGGGGGACAGACGCTCAACCAATCTAAGTGCAGGGCGTTGCCGTAGGTAATCCAGTTGGCCGCTTCCAAGGGGAGGAAAACGGCAAGGGCTTCCTTTTGCCCGCGATAGATCACATCGCATTGGTATTCGGCGATGATCAAGGCAAGGCGGGCGATTTCAGCGGAAAAACTTCGTAGCTCGATGCCTCTAAAATTGGTAAGGGGGATGACGGATTCGTCGTGCGACTCGCCGCGTCGTTGATTGATCTCTGCTTCAATGGCTCGAATCTCCTTGTAAGCGATTACGAGGAAATTGCCAGATCCGCAGGCGGGATCGAAGACGCGGATTTTGGCGAGACGATTGCGTAGATTAAGGAGTTTGCGGGCATTGTCTCCCGCGTCTTCGAGCTTGGTTCGTAATTCGTCGAGAAAGAGCGGATTGAGCACTTTTAGGATATTGGGCACACTGGTGTAGTGCATGCCCAGAGCGCCGCGTTCTTCGTCGTCCGCCACGGCTTGGATCATGGAGCCGAAAATGTCGGGATTGATCTTGGTCCAATCCAGTTTGCCGACGTGTACGAGGTAGGAACGAGCTATCTTGCTGAATTGCGGGACTTCGAGGTTGTGGGTAAACAGACCGCCATTGACGTAGGGAAAGCCATCCGCCCAACGCGGCAGTTTGGCAGTGGGTCGATCTGGAATGTTCGTATCCATGGCACGAAACATTTCAGAAATGACCTCGTGCGTATTGGATGAGTCGCGAGCGCTCATCTGTTCTATGGTGGCGGTGAACAAATCCTCGCCGTTAAAAATGTCAGTGTCCTCGGCAAAGAAGCAGAAAATGAGACGGGCCATGAAGTGGTTCATGTCATGGCGGCGCTCTTCTGTGCTCCAGTCGGGGTTGTCCTTGAGCAACTCGATGTAGAGGCGGTTGAGACGGCTGGTTGCCTTAATATCGAAGGCGTTTTCGCGAATCTGTTTAACCGTGCTGATCCCAGCCAAGGGAAGAAAGAAGCCGAAGTGATCCGGAAAGTCTGGGTAGCTGCAAGCGACCGTTTCTCCGCCGACGAGGTCTTCTGCTTCGAAGGTTTTGCCGTCTGTCGCTAAAAGGAACTTTACCTTGTGCTTCGTGGAAGCGGAGCTCTCCTTTAGGGCGGCGAGGGTGGAGGTGACTTCACCGTCGGTAGAGACGGCTATGTGAATATTGTTTCGCTGGAGTACAGCTCCACTCAGGTCTGACTGATTCGTTGAACCGGTCTTTAGGCGTTTAATGGTGGTGGCCTTGTTGCCAAACGCTTCAAGAAATGAGAACGGGAAGGCCTCTGCGTTAAAGGGTTCTTCCGCCAGTTTGGAAACCGCTTCTTCTATTTCAACTGCGTTCATGCTTATCGGGAGAGCTTGAAAGTGACGAGAGTACTGAGTTGTTCGGAAGAACGGTGAGCGGTTGAGCTAAGACGAATTGGATCCATTAAGTGCAGTCAATCTAGATTGGGAGATAGATTCAGGGGCGTGTCCCGAAAAACTTACAAAGTGAGAAAATTTGAGTCTTTTGGCGAGCTAAAGGTTTTTAGAGAATGGAGATGTGATTGTGGTTACTTTTCATATAAATCCTGTATCCGAACTTTTAGTGCCTTCGCGATCAACGCTACCTCGTCATCGGTGATGCGGCGAACTTGAGATTCGATTTTTGCGAGGGTGCCCCGGCTGATGTCCCAGCCGATGAGGTTGCATTTTGCAGTAAACTCTTCTTGGGAGAGTTGTTTGCTAACTCTGATTTTTCGCACTTGTGGACCTGTTATGTTCTTTTTCTCCATTGCTCCGAAATCGGAGCTTGACCATAGCAGAACACATTCTTCTATTTGCTCTAATATCGGAGCGAAATGATCTTTGAAGAAATCTCAATTCAAAACCTGCCTGATCTCCGATCAGATCACGTCCTCGCGGAGCGAGGATCTAGTGTACGCAGTACGCGATGTTAAATGAAACGAATAAACCAATCAAAAGCATCATTGGAATTGAAGTCTCTCAAAGCCATTTGCGATCTTTGTTGGTTTCGAGTTTGTTGAGCGAAGGGGAGCATACCGCTTTAGGTATTCGTCTTTTCAGGACTGGTTTGATTCAATGCTTTGGAGCTCTGCCATATCTTCTAATAGCCACTCCGATTTTCGTAAGTTCTGTTTTTAGGTTTGAGCGAGGCTTTTGGGGTATCTGATGAATCGAATCATTTCAGATTAGTGAGAGGCAGGTAGCTTTGCTTTGTGATTTTGGAGGTTGCTAAACTAAAAACTCTTTAGAGGGAGAAATTGTAGTATTTCCTCGAAGGCGTTTGTTGGCGAAAGCCATGCCGGAGTGAGACTTTAGGTAGCGTTCGAAATCTCGGGCGCGTGGCGGGGTAAGTTCACTCCGTTCGGTAACCTCATCGAAGAAGATTAACTCTTACTTTTTGAAAGGAGCTTTAATCCGCTGGTGTCGCCCGTTATTAGGGCCTGCTTTTTTACGTGGCTCCATTTCTTGAGTTGTCGTTCTCGGTTGGTCGCCGTTGTTAGATCGTACGGACCTTCGGTGAATACAAGTTTGGTGGGTTTATGGCGTTTTGTGTGTCTGGATCCGTAACCATTAGCGTGGGCACTGAAGCGTTTTCTTACGTTCGAGGTTAGGCCGACGTAGAATGTGTTGTTATCGCAAAGAATTATATAAATATAGAGAAGGCCTTTGGCAGGGGGAGGATAATCGATTCTTGGCAGATCGAGGGTCATAAGGGTATAGGTCTTTATTAATACCACTTTTGCAAGTGAGGCGCGAAGTTCATAGCCCGTTCGACAAGCTCAGGGCATTCGTCGCGTTGCTGTTTTGTTGTATGTATTCGTCTTCCAAAAATGGCTTGCCATGAGCAAGTGGAGAACGAAGTTCGCAACGCGTCGTTTTAGGATTAGCCCGTTCGACAAGCTCAGGGCATTCGTCGCGTTGCTGCTATTGTTGTATGTATTCGTCTTCCAAAATGGCCTGCCATGAGCAAGTGGAGAACGAAGTTCGCAACGCGTCGAATGGCGGAGAGAGGGGGATTCGAACCCCCGGTAGTATTTCTACTACACACGCTTTCCAAGCGTGCACCTTAAACCACTCAGACATCTCTCCGGGCGTTTTCCGTGCTTCATTCGTTGAAGCCGGAATTTTGAACGGCAAAATAAGAGGGGTCTTTATGCTGTGGTCAATGACAATTGGGAAAAAGTTTCGGGTGAAATTGAGCCAAAAGCAGTTTGTTCCGATTTTCGCTTATTTTTATCAGAAATCCCGCTTGCATGTTACCCCTTGAGGGGTACGTTCGGGATCTGAGCACTCTTCCGAATATGGTCTCAACAAATACAGATTTTGGATATAATAGCAAAGTCGAGGGCGGCGTAATCGTGTCCAAGGCTGATGCTGTAATTAATTGGATCCGCACGCATTCCCTTTGGCCTATGCCTATGGGCTTAGCGTGTTGCGCGATCGAACTTATGGCGGTGGGAGCTTCCCGCTTTGATATTTCGCGCTTTGGCGCGGAGGTGATGCGTTTTTCGCCTCGCCAGTCAGATGTCATGATCGTCGCTGGAACCGTCACTTATAAGATGGCTCCCGCGCTTCGACGGATTTACGACCAGATGGCTGAGCCTAAGTGGGTGATAGCCATGGGAGCCTGCGCATCTTCGGGAGGCATGTATCGTTCCTATGCAACTTTGCAGGGCGTTGATCGTATTGTTCCGGTGGATGTATATGTCAGTGGTTGTCCACCGCGTCCGGAAGCGTTGCTCGACGCCCTAATGAAGTTGCAAGACAAAGTTAATACTGAGTCTTCGACTAAGAATCTCTTTAAAGGTTAGTCCTCTAGATTACGATGATTGCTCAAGATCTTAAATCCGCGCTGCAAACGGTCTGCGCTGGCTTGGCTGAACGGGATTCCTTGGATTGGCCCGCCTTCAATTGCCCTATAGGCAGCCTGATCGACGTTTTGAAAACGCTGCGTGATGAGCATGCGTTTGATATGCTTACGGATCTCGCAGGGGTAGACAATGGCTTGGAAGCGTCACCGCGTTTTTCAGTCGTGTACCATCTTTACTCAACTACCAAGCATGTTTACGTGCGTGTTGCAGTTGACTGCGAAAGCGATGAGGAACCATCGGTCCCTACAGCGACTGGCCTTTGGAAGGGCGCTAACTGGCATGAGCGTGAGTGTTATGATTTGATGGGAATCGCCTTTGCCGATCATCCGGACCTGCGTCGCATCTTGATGTGGGACGAGTACCCGCATCACCCGCTTCGCAAAGACTTTCCGCTGGCGGGTCACGACGGCGAGCTTTGGGATGAAGAGATTGCGGATGAAACGGGAACCAAGGTAAAGCCGGCTCCAATGGCAGGCGGACCGTTTGTTTCTCCCCAAGAAAATTTCTCTGTTAAGAAAGAGCCTCGAGCCAAGGACGAGAGCTGGAACGAAAAGAGCGAAAAGCCAGGTAAATAATTCAGCCGACGACCACCCACTAAAAATATGGCTACTAAAACGACCGAATACACGATGTCCGATGCTGCAGGAAGAATTGCAGAATCCGAAGGCTTCGAGACGGAAAAGTTTTCTCTCAGCATGGGGCCTTCCCACCCATCGACGCACGGCGTTCTTCGTTTGAACCTCGAACTCGATGGTGAAATTATAAAGAAGTGTGATCCGGTACTAGGATACTTGCATCGCGGGGACGAGAAGATCGCGGAGAACATGACTTATAATCAGTTCGTGCCGTACACGGATCGATTGGATTATTTGGCGCCTTTGGCAAACAACGCGGCCTATGCAATGGCGGTTGAAAAACTAGCGAATCTAGAAGTTCCCGAGCGCTGTCAGGCAATTCGTGTTCTGACGAGCGAGATGGCTCGTATTTCCGCTCACTTGCTCGGCTTAGGTGCATTCACTATGGACGTGGGCGCTTTGACTGTATTCATGATCACTTTCACGGAGCGTGAGAAGTTGTACACGCTCTTCGAAGAGCTAACCGGAGCTCGTTTTACTACCAGTTACTCTCGAATTGGGGGCGTGACCCGCGATATGCCGGAAGGGTGGACGGATAAGGTTTTGAAGTTCTGCGACGAATTTTTACCTTTGGTCGAAGATGTGGAAAATCTCCTTTCGCGTAACCGCATTTGGGTAGACCGCACGGCAGATATCGGTGTGATTTCTAAGGAGGATGCCATAGCCTATGGATTGACTGGACCGAATTTACGCGGTTCAGGAGTGGACATTGATTTACGTCGTGATGCTCCATACAGTGGATACGAAAAATACGATTTTGAAGTACCTCTTGGCGAAAATGGTGATTGCTATGATCGCTACGCTGTCCGCGTTGAAGAGATGCGTCAGAGTGTTCGTATTATCCGCCAGGTGATCGCTCAGATGCCAGGGGGATCGTTCTATAATGAAGAGGCGACTCACATTTTTGCTCCAAAGAAGTCGAAGATTCTGACTTCCATGGAAGAGTTGATCCAGAATTTCATGATTACAACCGAGGGGCCGCAGATGCCAGCAGGTGAAGTTTACTTCGAAGCGGAAAACCCGAAGGGCACGCTCGGCTTTTATATTATTTCAAAGGGTGGTGGTGTGCCATATCGTTTGAAGATTCGCGGCCCGTCATTCTGTAACTTGAGTATCCTGGAAAAGGTAGGAACCGAGTGCATGATTTCCGATATCTCGGCGATCCTGGGAAGTTTGGACTTTGTTATGGGGGAGTGTGATCGATAGTATCCGAAAATTTATTGCCCACAGATGACACAAATGAGCACAGATGTACCAGATCGCCGATGCAGACTTATCTATGTTAATCTGAGTAATCTGTGGGAGGAATAATCTTTTTTTAAATGAACTTAAAACCAGAAACGATTGCGTTGATAGAAGCAGCTATTCCGAAGTATCCAGAAAAGCAGAGCGCGGTAATGCCACTGTTGCATGCGATTCAAAAGGATATTGGATTTCTTTCCAATGAAGCGGCTGAATGGGTAGCGAATAAATTGGGTATCGAGCCAATCAACGTGTTGTCGGTTATTACTTTCTACCCATTTTTTCGTCAGCACAAGATTGGCAAACGCCATATCCGTGTGTGCCGTACGCTTGCATGCGCGATGGCTGGGGCGAGCAAAGTGTGTGACAAAATGCTATCTGAGTTTGATGCTGAGCTAAATGGCGTTTCGCCTGATGGCGAGGTGACGGTTGAGTTCGCCGAGTGCTTGGCGAGCTGCGGATCGGCTCCGGTAATGTTGGTAGATGACGAATTGTATGAAAATCTGGATTCAGCCAAAGCGACTGATATTTGTAACAAGATCAAAGCGGAGGCCAAAAACGCTTAAGGGCGAAGGAAATTGAAGATGGCAATACACCCAAAAGAGCATCGCATAGTCCTCAAATACGCTGACGAGCCAGGCTATACGCCCAAAATCGAAAGTTACTTGGAGCACGGTGGTTACGATACTTTAAAGGCGGCTTTTTCTAAGAAACCGGAAGATATTCGCGACGAAGTAAAGAAATCTCAACTACGTGGTCGCGGTGGAGCTGGTTTCCCTGCAGGCGTAAAGTGGAGTTTGGTTGATCGTAAGTCTGGGAAACCAATCTATCTCGTTTGCAATGCCGACGAATCCGAGCCGGGCACTTTCAAGGACAGACAAATCATCCACAAAGACCCGCATCAACTGATCGAGGGCATGATGATATCGGCCTACGCCAATGATTGCGCAAAAGCTTTTATCTACATTCGTGAAGAAATGCCGCACGGAGCTCGCATTCTCGATGAAGCGATTCTTGAGGCGAAAGGAAAGGGTTTCTGTGGCGACAATATTTGTGGGAGTGAGTATTCCTGCGATTTGGTTGTTCACCGAGGAGCAGCTGCTTATATTTGCGGTGAGGAAACCGGATTGATCGAGTCGCTTGAAGGTAAGCGCGCCAATCCTCGTATAAAACCACCTTACTTTCCAGCGGTACTTGGACTGTACCAATGCCCGACGATCGTTAACAACGTTGAGACGCTGTGTGATGTGAAGCACATCATGGAAATGGGCGCTGACGAGTTTGCTAAGATTGGCCGTCCTAACAACACGGGTACGCGTATTTGGTGTGTTTCTGGTGGCGTGCAGCGCCCCGGTTACTACGAAGTTGGCCAAATCACTTTGGGCGAGCTTGTGAATGATATTTGTGGAGGACCTCTTCCAGGACGCTCAATTAAGGCGATCATTCCAGGTGGTTCTTCGATGAAGATCCTCAAGGCGGAAGATCGTTATAAGGGCAAGAATCCAGATGGCTCCGAATATGACTGGGGACTTGAGGATATTCCCCTCGATTACGATGGAATCGCGGCTGCGGGTTCAATGTCTGGATCAGGGGGTATGATGGTGCTAGATGACACTGTTTCTATTCCAGCGGCCTTGGCTAATTTGATGGCGTTTTATTCGCATGAAAGTTGCGGACAATGTACGCCTTGTCGCGAGGGATCGCTCTGGCTTAAGAAAATCACTACACGTATGGTTCACGGCGAAGCCCGCCCAGGGGATGTTGATTTGATGAAATCAGTTGCGGATCAAATCGCGGGTCGCACAATTTGCGCCTTTGGGTTTGCCGTTGCTTGGCCGGTGCAGAGCTACATTGCGAAGTTCGAAGATGAATTTAGAGAATATGAAGAAAGTCTGAGCAATCCGGATACAGACCGAACGAGCATAAAGGAATTGGCATGTAACCATGGCTGAGGAGAAGAAAGATAATTTAGTAACCGTCAACATTGACGGCGTGGACGTGCAAGTGCCCAAGGGCACAAACATGATCGAAGCAGCTGCAAAGGTGGGCAAAGAAGTTCCGCATTATTGCTATCACCCAAAGCTGAGCATCGCTGGTAATTGCCGCATGTGTTTAGTTGAGCTCGGAATGCCCGGTCGTGACCGTGCCACTGGCGAGCCAATGCTAAACGAAGATGGGTCGCCGAAGATCATGTGGATGCCTGGTCCAGCGATTGGTTGTGGAACCAACGCAGCTCCAGGGATGCATATCAAGACGAATTCGGAGAAGGTAAAGGAAGCCCGCGAGGGAGTGACTGAGTTTCTCTTGGTGAACCACCCGCTCGATTGCCCGATTTGCGATCAAGCCGGAGAATGTCGTCTACAAGAATTTTCTGCGTCTCACGGGCGTGGGCAAGGACGTTTTACTGAAGAAAAGAACGTTAAGCCTAAACGTACGCGTCTTGGGCCGAGAGTTACCTTGGATGATGAACGTTGTATTCTTTGTTCTCGTTGTATCCGCTTCTCGCAGGAGATTGCCAATGACGATGTGCTTGGCTTTACTGATCGCGGAAGTTACTCGACGCTCACTTGTTTCCCAGGCAAGGAGTTAGCGAATAATTATTCGCTCAATACAGTCGATATTTGCCCGGTGGGCGCTTTGACCAGTACGGACTTCCGTTTTAAGATGCGCGTTTGGTTCTTGAAGGAAACCAACAGCATCGATTTTGAAACGAGTGCGGGTTGCAATACGAAGGTATCGTCACGCGAAGGAAAAATTTACCGCATTACGCCACGTCGCAATGACGCGGTTAATGATACTTGGATGCCAGATTCAGGCCGTGAGCTTTATAAGAAAGTGGAGTCTGAAGACCGATTGCAATCGTCCTTGATCGATGGAACTGAGGTGTCTGCGCAAAATGCGGTCGTCGCAGCGAGTGAACTTTTGAATGGCGGCAATGTTGCAATTGTTGGAAGTGGCAAGGCAACTGTCGAAGAGCAATTCGCGTTGAAGGGTATCGCCGATGCAATCGACCACAAGGGCGTGTATTTAGTAGCCCGTTACGGAGAAGGCGACGGCATTCTAATTACCGAAGATCGTAACCCGAATGTACGTGGAGCGCTTTTGACCGGCTTGATCGATGCTTTACCAGAAGAACAGCTAACGGATCTTGGGCAAAAGATCGATAGCGGCGAAGTGAAGACTGTTTTGACAACCAAGGAAGACTTGATCGCTGCTGGTTTAACGGAGGCTCAGTTGTCTAAGGTTTCCGTTGTGTATATTGGAGCTCATGCGAATCCAACCACAGCGAAAGCCAAAGTTGTGATCGCGGGTCTCACACAATTTGAAAAATCTGGGACTTTGGTGAACGTGCAGTTCCGTATTCAGAAATTTAATAAAGCAATTCCTGGACCGAAGGGAGCGATTGATGACTTGCTCGCATTGAGTACGATTCAAGCGAATCTTTCTGGCGAAGAGGCTCCCTCAAGCATCGGGTCAATCTGGAAATCTATCGCAGCAGAAGGATCTGTTTTCGAAGGTCTTTCGTTTGCATCTCTTTCTGATGAAGGGCAATTGCTCGATGGTAGCAAATTCTCAGAGCTTCCATTTAAGGAAGGCAAATCTCTCAAGTACGATCCTCAAACGGAGGCTGTAGCCACTACGGAATAATCATACTATGGAAATTAATCCTATCATACTCAAATTTGTATACGCTGCGGTTGTCGTAGGCGTTGTGATGGGCCTCTGTTCCTACGCGGTTCTCGCGGAACGTAAGGTTTGTAGTTGGATACAAGGACGGGTGGGTCCGAATCGTACCACATTGCCCCTGATTGGTTCGATTCCTGTTATCGGAAAATTTCTTACCCGATTAGGAATCTTTCAGCCGGTTGCGGATGGAGCAAAGTTTCTCTTTAAGGAAGATGTTACACCGGCTCACGTAAACAAGTTCTACTTTATCATGGCGCCAGTGCTTTCGCTTGTGCCGGCCCTCACTACAGTAGTTGTGGTGCCATTCGGTCGTTATGTGACCGAGGCGGGAGAGATCATTCCCTTGGTATTAGCTGATCTCGATGTGGGCTTGCTTTTCCTTTTCGCGATTTCTTCTTTGGGCGTTTATGGCGTGGTGCTCGCAGGTTGGTCTTCCAATTCTAAGTTTTCCTTCTTGGGAGGGATTCGAGCATCTGCTCAAATGATTTCTTATGAGCTCGCGATGGGTATTTCGGTTCTACCTGTTTTGATGTGGGTGAACGCACCGGGTACTGATGGCACTTTAAGTCTTTTCGATATCGGGCAAGCTCAGGAAGGCCTGTGGTTTGTTATGTGGATGCCACTATCGTTCCTAATCTTTTTGGTTTGCTTGTTTGCTGAGACAAATCGTTTGCCATTTGATATGGCGGAATCTGAAACAGAATTGGTAAGTGGATTCCACACAGAGTACAGTTCTTTCAAATTTGGACTCTTCTTCGTAGGCGAGTATGCACACATGATCGTGGGATCGTGCGTTATCACAGTTCTTTTCCTCGGTGGATGGAATCCAGCGCCGTTCCTAACTTGGGATTATCTGGGCTTTGGCGATGGTATCCTTGGAGCTGTTCTTTCTGTAGGAACATTCATGGGCAAGATGTGCGCGTCACTCTTCCTGTTCATTTGGGTCCGTTGGACATTGCCACGTTTCCGCTACGATCAAGTGATGAGACTTGGTTGGCAATATCTCTTGCCGCTCTCGATCGCTAATCTGATCGTTTATATCTTTGTAATCTACTTCTTGGATACGACTTCTTTCTAAATTTTCAAACTCCTTACGCCATGGGCATGATAATAAAACGAAAGCCACTCAACATCCTGGAAAGACTATACGTTCCAGAGATTGTCCGCGGTTTAAGCACGACGTTCGGCAAAATCTTTGAGAAGCCGGTAACCTTGGAGTACCCAGAGCAGCGCCCGACAATTCCAGAAGGCTATCGCGGCGTGCCAACCTTGGTGAAAGATCCACAGGGTCGCGAAAAATGCGTGTCTTGCCAGCTATGCGAATTTGTTTGTCCGCCAAAAGCGATTAGAATCCAACCGGGTGAAATTGCAGACGATAGCGAGTATGCTCACGTTGAGAAGGGGCCGAAGGAATTCGATATCGATATGCTCCGCTGTATTTATTGCGGAATGTGTCAGGAAGTTTGCCCTGAAGAAGCGATCTGGCTGCAAAACCAATTTTCAATGTCCGGCTATACTCGTAAGGAGATGGTGAACAACAAAGCGAAACTTTACGAACTCGGTGGCACGCTTCCAGACCAACACTTCAAGTGGAACAAAAAGAAGGAAGCAGCCGAAAACGCAGCCGAAGGAGGCCACCATTGATCCCCATTGTTGGATGAGACATTCAACCCTTTTAATTTAAATGACTGACCTTTTCTTTTACATCTTCTCTGCGGTTGCATTGATCTCTGCCTTTACGGTGGTTTTCAGTCGCAATACCGTGAATGCGGCGATGGCTCTAATCGTGACGTTCCTCAGCATGGCGTCGTTGTTCGTTTTGCTCGAAGCCTATTTCTTAGCTGTCGTTCAAGTGTTGGTATACGCAGGTGCGGTTGTCGTGCTCTTCCTCTTTATCGTGATGCTTCTCGATGCGAAGGAAGATAAGCAGAAGAAAATTTCGCGCATTTCGACGGCAGCGGCTGTAATTGGGTTCGCAATCCTGGTAATGGGCGTGGTCGCTATCCAATCTAGTCCGACACTCGCGGAGGCTTCTGGAGGAGAGTTGGCGGCAAGCCAGATGACTTTGAAGACTTTCGGTAACCAACTATTTACTACGTACCTTTTGCCGATGCAGGTAACGGGATTCCTTCTGTTAATTGCAATGGTCGGAGTGATCGTGATCAGCAAGAAGGCCAAGCAACCGCAAAGCTAAGAATTTTATTACGATGACAATCGGACTAGACCAATATATAGCAGTGAGCAGTATGCTTTTCGCCATCGGTTTCTTTGGCGTATTGCTGCGTAAGAACACGCTGGTAATTTATATGAGCTTGGAGCTCATGCTCAATGCGGCAAACCTAGCGTTGATCGCATTCTCTCGTTATCACGAAACCGTCGGTGGAAACCTTTTTGTATTCTTTGTTATATCGGTAGCGGCTGCTGAGGTGGCTGTCGGGCTTGCGATTATTGTGGCGCTTTTCCGCAAGAAGCAGACGGTCCAAGTTGAAGAACTCAACGCGCTCAATAATTAGGTGATTAGCTATACTCTTTACATATAATGAATCCTGAAGTTTACGCATTCGGACTCCTCGCTATCCCATTACTTTCGGCGGCAATAATCGCTTGTTGCTTGAGACGAAACGGAGCAGCCGCGTCTGGTTTATCTGTTGGGGCTGCGGCGCTTATTTTGGCAACGGCGCTACACATCATCTTTCGAGTCGATTATATCGATTTCAACACACCGTGGTTCGAGATGGGGCCTTTGAGCTTAGGTTTCGGTTTTTTGGTTAACGACTTAGCGAAGATGATGCTCTTCGTCGTGGCGTTTGTTGGATTCTTAGTTCACGTATTCAGTTTGGGGTACATGAAGGACGATGTTAACAAAGCGCGTTTCTTCGGTGGCCTTTCGATTTTCATGTTCTCCATGCTCGGTCTGGTTCTATCCAGAAGCTTGGTGACACTATTCATTTTCTGGGAGCTCGTTGGTTTTAGCTCTTACATGCTGATTGGTTTCTACTTGAATAAACCAAGCGCGGCTGCGGCGGCGAAGAAAGCGTTTATCGTAAACCGAGTAGGGGACTTTGGTTTCTTGATCGGAATCATAATGATCTTCTGGACCTTTGGGACTGTGGATCTGGTTGAGCTGAAGACTCATTTCGACCATCACCCAGAAGCCTTTGCTGTTCCAGGGCTCACTGCGATGGCTCTCTTTCTTTTCTGTGGTACACTGGGCAAGTCCGGTCAATTGCCACTCCACGTTTGGCTTCCAGATGCGATGGAAGGGCCGACTCCAGTATCTGCTTTGATTCACGCGGCAACGATGGTTGCGGCTGGTATATTCCTTCTTTGCCGTACTGGATTTATGATGACGGTAGATGCTCTCCAAGTGATTGCTTGGGTGGGTGTGGTTACAGCCTTGTTCGCTGGTTTTACCGCGATCGCCCAACGCGACATCAAAAAGATTCTGGCCTACTCCACAGTTTCGCAACTTGGATACATGGTAGCAGGTTTTGGTTTCGGTTCGATTGTCGCTCTTAATTCACAAGGCGGTGGTCACGAACACATGGGCCAGGCGGTTGTTACTGGTGGTGTTGCAGCGGCAATGTTCCACTTGACGACACATGCGTTTTTCAAAGCTCTCCTCTTCCTTGGCTCTGGATCTATCATTCATGCCTGCCATCACGAACAGGATATTTTCAAGATGGGTGGTCTTTCCAAGAAAATGCCGATCACTTTTGTTACATTTACGATTGCGACTTTGGCCCTCACCGGCTTCCCACTTTTGGCCGGTTTCTTTTCTAAGGATGCGATCCTAGCGGTTGCCTTGCAGGCGAGCCCGCTTGCGTTCTACCTTCTTGTATTAGGAGCTTTCCTGACTGCTTTCTATATGATCCGCTTGTGGGGCATTACATTTTTTGGAGAGCCTAAGTCAGACAACGCAGATCATGCTAAGGAAAATGGTCTCGTAATGACAGTGCCCCTAATTCTTTTGGCAGTGCTTGCTGTGCTGGGTGGATACAAGGGAATCTACATGGGCATGTTCAGCGAAGTACTCGATGGATTACCTCACCCAACAAGTGGAGAGCATACGACGATCTTGATCTTTAGTTTACTAGCAGTTATTGCAGGTTATGTATTATCGATCTTCTTTTATAAGCTGGGAGCCAAGGACGATAAATTGGAAAATACAGTTCCAGCTTTGCACTCTGTTTTGAGCAAAAAGTTTTACTTCGACGAAGCGTACAATTTCTACGTAGCGAAAATCCAACAACGTGTGGCGTCCGGTCTCCATTTTGCTGAGCAACTGGCATTGTCTGGTTTGATTATCCGCGGCCTTGCGGGTGTGACTGGATTGATTGGCATTGGTCTACGCGCTTTGCATGTCGGTAGCATCCACGCTTACGTTTACTGGTTTGTGGGTGGTCTCGCTCTCTTCTACGCATTCGCTTCCGGACTCTTTTAACCTCTTTTTCTACGAATTTCTTAAAGCTTCAGGCATGAACGATCACGCATCACTAGTTCAATTTTCCATAGCGATTCCTCTGGTAGCCGCCTTCTTGACGATGTTTGTCAAAGGATGGGGCCGACCTGCCATACAAATTGTGAGCGTAACCGGGTTTGCCATACCAGCGATCCTCGCTCTCATCCTATGGGGAGTTTATTCTCCAGAGACGGCTGGTGGCTACGCCTTCGTCAGCGATATGGAAACAGGTTTGAGCGTAATCGGTGTAAGTTTGCACCTCGGCTTGAACGGAGTAGCTCTTCCGCTTTTCGTTATGGCAGCGATTGTCGGCTTGGCAGCTGGCCTCTATGCAGCTCAATCAAATGCGGAGAACCTTCATCGCTACCTTGCTTGCTTGTTGATTATGCAAGGTGGGTTGATGGGCGTCTTTGCTTCCATTGACGTATTTTTCTTCTACTTCTTCCACGAGCTCGCATTGATTCCTACCTTCATCATGATCGGTGTATGGGGCGGACGTGATCGCAGTTACGCGGCAATGAAGATGACGATTTACCTAACCTTGGGAGCGATGTTGTCTCTTATTGGTTTGATCGCGATCTACGTTAAAAGTGGAGCGAATTCGTTTGATTTGATTACTTTGAAAGCTGCATTGGCAGAACAGCCTCTGGCGGAATCAGTACAAAACTATGCGTTTGGGCTTTTGCTTTTCGGTTTTGGAATCTTGGTATCGCTCTGGCCGTTACACACCTGGGCGCCCCTTGGCTATGGAGCTGCTCCAAGTTCCGCTTCAATGCTGCATGCAGGCGTACTTAAGAAGTTCGGCCTCTATGGATTTGTACAAGTTGCAGTGCCCTTGTTACCAGATGGCGTAGCTCAATGGGAAAACTGGATTGTGTGGCTGGCGCTTGGCAACGTCTTGATCGTAGGATTTATTGCCATGGCTCAACGCGATTTGAAGCAATTGATCGGATACAGTTCGGTGATGCACATGGGTTACGCATTTCTCGGAATCGCAGCTATGAGTGTTCTCGGAGTGGGGGGCGTCGTATTGATGATGGTTGCCCACGGTTTGACAGTGGCTTTGCTTTTCATGTTGGCGACGATGATTCACCACCGTACACACACTTTTGAAATGGAAGAAATGGGAGGCTTGGCTCAAAAGGCTCCTGTACTTTCCGCATTTTTCGTTTGCGCGATGATGGCGAGTATCGGTTTACCAGGTCCTGGTTTGGCGAATTTCTGGGGAGAACTTTCCATCTTCCTTGCGGTATATGAATTCAATCCATCTCTAATCTTTGCAGTCGTAGCTGGAATTGTGATCTCTGCTATTTACGGATTGCGATCCATTGCAGCGGTTTTCTTTGGCAAGGAATCAGATGATTTTCTTGAGGTGCAAAAAGAGCACGCGGTGGTTGATATGGGGTGGCATGAACGCGTACCCGCTTTGATTTTGATCATTACACTTTTCTTCATCGGCTTCTTCCCGAAGACGGTTACTACTGGAATCAACGACGCTCTTAAAAGCGAGGCAGTCTACAGTCAAACGGCGGCAGCTACACCTGCTCACGACCACGAACACTAAGCGAATTTCGGATACGCAATGTCTACAGAACTTCTACAACAAATCGCGGAAACAAATCGCTGGGGAGCTATTTACCCGGAGCTGGCTTTGGGAATCTTGGCTCTTGCCCTGCTTGCTTTGGAAGCAGTCCTGCCAAAGTTTGCTCACGGATTAATCCCGCGTATCTCTATCCTTGGCCAATCTATTTTACTTGGCTATATTCTCCTTTTTGACCGCAGTGGTTGCTGCTCCGGCGAAGCTTTTGGTGGAATGCTGTCTTTTGATGGAACGGGACAAGCGTTTCGTATTTTATTTTTAGCGACATCTATTTTCGTGAGCTATCTTGCTATGGTTAGCTTGGAGAAGCGTGAGTTTCCAAGAATAGAATACTGTCATATTCTGTTGGTCGTTTCAGGAGCTTTGATGCTATTGGCTCAGAGCAATCACTTTGTGATGTTCTTCGTCGCACTGGAAACAGCGACAGTTGGTTTCTACGTTCTCGTAAGCTACTACCGCACAAGTTACTTGTCCCTGGAAGCGGGCTTGAAGTACCTGGTTATGGGCGCATTGAGTTCGGCAATTTTGTTGTTCGGTATCGTTTTGCTCTACGGAGCTGGGTCGAACCCTGCTTTAGAAGGTTCGAGCGCGGATCCTCTGAACTTTTCCAATTTGTATATTTTCCTAGTCGCGAATCCGACGGATATGATGGCAATTATTGGAATGCTGCTCGTGATCTCGGGTATCGCTTTCAAGATTGGAGCATTCCCTTTTCAAATTTGGGTGCCGGATGTTTATCAAGGAGCGCCAATTCCAACCACAGCACTTTTAGCAGTTGGCTCAAAGGCAGCTGGATTTGCGATGTTGATTAACATGGTTGAAGTCTTCGAACCATTGAAGGCTTGGATGTATCCACTTTTGTCAGGTATCGTCGCGTTAACGATTTTGTTCGGTAACCTCGCTGCCCTGACACAACGTAACTTGAAACGCGTGATCGGCATGTCAGGTGTTTCCCATGCTGGTTTCTTGGGAATGGGTGTTCTTGCTTCGACTCAAGTTGAGTGGGCAACCAATGCTGTGGTTTTCTATCTATTCGCTTACATGCTAGCGTCTATGGCGGTATTTGCTGTTATGGCTCACTTGCCTAAGAATGATGATGCCGAATTGACTATCGACGATTTGAGCGAGCTATCAAAGAAGAATGGCTTCTTAGGATTTGCACTTGCGGTGGGCGTTGGCTCCTTGGCGGGTATTCCTCCTTTGGCTGGCTTTATTGGAAAATTGCTAATCTTCGTGGCGGCCTTCCAAGCGGAATTATATGGCTTGTTGGCTGTTGGGATCATCGGAGTTGTTATTTCGATTTACTACTATTTCGGTATTATCAAATCGGCATTCTTCGAAGCGTGGACTTTCAAGGACGAAGAACTGGAAGAAGAAAACCCAGGTGTTCCTGGAGAAACCCTTCAGTTGTTTGGCAAGCTTGCCATCGTTGTAGCTGTTACGGGGACGATTATCCTCGGATTCTGGCAGGGCCCAATTGGAACTTGGATTGCGGGTTAATCGAGACGATTGTACTTATAATTAACAGGGAAATAGGGCAGACCTAATTACGAACAAAAGAAGGGTATGAGGCGGCCATAGGCTAGTTTGATGACCAGTGACTAATTATTTTCTATGGAACGGCTGCTTTGGTCGGTTTTGTCATCTCGCTGGCATTTCGAAAGCTGTGCAGTGGCTCGTTTGGTCATTGGTCGTGTTTCCTCTCTGTTGGATAACCCTCAAGTTAATCATGCTTCTGGCCATCGGTGATAAACGTGTAAATGGTATTCATGAGATCCTCACTTGCTTCACTGATGCTATCAGAGATGGTAGCGGAAAAAGGGATCTTTCTCTGAAGAGGCTTAGAGTGTGGGTCGAGAGTCGTGTGATTATTATTTGGATGCGTTTATTGGATCCTTTGACGAATTTGTCGAAATAATCCTTGAGGTGTCGTGTTTGTGGATTGGTATATTAAATTCCCGTGCCTAAAACGCAGTATCCTCTAGTGTATAGAATATTTGTGGTTTGGATCGGCCTTTTGTGGGTGTCCATTACAATATTGTAATGTTTGCGATACAGGTTTGTCAGGAATCTGATATTCCTTCATTTTTGTCGATCAACTTAGCTCGGTCGACTCGCTCAATTGAGACTTACCTCGTAATTTCTAATCAATATGAAGATATACACTCTATTCACTTGGGTGACTCTTTGCTCTCTTGCTATGAGCAACGCTAAAGCCGATGCATCGGACGGGAGTCTTGAAATTAATATCGATACAAGTGAATTGACCCTTCAGGTACACGGCGACGAAGACGATGCTTGGATTTTTGAATCATCTAACGATCTTGAAACTTGGTCGAGTGTGAGCGAATTGGGGAGCGTGTTTTCTAATAGCGATCCACTCTCGATCGACCTTAACTCGGCTTCGTTGTTTTATCGGGCACGCCTTATTCTCAATTTTTATGATCCCTCTTTGGTTCGAACGATAGAGTTGACATTTGAAGAGGAGGATTGGGTATCCATTCTCCAAGACAATTATGCAGATGAGTCTTTGCTTGCAGGTGGAATGTCTGTCGATGGCTTTGATTTTCCAAGTGTCGGGATACGCTACAAAGGAAACACCTCATACACTCGGAGCGGAGACAAGAAGTCTATTGCGATCGAGATGGATTTTGTGGATCCAGAAGCGGATCTCTATGGGTATGATAGTTTTAATTTCAACAATGCCTTCAACGACGAGACTCTTATGCGAGAGGCTTTGTACTTTAACTCAATCAAAGAGTACGCGATTACGCCTAATGCCGGATTCGTTAAGATTTTCATCAACGGTGAAAATTGGGGCGTCTATTCGAATGCCCAACAGCAAAATAGCGAGCTGCTGGAAGAATGGTTTGATGATTACGATGGCGATCGTTGGAAGTCTCCGAGCGGCACGGGAGCAGGAGGCGGGACAACCGGAGGTGACACTGGCGGTGGGCGTGGTGGCGGCGGTGGAGGTGGCGGCGGATTCGCTACTGGCGACAAAGCACTCCTTTACTTGGGGGATGATAGCGCTCTCTACGAAGCTCAGTATGAGCTCAAAACTCAAAAAACGGACGATCCTTGGAGTCATCTCATAAACGCCTCAAAAGTCCTTAGTGAAACGGATCCGGCCTCAAGCGACTATCGCGAAACAGTGGATACGGTTCTCGCAGTTGATCGCTGGCTTTGGTTTCTCGCAGCTGAAAACATTTTCACCGATGATGATAGCTATTGGAACAAAGGCGCTGACTACCAGATTTATTACGAACCTGAGTCGGGGCAAATTCATCCGATTGAGCACGACGGTAATGAAGCTTTCACGGTGAACGACTCTAGTCTTGAACCTATGTATCAGGAAGATAATGCCAATCGACCTGTTATCTCGAAGTTTCTCTCTAGTCCTGAACTTCGGGAGCGCTATCTGGCTCATTATCGCACAATTCTAGCCGAACGCTTTAATCCCGAATACCTCAATGCTCTCATCGATGAGTACAAGGAAGTGATTGAGGCAGAAGTCGCTCTCGACCCTAAGATCACATTCACTTTCGAGGAATTCGAGACGGACATTACTGATCTCAAAGAGCATATCCAAAGTCGTTACGATTTTCTCACTACAGAATTGGAGGTGTCTCAAATAGCTCCTACCATAGTGAGTGTTTCCATGCCGGATACACCTTTACCGGGTGAAAGCGTTGCTATCACCGCGACAGTGGAGGAAAACGCCAGTGATGGTATAAGTGGAGTCTATCTTTACTACCGTCAAGGCGGCTCTGGCCAATACCTAGATGTCCAGATGCTCGACGACGGTTTAAGTTCGGACGGATCTGCTAACGACGGAGTTTATGGAGGAAGTATCCCAAGCTATCTAGCAGGTCAAAAAGTTCGCTACTATGTGGAAGCAAGGTCTGGAAACAGTGCTAATACAGCTGTGTTCAGCCCCGCTCGAGCGGAACTTGAACCTTACAAATACGAAATCGAAACGACCCAAGCTGACAGCACTGTTATTGTCATCAATGAATTCATGGCATCTAATGATGCCGCTTACGCCGATCCTCAAGGCGACTTCGATGACTGGATAGAACTCCACAACATTAGCGATTCTGAGGTCGACTTATCTGGCATGTATTTGAGCGACAATGCGGGCAATCCTCGGAAATGGGAAATCCCCGAAGGCACTTTGATAGCTGCAGGCGGTTATCTCATCGTTTGGGCGGATGAGGATGGTTCCGATGAGCTGGGGCTTCACGCAAATTTCAAATTGTCTGCCAGTGGCGAGGAAATTCTGATTGTGGATACGGATGAAAATCTGAATCTCGTTCTCGACTACGTCGAATATTCAAGTGCCGATACGGATGTCTCCATTGGTCGAACTGCCGCTGATTCCGAGTTATTTGATTCAATGGCACCTAGTCCTGGAGAGCAGAATCAATAATTCTATAGTCATTTAAGCATAGCCCGATTTAACTAGGTGTTCTAGATTAGAATCGTCTTTATTCAGCCTGCGAAAACGCGGTAAACTCGCCGATTGCCCCATTATTTGTGGCTATTTTTGGTGCCCCCGATGAGGGGATCGATTGATAAGATTGGCACACGGCGACAAAGTAAAACTTGACTTTACCAAACGTTCGGTAAAATGTGTGAATCGTTCGCTATTGAACCTATTTAACACATAAAAACTTAAACGAATATGACACCGAAAACGCTTACTATGATTCGCCTCAAAGCAAAGGAGGGTGCGGAAGCCCAATTAAGAGATGCTCTCACCGGCGCGGGGGATGTTATCCGTTCGACTGAACCATTGACGCTTCAGTGGTACGGGGTTGATTTGGGCGAGGGCAATTTTGCCATCATCGACACCTTTGTTGGTCAAGAAGGCCGCGACGCCCACTTTTCAGGCAAAGTTGCTGCGCTTCTCCATGACAATGCAGATGATCTCGTGGAGGGAGGCTGGGATGGTGTTGTTGGCGCCATCGAGAATGCCGAAATTTTATCTTCGAATTTGGGTTAGCGGTAAGTTTTTACCCAAAATAACTATAGGGGATGGGTATTGCTTTATCAATGGTCGTTCCTTTTTATGAATGTAATAGTGTATTTATAATACAATTACTAGAATTGTAGAGGTCAGATTATGAACGATCAACAAAAAGAGAGAGTTGTTTCAGCTGTGAAAGCGGCAAGCAATAAATGGAGGGTAGCCTTTAATTCAGGGGATGCGAGCGAATGTGCTGCGCAGTATGAGGGATCGGCAGTGATGAAAGCTGAGCCTTTTGGGGTATTCGAAGGAGCCGAAAACATTTTAGCGTTTTGGCAAAAGTTGATCGATGATGGCTTTTCAGATGTTGAATATGTAGATCCAAAAATCGATGTCATTGATGAGCAAAGTGCGATCCTCTCATCTGCTTGGAAAATGAATAATGCTCATGGGGTGATTCATCGCGAGCTGTGGGTCGTGCAGTCTGATGGGGTGGCGAAGCTCCGTGAAGATCATTTCGAAGCAGTTGGTTAGTAGAAATTGTATCCAATTATTACTATACGCTTGGCCCAATAGTTCGCTTTGGGCTTGAGCGGCGTCAGCTGTCGAAATCTAGGTTCAGTTCCCAGCGTTGAGCGTAGTCTAGTAGGGTCGTATGAAAAAGAGCTTCGCCCGTCTCAACTTTTTCCAGGAGTAGCGATCCTTGAACGGCTGCTAGAAATGAGATGGCTTGCATTCTAGGGTTGGAAATACCGTGATTTGACAAAACGGGCGTCAACGAATCAACCCAAGCATCGTAGGCTGCTTTAAGAGAAGCGCTGAGCGTTTCGCTTGCGCTCCCGGTGGGGAAAACTCCGACGAGACAATAGGATCGGCCGTTTTCATAAAAGTCCGCGAGCGCTCGAAAAAATGTCTCCAAGATGGCTTTTGAAGTACTGTCCGTGCCTTTTAGACCATCGAGAACCTGACTTGCTAGGTCCGAGACCTTTGACTTAAGAGCGCACGAAGCCATCTCTTTTTTGCCCTTTGGGTAGTAGTGATAGAGGCTTCCCTTGTCTAACCCCGTCTCTTTAGCGATTAGCGAAAGTGAAACACCGTCGAAGCCAAATTTGCTAAAGAGGTCTACGAGAATATCCTGAATCTCTTTCTTTGTTTTGAGCGGTGCTGGCATCGTCTTAAGGTATACTGATAACACTTTTATTGGGAAGTGTATTCAAGTTAATTATTGCGAATTTATAAGCGACAACCGCTGCAGCTATCTTGATTAGAGATTTTAAAAAATAGGGACAGGCTATTTATCGTTTTTAGGTTTCAAATTCGATTTTGCGATGGGTGCCTTATTGATCGAGAAGGCGGTCGATGGGGGTGAGGTCTTCGCTTATTGTATGGATAGTTTGAATACGACAATGTGGGAGGGGGTTCTCAAGAAGTGCCTGTAGAGAGGAGACGTCGATGAGGTCTTGCTCTTTGGGTTCGCCGTGTTCGAGAGTGGTGACTCGGTAAGCGATTTCGCCTTGTTTAAGGCGGCGAATTTTGGGCGTTTTCTTGGCCTTGGGGCGTTTCTTCGCCTTGGTGGCTTTGCGTTTCTGAGTAGAAGGAAGTGGCTCCTTGGGCGCTTCGAAAGGATAGCGTTGTCCGAGTATTTCGGAAACCGAGCGTTCGATCTGACTAAGACGTGACAATTCGCTCTCCCGTTTTATCAAAAGGGAGTTGATCGCGACGAGCTCGTCTATTGGCATGTCTGGCGTCATGATGTGGATACGCTCCTTACTCTAGTAAGAGCGGGCGAATTACTTTTCGTCTTCTTCCGTTGTCTCTTCGGATTCCTCAGCGCCTGATTCGTCTTCTTGAACCTCTTCGCTTTCGGGGAATTCCGATACGTTTTCGTCTACGATAGGCTCAGCAACAACTTTCTTGGCAGCGGGTTTGGCAGTTTTCTTTGCAGGGGCACTGAAGGCAGAGACTTCTGCGGGTGGAGAAGGGAAAGGAAAAATTCCGTCTTCGCCCACGATCGTTTCGACTTGGTTTTCGAGTTCGGCGATGCGTTGGTAGGCGGCTTCGCGTTCATCGAGAAGTCCATCGATTTGGACGCGCGCTTCGAGGGCTTGGCGGATGGTTTCGCTGTCGCCGCGGAGAACGATTTCTGTGAAGCTGAGAGGTTCAGTTTTTTGATTTTTCTTAGCCATGATAATTATCCTTATTCATTAAAGAAGGTTAGTATTTTGTTAAGTATCTTGCGACGGGAGCCGCTTGGGCTCGAGGTGAGACGAGGGGATGATTCGTCTGAAGTGTCGTCGCTTTCGGATGAAGTGGTTGGGTGCTTGCGGTTGAAAAGGGCTTTTTCTGCGACCTCTGCGATTTCTTTGTTTGTATCGTAGATGAGGGCACGAAGAGCTTGCTCGGGGATGTTGGGGTTATTCGCGGCAGCTTCGCGTACTTTCTCGCAGTGATCCTGACTGAGGGTGAGAATGACTTGAGGAGGTTGGTTGAGAGCGAGCGCAGCGAAGGCGCGTAGCGAGGGGTTGTCGTTGGTGGCAAAGTATTCGGCTATAGTGGATTGGATATGTGGATACTCGATGCCTTGAAAAGCTATGTGTTCGGCTACTGTGCTGTCCTCTCGATTGTTTACGAGGAGGTCCCAGTGGGAGTCCTGTAAGTCGTCTCGGTAGGCGACGAGGGTGGCAACGTCAGGGCTCGGGTGGAGGCAGAGTTGCGAGAGGACTTCGTGGCTGGTGTTAGAGTTCTTTGCGAGCGCTGAACAGGCTTGAACGTCGTGTGACGCTGCGATGCGTTCGGCGATGTCTGCTTCGAGGGCGTCATTGTCCGCGAGGTGACGACGTACCTTTTCCGATGTATCTTGAGCGAGGATACGCTGAATCGCCGCCGGTATTTGGGGTTGTTTGGCGAGATAGATTCTATCCTCGCTGTAGTCTGACTCGGCTAGCCAGAGCATTTCGGCTTCATTGAGTGGCTTGAGATCCATGGCCGCGAAGCGGGCGGTTGGATGAGTGGAGTAGCGAACGGACTGAAGAACGGACTTTGGGTGATCTTCCTTGCGGCGAATTAGCAGGTGCTGGTTGGTTTCGTCGTCGAGGTCGGCCCACATTTGGAACATTTCTGGCTCGATCTCTTTGTTGTTGAGAACGGCTGTTTTGACGAGGAAGCTTGGGTCTTGTGAAAGATGGAACGCAACATCGAGGTCGATGTTGGATCGTCCGGCTAGGGCTGTTTTGACAGCGGGCTCTGTATCCGCTGCAAGGATAAACTGAAGGTAGGACGGCAGCGAAGGGTTCTCGGCGATTGTGGCTCGTACAAATGTAGATTCGTCAAGGGCGAGCTGTTGGCATTCCTTGGGAGTTACGTTTGGGTTGCGAGCGAGGATGAGCCGAACCGCGGGCGATGGGTGCTCACCGAGGCGATTGAGTGTTTGTTGGGGCGCTCGCGGGTTGCACGCAAGGGCTTGGGCAATTTCGACGTCTTCGTCAGTAAGTTCGGTTGAAATGGTCTCCGCTAATTCGGATGGAATAAGTGGATACTGGGCGAGGAAGAGAACGAATTCCTTGTTGTCCGAGTAGTGTTTGTAGAGGTCGCGTAGAGCGAAGCTGGAAATGGGTTTCTTTCGGGTGGCTTTGATGACTGCTTCGCCGCCGTGCTCTTCGAGCGCATCTACGAGATCGTTGATTGAGTGGAGGTCCATAGCAGGTTAGCGTGCAAGCTCCTCCGGACTAATGAAGATTTCTCTTGGAGTGGAACCGTTTTGTGGGCCGATATAAAAGCGGTCTTCCATTTCCTCGATGAGGGTGGCGGCGCGGTTGTATCCAACTCGGAGGCGACGTTGGAGGTAGCTGGTACTGGCTTTTTGGGACTCTGCAACGATGGTGAGCGCTTCGAGGAAGAGGTCATCTACTCCTTCGTCGAGTGGGTTGTGGCTACCGTCACCTTCTCGTTTGAACTCGGAGAGATCCACGCGGTGGCGATTGGCTTGGTCTTCGGAAATCTTGGTGGCGACGCGTACGATCTCCTCGTCCTGAACCATGGGGCTTTGGATACGTAGGAGGCGGGCGATGCCAGGAGGATTGAAAAGCATGTCCCCTTGGCCGAGAAGAGATTCTGCTCCCTTGCAGTCGAGTATGGTGCGTGAGTCGATATGAGAGGATACTTGGAAGGCGACTCGGGTGGGATAGTTGGCTTTGATGACGCCAGTGATGACGTTGACTGATGGCCTTTGTGTTGCGATGATCGTATGGATACCGACTGCTCGAGAGAGTTGCGCGATGCGGGCGAGTGAGGCTTCAGCTTCTCCTTTGGAAGTCATCATGAGGTCTGCGAGCTCATCGATGATTACGACCATGAACGCCATTTTTTCGAATTCGCCTGTAGAAGTTGCCTTGGCGTTGTAACCGGTGATGTTGCGCACTTGTTTGCTGGCGAGTGTTTCGTAGCGGTTTTCCATTTCCTTAACGACCCACTTGAGGAGTCGAACGGCGTCTTCGGGGTCTCCTACGACGGGATGGATCAGGTGAGGAACCTCGCGGAAAAGTCCGAATTCGACGCGTTTGGGGTCGATGAGGACAAGCTCGAGTTCTTCGGGGGCGAAGCGGTAGAGCAGGCTCAGGATGAGGTTGCTCATGCAGACTGACTTTCCGCTCCCGGTGGCCCCGGCGATGAGGAGATGGGGAGCTTTTGCGAGATCGGCTACGATGATTTTCCCCTGGATATCCATCCCCATTGCGATGGGAATGGTTTCTCGGCCTTGTTGCCAAGCGCGTGACTCGAATACGGAGCGGAGGCGAATCGGGAGTGTGTTTCCATTGCCCACTTCGATTCCGACAAACGGTTCCCCGGGGATAGGGGCTTGAATGCGAATGTTGGATTGGGCGAGGTTGAGGGAAATGTTTTTTTGCAGACTTTGAATCGACTCAACGCGAACTCCCATCCCTGGTTTTACGCGGAATTGGGTGACGCGGGGTCCGACGATTGCGTCGTACACGTGGGCGTCGACTGCGAAGTTGTCCAGGGTTTCTTGGAGCTTGAGTTCTTGGCTCTCGAGAAGGTCTGAGCTGATAACGTCGCTCGATTCGATTTCCGCTTTTGTGAGGAGATCGATAGCTGGAGCGGTGTATGCGACTGAAATGATAGGTTCTTTAGGAGTCTCAGGAATAGTTTCCTCTTCGAACGTTTCTTCGAGTTCCTTTGGATCTTCTTCGATCGGACGTCCTTCTACTTGGGCGCGGGCGTTCTCCAGCATGCTGGCGAAACGGGTTTCGCGCTCTTTGGCGAGATCGGCGAAGTATTGGATTCGTTCTTCCCGGTCGTTGAGCGTCTTGTTTAGCTCAGCTCGCCAGGTTTCGATTTGAACGCTTTCGGCATTTTGAAGAGCAGCTTCTTCGCGGGCAACTTTGGCGAATTCTTCTGGGAGGTCTTGATCTTCAAGGTCTTCTAAATCGGGCTTGAGTTCTTCAGATTCGATTTCGTCTTCCTCTACCTCTTCATAGAGTTCGCTCGCCATGTTCTCAAAAAAGCGTCGAACGCTGTCTTTGACACGGGTGATGGACTTTTTCTGATCTGAAGAGTTTTTGCGTGGCATGGGACTCGATTCTGGCGGCAAGCGGAAGACGCTGCTAACAGAAGAGAGATGAACCTGCGAATGTCGGCCACGGGATCAAGGATGAAGTGTGTTTTTTGACGTTTTGGGGAGTGCTGGAGGAAGATATTGTTAGCTGTTCTGCTGGGATAGGTACTCTTTGAAGATAAAGGGAAGGCCTCGGGCGAAGGTGGAGAATTTTGTGTCTCCATGGTAGAAGCCCTCCCTTGTAGGAACTCGTATTCAAACTCTTCGTATTTTGGGAAGAGTTAAATTAATTTGTGCTTTGAGCCAAATTTGTTGGGGCGCAGAAGCAGGAAGTTTCTGGAACGGTGTCGGCATCTTTCCAGACTTCAGCGAGCTTCATGGAGAGGCGAATGGACTCTTCTGCATTTTTCTTTTGGGCAACTAAGGAGTTTTGCAGGCCAAGGAGTCCCCAGCCGTTGTCGCGGTTTCGCTTAAGATCTTCGCGGTACACGGCTTCTGCTTCGGGGAAGCGTTTTTGTTCCATGAGAAGAGCACCGAGAGCGTGGCGGACTGGGAGCATCCAACCTGGAGGTTCGTCATAGACGAGCGCGTCTTCCGCTTTGGCCGCTTCGCGTAGAATTGAGAAGGCTTTTTCATAGTTGCCTTCGCGGTAGAGGAGTTCTCCTTTCATCATCGCCCGGGCAATTGGGAGTACGTTTGCTATGGGGTTGTTGAAGACGTGCCAATCTTCTGGTACGGCTTTCATGGCTTCTTCGAAGGCTGCGATTTCTGCACGGGCTTCCTGGGTGTTGCCCAATGCGGAGTTGGCGATGGAGCGAGCGTAGTGGCGGACGGCGACGCTGACTAATCGATATTCTGGATACGCAGGTTCCTTGAGGATTTGCTCCCATTTGCCGAATCGTATCATCACATGTAGAGTGGTGGGCATGATTCCTTCGACAAGGAAGGCGAGTTCTTTAAGCGCCGGTTCTGGCATTTCGCGTTCGAGATCGCGGGCGGCGGTGAGGGCGTCGTTGTAGCGGCCTGACATCATGGCAGCGTAGGAAAGGAAATGGAGATTGTGCGCGTAGTAGATGAGGTAAGTTGTGGGTGCGGGAGCCTCTTTGAAATAGGCGCGATCGATTGATACCGCTTGGGCGTTGGAATCAACGGCGTCGCTGTAGCGACCCACTCTCACGTATATGTGAGATGGCATGTGAACGAGGTGGCCCGACCCTGGCACAAGGGTGCGGAGGAGGTCGGCGGATTTTACCGCGCGGTCGGGATCTTGGGAGGCTTCGGTAGCGTGGATGTAGAAGTGATTTGCTCCGGGGTGATTGGGGTTGATTTCGATGGCGGCTTCGATGGCAGTCACGATTTCAAGGATGCGTTTGCGAGGGTTTCCTTCATTGTCCCAGTAATCCCACGGCTGGAGGTCCATAAGCGATTCAGCGAAAAGGGCGGCGACGTCGGCGTCATCCGAGTGAGCGGCATATGCTTTTTCCATGGCGTCAGCGTAGGCCTGATCAAGGCCAGAACGATCTTCGGGAGCGGGGTATTCGTAGCGTTCGGAGACTGCTTTGATTAGTGCAGCTTCCGCAGGTGAGGCTCCTTTGATCAGAGAGAGGGCTTTGTCGGCTGCTTCGCGGGCTGCTTTTGAGCGTTCCTCAGTCATCATGGGATCGTTGATGTTGATTCCATGAGCGTAAGCGATGCCCCACCAAGGCATCGCGGCGGTGGGATCGGCTTCGGCTGCGGCGTGGAAAGAGCGTATGGCTTCGTCGTGATTGAAGCCGTATAGGAGTTGCATACCTTGGTTAAACCAAGTTTGAGCGCCAGTTGAATCGGTAGAAATCGCTCGCGTGAAGTCGCCCATTTCGTAGCGCCGGCTGCCTTCGGATGAGGCGTGAGAGAGAATAGAAACAAGTAGGCTGAAGCCCACAGCTGTGATGGATAGGTACGTTGATTTTAGGGAAGTCATGCTAGTTGGTTTTTTGATTAGTTGGGGCGGGCGATTGTAAATCGTCCTCCTTGACTGCTTGTGGGATCCTAGCGAATGAGCGTTTTTATAGCGTTTTTCTGGCGTTTCGGGGCGAAAAACTCGAACAAATCGCGAATTTGTCAGAGCAAGGAGCCTTCCTCAGCTATTGCGTTTTCAAAATGAGGGATAATTCAGGGATAGGAGCGAGGGTTCCATTTGCTTCCCATTCAGCTAATTGCTGGCGTTGTTTGGAGAGGCGGGATTCGACGATGTCGAGGAGACGTTTGAATTCAGGCTCAGGGTGTAGAGACTGGATGAACGTTTCTCTAGCTAAGTAGGAAGAGCATCCCCCCAGATCAACATAGTCGCGAATAGCGGATAAGGCGCCTTCGGTGTCTCCGCGAGCGATGTAAAGAGGGGTATCGAAAAATTTATAGCCGGTTGGGGAGAGTCTTGTCGCTTGAGGGAGAAATGCGATGACGCGGTCTCCCAGTGATCGTGATTCTTCCTGACGATCATTCAGGGATAGCAAATAGACGTAGTCGATGACTTGCACGCAATTCGAATTGTTTATAGCGCAATCTGGATTGGTAATCCACGGGTAGAAAACGGTGAAGAGTTCGATGGCTTCTCGGTAGCGTCCGGCTGCAACAGAGGCAGCGGCTATTTTGTATGTGGACCAATCATAGAAAACATCGGATTTCTTAAGGTCTGAGAAGCTGGCGAGAGCTTTTTCAGTGTTTCCTCTGAATTCGTGAACGAAGCCCCGCAGAAGAGAGGCTTTGTAGGAGTTGGGTGCGACTTGTATGTTTCGTTCGCTCCAGTATATGAAATTCTCTCGATCACCGAGGTGAAAGTAAGCCCAAGCTAAGCGGAAGGGGAGGTTTTGATTGCTTGGGTCGAGCGCGATTGCCTGGCGGTAGAGTTTTATCGCTTGGTCGTATTGGTTGAGACTTTCGTCGTAGAGCCAAGCCAAACGTCCGATTACAGTAGCGTTTTGCGGGTCTTCTTTGATGAGACCGAGAAGGATTTGTTTCGCTTCTTCGGCTCTGGCGAGTGAAACGAGGATACTGGATTGCTCAAGACGCGGGGCGATGTCTTTGGGAGCTAAGTCTCTCGCTTTTTGACTGAGCTCCAACGCTTTATCATAGTCTCCGAATTTGTAGTGCATTAAACCCGAATATGTGGAGTAAGCGAGGGCGTTGTTGGGATCGAGTTTGATCGCGGTTAGGAAGGCTTGTTCAGAATCTATGTAATTCGTTTTACGATACTGTAGTTTTCCGAGAGAGACATAGGCATCGCTTAGGTTGTTGTTTAGTTCGAGGGCCTTAGCAATGTGACTTTGAGCGATGGCAATCTGGGCTTCGACGGATTTGCCACTGAAGTGGATTTGGCTTAAGTAGGATAGAGCGAGTGCGGCGTGGGCTTCAGCGAAGTGAGGGTCCAGTTCTATGGATCGTTTGTAGTGGTTGATGGCTTTTTCCAGGCCTTCGCTCGTAGAGTTGGAGCCGCTGGATTTGCCGTAAAAATAGGATTCGAGAGCGTCGATATTTTTAGTAGGGATCTGTTTTGCTAATTTTGCAGTGTCTGGTTTGAGTGCAGTTTGTAGTTGATTTGCGATAGCATCGGTGATCTCGCTTTGAAGCGCGAAGATATTTTCTGCAGTGGTTTTTCGTGTGTAGTCTTCCGCCCAGATGTGGTAACCTGTTCCGGCATCGATGAGTTGTATGTTTATGCGTATGACATCGCCAGAGCGTTGCACGCCACCTTCTATGATGGTCGCGACACCGAGATCTTTTGCGATTGCTTCGACAGGTATTGAACTGTCGCGATAGTTCATAACGGAGCTCCTGGAGATGACTTTGAGGTCTTCAATTTGGGAGATTCTGTTAATGAGATCGTCGTGGATCCCGTCGGTGAAAAAGAGGTCTTCTTCGTGGCCTCTATGGTTTTCGAAAGGAAGAATGGCTATGGACTTTCCTGTGGGTTCTGGAGAGATTTTGTTTTCGAAAACGAGTAAGGATATGGCTAATACGAGAGCTGTAGCGAGCAGGACTGAAGCTAAATATAGAAAACGGGTTTTGTGTTTTGGAGGTTGAGGCGACTGTGGTGCGTGGGATTCTATGGGTTCATCCGTTTTCTTTTCGAACCTTCCTTCTTTGATGTGTTGGTACAGGGCTTTCAGTTCAGCGCCGGGAGAAATTTCTAGTTCTTTTTGTAAGAGAGCGTCGCATTGTTTGTAGGCCTGCAGCGCAGATGCCCTATCTCTGTTTAGGGCATGGAGCTCTATCAATGCGTAGTGACTTGGTTCACGTAATTCGTCGTACTGAATGAGGGTGCTGCAATACTTGATGGCGTTGGTGTAGTCGCCGCTTTCTTTCAATTTCGCGACCAGAGTAGTGAGGTTCTTTTTTGCAGAAAGCAGTAGTCGCTCGCGATCGTTGCTGACCCAATCGTCGTAGCAATCGGGAAGAAGGTTGCCTTTGTAGAGAGCAGCTGTTTCGCGAAGATGCTTGATCGCTTTTTGGGAATTGCCTTCTATGGGTTCGGGTTCGAATCGAGTCGCTTGCTTGAATTCGCTTACATCGAGTGTGTAGTTTGAGTCGAGTTTCCAAGTGATTGTTTTGGAATCAGTAGTGAGGCAACTGTCGATTTGGGGAAGTGCTTGCCGGAGTTTGTGAAGCAGGTTTCGGAAATTCGCCAGAGCTTGTTTCTCCTCGGATTCGGGCCAAAACGTGAATGCGATGCGTGAGCGTTTGAGTGATTCTCCAGCGTGTAGCACGAGGTAGGCGAGGAGAGTTTGCAGACGGGCGTTTTCTAAGGCGGGGACCCTTTGCCCGTCTACAGTTACGCGGAATTCGCCGAGAAGGCGAATTTGAATTTTTGGATTGGTTGGATTCGTCAAGCTGGAAGGTTGGATAGTTCTCTTTCTCAGACAAAAGAGTTTCGTGGTCAAAGTGAATGTGAGGATTTAGGAGGAAGGGTTTTTTACTGAAAAGTTGCGGTGTCTTTAGCAACGCTCGGTAAACTCTGGATCCATTTAACGTTCGACTGTGGAAGGAAGCGGATTGGCCTAAATTCGGGAATTCTTGAGAATATTCGAAAGAAGCAGTTTCATAGGGCGAAAATAATTTGTTTACAAAATGTGAATAACTGTCGATGATGTAAACTATGTCAACAGAGGGTAATAATTTGAAGAAGCGGTTTGGAGAGCGTTTGCGGCGTGCTCGGCTTTTGCGCGGGCTGTCCTTGGAGGGGCTGGCTACAGAGATGGGGCATGTGGTTACTCGTATGGCTTTGAGTAAGTATGAACGTGGATTGATGGGGCCTGACTCATCGGTTTTAGTTTCGATTTGCGATGTTCTAGATCTCGAACCTGATTTTTTCTTTCGAGATAATGATTTAGTTTTGAGTGGGATCGCGTTTCGCAAGCAAAGCAAGTTTGGCAAGAAAGCTCAGGATCAAGTTCGGGAACAGGCTTTGGAGTTTTTTGAACGTTATTTAGATATTGAGTCGATTTTGGAGATAGAAGCGGAGTCATTACCAGTTTGGGAATTGAACGCATCTGAAGATCTCGGTGAACAAGTGGAACGTATCGCGTATGAACTCCGAACTGAAATTTGGAAGCTCGGTGAGAACGCTTTGCCAAATGTTCATATGCTTCTAGAGGAACGTGGTGTTAAAGTAAAAGAGGTAGATGCTCCGGAGTCGTTTAATGGGTTTTCTGGTTGGGCTGAATCGGCCGAAGGGCGATTGCCAGTAGTTGTTCTAGCTAAGCATCTAAATACAGATTTACCACGAAAGCGCTTTACTGAGCTTCATGAACTTGGGCACCTAGTTTTAGAGTTTCCAAAAGGATTTTCTGAAAAGGATATCGAAGTGTTGTGCCATCGCTTTGCAGGTGCATTTCTCGTCCCGAAGGGAGCTTTCATTGATGCCTTTGGAGGGAAACGTCCTCGCGTAAGTATCCCTGAGCTTAAAGCGATCAAGCAAGAGTGGGGGATTTCGTTGGCTGCGATTATGAAGCGTGCAGAGACGCTTGGACTTGTTAGTTCCAGTACTTACAAAGGTTTTTGTATATACATGCGAACGAAAGGTTGGAATAAGGTTGAGCCGAGTTTTAGTGAGTGGGTAGGGAGTGAGTCCGCTAGCCGCTTTAAGCATCTTGTTTACCGAGCGTACACGTGTGAGCTGCTCACCCAATCAAAAGCTGCGAGCTTATTGGGACTGACGTTGCCAGAGTTCGCTGCTGAATCTGAGTTCGCAACAATCTGAACGAAGAAATGAAAGTCGCGGTTCAGGATGCAAATATACTCATTGACCTAGAATTATCTGGATTGCTAGACCTGTGGTTTCAACTCGGTATCGAAACTCATACGACAAACCTGGTTTGTAGAGAGCTTCGAAAAGGAAGTCATATTCAAGCTCTTTCGTACGTGAAAAATGGCTCTATATTGGAGACTATTATTAGCTTTGAGGATTTGTTGGAAGTTGATCGGATTCACCGGAGCTTTGAGCCCAAAGGCGCTGGAGTTGTGGATGCTTCCGTCTTATTTCTTGCGATGCAAAAAGGAGCTATGCTGTTAACCGGTGATAAACCTCTAAGGCATGAAGCTGAAGTGAAATATCGAATCGAAGTGCATGGAACTATTTGGATACTTGATCAGCTTGTATTGAAAGGTGTTATTCAGGGGGTTGTAGCTGCTGATAAACTGGAGTATTTAATCGGATTGACTGGAGAGCAGAAGAGGCGATTGCCCAGAAAACAGTCTAGCGAGTACATTGCAAAGTGGAGAGGGATCTAACTGTTTTTAATGACGCATGTGAAGATTGGTCCGAGTATTTTCGGACTCGATGCCGTGTTCATTAAGAGAGGCATTCAGGTGCCAATCGAAGCTACCTACGATACTCCGCGTTTAGCGCCCTAAGGCGGTTTAAGGTGGCAGTGAGCTCTTGGAGGCGGATGGTTGCTAGATCGTAGCCGTTAAGAATTGTGATACCGTTTTCGTTGATGGTTTGGATGACGGTTTTGAGAGCTTCGACGAGGGATTGGGTTTCAAAAAGGTTTTCTTCTACGGCGTAAGCGAGGGCGGCTCCGATTGTTCGCGTTTGAGCGGGATCGATGATTTGAGAGAGTAGGGAGAGATCTATTTCGTTGCTGCCAAAGGTGAGGCTTTGAGTCCCTTGGGCTTTTATGTTTAGGCGCGGTGGGCGATCATTAGAACCTGGGCGGCGACCGCGGTAAGGTGCGGCGGCTTTATAAGGATTGATTGCGCTTTGCTTTGCGTAGCGGCTTTTTCCTGGGTGGAGGGAGAAGGGCTCTCTTGTGGACACGTTACCTTCATCGCATAGCTCTTTCGCTTGGGCAGTTACATCGAGGGGTGTGTAGTTGTCCATCGCTATAACGCAGTCGGCTGCCTCGAAGTATGCGCTAGAACCTCCGAGCACGATGAGGGTTGAGGTATTGTGGCCTGAGTAAAGGGCCTCGACGCGATCAGAGAAAGGAGTGATGGGTTCCTTGTCTGGGGCGATCAGTTTTTGCATGCGTTGATCGCGTATTAGGAAATTGGTGGCGGATATATCTTCGTCAATGAGAAGGGTTTTACAACCGGTTTCGAGAGTCTCAATTATAGAGGTTGCTTGAGAGGTGGAACCCGAGGCGTTTTCTGTCGTGAAGTTTTGGGTGTCTTTCCCTCCTGGGAGATTGTTGATGAATGGAGAAAGGTCGACGTTAGCTACGGAGCGTCCGTCTTCAGCTCGGACTTTAGTAGCATCTGGAAGGGTGACTACGAGTTCTCGTCCATCCCCTGGGCAATGGTTGTAGACGCCGCGTTCGATAGCGTTTAGGAGGGTGGATTTGCCGTGGTAGCCTCCGCCGACGATTAAGGTGACGCCTTTGGGGATTCCCATGCCTATGACCGTGCCAGCGTGCGGTAATTCGAATGATTGGGAGAGGCTGGGAGGCGAGGCAAATTTGATTGCGTTTTCTAGTGGGCGTTGATCGACGCCGGTGGCTCTGGGAAACACCGATCCTTTGGCTACAAAGGCGATGAGTGAGTGTTCTTCAAGCTTTGAACGGAGGATGTCGGCGTCTTCGTTTGTGTCAGCGTAGGAGGTGATTGTCTGAGAATCGATGTTGGCATAGCAGAGCGCTTGTTCTACGATAGAGGGTATTTGCTCTACGAGGAGTTTGGTTGCAGCTCTGCCGAGAATGCGGCGCCCGCTGGCTGGGAGGCCAACTGAGAAGCGAGCGACGGTTCGAGATTCGCTTATGCTAATGCAGGTGCGTTCGATGATTTCTTGACCTGGGGTATCGATGGCAATGAGACCCGATTTGCCGGAACCGGAATGGTCCTTTGATTTTTGACAGGCTTTAGAGAAACGTTTGGCGAGGTAGGTTTCAGTTCCAGTTTTGCGAGAACGGTTGGAGAATAGGTCCTTTGGGAGTTTCGACTCGCTGTGCTCGATTGCGAGCGAGAGTCGTGATGGAGCTGCAAAGGGATCGCCTTGAATGCGATCTATCGAGAGAATGAAGTTTCCGAAATCATACTTTCCTCGTATGTCTTTATATTGTGGGTACTGTTTGCCGTCTATACGGTTTAGATGCGATTCTAGATCGCTCGCGTTTAACATTTTTCGAGGGTCGATTGGTATGTTTTTCTAAGGCAATACGAAGTCTGCGGCTTCCAAAGTTGTGAGGTCCTTCTTGGTCAATTCGCCTTTGTTTTGGCTAAGTCGCATAGCTTGGTTTCGGATCGCTTGTTCGAATAGGTTGCGCACGTATCGCCCGTTGCCAAAGTCGTTGTTTGCGTTTGCTAGAGCGTTACCAAAAACTTGGTCTAGCTTTTCCAACGCTTCGTTTGAAGTTTCGTATTGGTTATTGTTGCAGAATATTTGAAAGATTTTCGAGAGTTCGGCTGGTTTGTAGTCGGAGAATAGAATTGTTTTTGTGAAACGAGATTTTAAGCCAGGATTCGTGCTGATGAATTCGTCCATATCGTTTGGATACCCGGCAACAATTACGATTAAGCGATCGCGATCGTCTTCCATTCGTTTTACGAGTGTATCAATGGCTTCGCTGCCAAAGTCGTTTTCTCCTCCTACCAGGCTATAGGCTTCGTCTATAAATAGGATGCCGTCTAGGGCTGAGTCTATAATTTCTGAAGTCTTCTTTGCTGTGTGGCCAACGTACTGGCCGACCAAGCCCATGCGGTCTGTTTCTATGAGATGTCCTTTTTTAAGAACATTCATCTTCTTGAAAATTCGAGCCAAGATGCGAGCGACTGTAGTCTTTCCTGTGCCCGGGTTGCCGGAGAAGACGAGGTGAAGGGAGAGTGCGGTTGTTTTTAGGTCGTGGCTTTCTCGTTGTTTTTGAATTTCGAGAAAGTGTACTAGTCGGTTGATTTCATCTTTGACCTCTTTTAGCCCAATGAGCTTGTTGAGATTTTCGAGTTCGTCTTCGAGGGTGCTATTGTCGTCAATCTCTGGTGACGGTTCTTTTGTGTCTTCTACTTGCTCAAAAATCGGGGAACTGTCGCTCTGGAAGAGCGAGCGAGCTTCTGATTCCGCTTGGGCGGCTCTGCCTTTTTCGTTTGCTAGGGTTGTATCTGCAAAGTTTGAGAGCAGGAATCGCTCGTCATTGCTAAGCGTTCCGTCTGAAAGGGCCATCGCGTAGGCTGCCCTTAGAATGAGCTGAGCTAGCTCTGGATGCTCTTTGGCGATGCGCAGTTGGGCGAGATCGTAGCTTGGTAATTTCTCAATACGTGAGCGGAGGAGTCCTTCGTAGGTGGGTGACCATTCTAGAGCTGAAATGCTGGCTTGGAGAAAGGCACGTTCGCTTGCGTTTGTATCGCCATCTATGAGGCCGCTTAGGAAAAGGGCGAAACGAATTTCAAAATCGATTTCAAAATCAGAGCACCCGTGTTGGCTGATAAGACTTCTTTTGGTCGTCTGGTAGTTAGAAAAACAGGATTGGGCGGCGGCGTTGATGTCGGCCATGGTGGAAGGGTGAAAAGTGAATGGTGAAGAGTGAAATTTCTTCTATTGGGTGGGGCCGCGGGTTATTGTTTGGGTGGTGTGAGTAGCTGGGGTGAATTCTTTTATTATTTGATCTTGAATACGCTGCGCGATATTGGGGTCACCGCAGGTGAAGATGTCTATGGCGGCGTAGTTGTGTTCTGGCCACGTATGAACTGTAATGTGGCTTTCGGCGATTACGACCACTCCGGAAAGGCCATGGGGGCTAAATTGGTGGAAAACGCTTTTGATGACGGTGGCGCCTGCTTGGGTTGCGGAATTGCTAAGAACGCTTTCTAAGTGTTCTTGGTTTAGCAGTAGGTCGTCTGGACAGTTATTGAGTTCCAGAAGGATGTGAGTGCCCAGAGCCTGTGAAGGCATCTGGGCGGGTAAACTGTTGTCAAGCGGTGTCACTCGGTTGAGCGTGTTATGCGTTGCCGAGTTTGGCTTTAAGAGCTGCTAGTTTGTCATTTACTTCGACAGAAGCGCTGCCGCTGCTACCCATGCTTTCGAATTCTTTTTCGAGGGTATCGCCTGCTCCGGTGGATACGTCTGCGATTTCCTTAGCTGCTTCTGCTTCGTAGCCTTGTCGCTCGGCTTTGGCTTTCATGCGGGCCATCAAGTCATCAGCCTTGTTGTTTGAGGAGATACGGGCTTTGGCTTCGTAGATGTCTTTTTTGACTTGAGCAGCTTTGCTTTGAGCAATGATGAAGTCTTTGTTGCGTTTGAATTCGGCAACGGCATCGCCCATTGTAATGATTTCTTTCTTAAGTTCCTCGACGGATGCGCGTTGGCTTTGCCACTGCGTATCGAGTGACGCCATTTTTTGTTCATGCTCGGTAGCGCGTTGCAGGGCGCGAACAGCGAGTTCTTCTTTTCCTGCTTTGAGGGCCATTTCCGCTTTTTGCTCCCAAGCGAATTTGTCGGCCTTTTCTTTTTCCAGAAGAGCCTTCGTTTGGCGTTCTGTTGCGATGCAGCTTTGGATGGATTTCTTTGCTTCGCGAATTTGAGTTTCTTTATCGCGGATCGCTTGGTCGAGCATGAGCTCGGGGTTTTCCATTTTGTCGACTACCTTGTTGGCTGCGGCTTGTCCTACTTTGAAGATACGTGAAAATATGCTCATTTTAGTAAAGTGTTTTTTGGGTTTACGCTTCGGATTGTTGGGCGTTGAAGAGGGCTTCAGCTTTATCGACTGCGAGTTCGAGGGCATCGAATACGCTTAGGATTTCATGATCGTTGAGTGAGCCTGTTTCGCGACTTTCGACGAGTACGAGGCGAGGGTCTTCCGGGTTGCTGTTGTTGATGCCGAAGCTAACAGGAAGTATTTCTGTATTCAAATCTAGGAGCTTGAAGTGCAGGGAAGCCGGACCGAATTCGTTTACGTTGCCTAGGTCGACTTCGAAGTAGATTGTTTTTTCGTCGATCTTTAGAAAGACGGGGAGCTCCTCTGCTCTTGTTACCTTGTAGACCGCGTTGCCGAGGTCTTCAATGTCGAAGCCGTTTAGCATAAGAAAGCGGCTGAATTCTTCTTGGGTTTCTATTTTGACGATTACTTCGTTCATTGTTCTTGGTTGAATTTTTGGTTCTTAAGGAGTTTTGGAGGCTTTTTCGGAGCCACGTTGGGATTCAATATCTTTTTCGATTGAAAGAAAGTCTTCTAGTTTGTCAGCAAGGATTATGAGTTGATCCCCGGATTCGACATTTACGTGTTTTGGCGGGTTGAGTACGTGTTTGCCGTCTTTAACGATGCCAATGAGTTGCATGTTCGTACTGTGCTTTATAGCGGCTATTTGAATGTCTGCAAAAGGGATATCGCGTAGGGAGGTGCTGTGGACGTAGAACTGACTGCCTTCCCTGTTTGATATGAGTTGTTCAAAGGTTTTGTGAATGCCTGGGTTAAGGAATTCTTGAACGATCATGTTTTCGTTTATGCCGCTTGAGACGATAATTCCATCAGTTTGAGCTCGTTCCATCATTCGAAGGTTTCCAGCGCTCACGAGTTCGACGACGGTTTTAATCGGTGATTTTGTTTCGGCTTCGATTAGTTCGATGATGGAACCTATTGCGTAGGTCTCGGCGTCAGAAGAGGGGTCGTCGCTTTGTTTTGGGATTATGAATACGCCGTCGCTGTGAATGATGTTTGCTTGATGGAGAACATCTTCGCTTGTGGGAAGTCCTTTGACAAAGTGAACGCCCCGTTTTTGGAGATGGCCGGGTAGCTCGTCGATGTCGTTACTGATGATGACGACTTCGCAGCTCTTGTAGGCTTCGGTTGCTTGGAGTTCGTCTAGGAGAAGAAGCACTTTTTCTGCGTTAGGGAAGTTGCAAATGATGATATGGTTTTCGTGATGGATTTTCATGGTGCCTTTCTTTCGTCTGGATACGCGATCGAGCATGGTTTCAGTTACGGTGGCAAGCAGGTAGCCGAGTAAGCCGATACCAAGCATAAAGCAAGGATAGGCTACTAGGAAGCGTCCGATAAATGTTTGTGGGTAGAGATCGCCATAACCAACAGTTGTCATGGTGACCATGCTCCACCAGATGGAGTCGATAAGTGTAAGTGTTTCTTGGGAGTTGCGCTCGGCGAAATAGAATCCGAAGCCAAAAACGAGATTTAAGCCAATAGCGACTAAGAGCGTGTTGAGTATCCTGTTTTTGGAGAATTTTTTTCTCCGCAAAAGACGCTTGTATAGGGTGAATAGCATACCTTAGTATTGGCGTGAATTTTAAAGCTCCCAGGGTTCCTTCCAGTGGTCGGGTTTTTCTGGAGTGGGGTCGAAACTGTTGGCGTCACGTTTTAGGATGTCAACGGCCTCGAGCGTACGTTCACTCGGTTTATCGCTAGTCGAGTGAGTAATTTCTCGATACGGATTGTCTTCGCGTTGATGGAGTTCTTCCGCGAGCGCTAGGCCTTGAGCGAGTATGTCTTCCATGACTGCTTCGCCTGATATTTGTCCGTCTTCATCTTCCCAGCCCAATTGCTCAATTTTTAGGGCTGAATTGCAGATGTGGAGAATCTCATCCCATACAGTGCCGAGCAGAAGATCGAAGGTCCATCCGGTTTCATTTCGGCCAAAGCGCTCTTCGTTTATGAAGCTCATGAATACGATTTCGACTGGATCGATCCCTTTGTAGGCTGCAACAGCGACGCGAAGGTCTTCCCAATTGTCTTGGTTGAGGAAGGAGAACCATGCCTCCTTGCTGTCGTATTCGAAATAGTTGGCGAAGGCGAAGGCGCCTTCTCCCAAATCGACGGCGCAGAAAACATCGAAGAATGTAAGGAAATCCGAATAGCGCTTCATAAAGCGCTGGAGGGCTTTTCGTCCTTTTTCGGTAGGGATGTATTGTTCTTCGTCTTTGATCTCGATTAGATCGCGAACCATGAGAACTTCGAGTATGGGTTCGAGATCTTCCTCTTCTCGCTCAAGCATTAAAGCGAAGGTCTTGGGAGCATTGATCATGTACTCCAGAAGATAGATGGCTGCGAATTGGCTTTTTTGACTTTCGGTAACAGTGTATTGTTCGCCCTGTGACATTTAGAAGAGTGAAAGGTGAATGGTGAGAATTAACTAAAGAGTGTTGTTAGAATTAGGGCTAGGCCTAGTGCGGAAGCTCCTTCGATCAAGGCGGCTCCCCAGTTTTGATCTTTGGCGATTTCATCGTCTAGGGCATCTCCTGGGAGAATGAACTTATCGATAGCAAACCGGCAGACTGATAGGAGAAACACGCAAATGATAAACCAGAGGCCTAGGCCGAGGAGTGAGTCGTAGTTTACTATGTAGCTGGATAGTAGCATACCGACCGCGGCGAGTGTGATGCCGAATCCTACGCCAGCTGCCGGGTTGTCCTTCTCTATTTCGTTATGAAGGTCGTAGGAACTGAGCTTCTGGTAAATTATGGCGAAAAGTATGAAGGCGATTTGGCCTATGACGAAGTAGAGCAAGGTGTATCCAACGTCTGATAGAAGGTTACCTGAGCTTTCACCGTAGGTGGCTGCTTGGATTGTGAATGCAGAACCGATGTAGGCTCCTGCCTGTACGGCTCCTGTGCCGATGTTTCGGTCTTCGGCGAGTTCTTTGGCGTTGTCAAATTTTGAAAGGAGTAGCTTGTCGTTAGCGATTCGAGCGACTTGAAGGAGAGCAATACCGAATAATGCCCAAAGCAGGGTGCCTCCTAAGTCTCGAAGCAAGAGGTCGCGTCCGTCTCCGATTTCTGCTGTGATGATATCTTGGCGTAAAATGCCCCAAACGATGATCCCGATGGCAAAAATGTATCCGGAAAAAGATACTGCGATCGCCTTGTTGTCTCTTTGAGTGAGCTCGTGGGAGAGGTTGTAAGGAGTGAGAAGATCGTTTACGAGTTTCCCAATCCAGAGAATGGCAATAGCGAGAACCAGAAATATGAGTGATTGACTATCGATTAGTGATAGGGCGTCTTCTGTTCCGAAAAGAGTATTTAGAGAATCTGTATTCATTTTTATAAGTCTCCTTTGAAAGTTTTTATTTGCCGCCGCCTCGGAAGCTTGAGGTGGTTGATTTTCTCACGGTGGGACTGTAGGAACTGCTTTTGGCAGTGCTAGTGGTCTTTTTACCGAAGCCGCCGCTCTTGACTTGTTTTGATGGATTACGAGCTTGGAAGCTCTTTTGGGCGGTGGTTGGGCTTTTGAGTGGAGCCTTTATGTTACTCGCAGTTTTTGTAGCGTTTGGCGAGGCAACTTCTTTGCTGAGAGTGGACGAGTTCGAGGGAGTGTAGGTTGAGCTGCTCGTTGTTTTGCTCATGTCTCGGCGGTAGTTATCGTAACTGCGCGGAGTGTATGAGCGGTAATCGTTCGGATAGTTGCCGTAGCCGTATGGCGAGCTGTAGAAGGGGCGGTTGGAGCTGAACAGCCAGGAAATCAGTAGAACGTCAGTAAGCGAGGTTTGGCTGCGGTAGTAGTAATTGTTTCCGTAGAGGTGGCGATTGCCATGGGTTTGGACATTTGCTCCGTTGGCGGTTTTTTCAATTTCGATGGTGGCGACTTCTTGGGTCTCGCCGGCAGCAAGGTCTACTGTGAGTGAGAAGCCGCGAATGTCAGTCGAACCGTATTCGGTTACGTTTATGTAGTCGACTTGATTGTTTTCATCGAGATCTAGATTGTTTATGCCGGTGGAGGGGTCATTCAAAGAGCGTTCGAATTCTTCACCGGTTTTGACTTTTTTGACGAGCTCGCCGACGGCTTTTAAGTCGAGGCCCGATGCAGCATCTTGAGTAATTGTTTGTTGGATGGAAACGTTGTAGTTGTTGCCATACGAGTTCGTGCTTTTCCGACTGCAATTGCTGCAGCTCGAAATCACGAAAAGGAAAGCGAATAGGCCAAGGCCTATTTGAAGTATAGTCTTATTCATTTTGGTTTCCTGAGGTTTACTTTAAATGATAAAAGATTTAACAGAAGAAGTGACGTGTAATTAGAGAATGCCTTTTGTGTTTTTCCATGCTTCGAGGTAGTGGGTGTAAATGCATGGATTGGTGATCGTATTTACGTCTTGTTGATCTGTCATGAGTTGGTCTTTCCCAAAGTGAAGGGAGGAGTGGATGAGATTGGGTGTAAGGTAGCGAGTCGGTGGAGTCAAGGAGTCGATTTGCAAGAGAGAGTCTTTCAATTTCGCTTGCGATTTGGCGTCGTCTCGGCAGCCAATCCACCAACCCCATTCTCCGAATGACGGAACATTGTCGTGATAGGGAAGGGCGTTTAGCCCTGCGCTTTGGATGGTACGGCCAATGCAGAGGTAGGCCTCTTTTGCATGGTAGGGTGAGGTTGATTGCTGAACGAATATTCCGTGAGCGGAAAGCTTTTGCCGAACGAAACCGTAGAAGTGTTGGCTGTAGAGTTTTGCGAGTTCGACTGAGTTGGGATCGGGAAAATCTATGATGATGACATCATACTTGCCGGGAGCCTGAGCAACAAAAGCGGCGGCATCTAGATTGAAGACAGATATCGTGGCGATGGTGTCGGATTGATCTCCAGCGAAGTCGGTAGCTTTCGATACGTTCAGAGTCGCGTTTCCTGTCTCAACGAGAGCTGCATTGGGGGTTATTGTAGTCTTGGTAGATGATAAGCTATTTTGATTGAGGCGTTGGAACAGAGGATTGTTCTTAGCCAAATCTGTCATGGCGGGATCGAGATCGACTAGAGTGACTTCGTTGACGTCCTCGTATTTGAGAACTTCGCGTAGGGCGAGACCGTCACCTCCTCCGAGGATGAGCACCGAGTCTCGCCTAGGGGCGATATGCATGGCTGGGTGAACGAGGTTCTCGTGATAGATGTGCTCGTCGTGGCTATTGAATTGAAGGTGCCCGTTGATGAAACAAGAAAGGACGCCTGCGTGGCTCTCGGTTATTACGATGTGCTGATATTTGGAGGTTTCTTGAAAGACTATTTTGTCGCGATAGAGCCTTTGCTCGGCAGTGAGCGTCCATTGTTTGCTGAAAAGAAAGCCTAAGCAGATAACGCCCGTTGCGATTGCGATACCTGAGTACAGACGGGTGAGTTGCTTTGTCTGGGAACGGAAAGCAAAGAGTAGAAGAAGGGCAGATGCTAGGGTAGTTAGGGCAAGAATGAGTCCGGTCTCTACCATGGAAAAATATCGAAAAAGTAAGAAGACCCAAAGCAGCGCCCCAATGAGCGCTCCGAGGTAATCCATTTTTAGGATACGAGCTAAGTTGTTTTTAACATCGGCCGAGAATTGCTCGTTTATCCGTGTCAGAAGTGGAATCTCGAATCCGATTAATGTTCCTATGCTACTGACCAGTATGTATTGGATGAGTACGAAGTGGGAGGGGAGCGCGCTGAATATATGGAGCATGAGGAGAGAGCCATAACCGCCGAGCAAGGCGAGGAGGATTTGCGAATAGACGAGCGCGTCGACAAGTCGCTTATCGGAAATATGCCGCTGGATTTCTGCTCCGAAACCCATGCACGAGAGCATTACGGCGATGACTATTGCCCACTGTTGGACGGAGTTTCCGAGAATGTCCGAGGCAATTTTACTAAGAGTGTATTCATAGGCCATTCCGCATCCACCCATGAGGAAGGTAACGAGGACAATAATGTAAGTGTGGTAGGAACGTTGGGATGTTTCTTTTGGGGACAATGAGGGGTCGCTGGGAGCTTTGGTTATCGAATTGAACATGTTTGAAGCGGGAGGTTAGGATTATTGCAGCCTGTGGAAAGCGAAATTTGCAGGATTCGTCTGGCAGTTTACATGTAGAAGATCGGCAGATGTAGAACTATGTTTGGCTTAAGTCTATTGGTGAAGGGGTTATTGTTTTTTTGGTTGCTCTCGGCGTTAATTCGAAAGTGTTTTGTAGTCTTGAACTGAGAATTGATTGATAGGGTATTTGTAGGAAGCATGGATGAAACTAGAATATTCTCCAAAAATGACCCTAAGGCGTTTTTGCTGCGCGACGCAATGGAGGCGTATGCTGCGCTGTCTGAGTCGACTTGGGAGCAAATAGTTGATGCGTGCCACCTTCGCTCTGTAAAACGCAAGGAATGTTTGGTTTCAATTGGACAGGGCACAAAGCACTTTTTCTTTGTTTGTAAAGGGCTCTTGCGAGCGTACACGGTTTCGTTGGATGGCAAAGAGTATACAAAAATGTTTTTTCCAGAAAACACTTTCCCTGGTTCGATCAAAGCAGCGATAACAGGTGAACCATCGACCTTTGCCTTGGAAGCTTTGGAAGACTCGCTTGTAATCGCCATCGAACATGATCGTTATCGGGTATTGTTGAAGAACCTAGATGATCTTAAGTGGTATCATATCCAGTATTTGGAGAAGAATTGGATATTGAAAAAGGAATCACTGCAGGTCGCTTTTGCCTTGGATGATGCAGGAGCTCGGTATGAGCGTTTTGTAAGCGAAAACCCAGAGCTTGTGGGGCGAGTGTCATTGCAACATATCGCATCGTGGTTGGGAATCACTCCGACTCAATTAAGTCGTATTCGTAATTTGGGTTAAATTTGTGGATAGAGTTTTAGAAATAAATCGATACCTCAACATATGTTGATTTCGTGAGCCTCGGTTTGCGCTAGAATTGGCACATGCATCTAAAATCGGTTTTAATTCCCATGCTATGTGTGATTTCAGGTTCGGCGATAGCTTTACAAAGTTCTTTGAGCGCTCAGTTAAGTCGCCGCATAGGGAGTCCGGTTCTATCAAGTGCGAGTGTGTTTTTAATCGGGTTTTTAGTGTTGATGAGTTTTTTGATGGTATCTCGCGATCGTTTGCCTGCTTGGGAACTAATTAGGGAAACGCCAAGGCACTTGTGGATAGTGGGCGGAATTCTTAGCGCGTGCGCGTTGAGTTGTGTCTATTGGATTATGCCACAGATTGGGGTCGCGAGAACAATGCTGTTGTTGTTGATGGGGCAGTTGCTTACTTCGGCAATCGTAGGACATTTGGGTTTGTTTGCTTTGCCTGAAAATTCTTTATCGGGGCAACGCTTGCTGGCCTTGACTCTTGTAGGAGCAGGGGTTGTGTTGTTTACATTTAGTAACGGAGATTAATAAGAAATATATATGTACTTAGTTGATAAATACTTAAATAGGGTTGGTTTTGAGGGAGAAGTTTCCCCTAATGTTTCAACTTTGTTTGCGTTGCATAGTCGACATGTGGCTACAATCCCGTTTGAAAATTTGGATGTGTTGTTGGGCAAGGCGATTTCTATTAGTCGGGACGGGATTATTTCAAAGATTTTGGATGAGAGGCGCGGTGGATACTGTTTTGAACATAACCATCTATTTAGGTGGGTATTGGAAGAAATTGGTTTTAAGGTAGTACCAATGATTTCGCGTGTTCGTTGGCAGGCTGCGAGCGATGAGTTCACTCCTTTGACCCATATGATTTTAAAAGTAGAGGTAGATGGGCAAACCTTCTTAGCGGATGTTGGCTATGGGGGACTCGGATTGATCGAACCATTGGCATTCGATATTGGGAAAGTTCAGCACGAGGGGTTCGAACCTCGTAGATTGGTTGAACGTGGGCGCGATTGTGTTCATCAAGTCCTCATTAAGGAAGTTTGGGAGGATCTGTATCAGTTTGAAGCTGCGGAGGTATTAGCTATCGACTTGGAAGTAGGCAATTGGTATTCATGCACGCACCCAGATGCCCATTTTAAGAATGCCATTCTAACCGCAGTTGCGACCGATCGGAAACGTATTATTCTTAACAATACGAAATTAACAATTCGTCATTACACAGGGGAGGTCGTTGTGCGTGAACTCGAATCCTATGAGGAAGTTATCGAGGTTCTAGAGACTGAATTCGGTTTGTCTCTTCCTTCGGGTGAGCGGTTGAATTGCCCTGAGTTGATTTTTGATGCGGATAAGTAAGCGGGACCGCTTTTCAACAGGGGTGAGTTGTTCCCGGATCAGTAGCATTTGAGCTGTAGTGAAGTGCTGGATTTTGCTGAGGCGTTTAGCGGAAAGGAATTTTTCTAGTCTTGAGATTTGTTAGCTTTTCTGATTCTTTGCGATTATGCATCTTTCGTTTTGTTGTGCTGTTTTGTCTTTTGCGGTAGCGTTCGCCACGCTTCGTGGGGAGGAAGATATCTTTGAATTCGATTTTTCTGAAGGGTTAGGGCTTTTTGTGCCCTTGAATCCTGAGAATTGGGTAACCGAGGATGGTGGAGTTTCTGGTATTGCTTCGTTGAAAACCCCAGGAAAACATCGGCCCCCGGTGCGGCGTCCCCGAGAGTATGCAATTTTAGAGGACAAGGTATGGAAGGATTATGAGTTTATAATCCGAGCTCAGTCGAGAGAAGATATCTCAAAAACTGGTCGAGATATAACTTTGATTTTTGGTTATCAAGATGACCTTCATTTTTACTACGTGCATATATGCGCTGAAAGCAATGGCAGATTTCACAACGTGATTATGAAAGTGGCAGGGGAAGAGCGTTTTATGATTCAAGAGCCAGCTCTTCCTGAAGTGCGCTTGAGAGAAGGGTGGAACGATATTAAGCTAACTCACTTGAGTACGGGTGCAATTTCGATTTATGTTGGCGATATGGATACTCCGTTCATGGTAGCGTGTGATACTGCTTATGAGGGGGGAGTGATTGGGTTTGGCTGCTTCGACGATCGTGGTTGGTTTGACGATATTGTGGTGACAGGGAAGCTGGTTGAGGAATAGCGAGAAACCTTTCCTTTATTCGACGTGATACACTTCAGCCAAGGAGACGCCTTGCCCTGATACGTTTTGTACGATGACGGTGTAGAGTCCTTGCGGGAGTTGAAGCAACAGGGCGGCGTCCTTAGAATCTTTGTTTAAAGGGGTGGCTCCGATGTAGTCGGCTGCAACTTGCGATAAGGAGGCGGTGTCGGACTCTTGCCAATTGTCGTTGTAGGCAACGAGCTCTGGTGCGCTGTCGGAAGACATTCGATAAACGTATATTATAGGATCTTCTAGAAAGTTGGATACATCTTCTTGGGCGAGGGCGGGGCCGATTCCACGGATGAGTAGTGTTGTAGGTTCGGAGCTCTCTAGATAAAATCCGGCAATGAGTGAGCCTTCGCTTTCAGAGTTTACTTGAGCGCGAGTTGAGATGTTTAGGAGGTTCTCACCGTAGATTTCCGTGAGGGCGATCTCGCCAGAAGTCGAATTGTTGGAAGTAATCGCAGTGTAGACTCCTGAGTTGAGGGATGTGAGTTCAGCGGCGTCTTGGGAGAATGGTTTCAAAGCGAAAGCTCCGCGTTCGTTGGAGGCGTCTTCCACTGCGTCTGGATCGAGGCATTCTTCCCAATTGTCGTTTCCTATCACGAGTGTGCTACCTGTGTCTGAGTCGTTGAAACGGTAGAGATCAAATCGAGGGTTTTCCGCGTAGTTGGTGATGTTTTGATCAGCAAGCCCGGGCCCAATACTGCGAATAAGAATGCTTTCCTTGTCTGTGCCATCCATGACGAAACCGGTTATGGTAACATTTTCGCCTGTTCCCAGTTTGCTTCGGGAAGAAAGGTTGAGGAGGCCCCTTTCAGGCCCTTGACTGCTTACCATCCGTTGGACTTTTAGGAATGCTTCGAGGCCGACTCGAGCTCCGATTTGGCGCCCGATGAAGTCGTCTGCGGGAACGTGGATACCGCCGTAAAGGCGAGATTCCCCAGCTTCGTCGGCTGCATCGTAGTAGGTCGCCCATTGCAGAACAACATCCTCGCTTGGACCTGCTTCGAATTCGAGGAAATCGTTTTTAACAAAATGGTATTCGCCAATGCCGCCAGGGAAGAATGGAGTTCCAGTGAGAAGGGTGAGTACTTCTGCACCTGCTCGACTGAAGGTGCTGTGCCCGGATACATAAGCGGCAAAGGCAGGTGAAACGAAGGTGCTTCTTTGATAAGGGAACCAATCTTCGGCTAGAATCCAACCGACTCCACCAAATTGGGTGTCGTTATTTTCTGGTTCTCCGGCCCAGCAGCGAATAGCGATTTCGTCGACATGGTCTGAAAGATGGGCGTGTCTCTCGCCGGGTTGACTGCTTTCAGCGGTTATGAGTTCAATGAGGTCATCGACAATAGGGAGTCCATTTTCGTTATACGATGGGAGGTTGGGGTCAGATGATTGTCCGTATCCGCCCATGTGTCGAATCATTGAAATTGGGCGACTATAGTCGTATTGACGTTTCAATGTCCAAGCGGCGACGGCGGCATCATGCATGGCTCCGTTGAGAGTTAAGTAGGCTCTAATATCCCACTCAAGCGGGTTGATTTGATCGCCTTGACCGGCGAAACGTCTTTCAAATTGAGGATGTTCTGAAACTTGATTGAGTAGGGTGTTCCAGTGGCCAGGGGGTGTTTCCGAAGCAGGTCCGTCAGCCCAAAATTCCGCTAAGATGCGTCCGTAATCGGCTCTTTTGACGCGGTTTTCTGGGTAAGGCTCTTGGGTAATTGGATTGATCGCACGTCCGGTTCCGTCGTTTTCTCCGAGTGTATTGTTGAGGTGGGTACTTGGAGAAATATCGATGTATTCACCATCGTTCGGATCGAGCATGGCCGAGTAGCGAACCACTTCGACGACAGCGTCGACAAATTCTTGATGCGTTTCGCCCATGAATTGTGGAGGCGGGCCGGGATCGATCGCAATTGAATTAGATGCGTCCTTGGAGATGGCGAATGTATCGACTTCTCTCCAGTTGACACCAAGGAATGTTTGGATGGATTTTCCGATGTGAATTCCGTTTTGCAGAACGAGGTATTCAAATGCTAATGGTTGCCATCGATTGAGGTCTTCCATATCAGTGCCACTAAGTTCAAGGATCATGGGGTCGTTCGCTGCTTCGTATCCACTCGTGTCGGCGTAGTTATTTGCTTCGTTGGATCCATCGCTTAGTGCGATTTGGATGATGGATTCTGCGATGCGGTTGCCGACGGCTTCTGCTGAGTTGCCTGTTGTTTCTAGATTAGTGGAGTCGTAGCCCAGGTATTCCATGAGCCAAGCGAAATTATATAGGGAAGATTCTTTTCCGGGGCTATTCTGATACCTGTGAACTAAGACGCTGTAAGCAGCGTGGCTAATGGCTTTTTCTTGAAAGGCTTGTCGTTCCTCTTCGCTGCCTGGCAGTGTTAGGTTTTCTTGGGTGAAGGCGGGTTCTACGATAGGCCAGGCGCCGGATTCGCAAGCCCAGAAAGCATCCCACATGGCGGCGGAAGTGTGGTAGAGGTTTCGGCTGTGAATGGTGGGATCTGGGAAGTCCTTTCGAATCGCGTCTAGAAGAAAGTCATTCCAAATTCGGGCAATGCTGAATTTGGATATGTCTAGATCTATTGATACAATAGCTTCGTTTGAGTAAGTGATGCCTTTCGGATTGATGAATTTGGCACGGTAGGTTCCTGCATCATAGGGCGTTATTTTTTTAATGCGGAAATTTGTCTCGGTGGCTCCTTCAATGGGGATGCCGTCTTTTTCCCAAACGACAACAGGGGTTGGGTGGCCGCTAGCTTCAGCGTGAAGCTCCAATTTTTCACCCACTTCGTAGGTGCGGCCAATGGGTTCGGTTGTAATTGTTGGAGCGAATTGTTCGACGAAGGGTTCGACGATGTCGAGGACTTGATTGGATGGAATATTGGTTAGCGTTTGAACGATACCGGACGGCCAAGTGATTTCGATTACATCTGCGGTGGTTGCAGTGCCTAATCCGAAATGAAGGTAGGGTTCGCGTTGCCCGATGTAGGCATTGGTCGGGTTGTATAGATTCGTTTGGATTGAGTTGCTTGTGGTTAGCTTTACTATGCATCCGTACCCATCGCGGTTGGATACTGTGCCTTCGAAGGAAAGTCTGAGGTAATTGTTTCCGTTGGTTGATGCGTCGTTTTGGTAGAGGATTGGGTGACCTCCTGAGTTGGTGATAAATAGGTCTTCGTCGCCATCCTTTTCATGATCAAAGACGACAATAGCTTTTCCCAATTCTCGATCTGTGATTCCAGCGGCGATGGTTTTGTCGGCGAAAGTTCCATTTGATAAGTTTAGGAAAAGGGTAGTTGGGTCGTCAACGGCATCAACATAGGGCGTCGTATTGGGATTTGTTCCGGCGGATACGATTGACCCGTTTGTTACGACTAAGTCCGGGTTGCCGTCGTTTTCGTATTCAAAAAATGAAGCTCCCCATCCCCATCCGGAACGAGAGAGTCCAGCTCCATTGGCTGTTTGGGTAAACGTTCTGTCGCCCAGATTTTTGTATAGTTTGTTTCCTGTGTGTGTGCCATTGCGATCGTTTGAGAAGCGGTCATAGATCGAGCTTACAAAGATATCTAGTTTTCCGTCCCGGTCGTAATCGACGATCGCCACGCCCATGCCATTCTCGTCTAAACCGATCTTAGAAGCTTCAGTTGTTTCTTGGAAGGTGCCGTCGCCGTTATTCCAATACATAAGGCTAGTGCCGAAGTCGGAAACGAGAACTAGATCCGGCCATCCATCATCATCAAAATCGCCCCACCCACTAGAGAAAACGAAATGTTGATTTCTACTTGTTGGTTGGGTCAGTCCGGCTTGCTCGGTCACATTTTCAAAATGGGCGGATTCTTCTTCTCCGAGATTGCGGAGGAGAACGGAGTGTTTAGCGTTATCGTCATTGCTGGGGACTCCCCACTCGGAGGCATATATGTCTAAATATCCATCGAGGTCATAGTCTACAAGTCCAACGCTGAACCCGCGGTGAGGTTCAATAGTTGTTTTGATGGCAGCTCCACGAGCTTCGGCTTCTTCGGCAAAGACGCCGCTACCGTCATTAATAAATAGATAAAAGCGAAAACCAAGCCTAGGAGAAATGAATATATCTTGATCGCCATCATTGTCTAAGTCGCCTACACCGAAGCCTGCAATGTTCTGTATAGTGTCTAAACCGCGGCTCGAGGTTTCGTCGCGAAAAGTCCCGTTCCCTTGATTAATGAAAAGAAGAGGATGCATGTCATCCCGAGCCACCAAAATATCTGTGTATCCGTCTCCATTTACATCGGCTGCTGCGGCTCCACCGTGCTTTGAGCTCTTTGACTCTGCTTGAATGTGATCGAGGCCGGACTTAGCAATGATGTTACTAAATTCAGCTAATAGGCTAGTTGGCGCTAGTAGGCTACTTCCTATGAGTGTGTAGGCTGTGAAGCGGGATACTGTGCGGCTCATTGTTTTTAGTAAGTAAACTGTTAAGAAAAAAACGGCGCCTTGTAAGGCGCCGTTCGTCAATATAGAATGTTCGAGACGCTCAAATCTTAGAATGAGAACGTATTAGAAATCGTCCACGTTCTCTGTGGCGCGATACGAGAAGTTGCTACTGTTCCATCATAATCAACTGTAACCGGAATCAGTTCGTCATCTGCGAATACGTTGCTGATGTTGAGCTGGATTTTCCAATCGATGTTATCAGAGATTTTAGCTGAGTAGCTAGCCCAGAGGTCGTAATTTGTTTCAGAAGGACCTGTATAGGGGTTGCTAACATCATAAATTTCATCGCCAACGTCTATGCTGAATTCTTCTATGGCTTCGGTCGCTAGTGTTCCAGCGAATCCGGTAGTGACCTCGTCCTGCCAGCGGATCGCTCCACCAACATTGAGACCTTTGAATTTGCCTTCTGTGAAGCTGTAGTTGGTTATGAAGTTCGCTCTCCACTCGCGAAGTTCTGGAACGTTGGATCTATTAATTAGTACGTTCGCAAGGTAATTCGCATGGAACTCGGCTCCGTATTTGAATTCGAGTGACTCTGGATCCGCATTGAATCCGTTGAACAATTTGATGTCTCCGTACTCGGTATTCTTATACAGATCCCAACGTTCGTTCACGTAAGTGGCATAAGACTCTGCAATATTGAAGCGTTGAGCGTCAATCTTTGCGGCGTTGAGCATTATATTCCAGTTTTCTGTCGGTTGGTAAAAGAGTTCAAACTCAGTACCTTTTGATATGAAGTCACTGGTAACCGCGAAATTTGTAGGCTCGCCCGCCCAAGCATTAGCTTGATCGGGTCCACCCCAAGTATCATCACCTGTTATGGCATCGTAATTTTGTCCCCAGAAACTTTCTATCGCTGCAGAAGGACGATTTTCATCAATTAGGGCCCATTCGCCGTTGGAATCTAGCTCAACGAAGTGGGCAAGGATTGCTTCCTGCCTGTTATATGCATCCTCTACCTCTTGTGCGGTAGCCCCGGCATCCGAGTCTGCCACGATTGGTTCGTAGCGAAGGACTTCTATATCTGGGTTGATTTGATTACCATTAGCGTCCAATGCGTAGTTTGTGGAAAAGCCATAATTTCCTTTTCGCGTCTGCAGAGCAGCCCAACGAGCGACACCTTCTCCAAATCCAATCATATACGAATTGGCAATTGAAGAGCCTGAGAGTGTCGCGTTCTTAACGGTCGTCTCGTAGCGATTGACCTTGAATTGCAACTTACCTTTTAGGGCTGAGATCGTTAGCCCGAATTCTTCCGTTTCTCCCGTTTGATTTGGTACGGCTGCTCCATCAATGCCGCGACGGCTTGCATCGGGTGAGAAGTTTTCTGAATTTGCATAAGACAAGCTTAGCTGAGTCCCTCCGAGGGCATCGGTTATCGACTGAGGCGCGTGGATGACGGCTCCGTAGGTTCTTGTTGTTTCACTGACGGAATTATAGGTAGCGCCAACGGTGCTCGCATCTGCATCTGCAGCGCTTCCTGGAAGGTTCCAATCTTCGCCAAATGGATTTACTGAGCCTGTTTCTGGGCCGTCTGGGGCATTGCCTGCATTAGCTGCATCGACGGAATCTTTACGGAGGGCAAACATTGGAACGAAAAGATCATCGAACATCTTGCCTTGCCAGATGAGAGCCGTGGATTCGATCTCATCCTTTGATTTATCTGCCTGTTTGTAGAGAGATGCAATATCTCCGTTGTCGTAGCTCAATACGGAAAAAGGAGATACTACGCCTGCACTGGTTACTATTGTTTGTTCAGTATCGTGCGGGATAAGGCGGTAACTGATCGGTTGAATGTTCGCTCCTGAGGCGGAGCTTAATCCTGATAAGTCGTCGCTTACGTAGACAATGTTTGATAGATAGCGGGAAGCCCCATCAATTGAACCGGAATCGATTCCTAAAGATGTATTACGTACCCATTCTGTGTCGAGTCTGCTAACTTCTTGGTCAGAGTAGAGTGCAGTAAACAGGTGACTACCGAGGAACCCAAGAGAGTCGTTGTCTAGGTCTCGGAAATCGAATTCGTAAAATCCAGTTGCACGGAATGTGTCTCTGTCTGTGCTATCATTGCGGTTGTTTTGAGTTTCACCTCCAACGATTGCTCTGCCGACATTTGGATTTTCAGATCCGTCTGGAAAAACTGATACAATATCAACAGATATTGATTGTCCCCAGTTGTCCAACACGTTCACTTGACCTTCTTGGTAGCTTTGACTGTCAAAACCAACCTCAATACCTAGCGAATCATTCAGCCATGTATGTTCGTAGGTGATATTATAGGAATCCCACTCTTGCCATTCTCGTTTGTTGTCACCGTCGAGCATATGATTATAAAAATCGAAAATGGATGCGTCAGAAAGCGTTTTGCTCTTCACTCCTCCGATACTAGAAAAGGGCAATCCTGCCTTTGCAGCGGCATCACTGGCGTCGTCGATCCCGAGGTAATTGATTCCGTCTACGGCTGCCATTCTGTATGCAGATGGCGTACCGGACCCGTCATAAAACGCAACCGGACCATTAAAAATACGACCGAGAACTTCGATCCCAATAAACTCACTCCCAGTCGCTCCTGATTGTGAAAATGTCTGGAGCTCCGGCGCTGTGAAGGTACCTTGGTAAAGGTCACCATTTGCGGAGTTGAACCAAGGAGTAATCCGGTCAATCGGAGGGAGTACGCGAGGGCGATTTGCCATGATCTCACCGTCTTCGTAGTTAGCCGTCAATTTTCCTTTTGAGCTATCTGTATTTAAAAAGCTAGGAGCCCACTGTGCTGAGAGAAAAATTCGACTGTCGTCTTCAAAGGCTTCCTCTTGTTGGAACCCTTTTTCTGATTCGAGTACTGAGAGTCGAACGGACAATTCGTCTTCGATTATTACTTTATTATAGTCGAGAGTAGCTCGCCACGAGTCGTCGTTTCCGAAATTCAAGCCAACTTCTCCTTGATCGGAGAACATGGCTGTTTTTAACCCGGCGTTAATGACACCAGCTGGGCTGCCTAATCCAAATAGAACAGAGTTAGGGCCACGCTGAATGTCGACTCGGTTGACGTTGAAAGAATCCCAAGGGATATCGGTTGCGTAGAAGTTACGTGTGCTATCTGCAGCTGCGAGACCGCGTACGCGATTGGCTGCGCTGGGGTTTCTACGTTGGTCATCCGTATCGACACGTCCACCATCGCCACCACCAGCGAAGTTACCAGCGGAACCACCCACTTCGGTACCGAGGGTGTATAATAAGAGCGATTCGTTATTGGTCGCTCCTGTATCTTCTAGGAATTCTTCGGTAACAACGGAAATTGCAGATCCGATGTCTCTAAGGTCTGTTCGGAGACGTGTCCCTGCAAGTGTACTTGTAGCACGATAGCGAGAATCATCTTCGGCGTTAACTTCGAATGGAGAAAGCTCGAATGCTTCGTCTTCCTCCTCTTGGGCGTAGGTATAGGGGGTAAGCAACGGAAGTCCCATGGCTATGAGGCCGAGATTCCGTTTATTGATAACTTTTTTCATAAGATCTTATGTAGAAGTTTAGTTTTTAGGTTTGGTTTGGAAATTAATCTAAGCCGCTTTTGTTTGGGCTGAGATTGGGAGAGTATCTACTATTGCTGTATTAGTGAGACGGGGTAGGCCGTGGTATAAGTCCGGGGCGGATTTTAAAAAACGGGTAAAGTTGTAATTTAATTTGAACGTTATTCGCTTATGGCCTGCGCACAATTTGTTACTCATTCACATATAAGAGTAACCTATTTTAGAGGGTGTTTTTGTGCGTAAGATGGCGTTTCTTGAGCCGTTTCTCCAATTTACGCTCTTGTTCTGAACGCTATCGAAGTATCCGGATATCGGATAGAGGTGTTCACTACGCTTTCAGAAGAACTATACCCGAAAGATTGGCAGCGCCTGTGTAAACGATGGGCTGATGTCCTACTGATCCACTTACTTGTAGATCAAGGGTAGAGCTAACTCTAACTTACAAGTAGTTCTTTGCTTGGCACAAATACTTGGCGTTTTATCTCAGGCGATTGATTGAAAATCCAAGGTTTCAATTCTTCCCAGCTAGGGTCCACGAGAGTCATATTGTGAGAATCCGAAGTGCCTTTTTGGAAGGTATTGATCTTTCCAACTACTTGATCAACAGCAGTGCGAGCGACTTGGTCGTGGTTTTGATTGACGCCTCCGTAGGGCCGCGAACTATCGTTAAGATCGAGGGTGACGAATCGACAATCTCTTCCGAGCGCTTCAGTTGCTTGCCATGCACAGATGTCTAAAATATTCCAATTGCTCATAAGCGCATCCAATTTGTGTTCGATACAGTAATCTTTGACCTGTTCGCTTAGCAACGGCATCGGTTTGGGTTTGAATACAAGTGGTGGGATTCGTTCGGTGGCATGGTAAGTACGCTGCCCTATATAGAAGCCACCAGTAAAAAGATTGCGGGTATGAATTTCGTCATGCTCTGCAATGGCCAAGCCAATGCGCTTAATGCCGCGTTCGCGGAGTTTACGCATAGCTAAGCGTACTGCGAATAGCTGGTTGCTCAGAATGGCATCTACTTCGAGTCCAACAGGTAGAAGATTTATTTTAACAGTCGAGTAGGCATCCCAGTCGAGTTGGATGTCGGTATTGATATAACTAAATGCACTTAGAATTAGGCCTGGAATCGCTCGAGTTTTAAGAACGTTGTCGAGTCCTTTTGAACGGTGGTAGTCTCGGCCGTACCAGAATATGTCGAGGTTGTATCCAAGCTCTTTGGCTCGCTCTCTTGAGTGGCGAATCAATTGCTCGTGAACGTGGCTTTCTTTCAGGTGGGCCTCGCTGGCGAGGTTGATTATGAGACCAATGGAATGAGAAGTGGGAGCGGATTTAACGCGTTCGCGGTAGTTATTAAGAGCGGTGAGCGCGGGGTCTGGGCGGTAACCCATTTCGATGGCAAGCTTCTTAATCCGTTTGCGCGTCTCTTGGGGGAGGCTGGGGTGATCGCGAAGCGCTAGCGAAACTGTGGTTTGATGAACGCCCGCTTCACGAGCGACGTCTTTCATTACAATTCGTTTTTGGGGCATTGTGTTTGGGTATTTAACTATTGGGCTTTGAGACTTCGTTGTTATGGGGGCGAAGTTTCAGTACAGAGTCTAATGATTATGACTCTTAACATCTTATTCTTAAGAAAGAATAGAGCAAGCAACTCTTACATAATAATAGCGATTGGTTGATGAGCTCTTTCATGTAGGTTTCATTCTCTGTGATTCTCTTAAATAAGAGTGTTCATCCGCTTTCGTTTTACGAAACAGGATTACAGTTTTCGCTAATGGAGTTTCCTAAAAATTTTACGTGGGGTGCTGGAGCATCGAGTTACCAAATTGAAGGAGCCGCCTACGATGGTGGCAAAGGGTTATCAATTTGGGACAAGTTTTGCAAAAGCCCTGGGAAAATCTATAAGGCGCAGACTGGCGATGTTGCTTGCGATCACTATAACCGATTTTTGGATGATGTCTCATTGATGAAGGAAGTGGGCCTGAAGGCGTATCGATTTTCAGTAAGTTGGCCACGTGTAATACCCAATGGATACGGAAAGGTCAATGAAGCGGGATTGGATTTCTATGACCGCCTGGTGGATGCTTTGTTGGCAGTAAATATAGAGCCTTGGATCACTTTATATCATTGGGAATTACCTTGGCAGTTACACCTTGAGGGAGGGTGGCTGAATCCAAATATTTCGGATCGATTTGCCGAATACACATCGGTAGTTGCAAAGCGGTTATCGGATAGAGTGAGTCGCTGGATCACGATTAATGAAGTGCAAGTGATCGTAGGCCTTGGGTATGGAAGTGGTATTCATGCTCCAGGTTTGAAGCTTTCACTACACGAAATTCTTCAAGCAGGTCATCACGTACAGCTTGCTCATGGCAAGAGTGTGCAGACGTTGAGAGCGAACGCTAAGCGCCCTGTGTTGATTGGCGGCGCTCCCGTTGGAGTTGTTTCGAGACCGAATACTGAGTCTCCGGAAGATATCGAAGCGGCGCGAATGGCAACCTTTGACGTTGTCCCGCCTGAGAGCACTGACCCGATGGCGATGCAAAATGGCATTTGGAATAGCGCTTGGTGGATGGATCCTATGTTTAAGGGAGAGTATCCGGAAAATGGTTTAGAGGCTTATCGCGAACACCTTCCCGAGATGTCCGATGGAGATTTGGATATAATTTTCCAGCCTTTGGATTTCCTGGGAGCCAATATCTACCATGGGCGCACAGTTAAGGCTGATGGAAATGGAGGTTATGAAATCTTGAATATGCCAGATGGTAGCCCATTGACAACTATGGGGTGGGATATTGTTCCAGATATATTGTATTGGGGAAGTAAGTACTTATATGAGCGTTATGGTAAGCCAATTGTCGTAACTGAAAATGGAACTGCGACCACGGACTTCCCAGATGAAAATGGCGAGGTCATCGACTCAGCTCGTTGCTCTTATTTAAAGGAGCACTTAAAAGGCATTTCCCGCGTAGCTGCTGATGGAGTGGAGTGCATGGGCTACTTTCACTGGTCTATCATGGACAATTTCGAGTGGGATCGTGGTTATTCGCAACGATTCGGAATCGTGTACGTCAATTACCAGACACAGGAGCGAATTTTGAAGCAATCGGCAAAGGAGTATCGCGATGTTATCGAGTCCAATGGAGCTTCTCTTTCTGTATCGAAAGCATGTGAGGTGTGAAAAATTTGCCTGTTAGTTCTTGAGTTCGTAGTAGTTTGAACGGCTGTTGCACGAAAGTGTAGGCAGTCGTTTCACTATCAAGCCTATGAAATCTTGCGGATGCACTGTTTAAAGTTCAGAAAACCGTTTCGTTAGAGTTTAGTTTTTGTGAGCGAAAGATCCGAATGGAGAGTTTGTTTCTTTGCACTGGAATCGTTCGTTTTCTACTTATTAATAAGGTGTGCTCTCTATGAACGAAAAAGTATCGCTTAATCCATCGGAAAATTTGCTTATTTGAGCCGTCGCAATTTCATCGGCAAGCCTTTTCATTATTGTCTCTTTTACGATTTCGAATGGAAGGAAAGACTGTCCCTCGTGGGATTCCTTAACCCAAAAACTTGATAGTTTGCCTTTCGGCATAACATTGGAAGTCCAGCCTGGCGGTGATTGGGCTAATCGGTTGACGAGGTTGCTGTTTAATTTTGTTGAATCAGTTTTTATTGTTTCTTTTGAATACGAAAATCCGGCTGTGCTGATAAACTGTTCAAGTGATTTTAGCCCATTTTCTCGTATGCTTATTTGAATGACTCGTCTGGATTTTTGAGCAGCGTCCATATCGTCAAAGAGAATCTCAAAAGCGCATATTGTAGAAGGGATCGCAAACGAGTTCTGGTTCGCTTTATAGTGCTCTAAGCAGCTAGAATCCGATACTGTAACCTTGTTCAGGAATTCATTCATCTTAAATACATTATAGATCGTGTTGTATTCGAAATTATCTTTTTCCCAAACAAAATGCTTTTCTTGGTCTAAGTTTTTTTCAATTATCATGGAGTAGAAAGCTTCATCTACGATATACTCTTTTATTTCTATATCGAGATCTGCCTCTTTTGTGATGTACCTCTTGTAGACCTTGTTACCGTAGCTTTTAATAAACTGATGAGTGGAGATTGAAACCCTGTGCCCTCGTTTTGCGTAGTTAAATAATTCGAGATCTTCGCACTGGCCAACTAGGATGTCAGGTGACAAATTATGTTTGTCAGTTAAGTCTCTGTAAAGTTGGACAATTGCTTGAGATGCTTTTCGGGAAGTAATTATTTCAGATTCTTCTATCACTCCGCTACTCAATTTTTCTAAAACGGATTGCCGCATTGTGTAGAGTTCTTTTCGATTTAATCCCCCAATTGATACACCTGAGCGTACAATCTCAGAGTCTACAATTTCTTTGTAAAAGGGACCGTCTTCACCTTTTAGCAGCATGTGGCGGCTTAGTATCTTAACCGCATGCTTAACGTCTGTGTTGTTTCGATACCCTTTTTCTATTGCGTGTCCAGCTACGCGTAGACGCCCGATCCAGTCTCTCATCCATTTTTCTTTTTCGAGGTTGCTGGGAGTTCTTTTGCGAAATGCCTTGTTGATTTCTCGATTGTAAATGTATTGAGAAATACTGATATCGCCGACGCTAAAAGCGGTATCGCCGTCCATTGATTCGGAGGCGTAACCTCTAATGGATGCAATGATTAAACATATGATCAGTGAGAGTGTTTTCATAGTTCTGAAAGTAGGCGTGACCTGATTATCAGGAATCACGCCCACTATAGAATCTTACGTGGTTTTGCGTTGCTGGAGTGGGGTTGCGTATTGTCGTTTGCCTACCACATCGGCGTACGCCGTGTCACTTGCAGACTCTGTATATGCATCTACATAGCCAAACATAGAGGCATTCGCAGGAACGTAATAAGTGATAAAAATATAGTCATCGTTAGCGTACCAAGAGTTTCCATTGGCTAACACAGTAGAGCAGGTAAAAGAAGCTACCAATAGTATAGCCGTCACTGTGGTTTTGATTTTTTTTTAGTGTATTCATTTGGTTGATCTATTTTTATGAATCTTCATTTTGTTTAGTTCCTGAAACGAAACGAGCTAGTCAAAATGCCTATTTAAAATAGTAATAATTAAAAATACTAATAATGGTGTAACTATTAGTCTATTTAAGGGGATTCATGAGTTTATGAAGTGACATAAAAACCCTCAATAACTTTAATTGAAAACACTTAAAAGGTTACACTGTAAAGTTGACGTTCTGTAAGCTCGCAAATTCTTCTCTAGAAGAATCTTAGTCTAGTTGGACAAATTTGGGGGAATATTGAGCTTATCCAGGTAATCCATCCAAGACGGAGTTTTTTGGTAAATGCGGTGGCGCTAGTGCGTTCAGCTTGTTCTTCTGGCAAATGGAAGTGGAGATCGTCTGTTGAGTGCATGGGGCGTCGACGATCACGTAGGAAGGGACAATGTGTGAGAGAAAATGAGGAAAAGGCTAACAATCCACATTTGCTAATGCCGAAGGTTTCTTGTAGTGTAATAGATATGAGCTCTATTACCCCAACCTCAGTGTTTTTCTTGCTGTGCCTTTTAGCGTCAAATTCTGGTGCATTTAGTAAGCATGATGATCTAATTCAAAGAGTATCCGAGTCAGCCAGAGAATTCCTCAGTTCGCTTTCGGACGAACAGAGGGGCAGCGTGCTTTTGTCATTTGAGGGGAATGAGCGCTATAGTTGGAATTATGTGCCGAAACAGCGAAAAGGGATTAGCTTAAAGAGTTTAGACGAATCACAAAAAGAATTACTAGAAAGATTGCTCCGAACTGTATTGAGTGATTCAGGACGTCAGAAGGTGAAAGGAATTATTGGGTTGGAACAGATTTTGTTTGAACAGTCGGGTGGGAGTTCTTTGCGCGATCCAGAAAAATATTATTTGTCTTTGTTTGGCTCGCCTGGAGGCAAGAAAAATTGGGGAATGCGTTATGAGGGGCACCATTTATCTTTGAACTTTACTTTTGGTAGTGGTGGCGAGGTTTCTGTAACCCCTCAATTTTTTGGGGCCAATCCAGCGAATGCGACGGGAGTTGCTGGCTTTGCTAAGGATCAGCGGGTCTTACATAATGAAGAGCAAATCGCTCGTGAGTTTATGGCTACCTTGAATGACGAGCAAAGGAGAAAAGTGGTAGTTTCAGATCGAGCGTATAGGGAAATTATAACTGGGTCTTTGCTAAAGGTAGAGCCACTTGAGAGTTCTGGTATTTCGCTGGGTGAATTAGAAACGAATCAGTTGGAATTGGTTACCCGTTTGATCCATATCTATTTGAGTAGTCTCGAAACAGGTTTAGCAAATTCTCGCTGGGAAAAGATCGAATCTGATGATTTAGATGAAATCCGCTTCAGCTGGGCAGGCAGTTTGGAAAAGGGCGATGGACACTATTACAGAATTCAAGGCGAATCCTTTTTAATTGAATACGATAATGTGCAAAACCGGGCTAATCATATCCACGCTGTTTGGCGGGATTTCGAGGGTGACTTTGGAAGGGATTTTCTTCGCGAGCATTATGAAAATCATGAGCACTGATTTATCGTATAATTGAATTGAAGAGTTAGCCCTTAGAAGGCAGATACTTACGCCAACTTATGCCAAAATATCTACCTCCAGAAGAATTTAAATCTATTTACAGTCGTGTGCCGCGACTTTGCATCGACTTGATCGTCGATTCGGACGATGGCGTTTTGTTGACTAAGAGGGAAATCGACCCAGGTAAAGGGTTTTGGCATTTGCCAGGTGGTACTGTTTTACTTGGAGAGCCCTTGGAGGATGCGGCAAGGCGTATCCTCGAGAATGAGACAGGATTGACTGCCCGTGGGTTTGAATTGATTGGCACCCTCGAATTTCCCGATGAGGGAAATCCGTTTAGACATGCGGTGAGCTTGGTGTTTCAAGTGATTGGGAAACGCGGAAAAATGCGAGGAAGCGACCAGGCTCGGGAGATGGCGTTTTTTAATGAACTCCCTGAGTTGATGATCTCGGAGCACCGTGAATTTTTGGAAGAAGAATAATGAAAACAAGATACCAGCACCGTTTGAACGGGGATTTCTCTTCTTTGCCAGTTGGGAAGATTGTTTGCGTCGGACGCAATTACGCGGATCATGCTAAGGAATTGAATAATGCAATTCCGGCGGAGCCGATTTTGTTTATGAAGGCTCCCAATGCTCTTGTTTCTCTTGAAGAACCGTTTGCGGTTCCAATGGGTCGCGGGTCGTGTCACTTTGAGACAGAACTGGCAATCTTGGTCGGGGAGCGTTTGACGTCGGCAAGCGTTTCGGAGGCAAAGAAAGCGATCGTGGGCATTGGTATAGCTTTGGACCTTACCTTGCGAGATGTACAAGATAAGCTGAAGGGTATGGGGTTGCCCTGGGAAAAAGCGAAGGCGTTTGATGGGTCCTGCCCTTTGTCTGAGTTTGTGAGCTATTCGGGCGATCTCCAGAATATAGACTTAAAGTTAGAGAGAAACGGCAGGGTTGTTCAGGATGGCAATACGCGGGATATGATTTTCCCTACATTGGAGTTGCTAAGCGAAATAAGCGAGCATTTCACATTGGTTCCAGGCGATGTGGTCTTGACTGGCACACCAGCGGGAGTCGGCCCGTTGAGCCCTGGCGATACCCTAACAGTTCTCTTGGGGGATGCTTTGAAAGTGAATACAAGCGTAATTTACTAATAAAGCGTTTTCATTGACTGGGCTAAAGAAGCGACCGCATCGTAGGTTTGTTTGAGGTCAACTGATAAGTCGGTGGAACCGTATCGGCCATTATCGGTTGAGCCGACGACTAATCCATCTCTGCGAGGAATTGCATAGGCGTCGTTGTTGCTGAATTGGCAGTTTACTTCTGGTTGTGGCATCAGAAAAGTTAACTGATCTCTGACCGGAACCATTTTGTCGTCGCTGAGAAGCGCTTTCGCTCCGAAACCTGTGGCGTTGATTATTGTGTTTTCCGGGATTTTCGAAAAATGTTTCTGTAGTGAAAAATTCCTTAACGACGATATTTCCGCCTGATGAGGTAAATTCGTTGATTAGCGTTTGCATGTAGGCGGAAATATTGTAGATCATTCGAGATCTTTTTTTAGCAAATGGCTGAGCAAAAGGGTTTTTCTTTTGTGCCTCTTCCCAAGGTTTATTAGAAATTGCGTAGGTGTCCACCCATTCTATAGTGGCGACCATACACCTGTTGCCACACTCGATGTTATTTTGGGTGACTAATTTGGGACGATTGAGCAGCAATCCTTATCCGTATTCAAAAAACTGGAATTCAGCTTATCGAAGGTTTTTCTATCATGGAAAACTTAAGCCAACGAAACCGGTGCGGACTGCTTTCCCAGTAGAGACTCTGCTTGGCGATGCATTGATTGAGATCGAATTCATTGGAGTTTATGTAAAATAAAAAAGCCCTCCAAGTGATGGAAGGCTCTTTTATTTTTTTGGGGGTATATAGTTTAAAAAACGTTTTTAAACCACTCGTCGAATTTTTCTCCAAGTAAGGGGACGGGCTTCATTTGACCACTGGAGGCCGCGATGAGACCCATGACCCAAAGAAATATAAAAAAGAAGAAAGAGAAGAGACCCACGATTGGGATAAATCCACAAACGATCGAACCAATTGCTAACCCCATCATTTGCCTGAGATGGAAGGAGCCTAGTGCGGTTTTATCTTTGCTGTTGAGAACAATGGCGATGATAAAGCCGATGATTGTTAGGTAGGCAACGATAGCGACGGTCTTATTTTCGCTAGCGGGTGGTGTGGACTCTGATTGGGGTGGGGTTGAGTCTGGTTGTTCAGGTGATTCAGCTGATTGTTCCATAGGCGAAATGGAATCGCAAAAATTATAATAAATCGAGCCTTAAGTTGTTGAAGTTAAATCGATTTGATTTTGAAAAGAAGGACTAAATTCGGATGATTATAGCTGGTGTCGGGGTTTATATCGGCTAGACCTGTCAGTTAGGATGATAGGTAAAGGGAATAGTGCGATGGAGCGACATTGCTTTAGAGTAGCGGTGGCTTATATGTGCGTGACTTTTTTGATCGGTGTATTGCTGCGAATGCAGTTTGTATTTCCATTGGAAGGGTTTTCTTTTGGGTACGTGAAACATGCGCATTCCCACGTGGGTTTTTTGGGATGGGTCTTCAATGGCTTTTTTGCGTTGGCATTTCGGCTGTTTGTTTTGCCTGAGGATCGGTCGTGGTGTTGGAAGATGTTTTTATTTTGCCAATTGGGAGTCTTGGGGATGCTTGTTGCGTTTCCAATTCAAGGATATGCGTTATGGAGCATTGTATTTTCCACACTGCATTTGCTGTGCTCGGTGTTGTTTGTTATTCGTTTGGTGAGACGAAATCGAGCGACGCGAGTTGCGGGCTTTGCGCTTAAGCTGGGTGCTTGGTTTTTGCTAATCTCATCAGTAGGACCCTTTGCGTTGGGGCCGATTATGGTGAGCGAATTGAGAGATACAATTTGGAGAGACTTGGGCGTCTATTATTATTTGCATTTTCAATACAATGGGTGGTTTGTCTTTTTCTTAATCGCAGCAGGGTTGCAGGTTGTTCGTTGTCAGATTTCGAATGAGTTGGAAGCGAGTGTGAAGCGGTATCTGGTCCTGTTGGCGGTAGCGATTTTATTAACATATGCTCAGTCGGCGCTTTGGGTAGATGGAGTCGAGTGGGTTCGCTCGGTGGCTTGTGTCGGTGGAGCTTTGCAGCTTGTTGCTGTGGTTCGGTTGTTGTGGTTGGTAGGACGGTCTGAGGCCTGGTTTTCGAGTCGATTGGCGTCGGGCTTAGGGCGTGCTGCAGTTGGGCTATTTGTTTTAAAGGTCGTTTTGCAATTTGTGGTAATTTTTCCGAGTATGGAGGTTTTGGGCACGCAGCATTTTATGGTGATCGCGTTTTTGCATCTGGTGTTTTTAGGGGTTGTTACGCCTTTGCTTTGGGCATGGGGAATAGAGTTAGGTTTCTTAAAAGAGGGTATTGGGTTGAGGATAGGAATTGCGCTCTTTATCGTAGGTGCGGTTATTAGTCAGTTGGCTTTGGTTTATTTGCCTTTACCGGGAGGATTGGGTTGGCAACCAATACCTTACCTCTTCGATTACATGTTTTACGCGTCGGTAGCGATGTTGGTGGGTGGTGTGGCTATCGGAAGTCGCTTTGGGTCGACTATAAAAAGCGATTGAAACTTTTTTTCGTTTTATTGTGCGGTTCGAACTTCTGCGGGTATTTGGTGTTAGAAGAGTATGCAGGACGATTTTGAATTGATTAGGAAATATAGCCGCGAAGATTCGAGTGAAGCTTTTGAGGAATTGGTGAAGCGGCATTTGGATTTGGTGTATTCGGTCGCGTATCGTCAAGTGGGAGGAAATGATGCGTTAGCCAGAGATATTTGCCAAGAAGTATTCATTTCATTGGCACGATGCGCAGATGAAATTCGCGAAGAGGTCGTTGTATCTGGATGGTTGTACCGGGCAGCGCGTTATACCGCGTTGAAAGCGATGCGGTCTGAACGCCGAAGAGCAGAGAGGGAGATAGAGGCCCTGCGTATGGATGAGATAGACGATGACGATCGCGTTCGCGATTGGGAAAAGGTGCGGCCGGTGTTGGATGAAGCTGTCAGCGAGCTAACGGAGATCGACCGATCGGCGGTGTGTTTACGGTTTTATGAGAAACGGAGTTTTTCTGAGATAGGGGAACTGCTTTCACTGAGCGAAAATGCAGCACGGATGCGTGTGTCGCGTGCTCTTGACCAATTGAGTGGCGTCTTAGGAAAAAGGGGAATTCGTTCTACTGTGACGGCTCTTGGTGTTGTTCTTGGCGGACAAAACGCGATTGCCGCTCCAGTGGGGCTTTCGGCATCGATTGTGAGTGGAGTTGGGCTTGGAACGGTTGCTGTCGCTGGATCGTCTGTATTGGGAACATTGATAACTGTTATGAGTACGAGTAAAATTTCATTAGTGGGAGTGTCGTTAATAGGAAGCTTGATTATAGGTGTGGGGTTGTACGAACGAGGGTGTTTGGAGTCAGCTCAATTGGAAGTAGATGCGTTAAGATCAGAGGTGAAGAGCACTGGGAATCTGGATAGTCAGATAGCTACTTTGCGCACAAGCCTGAAGGAATTGATGGCGAAACAACTATCGCTCCAAGAATCTATGGCTGATCCAGATGAATTGGGCCCCCATGGGTTTTCTCTGTTAGAAATGGAAGAAGCGATGGAGAAATGGGTCGGCCGTGTGAGCGGTTTGGTTAAATTTGTTTCGGAGAATGAGCATTGGCGTATCCCGGAGATGGATATGCTGGAATCAAATGATTGGCTGGATGCGGTTAAATTGGGTGAGGTTGAGACTGTGGCAGACTATCGAATGCAGCTCGCTAAAGTCAGGACGAAAGCGAAGTACAAGACGCAAGTTATTTTGCAGGAGGCGTTTCGTAGTTATTTGGAGCAATCGGGAGGCACGCCTCCTGAAGAAGCGAGTGAGCTCTACGAATACATAGAGGGGCCTTTAAGTCCGTTGATTTTGAATCGATATGATATCGTTAAGTATAGTGACATTCGACCAGAATCAGAATCTTCAGCAATTGTTCTGTATGAAGCTAGGCCAGTTGATCACATTTGGGAAGACCTTACTTACTTTGGACCTAATCTTTCTTCGGGTAGTTCGGCCGAGCCGGGACACCGAAAATGGGACTCTGTTCGAGATGGATTAAGGCGATTCAAGGAAGAAGTGGGGCGTTCGCCTGAGGGGCCTGATGAATTGATTCCGTATCTCGAGAAACCCGTAAGTGAGGAATTGTATGAGGAGATTTTTGAGGCGATGACTACTGCAATTGATGTGACTACTAATTAGTCTAAAATAAAAATTAGAGAAATGAATTTTATTCGAATATTTTTTTTGTGTATTGTCGCGCTACTAGGTGCAGGAGGAATTGGATACATCTTGGATAAACGGGATGAAATTGACGGGGTCTGTGAAGAGATTTTGACGTTAGAACAATTGGTTGCAGAGAACGATTATAAATTGTTAACCCTGAGGGGGTTGGAGAAGCAGGTTAGCAAAATTGATCAAAGTATTGAGAGTCTAGTGGCTCGTAAAGAACGCATGGCCGTGGATGACATAGATAGCAGTGTTGAATTCGGAGATGTTACAGGTTGGGTTGAGCAGACGCAGAGACTTGGGCGTTTTCTTAGTGAAAATGAACAGTACCGAATCGCCGAGATGAACCTGTTGAGTGCATTGGATTGGTTAGCGGTTACCAATGGCAAAATCTTAAAGACGGAAGCGGAGTACCGCGAAGCTCTGTCAGGGTTGAGGAGTGTAGCTAAGATGGGTGCGCTTAGCGTGATTCGTAAAGCTTTGAAGGAATATGAAAATGCGAACCCGGACAACCCGATTGAGGATTTGGGAGACTTAATTGCATTCACAAACGGTGAGATCGGCTTGGGGACCTTGCAAAGGTACAAGCTAAAGACTGGTGAGTCAGATGATGATGTGGAAATTATATTTGCAGACGAGGGAGATTTTAAAGAATTCGTCGAAAAGGGCAGAGTAGATAAATTTTGGGATACTTTCTCTATCATTAGGATTGGGACCTCATCTGTGGGGGGTGAATCGTCGTTTGCGATAGGTGGAAGGTCATATGATGATAGCAAAGAATTGATCGAGGAAGCTATATCCAAATTCAAATCAGAGAACTATAGAGAACCGGAGAAGAGTGAAGATATAGAGTCTTATTTGGAGAACAACGAGGCTTTGGAGATTTTGCCGGAGATGTTCGAGGCTTTGACGAATGTCGTTGAACAGTGATTTTTGCTTCGAGGGAGTAGGATTTTTTTGTTCCTGATGTGGACACACTTTAGGAGGAAATGAGGTTCTTCCCGGCATTAGCATTCGATGGCGGTGAAGGTGAGTGGGGGGATTTGGGCTTGGTGGGTTTTGCCGTTGATATGGAGCTCTACTTTGCTGTCGTGGCTTTCTGGATTGAAGTGGAGCACGACGTAGTGACCGTCTGGTTTCAAGAAGGCGAGGGTGCGTCTTTGGAAGGAGAAGCATTCTACGCGCTTGCTTCCGGGAGGGACGTTGGAGGAGAGCCAACGCATGACGTGGTAGTCAGGATTGAATGATAGCGTCTTCTCTTGTGCATTTATGGATACGAGTGAATTTTGCTTCCAACCCCATCCGCTGAGACCGTCATGTGGGAGGATGGTGTTCCAGTAGGTATAGGAATCGCATCCGTAGCGGAGGTATTTTGTGACATCGTAGAAGAGGGCTACTGCTTGTTCCCAGCTGTTGTCTCCATTATGGCAGACGCTCTCGGTGTGCATCAGAGGGACGTCTGGATGGTTGAGCTGGAGAGAATGGAGGGCTTCTTCTTTGACGTATTGCAAGCCGAAGCCTTTGATGCTTTCTCGAAAGCCTGATTCTTTGAGGCAGTCGAAGCATTGCAGTCCTGATAGGGCTCTAAAGGTACCAGCCCATAATTCGCAATCGAGTTTTGCTTTGGAAATGGCGGGGGCGAGGTGGTCGACGTGAATGCGTGCGAAATCTACTGGATCGTATTTGCAGCTTGGGTACTTTGTTTCGACGTCCATCTCATTTTGAAGCATTAGGCGAGCGATTGGGAGCCCTTGTTGGGACATCGCTTGGGCGTAGCTGACAAGGTAGTTGGCGATTTCTTTTCTGACTTCTTCGCCTGGGATGAGGGTGCCTCCATTGCACATTTCGGAGTTGGTCTTCATCCATGCTGGGGGACTCCATGGGGAGGCGTGTAGAGCGAGGTCTGCGTTGACTGCTTTGGCTCCTTTGATGAAGGGGATGAGGTTGTTGTTATCGGATTCTAGAGCGAAGGAGCCTTTTTCGGACGAGTAGCTGTATTCTTGGCGTGCGAAATCGCTCGCTCCGATTGGGGTGCGACAGAAGTTGAGATGGGCTTGGTCTTTTGAGTAGAGGGCCTCGAGACATTCTTTCTGGTCGTTGCTTGAGAGTGAGAAAAGAGCCTCGCCTCCCATAGGGTTGAATGAGCTACCTATACCGGAGATCGTTTGGTGGATGTACTCTGGGTAAAGGGTGATCGAAACCGCTTCGAGAGACGAGCTTGGTTGGTCCGCCATGTTATCCCATTCCGCTTTAAGAGCGTTTGAGTGAGAAAATTTTTCTGTTGGTAGGGAGAAGGATGTCGTGTTTAGAGAAGTCATTGAAAGAAATGTTTTCGTGTGTGTTAAGGTAAATTGTAAGGGGGGGTAGGGGGGGATTAACCACCTCTGATTCGTTAAGACCCTTTAGGGCGTGTTCGTGAATAAACTCTTTGCTGGCAGGAGCCCATTTTCGAGGGAACACGCCCTAGGAATAGTTGATTCTCGCGTATTGCGAGGAGTCGTCTTCGATCGAGCTGCGACGTTCTGGCAGGGCTTCGAATTGTTGAACAAGCTGCCGATGGGCGATTGCGAGATTCGATTTTTAAATTTGGGAGCGGAGGCCTCTCGCTGCAAAGGAGACTAGGGTAAAGCGTGCATAGTTGAAATAGAGTCTGAATTCATATTAAGTGAACACAGGAGAAACGAGATGCTCTTAATTGAATGAATTGTTCACTCGGCGCTTGCGGGGGGACTGGGAAATTCTCAACTTCCCTTGCGTTATGATTATTCTTCGCGGTGCTCCGTCTCATTCCGAATTTCGCCTTGAAAAGCTTTTGGCTGATTTTACTGCCAGTGGTTTGCCAGTTAAGGGCGTGTACGCAGAGTTTTTGCACGCAGCTGAGGTGGACGGAAGCTTGTCAACGGAGGAGACTGAGGTTCTCGGGAAGTTGCTGACATACGGGCCGAAGCTGGAGGAGCATACTCCGGAGGGACTGCTGCGAATCGTAACGCCTCGTCCGGGGACGCTTTCACCGTGGTCGTCGAAGGCGACGGATATTGCCCACATTTGTGGATTGGAGAAGGTGGAGCGGGTGGAGCGCGCGACGGCGTTTTGGGTGGATCTTGGTGGGGCAGAGCTTTCGGCCGACCAGTTAAAGGATTTGGATTCGAAGATTCATGACCGGATGACCCAAGCAGTTTTTGGTGAGGAGAAGGAGCTGGAGGCTCTTTTCCGTCATGAGGAACCGAAGCCGTTTACGACTGTTCCTGTTCTGGCGGGGGGACGTGAGGCTTTGGCGAAGGCCAATAAGGAATTGGGCTTGGCGTTGGCTGAAGACGAGATCGATTATTTGGTCGAAAGTTTTACGAAGCTCGAGCGTGATCCGGCGGATATTGAGTTGATGATGTTTGCTCAGGCGAATTCAGAGCATTGTCGCCACAAGATTTTCAATGCGTCGTGGGATATCGATGGGGAAGCTCAGGAGAAGTCGCTCTTCAAGATGATCAAGAATACCTTCGAGATGCGAAGCGAAGGGATTTTGTCGGCTTATAAAGACAATGCCGCTGTATTCGAAGGCAGCGAAGCCAACCGCTTTTTTGCGGACCCAGATACGAACGAGTATAAGGCATCTCTGGAAGATATCGCGATTCTTTGTAAGGTAGAAACCCACAATCATCCAACAGCGATTTCCCCGTTTCCGGGGGCTGCGACTGGTTCTGGGGGCGAGATTCGTGACGAAGGAGCGACGGGAATTGGGTCCAAACCAAAGGCGGGTCTTACTGGATTTACGGTTTCCAATTTGAAATTACCCGGCGGCGAACAAGTGTGGGAGAAGGATAATGGTAAGCCTGAACGAATTGTTTCGGCTCTTGATATTATGCTCGAGGGTCCGTTGGGAGGCGCAGCGTTCAACAATGAGTTTGGTCGGCCGAATATTTTGGGTTATTTTCGCACGTTTGAACAAAGCGTACCGGGAGCGAATGGCCCTGAAATCCGCGGGTATCACAAGCCGATTATGCTGGCCGGTGGTTTGGGCAATATTCGTCGCGAGCACATCGAGAAGAAAGAAGTCAATGCCGGTGATAAACTCGTCGTGCTTGGCGGGCCTGCGATGCTGATTGGTCTTGGAGGTGGAGCCGCCAGTTCGATTGACAGCGGAGAGAGTAACGAGGATCTCGATTTTGCCAGCGTGCAGCGAGAGAACCCAGAAATGGAGCGTCGTTGTCAGGAAGTGATCGATCGCTGTTGGTCGCTCGGTGAAGAGAATCCAATCGTTTTTATTCACGATGTGGGAGCCGGCGGTCTGTCAAACGCGATGCCAGAACTCGTTAACGATGCGGGCAAAGGGGGCGTCTTTGATCTGCGTAAGGTGAATAACGACGAGCCAGGGATGAGCCCTCTCGAAATTTGGTGTAACGAATCTCAAGAGCGTTACGTGATGGCTATCCCAAGTGACCGTATTGATAGATTCGTTTCGATTTGCGAGCGCGAGCGTTGTCCGTTCGCCATTATTGGCGAGGCTACCGATGAGCGTCAGTTAGTGCTGGAAGATCCGCATTTTGGAAACAAGCCAATCGATATGCCTTTGGATGTTCTTTTAGGAAAACCACCGAGAATGCACCGAGATGAGAAATCATTGGAGCGTCCGGTGGAGCCGTTGAACCTCGATGGAATTTCTTTGCAAGAAGCAAGCAATCGAGTGCTTTCGCATCCTTCCGTGGCAGACAAAACTTTCTTGATCACGATTGGTGATCGTACGGTTACTGGATTGATTAGCCGTGACCAAATGGTCGGGCCTTGGCAAGTTCCAGTAGCGGACTGCGCGGTGACAGCGTCATCGTTTGATGAATACACAGGCGAAGCGATGTCTGTTGGCGAGCGTACGCCTACCGCAGTAAACAATGCTGCGGCGTCGGCTCGCCTCGCCGTCGGCGAAGCGTTGACGAATCTCGCGTCGGCTCAGGTGGGTCCTTTGAACCGCGTCAATCTCTCAGCAAACTGGATGGCGGCTCCGTCGGTTCCAGGAGACGCTGCTGATTTGTACGAAGCGGTAAAAGCAGTCGGGATGGAGCTCTGTCCTGAGCTTGGAGTGACGATTCCAGTTGGTAAGGACTCCATGAGTATGAGTACAGTGTGGAAGGACGACGAAGGCGACAAGCGTGTTACCGCTCCGACTTCTTTGATAATTTCCGCTTTTGCTCGCTGTGAAGACATTCGTTTGTCGCTTACACCTCAATTGATCCAGGATGCGGATACGAGCGTAGTTCTGATCGACTTGGGTCGCGGAAAAAATCGTTTGGGGAGTTCTATTCTCGGACAAACAGTTTCTCAAATGGGTGAAGAGCCTCCAGATGTAGATAGCATCGAAGATCTCGCGAACTTCTGGAAGGCGATTCAGGAGCTTGGGAAAAATGAAAAACTGCTCGCGTATCACGATCGTTCCGACGGAGGTCTGCTAGCAACAGCGGTTGAAATGGGCTTTGCCGGGAATGTTGGCTTGGATATTGAAATTCCTGCGGACTCTAGCACTTTCGAATCATTGTTCGCCGAAGAACTTGGCGCATTGATCCAAGTGCGCGACAGTGAGCAAGCAGAAGTGTTCGAAGTCTTGAAGTCATACGGCCTCGATGACTGTAGTTCAGTTGTTGGCTCCTTGAATGATTCGTTTACCTTCCGAGTTATGCAAAGTGGCGAAGCGATTTTAGAAGAAGGTCTTTCAGATTTGCGTGACGTGTGGTCGGATGTAACCCGCCGCATGCAGACGCTGCGTGATAATCCAGAAAGCGCTGCATCCGAACATCAGATACGTCTAGATCAGACGAATCCAGGAATTAGTCCGAAAGTTCCGTTTGAGATCGATCTCGGTAAGGATTATGATTCGAAGCCCCCAATGGCTATCTTACGAGAGCAAGGTGTAAATGGAGAGGTCGAGATGGCTGCAGCCTTTCACCGTGCTGATTTCAAGACTGTCGATGTTCACATGACCGACATTCTTAGCGGTAAGGTGTCGCTCAAAGATTTCCAAGGCTTGGCAGCTTGTGGAGGCTTTAGTTATGGGGATGTGCTTGGTGCCGGTGAAGGTTGGGCGAAGTCTATACTCTTTAACGATAAAGCACGCGAGGAGTTCAAAGCCTTCTTTGAACGTGAAGATACATTCTCTCTAGGCGTTTGTAATGGGTGTCAGATGTTGAGCAATTTGCGTAGCTTAATTCCAGGTACAAGTCACTGGCCGCATTTTGTGCAAAACCGCAGCGAGCGCTACGAAGGACGTTTGGTATCCGTTAAGATCGAAAAAAGCCCAAGCGTGCTTTTCCAAGGAATGGAAGGAGGCGTTCTTCCAATCGCGGTGGCTCACGGAGAAGGACGAGCGGAATTCAAAAGCTCGGATGCGGCAGCAGCCTGCAATGCGTCTGGCCTAGTCGCCGCTCGTTATGTGGACAATCATCACGCAGCTACTGAGGCCTATCCGCTCAATCCGAATGGTTCTCCATTTGGTATCACTAGTTTGACCAGCGAAGATGGACGTTCGACGATATTGATGCCTCACCCTGAGCGCGTGTTTAGGTCGAGCCAGCTCAGCTGGGCTCCAAAAGAGTGGGGCGAAGATTCTCCATGGATGCGTATGTTTAGGAATGCCCGTGTGTTTGTGGGGTGATTGGGTTGAGTTCTCTATCCACAGATTAACACAGATGTTTTTGCGAATATTATTCGCGATCGGGGCCTTTCGTGGGACGGTGAATGTACGTTCGTTTAGACGTATTCTTGATTTTTAGAGGTGTAATTCGTGTTTTTTCAATGAAATCTGTCGAGTGTGAGATTTTTAAATCGTTGGTGGCAAGTATTTAAAAATTACTATAGGAAAAGGCTATGGAAACTAGCCGTTTTAAGTATTTCACAGAATAGTAGTTTTTTGGTACATTGTTCTCATCAGGACGAAAGACCTGGAAAACTTTTTTTCATATATTTTCATTTATTGGGGTAATAAAGAGATAGCAGATGGGTGTAGGGGTACGCCCGCTATCAAAAAGGGCCCGCCTTAAGATTATCTTAGGCGGGCTTTTTTGTGTCTGCTCCCTTTCGAGATGACCCTTGCCCGAAGGGGCGTAAGGTGCGTCTTGAAAGAAGTCGCGCGGTATGGTGTTCTTGTTTCTACACAATCATGAAAATACTCATTTACCATGTGCAGAAATATAAGACCTCTTTTCAATTTTGAACCCGCGGCGTCGGAGGCTGAGATCAGAGCAGCGTCTATCCAATTTGTAAGGAAGATTAGCGGGTCGACTAAGCCTTCAAAAGCAAACGAGCCTGCCCTTGAGTTGGCGGTTGACCGTATCGCCGAAACGGTTGCGGAATTGCTCGATTCGTTAGTGACCAGTGCTGAACCAAAGAATCGCGAGGTAGAAGCAGCAAAGGCGAGAGAGCGAAATACAAGGCGTTTCGAACCTACTGAGTAGTTTTTGCCCATTACGGAGTGAATCCGGTGTGACCACAATAGTCCGGGGCACTAAGGTTTTTTTGATGGAATCATTTGGGCGAAAGCGAATCGAGGAGTGATTCGTTATCCCATTCGGTTAACTTAACGATCCCAGCTTTAAGAAACAAGATGCCTAGGGCGAGACCCATGAAAAAGCCTCCTATATGAGCCCACGCGGCAACTTCGCTGTTTCCAATAGATATGCGTACGAGATCCATAGCGACCCAGAAAAGCGATAAAACCCAGAGCGGAAGTTCAAATGTGCCTGTTCGGTAAAGCAAGAAATAGAACAAATTAACACTGTTTTTCGGATACAGCGCTGTCGCCATACCGACAATTCCATTTACGGCCCCACTGGCTCCTATTGCTGGGCTTCCATCCATTATGTTATGAGTAGCAGCGGCGAACAACCCGAACCCTAGGTAAAGGAGTAAATATAGACGGTTGTTTGTATTGCCGCAGATTGCATTGCCGAATACCCACAAATACACGATATTACCGAAAAGGTGAAAGAAATCTGCGTGGATAAAAAGGTGGCCAAAGATTCCTGAAAGCTTCCAACCGTCTAATATCCATCCGTAGATCCAATCATCATTTGAAAAAATTGCCGCCAATGATATGAGGCAAGTTGTGACGATAAGAATCCGGTTTGTGAAAGGGCGGTATTGAAAGAGTGTGTTTATACTGATTGGGAGGATCATTTTTGGATGAATGCTTCCTGTAATTAAACTGAGTTATGAACATCTTTTTACAGCCTTGCGACGTATCATGATTGCTGAAATGAGGATGATGCAGCCTAAAGCGGTGACAATGGGGAACAGTGTTGTTGTGAGAGATAGGTTTTCTAGAGCAAAAAGGGTGATGGCATTTCTGATCGTGAAGAGCAGATAAAACAGTATTTGTTCGTCGTGTGGGTTTTTGTAAGCGTTGCGTAGCGTTGGACCGAAACCGAGAGTATCAACTGTAGTAAGTATGACAACGGCCCATAGTGGGTCGGAGGTTATGAACCAGAAGGGAAGCGAGAGTAGGGCGAGGATTAGAAAGAGCCAATCGACTTTCTTAATAGTGAAGTCTCCCTTATTCGTGAACGAGAGTAGGGCGACGTAGAACGTAATTGCTCCAGAAATACCAATTGCCCATGCTCCGGCTCCACCACCATCAGCCAACTGGGCGAAGAAAACGATGCTGGTAGATAGTCCCCAGATAACCCAGGAGAAGGCGTGTGGCTTTATCTCTCCACTTCTTATGGATCGGATATAAGGATAGAAGGAATATAGTGTCAGAGCGATGGCAACGAGGCCTAGGAATTGTTTAAGCATTAGAAACTGGAGTGGAATAACCTATCACTTTTTCCCCTTAACCAAACAGCTTGTCTACAAGAATAGGAGGTGTAATTTATTTTGTGTAACTAGCGTTTCTGATGTGCGGTTATTTGTAGTTTTGAGGCATCCGTTCTTCGAACTCAATGGTAAATCGATT
>JAKYXN010000079.1 GCA_022538095.1 Puniceicoccaceae bacterium K14 | reverse complement strand
AGTGTGGCACATGCTCGACTTCGCATCGGTGGTACGCCCTTACGCCGCAGATGGGCTTTTTTACATTATCTATGACTGAACTTATTGGCCATGAAGAAGCCCCGTTCGATTTCTCGAAGCGGGGCTTGTTTTTGAATTGTTAGGTTAAGGAAGCTTTACTCGGCTGAAGTAGGCTTTCTTTCGCCTTCTGGGCGTGGACGACGGTTGCCTCCGCCTGAGCGGCGACGGCGATTATTGCGAGGACGATCTCCGTTCTCGCCGCGGTCTCCACGTGGGCGGTTTTGGTTTTCGCCTTGTGGGCGATTCCCGTCACGTCGTGGTCCGTTGTTTGGACGGCGACGGCGGCGACGTTGCTCGCCTCCTTGACCTCCTTGGGAACGTCCTTGACCTTGGCGTGGGCCACGGTTGTTGCGCTTTGGCTTTTCTTCAACCTTTTCGGCAACGAAGAGCGACTTGAGCCAGGCAAAGAATCCTTTTTTCTTAGGAGCTTTCTTGGGCTGGCGTTGGCTTGGGCGCTCGCCTCGTTTTTCGGTTGTTTTCTTAGCGCGTCGTCCGTCTTTGGAAGGGCGGAACTCTTGTACGCTCTTGCGAGCTTCGAGCGTTTGTTCGCTGACTGTGCCGAAGCGCTCTGGGCGGTCTTCGGTTTCTTCAACTTGAAACGTCTCTGGTTTTTCTTCGATTGCATTGGCTTCAACAGCGGCCGCTTCTTCGGCGTTCTCTGTTGGGGTGCGTTCTGCTCGAGGTTTGCGTGAACGTTCTTTGGAACGTTCGCGATCGCGTCGTGGACCGCGTCTGCTTTCGCCGTCGCGGTTTTCGTCGCGCTCGCGCGATGGTTTTCTGTTTTCGTTTTCGACTAGGTGCGCGGGTGCGGTCGCTCTCACGGGGAGATCGTCCATTTCGATTTCATCATCGTCGTCATCAAAGGCTCCTCTGATTTGGCTGAGGGGCTTGACGTTTGAGCCGGCTGCGGCTCCTGGTTTGCTTTTGCGCGTGCCGAATACGGACTTAGTAGCGGAGGCTGGTTCGCTTTTTATTGGTTTGGCGGTTGGTTCGTCGCCATCCAGCTTGAGCTCTCCCATGGGAGTGTCGCTGGCTTCTAGAGCCTCCGATTCTAGTTCGGTGTTATCTATTTTTTCTGACATGTTAGTGTTAATTTGCGGGGCGCGTCTTTTGCGCTCCGCGTTTGTCATTGCTTTGAGCAAGAGCGACTTGCCTGTTCTTTTTGTATTTAGGCAATAGGTGTCGCAGACGGGGACGTTTACAAGAAATAGGAAAATATCAAACTTAAAGAGGAGTGAATGGAGAAGAGTGAGTAGTGAATGGGAGTGTGGTAGCTCGTTTTATGGGGGATGCGGCACTCAGCGAGCTGAGGCCCTATGGTCGGGGTTGGCTGTTGGGTTCCTTGGAGGCTAAAATGCCTACAGTCTAAACACCTACTTAAATTCTTGCTTGTAGAGGTGAAGCTCATTAGCTGGCTTCGATTAATGGACAAGCTCACGGAAATCTTTAAAATGCAGGAGGAATTGAACGCTCGTATCGGGGTGAATTTGGAGGGGATCGATGATGAGGAGCAGGCGAAGTGGCTTCTGAATTACTCACGGGCAATGCAGCAAGAGATGGCGGAATTGATCGATTCGGTTCCTTGGAAGTGGTGGGCAAAGTACCAGGAATTTGATAAGCAGAATGCGAAGGTGGAGATTATCGATCTTTTTCACTTTTTGATTTCGATGGCACAGACTTTGGGGATGACGGCGGACGATGTGTTTGATGCCTATGTTGCCAAGAATCGCGTGAATCATCAGAGGCAGGATAGCGGTTACACGGAGAAGGACGAAGAGGATTCGCGTCATATTTGATTGGCCATTGAGCTGCTTTCTTCGTTCTATGACGAACTTTCTTCCTCAGTGTTTGGTCTGATTGCTCTCTGTGTTGCATCGAATTCTCTACAATTGTTTCTCCTTTTTGCCGGTAGCTCTCGTTTTAGCGGTGGCTCCGCTTACTTGGGGGCAGGTGCCTTTCGAGCTTGAAGAGCCGGACGTTCCGTTTGACCAGGAGGGCGCGGTGGTTGATTTTGCGGTGCAGGAAAACCTTCAGTGGAAGGTGGAGAGCGCTTTGCGGGCATTGCGGTCGGGTTTGCCAGATCTGGCGAGTGGTTTGGCTGAGGACCTTCTAGCTGAGAGGGCGGGTGGGTTGACGAAGGAGCAAACCAAGGTCCTTCACTACACTATAATAGATAGCAAATTGGCGATGCGTGCCTACGGGGAGGCGGAGCTGTGGTTGGAAAAAGTTGAGAAGGATGATGCGTCTTATCGATTGCGAAAGGCGCTGGTGTCATTTGGGTTGATGGAGAACGCTCAGGTGTATGCTGAGAGTGTATCGTTGATCAGCGAAGAGGAATTGTCTGAAGGTGATCGAGCGTGGCTTTGGATGTTGCGCGGTTGGGTGGCAAATGCTGATGGAGAAACGGACGCCGCCGCCGAGGACTTTGCCCGTGCGAAGGAGTATGCGAGGGATCAGTCGCCGGATCTCGCGGCTCAGATTGAGTATTTGGAATTTCGGGCGAAGCTGTTGATCGTTGAAAGTGATTTGTCGCTGTCTGAATTGGAGAGTGCTTATAGTAAAAATCGACAAAAATTGGTGGGCTATCGAGTGGGGCAAGTCTTGGCTTTGCTGTATTTCGAAGTGGGGCAGGTGGAAGAGGCTCTGGCGTTTGTGGATGCGCGTTTGTCTGAGTTGCCGATTGAGTTTGGTGACATGCGGGAGCAGTATTTATTGTTAAAAGCGTTGATTGCTGGAGTGGATCGATTTGAAGGGCGCTCGGCTGCTAGAGAGTTGATTGCAAATGGTGAGAATGTTTTGTTGATGCGGGTTGCTTTGCGAAATGTATTCCGGGGCTGCCTCGCTGCGGGCGATGTGAAATCGAATTATTTGAATAGTTTGCTGAGTGACTTGATCGACCAAAAAGCGGATCATATCTTGTTGGACGAGCTATTATATTATAGAAGCGTCTCGCGTTTTATGGAAGGCGACTACGACGCGGCCCTGCGCGATGCGAACTTGCTGCAAAGTCGCTACGTGGATTCTCCTTACCAGCGTGGAATGCTTTCTGTGCTGGCGTCGTCGGAGTGGCAGCGGAGTCGGTTTCGGACGGCAGCGAGCCATCTATCACGGCTGCGTGCGGAGTTTGCTGTGGATTACGAGGTGGTTGAATTGTCTTCATTGATTGCGGATTGCTACTTCCGAGCGGGCTTGCAAGCGGGGACGATAGATGATTTTTCTAATGCGGCTGAGGCCTATGGGGTCGCGTTGGCGGAAATGCCAGCAGGCGGGCGTTTTAGTCGAGTGTATTCTCAGTTAGTTTCATCGTACTTGAGAAGCGGAGATTTTGAAAACGCTCGGGGGGTTCTCGATTCCAAGGAGTTTAGCGCAAAGGTGGATGATCTGGTGCGTTGGCGTGCGGAGTGGAAGTTTTTGACTGCGATGAGGTCGAGTGGGCGCAGTGAAGCGGCCTACGATAGAGCTCAAGCGGCAGTGCGTTCGACCGAGGGGGAATTGAAGCTGCGATTCCTTTGGTTGGCTTCGAAGCTGTCGCTGGAGTCGGGGCATCCGAGTGATACGGAAAATTGGGTTTTGAGTTTGGAAGAATTTTTGGCGGTGGAGGGAGAGGATGCCTTTGATGGACCTTTGATTGACGAGGTGAGGTCCAGTGCGTTGATGACTCAGGCGGAAGCGGAGTTTTCTTTTGACCGGCCAGAGCAAGCGGTGGCGATTTTGAATCGATTGCGTGAGGAGTATGCTGGTTACGACGCGGCTCTTTTGTCGTATTTGGTGGAGGCTCGTTACTTAACTTCGGAAAATCGCACAGTCGAAGCCCAGCGTTTACTGGTGTATTTAGCGGATAATTTTAAGGAGAGTCGCTATGCTCCTATGGCGTTGTTTGAAGCGGCATTGAATGCAGAGCGGAGAGGGCAGGATTCGTTTTTGGATCAAGCGAAGATTTTGCTGGAGCGAATTGCTCAAGACTATCCGGATTCGGAAATGGTTTACTATGCTCGTTTGCGATTGGGGGATTTGTTGCGAAAATTGAATCAGTTTTCGGCCGCGCAGCAAATGTACGAGCATTTGGAGAATCAGTATCGAGATCGCGCTGATAGGTATTTAGCTCAGATTTCTTTGGCGGATGCGTTGATGGCTCGAGCGATTGAGGATCCTAGCAAGTTCGAGGCAGCGATCTCGCGTTTGGAGTTGTTGCTCGATTTGCCGGATGTACCGCTCGATTTGCGTGTAGAGGCTGGATACAAACTGGGAGTGGCTTGGCAGAACCAAGGAGAGACTCGTCGAGCGAAGCAGGCGTTTTGGACTTTGTTTGATGTTGTGAACCAGGTTTACGAAGGAGCTGAGTCGCTAGGGCCGAAGGGGAATTACTGGTATTCGCGGTCTTTGTTTGCCTTGGCGGATATTTCTAAGTTTGAGAATGACGTGGATGGAGCTCGTAAGTTTTACGGTTACGTCGTGAGTGGAGGCTTGTGGGGTGAAGAGTTAGCTCGAGCTCAGCTGGATCGTTTAGCAAGTGGGGGAGTGAATTGATTTGCCTCGAGCAAGGTGCGGCAGCGATTAATGGATAGGGATAGACGATAGATGGATGATTTGCACATAGAGCTTTTTGATCGTTTTCAGCAAGGTGGCTTTGTCATGTGGCCGCTTCTGATTTTGAGCGTGGTGGCATTGACGTTGTTCCTAGAGCGAGTGCTGTACTTGCATCGCAATCAGATTCGTTCACGAGAATTTTTGGTAGGTATTGAGAATTCACTACGCAAGGGTAGGTTGATCGAAGCCTTGACCGTGTGTCAGGAAACGCCTGGACCGGCTTCTGCCATGGTGAAGGCGGGCTTGATCGCGTTTAAAAAAACGGATGGTGAGATTCGCGAAACGGTGCGCGAGGCTGCGGTCGTTGAGTTGGGGCCGATCAATCGTAGGATCGGGGCCTTGTTTGCCATTGCCCAAGTCGGACCTATTTTTGGCTTACTGGGAACGGTCGTGGGCTTGATTGATGCGTTTACGCAATATGAAAAAGCAGGTGTCTATGTAAATGCAGGCCATTTGTCTGAAGGAATGTGGCAAGCGTTGACTACGACGGCGACTGGCTTGGCTCTGGGAGCTGTGTGCTTGATTGCTCATCATTTCCTAGCGGGACGTGTTCGGGCTATCATTCATGAGATGGAGTGGCTTGGGCAGGAACTTTTGTCGGTGTTCGCTAAAGTAAAGGCGGATTCTAATGTAGCAATTGAGGAGGCACCCAATGCAGCTGCTGAAGCTGAATCTGGAAACTGAGGCTCCGAAGCCGGCTCGCTTGGGCTTTTGGCCCTTCGTCGATTTGTGCGTCATTGGCCTTTTTTTCGCGATGTTTGGTTCGAAATTCGTGGTTGCTCCAGGAATTAACATCGAATTGCCCGAGCTGGGATCGACGATGGTATCTGTGGCGGAGAAATATGAGGTTCTAACCGTCAATGAAGTTGAGGGGAAGGAGATGATTATGTTCCAAGGAACGGTGCTGAACTTATCGAGCATGCGACGTTTGCTAAAACTGCGCGGGAAGGTGCCGGAAGGTGTCACTCTATTGGTTCGATCGGATGCCTCTGTCTCAATGAGAACTTGGGTTTCGCTCAGCGAAATCGCGAGTGAAGCGGGCTATTCACATATCCAGCTAGCAACAGAAAAGCGTGAAGAAGTGGAGTTGGATTTTATGGCTCCAAGAAATTGACGGCAGGCGAGTGAAGGCGATTCTCAATCTATTTTATGGTTTCTTGGGAGCGGTGTTGTTTCACGCCGTCTTATTCTGGGCGATTTTGTTGGTGAGGCCTTGGGAGTCGGAAGCGACCTTTGATCAGGCTGAGCGTTTGTCGGTTGAGGTCTTATATGATGTGTCCGAGCAAATGGCGTTGTTTGATCCCCGGCCGATGTTACTTCCGACGGAGTGGAATGTCGCCAATGCAGGTAGCTTGGGCGATATTGTGAGAGAGGAATTGCCGATTTTTGAAGATTACGAATATCGTTTCGCGAAGGAAGAGGGTGGGTTTGTTACTTCGTATGGGAATTCTTGGGGCAGGAGCATGGAGCTTCGTGATGTGCAATTGGCGTTTGATTTTCCTCAGCTTGATCAATTGGGGACGAGCGTCGTTGAGCAAGCCAAGCCACGTAATTCTCAACTAGTGGTTCGTTTGCGGAAGCCCAGCACAGGGGAATTGCTACACGAGGCGATTATCCAGCAGCAAGATGTCTCGGATTTGAGCTCTCGATGGCCAGGTTGGGCTCCGGTGATGTACTTTGTGACGGTGGCAGATTCGTTTTTTATGCAAGGAGCGACAGTTTTAGAAAGCTCAGGTTATCAGGAATTGGACCTGATTTTGCAGGATATGGCCAAAAATGGACTCGAAAACAGAGGGTTTTGGCGAGATGGCCTCTACCTTATGGAGGTTGGATTATAAACTATTGATAGTTTTTGTTTATTTTAGTTGACGGAAAAAAAAGCGTTATGCAGTTTCTCCCTTCTTTTTTCGGCTACCACCTCTAAACAGGCCCTTGTAGCTCAGTCGGTAGAGCGCGTCCTTGGTAAGGACGAGGTCGGCGGTTCAAATCCGCTCGAGGGCTCCATTCGAGTTAGGGTTCTTGCTTCGAGGATAGTTGGAAAAGGAAAAACAAATTTAAGATTTTTAACACATCATAACTAAATCCAAAAATGGCTAAAGGAACCTTCGAAAGAACCAAACCACACGTTAACGTCGGAACGATCGGACACGTTGACCACGGTAAAACAACTCTCACTACTTCCATCTTGTCAGTTCAAGCAGGCAAGGGGTTGGCTGAGGTTAAGGCTTACTCAGATATCGCTAAGGGCGGTACTGTACGTGACGAAACGAAGGTTGTTACGATCTCAGTTGCTCACGTTGAGTATGAGTCGGACAAGCGCCACTACGCTCACGTTGACTGCCCAGGTCACGCTGACTTCGTTAAGAACATGATTACAGGTGCTGCTCAGATGGATGGAGCTATCTTGGTTGTGAGCGCGTCTGACGGACCAATGCCACAAACTCGTGAGCACATCCTTCTTGCACGTCAGGTTGGTGTTCCAACGATCGTTGTGTTCCTTAACAAGTGTGACTTGATCGACGACGAAGAGCTTCTTGAGTTGGTTGAAATGGAAGTTCGCGAACTTCTAGACAAGTATGATTTCCCAGGTGACGACGCGACAGTTGTTCGTGGTTCTGCTCTTCAAGCGCTTGAAGGTACGGACTTCGGAAAGAACTGTATCCAAGAGCTTATGGATGCGATTGACACTGACATCGCTGAGCCAGAGCGCGAAATCGACAAGCCATTCTTGATGTCTGTTGAAGACGTTTTCTCTATCACTGGTCGTGGTACAGTTGCTACTGGTCGTATCGAGCGTGGTATCATCAAGGTTGGTGATTCTATCGAAATCGTTGGTCTTAAGGACACTGAAACATCTACAGTAACAGGTGTTGAGATGTTCCGTAAGATGCTCGACCAAGGTCAAGCAGGTGACAACGTTGGTATTCTTCTTCGCGGTATCGACAAGGAAGCAATCGAGCGTGGTCAAGTACTCGCAGCTCCAAAGTCAATCACTCCACACGCTAAGGGTAAGGCAGAGATCTACGTTCTTTCTAAGGACGAAGGCGGACGTCACACTCCATTCTTCAATGGTTACCGCCCACAGTTCTACTTCCGTACGACTGACGTAACGGGTGTTTGTGATCTTCCAGAAGGTGTTGAAATGGTTATGCCAGGAGACAACGTTTCTATCGAAGTTTCTCTTACAAAGCCAATCGCGATGGAAAAAGGTCAGCGTTTCGCTATCCGCGAAGGTGGACGCACAATCGGTGCGGGTCGTATCACTGACATCGTAGAGTAGTCGCTTTCGATTAACATTTTATCACTTTGCCGAAACCCGCTCGTTGGGTTTCGGCAATTGTATTTTACATTTTATATTTGGCATAGGGTAGTAGCTCAATTGGTAGAGTAGTGGTCTCCAAAACCATTGGTTGGGGGTTCGATTCCCTCCTGCCCTGCCACTCATAAAAAAATCAATTTCCCATGAAGAACCCATTTAGCAAAATTCGTTTATTCGGCAGCGAGACAATCACTGAGCTTAAAAAGGCTTCTTGGCCTGGTCCAGCGGAGTTGCGTGATTCTACAATCGTTGTTTTGGTAGCGATCGTTATTTTGGGCGTTTTTATCTCAGTGGCGGATTTTTCGCTAGCTAACGTCGTAACTCTTCTCACCGATTTGGTGCGATAATTGCAATTTCTCTTTAGTTTCGAAATATATGAGCGAATCAACCGACAAGTATCCAGGCGAATGGTACGTCGTCCAGACCCTTTCTAATCAAGAAGGAAAGGTTAAACGTTATTTGGACAAATTCATTCCGGTTGAGGAGATGGAAGATTACGTTTTTGAAGTTTTGGTTCCTACTGAGGTAGTGACTGAAGTCAAAAATGGTAAGAAGACTCAAATTACTCGAAAATTTTATCCAGGTTACGCGTTCATCAACATGCATTTGTATGATGATAACGGTAAGCTGATGAACAAGCCGTGGTATTTCGTTCGTGAAACTGCTGGCGTAATTAATTTTGTAGGCGGCGACCGCCCGTCTGCGTTAAAGAAGTCCGAAATTAAGACTATTCTCAGTCAAATTGAAGCGGCTTCTGGTAAGGAAACACCGAAGGTACAGTACGAAATCGGCGAAGAGGTGAAGATCACGGATGGTCCGTTCCTCAACCTTTCTGGCCGTATCGACGAGATCGATCCTGAAAAAGGAAAGCTCAAGGTGTCTGTATCGATTTTTGGCCGCTTCACTCCTGTCGAGTTGGAGTACTGGCAAGTAGAACGCTTAACAAGCTAATAAGATGGCAAAGAAAGTAACAGGTATCATTCGTCTGCAATTGCCCGCAGGCGGCGCAAATCCAGCTCCACCAGTTGGTCCAGCATTGGGTGCGCAAGGCGTAAACATCATGGCGTTTTGTAAGGAGTACAACGCTAAGACTAAGGATCAAGCAGGTACAATCTTGCCAGTTGTGATCACTGTCTACCAAGACAAGTCTTTCACGTTCGTGCTCAAGTCCCCACCAGCGGCGGTTCTTCTTAAGAAGGCAGCTGGCTTGGCTAAGGGATCTGCAGTTCCAAATCGCGACAAGGTTGGCAAAGTAACAACCAAGCAAATTTTGGAAATTGTGGAAACAAAGCGCAACGACCTAAACGCGAACGATGATGAAGCTGCAATTAAGATTATTGCAGGTACAGCTCGTAGCATGGGCATCGAAGTAATCGATTAATATTCTCTATCACACGTAATAGAAATTCAACAACAGGAGCCTGCTAAGGGCGTTTGAACTGTAGGGAAAATCTAATGGCAAAGAAATCAAAAAAGTATCGCGAGGCAGAGCAAGTTGCAGACCTCGAAAAGGCCTACTCGGTCGAAGAAGCAGTTGAGATTTTGGGCAAGTTCCCAAAGGCCAACTTTGACGAGACTGTAGAAGTGTCTTTGAAGTTGGGCGTTGATCCGCGTAAGGGGGATCAAATGGTTCGTGGAACTGTTAAGCTTCCAAACGGAAACGGAAAAGAAGTGCGCGTATTGGCATTTACTGCTGATGCTGAAGCGGCTTTGGCTGCTGGCGCTACTCACGCAGGTCTTGATGACATGCTAGAAAAAGTTCAAGAGGGATGGTTCGACTTCGATGTGGCGGTTGCTACTCCAGAGGCGATGAAGAGCGTACGTAAGGTTGCTCGTGTTCTTGGACCAAAAGGCCTAATGCCAAATCCGAAAGCCGGTACAGTGGCTGAAGACATCGGAAAAGCGATCAAGGAAGTAATGGCTGGTCGTGTTGAGTTTAAGCTCGATAAGTTCGCATCTATGGGTGTTGGGCTTGGTAAGCGCTCATTTACCGCCGAGCAACTCTCGGAAAACGTTAAGAGCCTCATCGATGCAATTGAAAAGGCCCGTCCTGAATCCTTCAAGGGTAAGTACGTGGAAAGCGCATCGATTTCAGGAACGATGACTCCTGGCATTAAGCTAGCATCATCAGCATACGCTCAGTAATAACCTCAAAGGATCGATAATAATGAGACCGGAAAAACAATTTCTAGTAGATGAGATAAACTCTCACCTCGAAAAGTCCGACTACCTATTCGTTGCTAACTACGAGCGTGCTAATGTGACTGATATCGCATCATTGCGCGAGGAATTGGCAAAGGAAGAAGCAGAGTTCCACGTTGTAAAGAACAACATCCTTCGCGTTGCCGCGGAGAAACGTGGTCTTCCTGAAGTTGACGAACACTTGGTTGGGCAAAACGCTATCGTAATCGGTGGTAAGAACCCATCAGGCGTAGCGAAGGTTCTAACAAAGTTCTTTGAGAAGAACGAGAAAATGGAAGTCAAGGTTGGTATCTTGGGCGAGCAACGCATCGAAAAGGATGGGGTTGTTGCTTTGTCAAAGCTACCTTCACTAGACGCGCTTCGAGCACAGCTTCTCGGATTGTTGAGCCAGCCGGCACAAAGCTTGGTATTCGTGCTCAACGCGGTTCCACAATCTGTGGTCAACCTTCTCAAGAACAAGTCAGAAGCAGAAGGCGAAGCTTAATCTTAAGCGTAGCCGCATAATAATTACATTACACTTTTCGGAGGCAATGCCTTCGATTTAATAAAGCAAAAACTAAAGATACAGGCTAGGAGCTAAACGCTCTTAAACGAGGAAATTCTCCAAACTAGCCGATCAGGATATAAAATGGCAGACATCAATAAAGAAGACGTAATCGAATGGCTAAGTGGTCAAAGCGTTCTTGAAATCGCAGGTCTTGTTAAGGACCTAGAAGATAAGTGGGGCGTTAGCGCTGCTGCTCCAGTTGCAGTTGCTGCAGCTCCTGCAGGTGGCGGAGACGCTGCTGCTCCAGCAGAAGAAAAGACTGAATTCGACGTAATTCTTACAGACGTTGGCGCAAAGAAGATCAACGTAATTAAGGAAGTTCGTGGAATCACAGGTCTTGGACTTAAGGACGCTAAGGACCTCGTTGAGGGTGCTCCAAAGCCAGTTAAGGAAGGCGCATCTAAGGATGAAGCTGAAGAAATCAAGACTAAGCTCGAAGCTGCTGGCGCAAAGGTTGAACTAAAGTAATCATTGTCCAATAACGCTTTATATAGCTTTTTTACAATGAGACAGGCACGCCCTTTGCGTTGCCTGTCTTTCCTGTCTCTAAATACCGGGCTCTGCGACAGCAGGTAGTGTCCGTTTTTCTCAATTTTATTTCGCTAAATCACACCGCTAAATCTCAGCAAGAATCTTCATGGCCGACCGCATTAATTTCGGAAAACTTAAGGAACCTATATCTCCGCCAAATCTGATTGAAATTCAGATTAATTCCTATTTGGACTTTCTGCAGAAGGACACGCCGCTCAATGAGCGTAAGAACGATGGCATCGAGGCTGTCTTTCGCGAAGTGTTCCCTATCGAGAGCTATGATGGACGCCTCGTCCTAGAGTTCGTCTCCTACACTGTTGGCGATCCGAAAAGCACTGAGATCGAGTGTATCCGAGAGGGTATTACTTATTCCGTACCTTTGTACGTTAAGCTTCGCCTTCGCGAAGAGGATAACATCAAGGACGAAGAAATTTACATGGGAGAAATCCCAATGGTCAGCAGCCGTGGCTCATTCATTATCAATGGCGCCGAGCGTGTTGTTGTGAGCCAGCTTCACCGTTCACCGGGTATTTGCTACGAAATTACCCCGCACACAAATGGTAAGCCATTGCACTCTTTCAGAATTATTCCTGACCGTGGGACATGGTTGGAAGTTCAATTCGATAATAACGATCTTCTGTACGTTTACCTCGACCGTCGTCGCCGTCGTCGTAAGTTCCTAATTACTACGCTTCTTCGTGCAGTAGGTTATGGGGCAGACGTAGATATCCTAAAGCTTTTCTATACAGTAGAAGATATGCCTGTTTCCGAAGCGCTCGCTAAGGAAAACGTAAGTCAGTATGTTCTAGTCGAAGACGCAATCGATGCAGAGAAGGGTGTCGTTATCGCTCGTGCATTTGAGCCATTGACTAAGGCGATTGTGCGTGAATTCGAAACTCACGGAATCCCATCACTTAAGTTAATCGACACGACTCCTGACGAAGGAGCTATCGTTCGTGCTCTTAAGAAGGACAACACGCAAAACGAAGAAGAAGCTCTCAAGGAAATCTACAAGCGCCTTCGTCCGGGTGAACCACCTACAACAGCAAATGCAAAGGCATTGTTGAAGCGTTTGTTCTTTGATCCAAAGCGTTATGACCTCGGTCGTGTAGGTCGCTATAAGATCAACCAAAAACTCAAGATGGATGTGGATGTTGAGCAACGTACGCTTATGGCGGACGATGTTGTTCTCGCTACTAAATATCTTATCAATTTGAAGAAGGGTGATGGATATCTCGATGATATCGATCACTTGGGTAGCCGCCGCGTACGTACGGTTGGAGAATTGTTGGCGAATCAGTGTCGCCTTGGTCTTTCTCGTACAGAACGTTTGGTTCGCGAGAGAATGACACTTTACGATCAAAGCGTTGATTCGATCACTCCGCAAAAGTTGATTAATCCAAAGGCATTGACGACAGTGATTCGCGATTTCTTCGCTCGTTCGCAGTTGTCTCAGTTCATGGACCAAATTAACCCATTGGCGGAGTTGACACACAAACGTCGTCTTTCTGCTCTCGGACCAGGTGGTTTGAATCGTGAGCGTGCCGGCTTCGAAGTGCGTGACGTTCATGCCACTCACTACGGTCGTATTTGTCCAATTGAGACGCCGGAAGGACCAAACATTGGTCTTATTAATTCTCTCTCCACTTACGCTCGCGTAAACGAGTTCGGGTTTATCGAGACTCCGTACCGCGTTGTTAAGGAAGGCCGTGTATTGGGAGATATCGAATATCTCAATGCGGATATGGAAGAAGGAAAGATCATCGCTCAGGCAAATTGTGAGGTCGATGATGGTGGGAACTTCTTAGGAAAAGTAACAGTTCGTCAAAGTGGCGAGTTCTTGGAAGTAGACCCAGATCAAGTCGATTTCATGGACGTTTCTCCGAAGCAGCTGGTCTCGATCGCAGCTGGTTTGATTCCTTTCTTGGAGCACGATGATGCGAACCGAGCTCTCATGGGATCGAACATGCAACGCCAAGGTGTGCCTCTTCTCGAAGCGGATTCTCCTTATGTTGGAACAGGTATCGAAGAGCGTGTTGCACGTGATTCAAAGACCGTTAGCATTTCTGAATTCGATGGTATCGTAGCATCTGTTGATGCGAACCGCATTATCATCACAGAAGACGGCGAGCTTGCTGAGCACCAATTCCTAACTCCAGAGACAGATCTCAAGAATAAGATTTACGTTTATGAGTTGCGTAAGTTCATGCGTTCAAACGCTGGAACTTGTTTCAACCAAAAGCCAATTGTTCGCCAAGGCCAGGAAATCAAAAAGGGGCAGATCATCGCAGATGGTCCTTGTACTCAAAATGGTGAGCTTGCGATCGGTAAGAACACATTGGTAGCCTTCATGCCTTGGAATGGATACAACTTTGAGGATGCTATCTTGATCTCTGAGAAGGTTCTTAAGGACGATATCTTCACTTCTATCCACATTAAGGAATTCGAAGTAACTGCTCGTGATACAAAGCTCGGGCCTGAAGAAATTACGCGTGATATTCCGAACGTCGGTGAGGAAGCCTTGAAGAACCTAAACCACGACGGTGTTATCCGCATTGGCGCAGAGGTTAAGCCTGGTGACATCCTTGTTGGTAAGATCACTCCAAAGAGCGAAACTGAGCTTGCTCCGGAAGAAAAACTTCTCCGTGCGATCTTTGGTGAAAAAGCGGCCGACGTTAAGGACACTTCATTGGTTGTTCCATCAGGTGTTCACGGTATCGTAATGGATGTTAAGCTTTCTAGCCGTATTGACTACGAAAAGGAAAAGCTCAGCCCGTCCGATCGTCGTCGTCAAATCAAGCAGATCAACGAAGAGTACAAGACTCAGATGGATAAGCTCCGCGAAGGTTTGACCGAAGCGTTGTCTAACATCCTCTTGGGTGAAAAAATTCCTCTCGATGTGGTTAACGGTCAAACGGGTGAAATCATCATCCCAGCGAACCGTAAGATTACTAAGACTTTGCTACGTAAGTTAGCAGCGGTTTCTAAGCATGTTGAAATCGATCCATCTCCAGTTCGTATCAAGATCATGGAGATCATCAATTCTTACCAAGGTAAGTTTGATGAGCTTGAAAGCGATCGCGAGCGCAAGACCGCGAACATTGAGTCTGGTGACGACGCAGCTGCAGGCGTTATCAAGCAAGTTAAGGTTTACGTCGCTACTAAGGAAAAACTTAAGGTAGGTGACAAGATGGCGGGACGCCACGGTAATAAGGGTGTTGTCGCTAAGATCGTTCCAGAAGAGGATATGCCTTATCTTCCAGATGGTACACCGATCCAAATTTGCTTGAACCCTCTTGGGGTGCCTTCGCGAATGAACGTTGGGCAGGTCCTTGAAACTCACATGGGTTGGGCGTGTTCGAAGCTCGGAATGAAGATTGCTACTCCAGTATTCGATGGAATTCCAGAAACCGTCGTACGTCAGCACTTGGAAGATGCAGGTCTCCCATCAACTGGTAAGAGCATGCTTTACGATGGTCGTACTGGCGAGAAGCTAGACCAGGAAGTGGTTGTGGGTCATATCTACATGTTGAAGCTGAATCACTTGGTTTCACACAAGATTCACGCTCGTGCGGTTGGTCCTTACTCTTTGGTTACGCAACAGCCATTGGGTGGTAAAGCCCAGTACGGTGGTCAGCGTTTCGGGGAGATGGAAGTTTGGGCTCTCGAAGCTTACGGCGCTGCTTACACCTTGCAGGAATTGCTAACTGTTAAGTCAGACGACGTTCAAGGGCGTACCAAGATTTACGAGTCTCTCGTAAAGGGAGATACGACTCTTCAAGCCGGAACGCCAGAGTCATTTAATGTATTAATAAAGGAAATTCAGAGCCTTGGTCTCGACGTTAAGTTGGGCCGCCAAAGCGAACTGGGTTATCAGTAAACCGTTAACCGAGAAAAATAGATAAAAACATGTCTACCGAAGAAGCTCAACAAACGCTCGGAATTGAACGCGAACAAAACTTTGATTGCGTAACAATCAATGTCTCTTCTCCAGAGATTATTCGCGACTGGTCTCGCGGTGAGGTTAAGAACCCGGAAACAATCAACTATCGTACTTTTAAGCCAGAGCCAGGCGGACTTTTCTGTCAGCGTATTTTTGGCCCTGTGCGTGACTACGAGTGTGCCTGTGGTAAGTATAAGAGAATTAAGTACAAAGGCGTAATTTGTGATCGTTGTGGCGTTGAAGTCACAATCTCACGCGTTCGTCGCCAACGTATGGGACACATTGAGCTCGCAGTTCCTGTGACTCACATTTGGTTCCTCAAGAGCATGCCATCTCGTCTTGGTTTGTTACTTGATATGACTGCTCGTAGCTTGGAGCGCGTAATCTACTACGAAGCGTACATGGTTACCGATCCAGGTCGCACGCCGCTTGAAGAAAAGCAATTGCTTACCGATGTCGAGTACATGGAAGCGATGGAGGAGTACGGTGACGATTCTTTCGTTGCGAAGATGGGAGCGGAGGCTCTTCGTGAAGTGCTCGTCAATATGGATCTTGAGACAACTGTTCTTGAGCTTCAAGAGGCGATGCGCAGCACGAAGTCTAAGCAGATCAAGAAGAAACTAGCGAAGCGCCTCAAGGTTATCCAAGGCTTTATTAAATCATCTTCTCGCCCAGAGTGGATGGTACTTGAAGTGCTCCCAGTTATTCCACCGGATCTTCGTCCATTGGTTCCTCTAGAAGGTGGCCGTTTTGCGACTTCCGATTTGAACGATCTTTACCGTCGTGTAATCAATCGTAACAACCGTCTAAAGAACTTGATGCAACTTAAGACGCCTGACGTTATTATTCATAACGAAAAGCGCATGTTGCAAGAGGCGGTTGATGCTCTCTTTGACAATGGTCGTCATGGTCGTCCAGTTACAGGCGCAGGTAATCGTCCTTTGAAGTCTTTGAGTGATATGCTCAAGGGTAAGCAAGGTCGCTTCCGTCAGAATCTTCTCGGTAAGCGCGTTGATTATTCTGGTCGTTCCGTAATTGTTATCGGACCTGAATTGAAGCTTAGCCAATGTGGTCTTCCGAAGAAGATGGCTTTGGTATTGTTCGAGCCATTCATTATTCGTCGCCTCAAGGAGCTTGGCTTCGTGCACACTGTTCGTGGAGCGCGTCGCATGATCGAAAAGAAGTCTCCAGAAGTTTGGGACATTCTTGAAGAAGTAACGAAGGGACATCCTGTTCTTTTGAATCGTGCTCCTACGTTGCACAGACTTTCGATCCAAGCGTTCGAACCTGTATTGATTGAAGGTGAAGCGATTCGCGTGCACCCACTCGTTTGTACAGCTTACAATGCTGACTTTGACGGTGACCAAATGGCGGTTCACGTGCCGCTTTCTCTGGAAGCTACTATGGAGTGTAAGATGCTCATGATGGCTACTGGAAACATCTTCTCGCCATCAAGCGGTAAGCCAATTTTGACTCCGTCACAGGATATCATCCTTGGTTCTTACTACTTGACGCACGAGCCGAAGGTGCCGGCAGAAGACTTGAGCCGTATTCCTTTGGCAGCTAATGACAGCGAAGTTCTTTTCGCTCAGTTGGACGGCGAACTTTCGACTCACGATTGGATTCGTATTCCAAACCCTGACTACGGAAAAGAAACGTTGATTGGCAATAGCTCACAAAAGTACCTTACGACAACAGTAGGGCGTGTGCGCTTCAGCCAAATCTGGCCAGAAGGGCTTGGTTTCGTTAACTATCAAGTCGGCAAGAAGGAGCTCGGTGACGTTATCAACAACACCTATAAAGTATCAGGTTCCGAGCGTACCGTTCAGGCACTTGATGACTTGAAGGTTCTTGGGTTTGAGGTCGCGACCAAGGCTGGTATGTCTATTGGTATTGATGATATGATCATCCCGGAAGCGAAGGTCGATATCGTTAAGAAGTCTTTCAATAAAATCGAAGAAGTTGATGGGCAGTATCGTAAGGGTATTATCACTACGGGTGAGCGCTACAATAAGATCATTGATATTTGGACGGTTGCCACTGACGAAATTAAGCAAGCAGTTTTCGAGAAGTTGAAAACAAACGGCGGCAAGAAGGGAATTAATCCAGTTTACTTGATGATGGATTCCGGTGCTCGTGGTAACCCGAATCAGGTTCGTCAGCTTTGTGGTACTCGTGGATTGATGGCTAAGCCATCTGGTGAGATTATCGAGCGTCCGATTCTTTCTTCATTCCGTGAAGGTTTGACTGTATTGGAGTACTTTATCTCTACTCACGGAGCTCGTAAGGGTCTTGCGGATACGGCATTGAAAACTGCGGATGCGGGGTACTTGACTCGTAAGCTTTGTGATGTGGCAATGGATGTCATTATCAACGAGCCAGATTGTGGTACTCGCGACGGCATCTGGAAGAAGGCAATTTTCGAAGGTGATGACGAAATCGTTAGCCTCCGCGAACGTGTTGAAGGTCGTTGTGTATGTGAGGATATCTACAATCCATCGGATTTGGATGAGCTCATTTGCGCTTCTGGCGAATTGGTGACAGAGCAAGTCGCTCAGCGTATCGAAGATCTCGGTATTGAGCGTGTTAAGGTTATGTCTCCTTTGACTTCCACTTCAAAGAACGGAATCGACGCCAAGTCTTACGGTATTAATCCGGCATCCAACGCGGTTGCGAAGCAAGGTGACTCTGTTGGAATCATCGCGGCGCAGTCGATCGGTGAGCCTGGTACACAGTTGACCATGCGTACCTTCCACATTGGCGGTATCGCGAGTGCGGTTGCGACAGATCCACGAATCATTGTTCGTGCCGGTGGTCGTGTTCAGTATCGCGGTCTTCGTCTGGTAGAAATCGCTGAAGGCGTATCGATTGTATTGAATAAGACTGGTTCTATTCAGATTTTCGACAAAAAGGATCGCGAAGTAGAAGCATACGACATCGTCGTTGGTTCAGTACTCCGTGTGGGTGACGGTGAAAATATTGCAGCCGGTGAAGCGCTTGCTGAATGGGATCCGTACAATATTCCAGTACTTTCAGAAAAAGCAGGTACGGTTGCATTCCGCGACATGATCCCGGGTGTTACGATTAAGAAGGAGCTTGATGAGAGTTCTGGACGAATCGCGACTGTGATTATCGAACACAAGGAAGACTTGAATCCGTCCGTCGAAATCCGAGACACAACTGGAAAGTCACTAGCGCTATACAGTATTCCAACCGGAGCTCAGGTTGCGGTCGCGGAAGGCGATGTCATTGCGCAGGGAGCTCTCTTGGCGAAAACGCCACGTCAGGCTTCTAAGACAAAGGACATTACTGGTGGTCTTCCACGTGTTGCCGAGCTTTTCGAAGCGCGTCGACCAAAGGAAGCTGCGGAAATGGCTCGTATCGATGGTATCGTATCCTTCGGCGGAACAGTTCGCTCGAAGCGCAAGTTGATCGTTACGAACGAAGACTCTGGTCAGGAAGAAGAACACCTCATTCCTCACATTAAGCAGATCATCGTTCAAGAAGGCGATGTGGTTCACAAGGGGCAGCATTTGACAGAAGGTTCAGCGGATCCGCACGAAATTCTCGATATCCTCGGACCGAACCGCTTGTACGAATTCTTGATCAACGAAGTACAGGAAGTTTACCGTCTCCAAGGTGTTACGATTAACGATAAGCACATCGAGTTGATTATCCGTCAAATGCTTCGCAAGGTGCGTCTTACCGATCCAGGTGACACAGAGTTCTTCTGGGGTGAGCAAGTTGAGAAATCAACTTTCCTCCGCGAGAATGCGCGTATCGTTGAAGCGGGTGGTAAACCTGCGGAAGCAGAACCTGTATTGCTCGGTATCACCAAGGCGTCTATTGAAACAGAGTCCTTCATCTCTGCAGCATCTTTCCAGGAAACAACACGCGTACTTACCGATGCGTCTACGCTTTCCAAGATCGATACTTTGCAAGGATTCAAGGAGAACGTTATCATGGGTCACTTGATCCCTGCAGGAACGGGTATGCATCAGTACCGTGATCTTAAGATTACGCTACCATTTGGTGAAAACCTAGATTCTGAAGAAGAGCCACTCGAGGCGACGGCGGCTGTGTCAGGTTCTGACTTGCTTCCTCCTGAGTCTCCAAGCGTTCTCTAAAGGCGGAAAAACTTCACCTATACATTTTTCAAAGCCGCAGCGAGTCTGCGGCTTTTTTGTGCCTATGCTTAGCCGAAAATGGAGGGTAAGCGTCCGGCGTAGAGCATGTTGTTTTTGAATCTTTGATTTGATATTCTGTGTGGATGTCTCGAATCGAAACGGATCGCTGCTACGTCTAC
>JAKYXN010000078.1 GCA_022538095.1 Puniceicoccaceae bacterium K14 | reverse complement strand
AAGGTACGATAGAAAACCGGAAACTTATATGGGATTCGCAACACTCTCAGCATTAACTGATTGGATCAAATTCGATATTGTCCACACGGCCTAATATAGAAAATATGAAAAAGACAATATTCGCAATGACAGCCCTAGCCCTAGCTGGTGCTTCCTCTTTTGCAGAGTGGCAAGTGGTCGATGATTTCGATGGAGCCGATAATACTGACCAATGGTTGTATAGATTCGGTGATGAATCTGGAGGCAATCTTAACACTACTTTAGAAATTCAGGATGATCCAGCCGGAGATGACAAATGTTTGGTCTTCTCCGTTGGTACTGTACAAACGAATGCGTTTACACTTGATCTTGGTGCAATGGATTTAGCACTAGAGGTATCTGGTTTTGATACGAGCTTACGCACCGTGTACTATGAGTGGTTGATTCCCAATATCGTGAGTGAATCTGGTACGACAATTGGATTCCAAAATGCTACATCTGGCATGATGTCTTCCAATTTTTACTACGGTTCAGAATTTGAGGCTGATGGTGTGACCCCTAGGATACAACCTGATCCTCCTGGTTTGAATTCAGGTCCAGGCTGGGGTAACTATGCTGGTTATCTACGGTCAAATTCTGGAAAATTTGATACTCGTGACGACGGCTTTGTTGACCCACAACCTGATATACAAGAGGTGGGGGACGAGTGGTTCAAGTTTTGGGTTATCTATGATATCGCTGGACGAAAATACCAAGTCTGGTGCCAAGGTGGCACATTTGACGAACCAACATTGGTTACAACTGAACACGAAATAGTTTCAGATACTACAACAGTCACCAAGTTTGAGGGCAATTGGGCTCGTTTCCGTGCAGATTCTAGTGATCCTCTCGACTGGTTCACTGTTATTACAAATATTGATATCAATGAAACAAATGGTACAAAAGGTAACCACAACAGTTACATGGATAATCTATACGTAGATCTCACTGGAATGAATCTTACAGATCCGACCGGTGGTGATCCCGTAGAGTCTAACCTAATCAATATCTCAACACGTGGTAAGGTTGGAATTGGCGATGATGTTATGATTGGTGGATTTGTAATTGAAGGCGATGAAGCTAAGAAGGTTTTGATTCAAGGTATTGGCTCTGAGCTTGGTCTTGATGGTGTTCTTGCTGACCCATACTTGACACTTGTACCACCTGTAGGTGATGCGATCGTTAACGATGACTGGGATTCAGATGCGACAGCCGCTGCGGAAATTTCAGCAGCGAACGATGCTGCGGGAGCTTCTACGATAGTAGAAGGCAGTGGTTCATCTGCGATGGTTGTTACTTTGGATCCAGGTATTTACACAGTTGTACTTCAAGGTGCAACAGGTGGAACTGGTATTGCTCTAGTTGAAGTTTACGACATCGACTAATGTTGAATGTTTGAGGTGGTATAGAATTAACGAATTCTTAAGCACCTAATCAAATTTTTCAAAGCGCTGAAAGGATGGTAATCCTTCAGCGCTTTTTTGTATGGCTAGCTTAATGGTAAGTGTCATCTGATTTTACTTGATTGGATCGGAGCGATTCGCTGGTTTTAGACGAGTCATAACAACCAAAAGCGTCGTAGCTATGACCTTCATGACCATACGGTATTCGTCATTCATGACGTAGGCTGAAGGCGTGTAACCTTCTTCACCTTCCATTCAAGCGTTTGCGGTAGACTGAGGGCGATTCGCCCATTACTTGGGTGAAGACTTTGGAGAAGTGGAAGACGTCGCAGAAGCCGTGTTCTTCAGCGAGTTCTTTAAAAGAGTGGGAACTGTGATAAATGAGCGAGCAGGCGTGTTCGATGCGCCGCCTTTTTTGAAACTGGCCGGGAGATTCGCCAGTGTTTTTGGTGAAGAGCTTACGGAAATTTTCGTAGCTGAGACCCACACGACGAGCCGTTTCTTTTGGGTGAAGCCAACCTTTTTTACTTGGCTCTGAGAGCAGTCGCTTACTTTCGTGAAGCCACGCTTCTTGGGATGTACGCTTAGCTTCCGAGTGACTGGCGGACATGTCTATGAGCAAACTGATAAAACGACCTATAGCTCCAAGTGATTCTGTATTTGTTTGTAGTGTAGAAGCTGTGACAATTGCTTCTAGTCGTCGTCGCCAGTACTCGATAGGTTCTAGATGCCAAACGGGGCTTGTAGGCATTAGGAGGTCGCTCTGGCGAAGGAATTCGAATTGGGGACCTGTGAAGACGATGTAGATTTGCTCCCAATCGCTTCCTTCGTTAGGACCATATGAATGGGCGATTTCGGGAAAAATTAGAAGTGCGTCACCTGCTTTAAACCGGTGTTTAATGCCATTTTCATCAATGTAATTTCCCCGACCAGATTGTATAAAAATGAGGGCATACTTCTCTAAGGTGCGCATTGATTTGGGATCAATGCCTTTCACGTTTTTTAGGGCACCTGCTAGCTCAATTGAACCAAGTTCGCTACGTAAAGGGGATTTGAGCCAAGACCCGTATTGGATTGGGGTGGGTGAAACCATTATTACCAAAATATACATATTAAATCCCATTTCAACTATTTAGTTCGTCGGGTTTTTCAGTTATTGTTGAGGCTGCTATCAGAAACCCTTCTTGTGCCTATGAAAAACTTAGCTCCTATTCCGCCCCTCACTTCTTATGGTCATGACCTCGACATGGATGAGGACAAGATTGGGCAGTTACGCGACTCTTCTGACGCAGCCGAGAATTTCCCAGAACTCCGTCAGCGTCTCGAGGAAGATGGCTACTTATACATGCGTGGTTATTTAGATCGTGAGAAAGTCCTTGCGGCTCGCTCTTCGATCACGAGTCATTTGGCTAAGGAAGGGATCTTAGATCCTGAACACCCGAACGACGCAGCGATTGGTAAAAAAGGGGAGGGGTTAGTTTTTATGCCTGAACCGGCTCGTCAGAGTGAAAGTATACAGGAACTTTTGTATTCAGGAGAGTTGACGGATTTTTATCGTCGCCTTTACGGGGAGGAAATCACGCACTATGATTTCACTTGGCTGAGAGCTATGCGTCCGGGGAAAGGTACGAACCCTCATTGCGATTTACCGTATATGGGACGTGGAACGCATAAGCACCTAACGTGTTGGTTACCGTATGGAGATATCACCTACGATCTTGGAGGGTTGATGATTTTGGAAGGTTCTCATAAGCGGATGGACATGCTCGATAAATACGTTTTTCGAGACGTGGACAGCTACTGTGAGAACAGGCCTGAGGAGAAGAAGCGAGCGGAGGAAGGGGGGTGGACTTTTACTGGAACCTTGTCACGCAATCCACCGGCTTTGCGTGACTCGTTTGGGGGCCGTTGGTTGACTACTGAGTTCGAAGCCGGAGATTTTCTGACATTTGGAATGTTTCTTGTGCATGCTTCGGTTGATAACAAAACCCGGAATACACTGAGGATTTCCAGCGATAGCCGTTACCAAAAGGCGAGTGAGCAGATTGATGAACGCTGGATCGGCGTTAACCCTCCGGGGCATACTAAGGCTGCGAAGCTGGGGCGGATTTGTTAAGCAGCTTAAATTATATATCCTTTCGTTTCTTATGGTTACTTCAAATTCTCAAATCGCGGAGACGCGTAGTATTGGCGGCCGCATGGCAGCTGTTAAAGATATGGCAGGTTACTTGCGCTCGCTTTTCGAGGTGGAACGCGAGTTTGTTCGTACGGCTAGTACGCTTATTTATAGAGTTGGCGATATTGATTTAAAGTATTTGCTTTGTCAGCACATCTGGGAGTCAGCTGGGCATGCCCGATTTTTGAGCGAGCGTGGTCGCGAGCTCAGTGGCTTCGGCAAGAGCGAATCGGTTCGTAAGGAGTATTGCGACATCTTTGAGGAAGCAATTCGAGGCGCGGATTCGATGCAGGTGCTGGCGGGTTTTTATCAGGTTCTAAAGCCTGCATTGCTGTCGGCCTATCGGCATTATTTGGCGGAAACTCATCACTTGGCAGACTGGCCATCGAGTAAATTAGTCGAAGAATTTATCCTAGACGAAGAGCGCCATGCTGCGGAAGTTGCACCGTTTCTCGAATCGGTCGTCTCCGCGGAATGGCAAGATCATTTGAGCACTTGCCTGTCTGCTTTGGGAGGGTGGATTAATGAAACCCCAGTAGAAGCGTTACCGACTGATTTCGTGTGGTTAGGAAGCGATCAAGCGTATTCTCACTCGGAGACCTGCAACCGTGGAGACTTTCCTGTATGTTCAAGTGTTTTTGGGGCTGATCCGGATGGAGATCCTATTGTGAGGGAGTGGCTGGACGATCCTGAGACGGACGCACGCGTGATCCGGATCATGATCTATGTTTGGTTAATGATGGAACTTGATGCGGTCGACTACTTGGCGACGGTTTTTTATGATACGAAGGAGGCCCCCTTTGAAATGCATTTTGACTTGGCTCGTCATCTCTGGGATGAATCGAGGCATAGCCAATTTGGGTACAGGCAATTACCGAAGCTTGGGGTGGATCTTTCTACGCTCGAACATTCGTTAGACTTATATAACATTCTCGTGCAGATGTTGCCACACGAGCGTTATGCGATGATGACCATGGAGTTCGAGGCGGGAAGTTTTCCTACTAAAGCGAAGGTAATGGATCGAGTGCGCGAGCTTAACGACTTCGAAGCGGATACATTGCTGGCCTTCGACCGCAATGACGAACAGGCTCATGTTCGTTATGGGCATCGCTGGCTGCCTCAGATTATGAGTCTATTCGGCGAGACGCGTCCGGTGGGGGAGTTTGTCGAGGCTACACGAGCTCGCTTTGCGGAATTGACGAAGGTATTTGGTGGGAAGACTCCCCATAGTTTGACGCCAGGTGAACGCCTGACGGGAAGGAAGATTCTCAAACTTGCGAAGGCAAGCTCCTAGCAGATCTATTTGTATGTCATCAGAAAATACAAAACCTTCTTTACCGATAGTTTGGGGTTGTTATAGTGATCTCAGACCGATTGAGATTGAGACAATATTATTGTCGAGCCCGATAGCATATGTGCCTTGGGGAGCTTTGGAATGGCATAGCCAACACGCTCCAATTGGTCTCGATTCGACGAAGGCGGACGGTATTTGTCGCTCGCTCGCGGAGCGTAGTGGAGGAGTCGTACTGCCTGCAATCCCACTGGCCACCAACACAATAAAGCCTTTTAAAGGGTTCCCGCATTCGATCGATATTTCAGCGCGATTGATTACCGACTTGGCTGAGGAAATTTGCCTTCAACTAGCTGACGAGGGATTTCGTATTGTAATCTTGTTTACAGGGCATTATCCGCCTCAGCAAATTGATGCGTTGGAAGAGGGAGCGGCTCGTGCTCGAGCAAAGGTGCCCACTACTCGTTTTGAGGTGTGGGCAGATAATCATTTCTTGGAGGATGGAGCCTATTCTGCCGACCATGCAGGAGCTTATGAAACCTCGTACCAGATGTATTTTCAGCCTGAGAGCGTTGACTTGTCGGCTTTGCCAGAGCGAGCGGTGACTTTGGATGAGGATGGAATTACGGGCCAAGATCCGCGCGAAGGAAGTGGCGCTCGAGGTGGCGAACAGCTTGCGACTCTCTTAAGGGGTGCGTTGCCGAAGATCAGCGAATGGCTAATGGATTTGAGGCGTGAACGATGAAGAAGAGAAGACTAGGTAGAACGGATCTGCATTGCAGTGAAATCGGGTTGGGGACATGGGCTCTCGGAAGTTCCGTTTACGGGGCTGTAGAAAAAGTCGAATCTGAAAGATTGATTCAAGGATCTATCGATAAGGGTGTTAATTTTTTTGATACGGCTCCTTTGTATGGAACAAAAGAAAAGGATGGAGTCGCGGAGTCTGTGCTAAGCGATGGACTCGGGGCGCGTCGAAGCGATGTTATTATATCTACTAAATTTGGCCGCACTGCGACCAACGTCGTTCCGGGGCGATTCAATGCCAAGGAGGCTCGGCTTTCCTGCGAGGCGAGTTTACGTCGACTGAGTCGAGACTGGATTGATCTCCTCTTTTTCCATTCTCCATTTACACCCTCTGAGATTGACGACGATGTTTGGATGGAACTCGGGAAGATGCAAGAGGAAGGGAAAGTGCGTTTTCTCGGTCACTCCGTCTCGATGTACAACGATACTTGCGAGATGTCTGCGGATTGGCTTCGAGATAGGAAGGTCGATGCGATCCAGGTTGTGCTTAGTCCTTTCAACCGCGAGACGCGGCCCTTGATTGAAACAGCGCTTCGTCTGGATTGTGGGGTTGTCGCTCGAGAGTGTATGGCTAATGGGTTTCTGAGTGGTGCCATTACGAAAGATACGGTTTTTGCTGAAGGTAGTTTGAATGGCCGTTACTCGCGGGAGGAAATAGGCGAACGTGTCGATTATGCAGAGGCTCTTCGTGGAGTGTTGGTAGGTGAAGACGTGAAAACGCTTTCTGAAGCCACTTATCGCTGGGTGTTGGATCAGCCAGGAGTTTCATTGGCTTTGTCTGGGGCGAAGAATCTAGCTGAATTGGAAGATTCGATTCAAGCGGCAGGGATTCAGTCGTACACTCCTGTTGTGTTGAACGCTGCCGAAGCGCTTCACGAGAAGGATTTTTGTCCAGCGTAGTCGAACCTCATTTCTAGGGGGAGAGTTAGATCCGCTTTACAGGAAAAAGAACTTTTCCATGACCCGCTAGGATATGTCGTCTAAATTGATCTCTATCGTATCGGTACCAAGCTTTTATCAGAGGGGTAACACCCTTTGTTGATAGTCGGTATTGCACGATCCTCTTGCGGATGATCACTTCAAATAAGATACCTACCCCCCTTTTTTCCGATACGCCTTTCCGAGTCGCCTTAGTTGGTGTTACCGGCTATGGGGCCTCCTATTTAGAATCTCTCACGCGCTTGGTTGACTCTGGGCGTGTAGAGTGGGCTGCTGTTACGATTGTCAATCCCGAGTCAGCCGCAGATGCAGTTGCATTTTTCGAAAAGAGATCTGTTCCCATTTATGACGATTACCTTGATATGATAGAGAAGGAGTCGGGTAAGATTGATTGGATTTGTATACCGACGGCTATTGGCTGGCATACTCGAATGGTTATCGAAAGTTTGCGGCGTGGCTTGCAAGTGACGGTTGAGAAGCCACTGGCGCCGACTCTTCAGGACGTCGCTGCAATTCAGAAAGTTGAGAAGGAAGTCGGAATAGAGGTGAGCGTAGGCTTTCAGTACGCGTATCAGCCTGAGACGTGGGAGATCAAGGAGCGCATTTTGGGGGGAGAGATCGGAGACATTCAACTTATTGACTGCCTTGCTCTCTGGCCGCGTACGCGCAGTTACTATGCTCGAAATCGCTGGGCTGGAAAATTGCACGATGGAAATTCTTGGGTATTGGATTCGCCGCTACACAATGGCCTATGTCACTTGATAAACCTGATCCTATTTTGGTCAGGCGATAAGTTGGATGAAGAAGCGGATCTTTCATCGGTAAAGACTGAAATGTACCGCTCGAAGCCGATTGAGAGTTACGATACGGTTCGAAGTGTGGTGACTATGGGCTCTGGGATTAAAGCGAATGTGGTGCTCAGTCACAGTACGGATCAACGCTTTGATCCTGAAATCCATATTGTCGGCACCAAAGGGAAAATCGTTTGGAGGTTTCTGGGTGACTACGAAGTATTCGTTGCAGGAAAACGTTCTTTTTATCCCAAGTCGAATCAACTGCTAGCTCGGGACAATATGTTCGATGCTATTCTAGATCGGATTGCCGGTAAGCCTGCGAAAATTTGTACGACAAATTTGGCGAAAGGGACGGTTAAGTGGGTCAATGCTGTCCATGACACGGCCGAGATACATGACATTCCAGAAAAATATCGATTGCCCTTGAAAGGCGAATTTTCAGAGGTTGTTGATGCTGTCGAAAAATTGGACTATTATTCTTTGCGTTCATTTCACGAGCGAAAGAGTTTTGAGCAATTAGGAGTGCCTTGGGCAGTTCCAGCGAGGGAGAGAGATGTTTCTGAATACAAGAGTTTTGAAGGGAAGTATATTCCACCGACGATTGCGCCTTCTCCCGTGACGGAATAGGTGTGAGTGGAGCGGTTGCGTCTCACTCTTGTCGAGTTGGTTTACGATATAGCACGATGTGTGGTTTCCCAAGAGCGATTCCTTGCTAGATTTCGATCTACTAAACCGAGCTTCGAGCTGCTCGAATAGTCCCATGTATCCATATTCAAAAATGATTTGTAGACGAGATGCTCTTCGATTTGGCAGTATCGCCCTTGTTGGGACGAGCGTTCTTCCGTCGCTGATTGGGAAGATGCTAAGAAATTCGGAACCCTCATCGCGGTTGTTTTTCGATAAGTCAGATATTCCGCGAATTCGGGCGAATGCCCGTACCGTGCTGCTTAGTGCGCAGTATCATAAATGGGCGGTGAATTCTCCGAAAGCGGTCGGATTCGCTTGGGAAAAATTTGAGAGGTCTGGAAACATCATTTATGATTTGCGAGACTTTTGGGCGGTTTTTACTGAGACGGCATTGGTCTATATTGTAGAACCGACGCCTGATCGGAAGCGCGTTTTGCTCGATGCCTTTGAGAAGATTGTTCGTTTGCCGAAGTGGGATTATCTTATGGATGGGGACGAGGACATTGGCTTGATGCGCGCGGGAATGGCAGTCTCCCGCCTGCTGTTTGCTCGAGAGGCCCTTGGTGATGATTTCAGCGATGAGTTGAATGAGCGATTTTTGATTGCTTTGGCGGAGAAGGGGGCAGCTCCCTGCTTCCGGACTATTTGCGGCATGAATGAACCGAACCAAGTAGTCGGCTGGCGTTATGATCCATCGCATCCGAAAATCAATGACTATAGTCTTGCGCATTGGCCGAAAATCTTGGGAGAAAATAATCTTCGAGGGGCCGCAACCTTGGGCCTCGGCCTCGGAGCTCTTGCTTTAGTGGGTAGAGACCCTCGAGCCAAAAAATGGCTGGAAACTGCGGTAGAGAGCGCGTTTTCAACCTTTGGACAATTTACAGAAGGCGGGAGCTATTCCGAGGGTGTGAGCTATGGAGGCTATGCCATGCGTCTCTTGTTGCAGTTTTGTGAAGCGCATTATCGGATCGATGGATCTGTTGATTGGACAAATGCTCTCAATTGGTCGGGCTTTGTCGACGATGTTGTCGCGATGCAAGCGGGTGAAAAACCGGATGGAACGCCTGATGTTGTGAATTTTAGCGATGCTTCTGGATCCATTTATCCATGTGTTGGTTCGTGGATACGAATTCGCACTGGAAATCCAGTTGGGCAATATGTAACGAACCGTTTTTCTGATCCTGGCTATTTCCTTGATTTCCTTTGGTATCGCTCAAGCTTTAGCTCTGCATTGCCAGCTAGAAATTTGAAAAACTATCGTAGCGATTTGGACTGGGTGATTTGCCGTAGTGGATGGCAGGCAGATGATGCAGTGCTGGCGTTTCGTAGTGGAAACCCAGCTAATCATGAACACGCGGATCGAAATAGCTTCCTGTACAAGATTTATGGCGAGCGCCTTTTGAGCGACCACACTGGGGCGGCTTATGAGCGAAAGGACCCAAAATGGACACTACGGCTGACTAAAGCGCACAATGCGGTCCTTATCGGTGGGCGTGGGCACCAGTACCACGAAGGCGAAGAGGGCGTGAATGCAGGCCAAGCCAAAGCTAAGGTAATTTCATTCGTAGAGCGAGGCAATCGCGTTTGCTGGACCAGCGATGCGACGCAGGCGTACCAACTCACAAATGAGAATGTATCCAAAGTTCTACGCACTGTTGTATTTGCGAAGCCGAATATCATTGTGCTTTTGGACTGTGTCGATTTGAAGACGAATGCGGAGGATGTTGAGATTCGCTTTTTCCCGGATAATCGTGATAATAAGGCGAAATTGACGACAGAGTGGAGTCACTTCTCGATTGTTCGTCCACGGGCGACATTGTTTGGGGCGTTTGCAAGTAAGGTTTCACATTTCGTGAATACCGAGAAACTAGATTTTTCAGAAGATTTACTTCCGGGTGAAGAGCTAAATGACACAGAAAAGATTGGAGATTTTCCATTTGTTCGCGCTCGTAGCGCTTCAGCGCTCCAGCATGAAATCGTCACTGTGATGGTTGCCCAGGCAGGGACTGGAATGTTGGCTCCTAAAATTGGTATTTCGAAGACCGTTGATGGATGGCGCTTTGATACGCTCGGTGTGAAAGGGATTTTAAATACAACGGCTCATATTCCAAAATTGGATTGGATTGACGAAATCTAAAGAGGTTGTGTTCACGAATATAAAGTTGTATCGAATCAATTACGGAAAGCAGAATATGCCTGTAGAGTCACCCCATCAATCAGCGACACAAAGGGTGTTAAAACAAATTACTTTATGAGACAATTTAGGACGTATCTAGGGACGGCTGTATTATTACTAATCTGGTTCGCGGGAGTTCAAACTCGAGGGGAGACTCCACTGCCGTTTTTTAGCGACGCAGAATTAGCCATCCAGTATCGCGAACGCTGTGCGTACGTGATCGATCAGATAGTGGAGAACACGGACCCTAACGATTTTACTCGTGGAAGTATGTTCAATATCGCAGCAAACTTGCATAGCGGCACGAATATCGAGTGGGCTCGCAAGCGAATTGTAGCGGCTAACGAACCTCCTACGGGAGCGATGTTTTGGATGCATCCTATGGTGTTGCTTATGGAGACGGGACGTGGCGTTTTGAACGAGAAAGATTGGGCTTTTATTCACGAACTTTGGAGGACTTATTTCCCGTATCGTGGCGATACGGAAAACCACTGGATCATGTATTACGCAAGTATCTACCTAGCTGCTGAAATGCGGCCGGATGCCGGACGGGAACAATGGTACAATGGTAAAACGTCTGCCGAGAATATGGCTGAAGCGAAGGAGTATATTTCAGATTGGATTAGAATCACGACTTCGTATGGACAAGGTGAGTACGATTCGCCGAACTATATCGAAGAATACACCCGCCCAATGGCATTGCTAGCTGGATGGGCTCAGGATCCTGAAGTCCGTCAGCAGGGTAAGATGATGATGGACTATATTTTGTTAGACTATGTGGTTGAGAGTTTAGATGGGCTTTACGGTGGAGCTCATAGTCGACTCTACCCACGTTATCTCTTGCAGCCGTCCCTCACAGCGGGTGCAGCCCACGGTTGGCTGTTTTTCAATCAAGGAGAATATCGAGCGAATAGTGGCAATACTCTGATTGCTCTGAGCGGGTACGAACCGCCGCCAATTCTATTTCGTATCGCCCACGGTCGTGCCAACCAGGGATACGTGCAACGCGAGTTGAAGCGAACTCGATGGCGTTTGCGCAATGCGGGGCCGGATGCGTTTGAGATCGATGAGAAAAGCACCACTCCAGTCTATAAATACAGCTATGTACACCCAGACTACATTCTTGGCTCATCGCAAGGCGGGCTCCTGCAGCCGATTCAGCAACAGACCTGGAGTTTGATTTGGAGTGAAAAAAATGCGCAAGGAAAAACAAATACGATGTTTGGATTACAACCCTTTTCATCGCCCCTTGAAGGCACAATGTACTTTGCGTCTGACTGGGATACGGTGACTAATTTGATTGCTCGATCCAAAGTCGACTATGATTCACCCGACAAGCTTGAGGGCGGTTCCCCTTATGAACATGTCGTCCAGGATGAATCGACTTTGATTGCTCTCTACGATATTCCAGAAGGCACTCGATTTCCTTTGATCAATACATTGTTTTCGAGAGACCTGAAGCATCGTATAGAAGATTATTCGGGGTGGATTTTTGGTCAAGGCGGTCCGGTGTATGTGGCTTATCGCCCATTGGCTCCAGGCGAGTGGAGGGAGGTTGATTGGACCGGTTTGCTTAAAAGCGGTGCCGGAGCCTGGTTCAGCACGAATTTCGAAAAACTTGCAGAGGGGAGCCAGTGTTTTGTGAGTAAGTCTTTGAAAAATGGATATATCGTAGAAGTCGCTCCTGTTTCGGATTTCGAGTCTTACGAGTCTTTCCAGGCGGCGATTCGTGCTTTGCAATTTGAGTTTTCTCTCGATCCTATTCCTTCGGTTGCTTTTACAAATTTGTCAGGGAAAATGTTGTTCGCAAATTACGGAGAGCCCTTGTCAGTTAATGGGAAGGCAGTCGATTACACTCAATGGAAATTGTTTGATGGTCCCTATTCGTACGCTGAACGAGAGAGCCAGTCGCTTGAAATCAAGTTTGGTCAGGAACGCTATTTCCTCGATTTCAAAAACCTCAGAATTGAATCAACGATTTTACCTGCAGAATGAAGATCTTAGCCTATTACTTTATCGCCTTCTCTACTTTTGCGGCCTTCAACGCCCAGGTGGGGGCTATGGAAGAGACGAGACTATTTGCAGCACTCGCGATGACGAAGGCTCAAGAGTCGAGCCCGATTCCGACCGATTCTGGCGTATTTATTTATAACGGAAATACGGATACGTGGGAGCGCACTGGGCCAGTGATTCAGTCGGTTGGTAGTATTACGACCGATCCTTCTAATCCGGATGTTGTTTTTCTCGCTTGCGGAAATGGAATAGTTCGTTCTCGAGATGGAGGCCAAACCTGGCGAATGACGTCCGGCTGGCGAGAGAGCGATTTTACGAAGATCGCGATTGATCCAGTCGATGGAAACAATGTTTATGCGACATCTGTTTGGGGAATGAGCGTGAGTCGCGATGGAGGCGATACGTGGGCTAGGGCAAATAGAGGCTTGGCCGAGCGATATTCTCGCACGGTGATAGTGGACAGTCGCAATCCTAAGCGACTTCTACTCGGAACGGCGGATGGAATCTACCAAAGCAACAATAGGGCGAAGAGTTGGCAAGTCGTCCGAAGTTCGCCCCGATTAACCATTCTGCGTATTGCTAGAAGTGAGTCGAATCCCGATTTGTGGATTGCGGGGACTGAAGGCGAGGGTGTTTTCCTTTCGAAGGATGATGGTAAGAGCTGGTCAAAGACGGCGCCTGAGTTAGGTAATGCGAATATATACGCGGTCGCGATGGATTCGAGCGATGAGTCGCGGTTAGCAGTTGCTGGTTGGGGCACGGGCGTTTGGATTTCAATCGATGGGGGTGCATCTTGGATAGATCGTGGAGCCGGCTTACCTTCAAAAAATGTGACAGCGATGATTTATGATCCAAATCAATCGAATCGTTTGTGGGTATCCACCTTTGAAGAGGGCACTTTGTATTCAGATAATGAAGGTAAAGATTGGCACGACGGGGGACTTAAGGGCGCGTATGTTTTCGATTTAGGTGTTGTCTCGATTAAATAGGCAAGCGTTGAGGAGACAATGGAAATTAACCAGCAAGTATGTTTATGAGTAGGATTCGCCGCTTCGCCGCAACTCGGCGGCGCTTTCTAAAACGCTTTCTGTCGCTTCCTTTTCTAGGAATGATGGAGAGCCCTACCTCTGAGGCTGCTCGTGCTGATTCTACTTTGGTGAATGCGTTGTTGATTAGCTCAACTACTTTAAGTGGAAAGGCATCTTTGGAACACGGATACGAAGCGCTGGCTGATCTTTATAAGGATCGAAAAAAGATTTTGCTTATAAATTTCGCCAGTCTGCCTGAGGACCGCGATTCGTACGAAAAGCGTATGCAACAAGTTTTTTCGAATATAGGCTCTGGGTTCGAGGTGAGCTCTCTTCACCGGGTGCCGGTTGAGGAATCGATGTCTGCGATAGAAGGGGCGGATGCTTTTTATGTAAGCGGAGGAAATACTTTTCTGCTGCTAAGAGAACTCTATGATCGAAAGGTTATACCCGCTTTGCGAAACTGCGTGAGTTATGGAATACCTTATGCGGGATCAAGCGCTGGATCGAATATTGCGGGCGTGGAGATTGGGACAACAAATGATTTTCCATTAGTGGACGTTCCGACACGCCGATCCTTGGGATTATTGGATGTGAGTTACAACCCACACCACCCGGAGCCTGAAACGGAAAAAACACTCTTTGCAAGTAGGCAGTGGAAGATTCAGAATTATTGTAAATATAATACGGATACGACGGTGTTGGGCGTGACAAATCCGGGAATGGTGCGTGTGTCTGGGAAAACCGTCACATTGCTGGGAGAAAACGCATATGCCTTCGTGCAGCGAGGCGATCGACACACGAGTATTCATTCGAATACGAGCGCTGATCTAACAACCGCATTAAGCTTATGATTGGAATAGGCTCGATAGATGTTTTTGTTCTGTTGGTTTATCTCATTGGGGTGACCTTCTTGGGTATCTATTCGATGAGAAAGATAAAGGGCGTAGGTGATTTTATAATGCCGAGACGCTTCGGGAAGTGGATGCTGACGATGCATGCGTTTGGCAGCGGGACGCATTCGGATCAAGCCGTCGCGGTCGCTTCGAAAACATACACGAGCGGTATTTCGGGCATTTGGTATCAGTGGCTTTATTTATTTGGTACACCATTCTATTGGTTGATCGCTCCGATGTTGCGTCGTTTTCGTGCCATGACGACTGCAGATATCTTTGAGCTACGGTATAATCGAAGCGTGGCGACGCTTTATGGCGTTATCAGCGTTGCGATGATGATTACGACAATCGGTTTGATGTTGAAGGGATCTGGAGCGGTGATTTCTGGGGCGAGTGGCGGAGCAGTGTCTTCTAACACGGCTATAGTTTTTATGACGATACTCTTCGTCGCGTATGGGACGGCAGGTGGTTTGGCAGCGGCGATTGTTACCGATTTCGTTCAGGGGATTCTTACGATCTTGTTTTCTTTTTTGCTGTTGCCCTTTGTACTGAGAGCAGTCGGTGGATTTGATGGAATGCGGGAAACGATCGCTAACGAGCATATGTTTTCCCTGGCAGCACCTGCTGGGATAGGGATTTTTTATATCATCGTTATTTCTATAAACGCGTTGGTGGGTATCGTTACTCAGCCCCATATTTTGGCGAATTGCGCCGCTGGTAAAACAGAACGAGAAGGTCAGTTCGGATTTGTGGTCGGAAGTTTTTCGAAGCGCATTTGTACGGTGGCGTGGTGTCTTACGGGCTTGGCTGGAGTGGCTTTTTTCGCGGGTCAGGATATTGATCCGGACAATCTTTACGGATTGTTGGCGAACGAGTTTTTGCCTAAGATTTTTCCAGGAGCCTTGGGACTTTTTATCGCTACATTACTTGCATCGGTTATGAGTTCATGCGATTCGTTCATGATAGCTGCATCTGCGCTTTTTACGGAGAATATTTATAAGCCGCTGGTTCGCGAACGAAGCCAAACACATTATCTTTGGGTGGCTCGGGTCGGTTCTGTTGGCGTTGTTACTTTAGGAGTGTTTTATGCGTATTGGCTTTCCGACGTCATCCAAGGGCTGGAGATCTTGTGGAAAATCGGACCAATGATGGGTATTGCTTTTTGGCTAGGTCTTTTTTGGCGGCGAGCGACTTCCGCCGCTGCCTGGGCATCGACTCTGAGTGCATTTTTCGCTTGGTGGACGACATCGCTTGGTGTCGTTGCTGGGTGGTTATCTCGTCTACCTGGAGCGGATACATTAAATTTGGTTGTACGTACGGATGGAGAGATGGCGATCAGCCTTCCTTGGCAAATGATCATTTATCTTTCTGTCGGTTTAGGTGTGGGGATCGTAACGAGTCTTTTTACGGTACGCACTGATTCTGTGAAACTCGAACGCTTTTACAATCTACAGAGAACTCCAGTTCTCAAACCCGAAGTGGAAGGGCGAGAACCGTGTTTGATTCCAGATGGGCTCGAGCCTTTGCCACGACGCGTCTTCTTTCCAAATTCGGATCTGGAAATCCCGATTCCATCGATGCGGTCGGTCGTCGGATTTTTCTTAGGCGCTGGATGCGTCGCATCCATCGTTTTCTTTGTGTATTGGGTTTCCAAATATTAGCCAGACCTTAGTGTGACGCTGCGGAGTCAGGGTCCAAGAAGAGCCGTGCATTTGGATGCTCTCTCGTGAGAGTCGCGGGACATGCAGTTGAAATGGGGCCATATAATGTAGCTTTAACCGCTTCCGCTTTTGTGCGACCGGGGACGACGCAGATTAGTTTGTTGGCTTGGGAAAAAACTTTAAGAGTCAAAGTAATGGCCTGCTTGGGAACCTCTTCAATTGTTGCGAAACAGCCATCGTTAACCTGTTGTTGGCGGCACTTCCTATCTAATTCAACGATTTTTGCCCATTTGGGGTCATCGAAATCGGCGACGGGTGGATCGTTGAATGCGAGGTGACCATTTTCTCCAATGCCCGCGCAGACCAAATCGATGGGGGCTTCGGACAAGAGTGTGCTTATACGGATACACTCTTTCTCTGGATCGGAGGCTTCTCCTTTGATTGGGTGAAAGTCTTTTAATTGAACTTTATTTACGAAATGTTTGAACTGATAGGTGCGAAAACTCTGAGGATGATTGGCGGAGAGGCCTACATATTCATCCATATGAAAGACGATAATTTTAGACCAATCGATTTGTTTGCTTTCAGGCACAGATGTGAGGTTCTCGAAGAATTCGTCTTGTGAGGGCGCGCTGCCCACGACCATCCGAATTTCGTTTTGCTCATTTTGTAGATTTTTGAGATACTTTAATATATGGAGTGCGGCTGCTTTCCCCAATTCTTGTCGATTGAAAAAAACAGATGCTGTTAGTTGACCTGCTGAGATTGTTGAAACAGGAAATGGTGTTCGGCTGAGTTGCATGATGTAGGTTTAAAGTTCGATTCCAAAGTGAGTGGCGGGTGCGTTTGAGCACATTTCGAGGGCATCTGATTCAGTGATGTCGAGCCATTGGACTATGTTTTCAAGTCCCTTGTTCATCGTGAGGGAGGATCCTGCGAAACGCGTTTCACCTGGCATATGTACGACTCCATCTGCCCCAACTTCGACTGTGTGCGGTCCCAATTTGTAAGTCCCTGATGGTGCGCCTGCTGCCGACATGCAGTCAGTTGTGAAGAATGTTTTCCCTCGAGGTTTAGCTCGGAAAAAGTTTTTCAAAGCAAAGGGGGGCAAGTGGATTCCATCGGGAATCATGCAGGCTATTAGTTCGTCTCGCTCAAGTAGGCGTTGAATGATATTGTCGTGGCGATGGAGGAGAAGAGGAACCGCATTTCCTACATGAGTAGCAAGGGTTGCCTTGGCATTGATGGCGGCGTCTATGATTTCTTCCGAGGCATTTGTATGCCCGAGTCCGATACGAATTCCATCTTTTACTGAAGCTTCGATGATTGAAATAGCTCCGTCGACTTCAGGGGCGAGGGTTATCAATTTGAGTCTGCCGCACGCTGCATCCCTGAGACGGCGATAGTCTGCCAAAGTCGGTGTACTCACATATTCAAGAGGGTGAGCTCCGTAGTATCCAGGTTCTTTTGATATCCACGGTCCTTCTAAGTGGTAGCCCTTGATTACAGATGCTATGTCTTTGTCCCTTGAGCGAAGTTTCTCGATGTTTTCCAACTTACGACAAAGGTTTTCCACTGTGTCGGTTATCAATGTGAATAGAATGCCTGCGGTATTATGCTTGAGTAGACATTTCGCAGCATGTGCCATGTCCGACAGATTAAGTGAGTCGGATTGAAAATCGACGCCTGCAAATCCATTTACTTGAAGGTCGAATAATTGTGTTGAAGAAAGTATGCTATTCATGAGATGAATACGAAAAAGGGAGCTCTTCTAGCTCCATGGGGCAGGATAAAAGATAGATCAATGGCCCGTTTGGTAAATATGATATGTGATGATATAAGAGCTGATAAATTGATTCTTTTTCATTGTCGCCTGGCTTCCGGATGAATTCAAACTCTACTATGGAAGTTCGAAACGTACCTATTTGCGAAAGGGGTAAAGGCTTCGATCTTAAAGGATTTGTTCTGTAAACCTAAAAACGAAATGACTATCGAGAAGGGTGACTATTGAGTGGATGTTTTGAACTATCAACTTGTTCAATCCAATGAAATTAGGCTTCGGACTCTACCGCCAATCTCTGACTCAAGACAATTTTCGTTTTGCGAAACAAACAGGTGCAACCCATGTGGTTGTTCATTTGGTGGATTATTTCAAGGGTAGCAGCCCGTCATTGTCTCGTGGAGACGATCGACTCGGGTGGGGTGTGACTCGAAACCAGGGCAAACTTTGGGAATTAGAGGAACTATTGGCTATTAAAAAAGAGATCCAAAGTCATGGCCTTGTTTGGGAAGCGATAGAAAATTTCGATCCTTCTCATTGGTACGATGTATTGCTGGATGGGCCTCGTAAGAAAGAGCAACTAGAGGACTTGAAGGTGATGATAAGAAACATCGGAAAGGCGGGTATCCCGATTATGGGTTACAACTTCAGTATTGCCGGCGTTTGGGGTTGGACGAAGCAAGCGGTAGGGCGTGGCAGTGCGAACTCTTTGGTATTCGATGCCGAGGCGGTGGATGTGTCTCTACCGATTCCAAACGGGATGGTTTGGAACATGGTTTATGACCCAGATGTGCATTCGGGGAACCTGCCAACTATCAGTTGCCAAGAGATTTGGGAACGATTGGAGTATTTTCTTAAAATATTGGTTCCGGTGGCGGAAGAAAACGGAGTCCGTCTAGCGGCCCATCCAGATGATCCGCCGGTGGACAGTCTTAGAGGGGCGGCTCGGCTTGTGAATGAGCCAGACAAATACGAGCGCTTACTGAACTTAGTCCCGAGTTCGTCAAACGCCTTGGAGTATTGCTTGGGCAGTGTGCAAGAAATGCGTGAGGGCGATCTGTATGGAAATTTGGATAAATTCTCCAAATCAGGCGATGTAGCTTATGTGCATGCCCGTAATGTGAAGGGTAAAGTTCCGCACTATCAGGAAGTCTTTATTGATGAGGGAGACATCGATATGAAACAAGCCTTGAATATTTTGTATCGGAATGGTTATGACGGGATCATAATCCCGGATCATACGCCGGAGATGTCCTGTGGAGCCCCTTGGCACGCCGGGATGGCCTTTGCCATGGGATACCTTCGAGCGACCCTAGAAAGCGTAACGGGAAGCCGCTTTTAATGCTGTACCAGGGGTTCTCCTACGATCGTGGGGTCGGTCGGGTAGTTTGCTCGCTTGGCTTTTTCAGTTTTCAATCCTTGAAGAGAATTTCGGTTACTGGTTCCCGCAAGGGCAAGGATAGAGTCAAGTTTCGCTGATTATCAATTACTTGGAAATTTAAGTGACAAAAAGGATCAATGGCTGGTTGCTGCACTGAATCCCACTCATCCGTGTTCATTTGCTCCGAAGCACATTAAGTGTGCGGTAACTCAAGGGAAGTCTGGTACAAAGATAAGCTAGAAAATTCGATGAACAACTTATATGGATGAATCTAATTAGCGATCATGCAACTTTAAGATTATCAAAACTTAAGCCCTGCAATTTTCCGATTCCATACTTTCGAGAAAAGAAACAATAGGACGTTAAAGGCCTGATTTTGAGTCGAAGCAGCGACCTTGCGCTCTACTGCTAAGTGCGTGAAGAACTTTGCAGCGTGAGAGGCTTGAACCTCGTCGGGGTGCATGTCGGATAGAAAGTCCCTGAATGCTTTTACCTAATGCCTATAGCTCGCGAGAGTTTTTGGCGAGTATTGAAGGGTTGAGATGGTTTTACCCAATTGTGCAAGCGTGACGTCCCATGGAGTTTCTGGTATCTGGGATTTAATTTTGGCGTAAATTTGTGACGCCTCCATAGCCTGGCGTCGCTGGAAGAGAGCTTTTCCCCTTCGTTGCAAATCGATGATGAACAAATCGATGCTTTCGGGAGTTCCTTCGCGATTATGCTGGTTGCAGAAGTACAAGTAGAATCTGAGCCACATCTCATAGTACTGCCTTTGGTTGATTGGTTTCGATTCTCGTTCCAATATTTGATGGAAGAGCGTTAGGATATCTTGATTTATTTTGAACATGGAATGATATCCAAACGTTTGGATATCATTCTTTGCAGGATGTTATTAGATTAGTGTTAAGCAGAATTACTTATTTTTTCGTTGTGCAAAACTGATGTGCACTGGGTTTAGCCGACACTAGATTCTCTTTTGTTGTGTTGTTTATCTAGTTGGTAGCATTAAATGCTAGTTCATTGCAACCCCCTAG
>JAKYXN010000077.1 GCA_022538095.1 Puniceicoccaceae bacterium K14 | reverse complement strand
TGTTCTTTATCATCGAAAACTTGATATAACTTTTGCATCCTATTGCAAATCAATTACTTGAGAACTTACACATTTTGTCCACACGGCCTAATATCTTTCCCGCCGATATAGATTCTTGGATTCGATATATCGGTCTGCACAACACAGCGATTACCTTTCAAACTCTCAATAGAGACAAATTTGGTTATGCCGCCTTTCTTCTTAGCACTAACCAAAAACGCTCCCTGTGTACGTAAATCCTTAAACGCAACATCATCCCACTTTTCAGGTATTCCAGGAAATGCTCGAATCGTACCGCCCCAACTTTGCAATAACATTTCGTGTATCGCAGTGGCATACGAGAAAGGGCTTTCGATCACCGGATTGTAACCTACCTCTGCATACATCGTAGTTGGGGAAACTCCTGGATTATTAATAAACATATCCAAGTATTCGTATGCTTTCTCACCGTCTCCAAGCCAAGCATACATCGATGCTGCTCCTGTGCATGTATAACCCGTAACTTTAGTCCCTCCAGCAGTCCGATCCGTACCTGTAGTAGTGACATCCAGCCAGTGGTCCAGACTGGTCCGCAACAAGCCCCGGTCTTCCAGCTTCTCAGGTGTAATAACGGCCAAGGGGTAAAAACCCAGCAGGTGAGAATAGTGGCGATGGGGCTTTGTAAAAGCGATGTCCTTGCCAATTCTCAAACCGTTTTCATCCACCTGATAATCTACCAGATTGTCCAATAGGTTTTCCCACTCAAGACTCAAGGGGTCATTCAATTCGAATTCATCATTGAGATCGACCAGCGTTTGGCAGCTCCATCGAATCAATGCTAGGGTAAAGTTAATATCCTGACCGTGTCCGGGCTTGTATTCAGGCGACCAGCTCTTTTTGACATGGATTTTTCCATCATCCGTCTCGACGGGATTTTCTTTAAGATAATTTAAGTATGAATTCACTGCTTTTCTTAAAATTGGGAATAGCCCGTCACGCATTCGCTCCCGATCACCTGCAAATTCACAATGCAGCCAATAGTCGTGTAGGACCCAAACCAACATATCTGGCAACTCTCTCTTCGAATCCATATCTTGGGGAAACAAAGCTCCCAGCGTTGCAGAATCCTCCCACCGATCAGGTGCATTACGAATTAAATTATCACGGTATTTATCGACATTATTCACGAGCGACTCACCTGCTTCCAATCGGTTCGCTGTTAGATGAGTCCAGTAAATCAACTGCACATTCAAATCACCCCAAACCATTGGCCAAAAAGTATGATTATACCATGGTCCCATTAGATCGAGAATCGGCCCATTACCCCTAGTTGCTGAAGCGAACTTGTACATTTGTATCCAATAAAACGCTTCCTTTTCACCATCGTTAACCGAGAGAAAACTATTTAAATAACAAGCGTTCCACCATTCGCGATGACTCGACAGAAAACTTTTATCAGTCAACATTTTGCGGGCATCTAACAGGTTTTTAGTAACCGTCTCCAAACTATTGTGTTCCGGAAAACTATGATGAATACTGGCAGTCAATAGTTGCTTCCCGTCTGGATCACCATTGATTTCCCACCCCGTTGTGGTTTCACCACGATTGTTGTAGAGCGGTTGATAACAAAAGTTCATATTATCGTTTGCGCTTAGAGTGTATTCTGCAGGCAATGGATACGGAGCATTTCGCATCGCCGTCCAATTGGGCGCTTTGGGCCCACCTCCCTTATCAAGCGATCTTCGAACAGGTGAATAGGGCACCTCCGGGTGCCAGGTGATTTTTATGGATTCACCGTCTTCTGCATCAGTTTCCAAATAGATGACATCGGAATTGGTGTGGGTTAAAGCATGCACCTGGTAAGAACCAAGCGATGTTGTGATCGTTCCGGATAGTTCCGCATCCCATAAACCTAAGCGTAGATCGGCTCCGGTAATTTCGCCTTTCGATTCCAGGTTAAAATGTCCCAGAGGAAGTCGCGTACGGTAAATCCAAACCATCTGCTGACCTTCATGAGGCAAGCGATGATCGTAATAATCATGACGCCCCACATGCAATGAAATCGCATTTTTGGGCCCACCTTCGATTTGATAGAAAAGAAAGCCCACATTCCCATTTCCTGTAAATGGAGCAGTTGTCCAACTATCGGGCGTCCGATCCCACACCATATCATGCCTGGAAATGAATTCTTCAAAATCAACGTTGAGTTCAACAGATCGTTGATCAGCCTCACCCGAGCTTAGACTCAAGCCAAGCAAGGCTAAACAAACCAATTTTGTAATTTTATTCTTCACACTGCAATTTTCGTAAAAATCTAAGGACCGGTTCATGAATCACTCTCAAGCACTTTTCACCTTATCTTTTTCAGTAAGGTCACAATAGGGGGGGGAATCGAGGAGGTTCAAAAGGATAAGAAGCGACTATAATACCAGTGGTGCCACCCCGTGAACATCCCCTATTTGCGGGGTAATCTCATTTCGAACATTCACGTCATCGAAGGACAGGGTCGTCCAATCAGCCCCATGGAAAAGTAGACGATCTCTCACCAATCGTGTGTAGACTGCAAGAAACGCTTAACTCCCGTTAGATAACACAATCGTTTCGTCCTGGTCATTGTACCATCAATCTGTCGAATAGAAATTCTGTTGAGAACTCAAACAAACGATCCTCGATATAGCGGTGCAACCGAAGAGACGAGAGTGGGTTATAGATCCTCAACTAAACAAGTCCCCGCAGAGCGATCTATAATTATTTTGAAACTCTCATTTAAACTGCGATCAACATATGAATCCACTACGACATAACCTTCATTCTCTTTAAATATCAGATAGTCATCTTCATTATCGTTGATCTTATTTTCAGTAGGCCAAACTCTAACATGACGACCATCGAGTGCATTTAAATGAACTCCTTTAGGGCTTCCGCCGCTGATGCCAATAATTGGTTTGCTGTCGAGGTTGATTGTCTCCTTCAAGGGCACTTCTATAATATGATAAACGAAATCATAGGAAGTATCGTTTTCAAGTTTCGCCAGTTCGTTGTTGGTAAAATCGCTTCCAACACTATCGATATGGGATTGCATAATAAAAGAGCTACGCCCTTTGGAAATAGTATACTCAGTTTTACTATCGAGCATTTCACTGAATCGAGCATAGTCATCACTTGTACCTGTTTTCCAATCACCATTCGTATATACCAGATCATGGTTACTAGCAGTCACATAAACGGGAACGGGTGAATTTCCCATCACATATTTTACCGTCTCAAACTGACCGATAGTAGCACTTATAGTCAACTCACCCACCATGATAACAAAATCAATATCGGCGACATCCACGGCCTTGTTTATCGACGCCAGAATACTTTTCTTTGCCTCGGGAGTCTGGATGTAAGTATTACCGAACACCATAAAGGTATTCCTAGACGCGGACTCCCTCTCCAGAGCGAATACGGAAACTGTCATACAGCTAAACACAGCTGCGGCAATTCTCATAATGCCAGCCAGCCGTTTGTGCCTATAAATACGTCTGCTTATTTCGCTCATTTTATCTCTTCCTTTTTAGTTAACATTGTACATCAAGGCTCCTTACCACGGCGTAGAATTTTCTGTAATTTCGTCAGTTATTGAGAGTGAATATTTCAGTATGATGTTCATCCGTCACTCTATTCATTTTTCAGACCTCATTTTCTCCAATATAAATGAATGAAACTCTTGAGCACGCCACACCTTCACATTATGCGTTCCAGGTTTCATAGAACTTACTACCTTCTCAAATTCACGTATTCCAGGTGTAGATACTCCATCTATAAAGAGTACCACATCACCGCCTTTGAATCCGTATTTTGCTAATTCGCTATTAGCAGGCACCTCAACGAGGAAGACACCTCTTTTTTCGAGCATGCCCGTCGCCGTTAGTTCCGCTTCCGTATCCAATGACTTAACCATGGCGCCGAGAACTTTTTTCGTAGGCACCTTTTTATAGATATTTGAGGCTGCCTGCTCCGGCAATCGGATCGGAGGTGTTCCCGCCTGCTTCTTTAATTCAGGAGAGATAACTCCAAAGCCGCTCATCGGGAAGTTTTTAAATCCCACCTGAAACGCAGAAGATTCGTCTTCCACCCGGAAGTTTCCAGCCTCCGGCGCTACAAATTTTGCATCGCCGTAGAGACTGTCTGCATCGTCAAACGTCTGCTTTTGCAAGGCCACTGCGGAAACTGTCTCTATAGCAGTCGGGTTATGCACAAAATTACGATTTCGAGAACCGCCCCAGAGCCCCGGATTGGAGGAATTGTAAACCGGAGAACCCCAGATTATGTTTCGCTCAAAAACATCATAGGTGGGTTTCGGATACGGTACATTACAGGTATAACCTTTTCCTAAGAGCACATTGTTCGTAACCGTACGCTTATAGCCTTCACGCGTCTTTAGTCCTCCGGAAAGACAAAGATTATTATACAGTTCATAGTTCGCGCAGCCATCGTCGAGATCAATGTCCCAGCCGTGGTCACAGTGCATACGATTATTGCGCAGGATACTGGTCTGATACGCATCCCAGAACGGTGAGTCGGGATATTTCTCAACGTAGTAACGAATGAGTGGCTTGCCACTTTCGTCCAATTGACTAGGTCCAGATGGCGACGCATTATGCCAAATGCGGTCGCGCCCCCAACCATTAAAAGCACCATGATCGTGTGTCTCCAATACCGTTTCGAAACAATCATTCCATTCTATCAAATGGCCACCCCATGTTCCATCGCAAATATTGATAGCCGCTCTCGGGGTATGACTAATTGTATTATGCCGCACTGTAATTCTCGACGACATCGAGATATTCACTCCAGCAACCTGCTTCTCAAAACGGCCACAGAGGACCATCAAATTATCCTCAACCAATCCATCTGCTGGATAGTCCTCACTCTGCGGCCCCACCTCCGTATCAATCTCATCTAACGGCCGAGCCGAGGCACCGTAACTAAAGGCGGGGTCGCGAACAGCTGCAAACGATCCGACAAAGACTACATCAGAAGCGCCATTTTCGCGAAAGAGGTTACCACGAATAACGGTTCCACGATTGTAGCTATCGACTAGAACCGCATTACCTCCAAGCTCTTCAAAAGAGCAGCCCTCTATCACAATATTTTCAGTACCGCGCAGGTGAACAGCGGCACCCCGATAGATAGTCCAATCACTACGAAGCAACGGCTCAACAGTTTCCATAAACGTCCTATCCGTACCGTTAAACCGGATACCCTCTATACGGATATACTTAACTGCTTCAGTGGTTTCGTAATTTTTGACATGCGTCACCTTCAAACCATTCCCGCTATCGTGTATATCCATGGCCGCAATCGGTTGCTTATACGTTCCATAGAATTCGACCAGATGCCTCAACTGTGAAACCGCTTCAACCCGAGCCGAGGCCATGTCGACACCCGCAGCCGGTTGATAATACAGCCAGCCAGCCTTTGAATCGTGATACCATTCGCCCGGAGCATCGAGCTCTTCGAAAATATTCTCTATCATCCGATAGGAAGTATGCGCAAATCGATTACGATTGTTCTGCCAGCCACCTTCATAAACCAAATCACCCTTTCCATCTTTCCCCAATACGCGGTAATGTTGACTTCCCCAGAGCCCTCCGTGCATACCATGCATGAAGGCTCCTGTAGGATCTACCCACTCTTTAGCTTTACTGGCATCCCACGCATCCGGCGTGCAACCATCATAGGGGGCGTTACCCGCGACGCCACCCTCGTGCTTTTGATTCGCTGCAAGCACATAGCCTGCCCCAAGATCCGGATACCGCGCTAGGACCTGACGACTGCCATTCACGATTAGCTGATCGATTGCATTCATCTCGCCAACAGGAGTGCGGTAGATTCCGTCCTGCCAATGCTCCCATTCACCGGCGATTTCTTGCGCCCCCGTAAAAACGACTTCGACTCCGTCCGCAGCGCGATATAACACAGGATGCCTCTCACTACCACTATCCGCAGGCGTAAAAGTGATCGCTTCGCTCAAGCGATACACACCCGCCTCAACGATCACCTCGCATGCCTCCTTACCCAGTGCTCCGCTATCACGCAGCAAATCACGCGCTGCTGCAATAGTGGCCACAGGAGCCGCGTTGGTTCCGGCATTTGTGTCAACACCCTCAGGCGACACGTAAATGTCGAGTGCCTGTAAGCTCGGAGTCGCTAAACTCATGGCGCAAATGGCCATGAATAGCTGTATCACGTTATTAATATTCAATTTGATTGCTTCAGTTTATTTGCTCAAAAGATGACTTGTTCATTTAATTCAGTATAAAAAATCCAAGCCAGCTACCGGCGATTTTTCCAAAGTTTGATGGCATCGACATCGTTTTTAGTTTGGGATCCTTCGGTGCTGCGACCATTGAAAACATCGGCTTCGAGCTGCGCTAAAAGGCGCGCAACGATTTCTGGCTTCGCCTCGTAGAGGTTCGTCGTTTCACCTGGATCCTGCTCCATATCGTAGAGCTGTGCTTCTGGCATATCTTTAGCCATTTGGTTTTCTTTTGGACCCGTCCACCCAGCAGAGCCTTTGGCCAAAAGAAGTTTCCATTTCCCTTGGCGGTAACCAAAGTGGCCAGAGATCGAATGATGAATGACACCCGCACGGGTCGAAACGATTTCCGCTCCAGACAAAGCTGGCAGGAAACTGACACTGTCTTCCGCACTCCCTGCTGGTGATGCGAGACCAGTAATATCGGAGATCGTCGCAAAAAGATCAGTCAGACAAATCATTTGATCACTGGTCGAGCCTGCTGCCACATGCCCCGGCCACCGCACCACAAAAGGCACACGGTGTCCGCCATCCCACAAGTCCGCTTTCGAACCACGAAAGCCTGCACTGACAATGTGTCCTTGTTCCGCCAGATCTGGAATCTTCGCTGCTTTGGAACAGCCATTGTCGCTGCTAAAAATAACCAGTGTATTCTCAACCAAACCGTTTTTCTCCAATGCCGCCATAATCTGCCCAACACCATCATCGGTCTGCATTACGAAATCGCCGTAGATGCCGAGACCGCTGCGCCCGATCCATTCAGGCGAAGGCACAATCGGCGTATGCGGCGAACCGTAAGGCACATAGAGAAAAAACGGAGTCTCCTTTTCGGTCGCGCGAGCTTCGATATACTCGACCGCTTTACGTGTAATCCGCGGCAACATATTGATCTCATCTTCATGCAAGATTACTGTATCGTTTTCGATCACACCCTTCATATCACCCGCATGGTGAAATCCATGATAATAATCAAAACCACGATGAACGGGTCCATCTGGAATCTTACTTCCAACTGGGGCTAGCGTTTTCTTACCCTTGCGTTTAACAACTTCTCCAGTCGTGACATCTACATATTGAAAATTGAGATGCCACTTACCAACGATGCCCGTGCGGTAGCCCTGCCCTTTCAGAAAACTCGCCACGGTTGGACGGTCTTCTGCAATGAGATTCGGCTTGAATCCCTGCACGACGCCGCGTTGTAAAGTCGTCCTCCAGCTATAGCGTCCAGTCATCAGACCATAGCGTGTAGGCGTGCAAACCGAAGAACCGGAATGCGCATCTGTAAAGATCATCCCTTCCGAAGCGATCGTATCCACCGATGGTGTCTTGATTTTTCCGTGCTCAGGATTCAGCGCCTGAATGTCTCCGTAACCGAGGTCATCACAGAGGATAAAAACAATATTGGGTCGCTCAGCTGCGACAGCAACCGTCGCTAAGACAAGCGAACAGAGCAATGCGACTGACGTTTTAAGTAAGGGATTTTTAGTCATATTTAGACACTAGTACGAAGTTATAGGCTGCTCGGTATCTCAAAACATTTTCAATTGGCTCGCGGTGCTATTTCACTCCAAAGCTGTTGTAGTTTTCGGGCTCCGCGCTGACAGGCGCAATTCGGGCCACATCCACCGCGTCCGCATAAAAAATTGCCTGCTCACCGAGCTTCAGCTCAACTTTAAAACGGCCATCTGGTAGATACTCGACTGCGGACATTTCAATGCCTTCCACACGTTCGGGCTGAAAATCTAGTTTCAAAACACAAGGCTCGCCGGCATTGCTCTTCACTGAAACAAATCGAGTGAGTCCCGCTGCACGCGTCGCACTGATCTCAAAGCCGCCTTTGGCAAGTAAGCCATCGAAGGAAATGTTCTCCCAGCAATCTGGAACCGCAGGGAAGACTCGAATCGTATCCCCCCAACTCTGCAGCAGCATGAGTTGCATAGAGTCGCACAGAGACAGCGGCGTCTCTGTAACCGGTTGAATACGCCCAGTCTCGGTATACATCGTAGTGGGATGGATCTTGGCTGGATTATTCGGATACAGATCCTGCATCCGCATAAAAACATCGAGATACTTACCTGCCATCTCACCGTCTTCCTGCAAGGCATACATGGCCGCAGCTCCGCTCCACGAATACCCCGCGTTGCCTCGACCGGGATAGTTAATCCAATGATCCACAGACTTCGCTATCAACGCACGATTCTCAGGCTGGTCGATGTTGATATCGCACAGCGGATAAATCATCATCAAGTGCGAGTAATGGCGATGCGATTGCTCAAACGGAAAGTCCTTGGCCACCATATACCCATTTTCATTGGTGGGATAATCGACGAGCCGTGCGACGACATCTTTCCACTTCGACAGGAGTGGATCATTGATCTCATGTCGCTCCGAAATTTCAATCAACGTCGCACAGCCCCAGCGGAACAACGAAAGGTTAAAGTTACAATCCTTCCCTGCTCCATACTCAGGTGAGCGCGTGTGCGGGAGGTGAATTTTCCCATCATCGCCTTCGACGGCAAAATGCAAGTAAGTGTTGACCGACTTCCTCAACAACGGGAAAAATTTCTCAGTCGTGCGTTCCGCATCCATCGTGCGCTCTAGCATCAGCCAATAGTCATGGCAGGTCCATAGGAGCTCTCCCGTGAAAGCTAGTTTACCCGTAGGAAACGGGCTGATAAACGTCTGTGGAGCAATCGTGGACATGCCTGCGCAATCGTCGCCGTATTCCGCTGGCATATTAGCAACAAAGGTTGGCAAGCATTCATCCATCTTGGTGAATAAACTCTCGGCAACCTCAAAACGGTTTGCCGTGGAGAGAAACCAGTAGGAAAGCTGCGTGTTCAGATTAAACCATCCGTTCGCCCAGGCGGTATTTTCAATCATCCACGGTCCCATAGTATCCATATAAGCACGCCCCTGACGCGCACCCGCAGCAAACTTATAAACTTGTATCCAATAAAAACTCTCCATCCGCGTATCATCTAAACTGATGAAGCTCTTTGGGTAATACTGATGCCACCACACACGATGGCGCTCGATCATCCTATCAAAAGACTCGTCTTCAACCGCCTTCAGGTGTGCCATGGCATCCTGAGTCGCCGTCTGCGCTGGGTAACTATGCTCTATTGAGATACGTAGTTCCTGGCGTCCCGCCTCACCATGCTTCACGGTCCATGCAGTGCCCGTTTCACCACCAGCGACCAACAACTGGCGAGACGTTTGGTAGCCATCGACCTTTGCGAGCACTGGATCGGGATTGTACTCATATGGAGCTTCGGCCCATTTTTTGCGGCTGGAATGCGCTTTTTTGCCTTGCTCCGCGACACTCTTTTCAGCCTGCAAACGCGCCGGCGCAATCGCTTTCAACGGCACAAAGTTCAACTCGACCACTTCCTCCGAGGAAGGCAACAGCTCATAGACGATCACCATATCATCGCTATGGACAATCGCCCGTATGTCGACATGTCCCTTGCTCGTCATCACACGTGCACGGGTCTCAGCATTGTAGAGATCCAAGCGTCCCGTAAAGCCAGTAATCTCCCCCGCGGTCTTAAGCGTGAAATAGCCATTCGGCAAACGAGACTGTGAGATAAACGGAGGTCCCTTTTTTTTATGATCTTCGACATCCGCACGTCCTAAGCTGATGCGAAGCGTCTGGTCATCCATCTGGTGCAACATCGACCCCAACATTCCATTTCCCATAAATGGACCGTCGTGCCAAGCCATAGGCGCACGCTCCCAGACAAGGTCATGGCGAGCTATAAACTCTGGCCAATCTACCTCGGACTGCACTTCAGCGACGAGTTGAGAGGCACTTGAGGAAACCACCAAGTACATCAAAATGAGCCCACTTTTCTTGATCCAATTCTTCATTTCAAAAAAACAAATATTTAAAACGACGACTATCGCTTCAGTTCGGTCACCAATTCGTCACAGCGTAAACGATGTGCTTGTAAAATGGAGACAAACTCAGGATTACTCGCTAAGTTCCGTAGTTCCTTTGGGTCCGCCTCTAGGTCAAAGAGCTCTTCGTAAATTGGCGTTTCGCCTGCGATACCATCGGGCAGATACTGATTACGGTCAGCCTCCTTGCTGTAGTACCGGATGTACTTATAGCGCTCATTGCGAACCGATTCCTGACGAGCATAGCCTTGGTCAGTGAACAAATTCTCGAGAAACACATCCTGACGCCAATCGACCTCTCGCCCTTCGATAAGTGGAACCAGGCTTACCCCCTGGTATGTAATCGGAATATCTATACCAACTATATCGAGCAATGTGGCGGGAATATCCTGCCCGACCACCAGGTCAGTACAACGCAGACCGCGCTTCGATTCCTCTAGAAACGGTGAATAGACAATCAAAGGCGAACGCACCGATTCTTCGTAAAGCATCGTCTTCCCACCCAAGCCATGCTCCCCGTAGAGCAAACCATTATCACTGAAAAATACGATAATCGTATTCTCAGCGAGATTGAGTTCTTGCAGCATACTGCGCAGATTTCCGACAAACTGATCAATACCGTACACAGCACGCGCGGTCGCGAGATTAGCACGTTTGAGTGATGCCTCAGTGAATCGATAATACTTTGGTTGTTCTTCACTGGTGATCACATTACTCGGCAATGTGAGATTATTCGGATAGCCTTCAGGAATTACAAATTCGTCCTTGCGATCCTCATACAGCGTTGAGTAAAACTCTGGATCTTCAGGCCTCGTCCCCATGCCTCCCAAACTCGATTGATGCGGTAGGTTTAAGTTAATCCATGCACAGAACGGCTTTTTAGGATCACGTGGCTGCAACTGATCTTTGATCGACACATCCGCATTCTCATAAAAGTAGTCGTAATCATTTCCTGCCACTAAATAAGCCTGAAAAGCCTCGAACAAACCCTCGGTTTGCGACTGTGCCTTGAGGTTCCGAAATTGCTTATGCTTTTTTGCCGGATAGAAACCGAGGTGTCCCTTACCGTAATAACAAAAATCAATCTCCTGATTGAGAGGCGTATTGCGACGGTCGGCAATCGTCGTATGGTGTTTACCAATGAAAGCGGTCGAATAACCCGCCTGTTTCATTTGCATCAGGAAGCTATTATCAAAAGCCTCCTGCGACACAAAGTTCTTCGATACGTTGGTAAAACCGATACGGTTTTTACGCTCCCACTGCGAGGTAAAGATATTGGCACGACTGGGACCGCAGATCGGACTCGTGACATAGGCCTTCGAAAAGAAGACGCCGTCTTGAGCCAAACGATCCAGATGTGGCGTTTCCGTGATCATGTTCCCCGTCAGTCCCATCGAGTCAAAACGTTGATCGTCCGAGAGAATAAAGATAACGTTCGGCTGATCAGAGCTCGCTGCAAAGGCTGAAGCACCAGCTAGAAACAAACTGACGAATAAAGGTCTAAAGATTTTTTTCATATAAGTCATAACTTGCTATTTCTTTACCTCATTTTGGAGAGAGATGGGCATACCTGAGGCAAAGCGCTGAATAAACGGATCTTCCAAGGTTCCCATTTTCCTGACAATTTCGAGCGTCAATGGTTCAATCTCAAGCTCCAACGCGGGCGATCCGGCCTTGAATCCGAAGTCACCATGTAGGTAGTCAATAAACATCGGGTCAGCGACCACGCTGTTACGATCCACCAGTTTCGTTTTGCTCGCTTTCTTCTGCGCAGTAAACAGCGCCTTCGCTTTACCCGGTTTCTCGTGATAATATAGATTGTAATCTAGCCCGCCCTTAACTTTCGGCAGACGGTAATGGAAGCCACTGCGAGGATTCGTCCTCGTGTGATAAAAGACATTACGTGACAGCTCAGAATCAGGATCGATCGTGTTACCCGCGCCACCCGTGGTCAGCAGACAATTGATAAAGACGTTCCCGGTCGCCGTGTTGAGGCCTTTAATTTTAATACCTAGATCACTAATTGTTCCGAACAAGAGGTTCCCTTGAACCAATACGTTGTGGCTATCATCGTCCGTGCGGATCATCCCAGACTTGGCATGATTGTAAGTGACGTTATGGCGAACGATATTGCCGTCACCATTGCCGGATAGGTAGATGCAGTTGCCATCGTGCAACACTTTTAAGCAGTCGTGCACCTCATTGAACTCCAGCACATTGTGCCGCGCATGCATATACGGCTCGTAAGTCGCCCAGTCTTTAATATCGCCGTCTAACTTAATTTCATCCCAGCGAATCGTGCTGGAATGCTCGCGTGTGTCCTTAGCAAAGATCCACTGGCGGTAAGGGTTCGTCTTGCCCATTTCCTGAAAAATAGGGTCAAAGAATCGGCGACGCACACCGGTCACTAAGATACCAGTGTAAGCGAGATCATAGACATGATTATGCGAGATTTCGTTGTGCCCGCTTTGCCAGATAAAGATTCCCGGTGAGTGTAGAAACAAGGTGCCCACCTTAGTGACCTCGTTACTACGAACAATGTTGCCCTTATTCACATCCTTAAGCCCTGGGCCATAGCCACTGAGTAGAACACCAGTGCCACCAAGGTTGCTAAAATGAGACTTCTGCACGGTGATGCCCTGAGAAAACAAGTCCATTCGCACCCCATCGCTGCCGCTATCAATAAAGACACAATCAGTGACCACGCAATTGCGGGCACCACGGAAGCGGATCAAGCCGTTGGCCTTGTCCCACATATTCCAATCGTGCTGAATCCCCTTATCGTCCGCCAACCACTTCTGACGATCCGCATGCGAGAACTGCAAGCCCTCGAAAGCAATGCCTTCAACGGGTTGATCCTTCGCTCCAGCGAGTGATACATCCGTAATCCCTTCGATTCGAACCAACTCATTGAGCACAGGTGCAATGATCTGTGCACTCGGCTTGCCTGACTTCGGCCAATAGTAGAGTTTTCCTTGCGAGGAATTGAGCACCCATTCGCCGGGTGTATCAAGATACTCGATACTGTTCTCAATCACGAACTCACCGATCATTCGATACGTTGCTGGAATCGCCAATCGTCCTTTGAGCGCCTTTAAATCAAGCGACTCAATAGGCAAATAATTGACCATCCAATTTTTACTTGGGCTGCCAAATAATTCAATGTCTTGCAAATTATCCCATTGCTTGAGCGCACCTTTTTCGAACGTAAACTCAACGCGTTGCTCAGGCACACTCGCGTAAATATTCTTTTTCCCCTTAGGCGTTGAAATTTGAATAGCTGCCGACTTTGCCCGCGGCAGCAGTTCACTGCCATCAAACAACGCATGAAAGTAAGCATCGCCCGTTGCCCATGGCACGTCAGCCACCCAGATCTTGCCGCCAGCGAGTTCGGACTGCTTCCAGTTATCAATCACACGACCACCACTGATGATTGGACGTACGCCCACTGCCGCACGATAACGCGTGACCGCACCTGCTGGAGCCGAATCCTCCAAACCGAAAATCAGCGTTTCATCGAGCACGTAAGTGCCCGCGTCGATCACGACATCAATGTCGCCACGTTCGCCTTTGGCGCGCAACTCACGCACTGCGTCGCGCGCGGACTCTAAACTGGTAATCGAACCAGTCGGAGACACCACGATCTCAACGGCAGGCAACAAGGAGGTGCCCAGAAGGCTAACCAATAAGGCGATCAGCGTTTTGTTCATAATTTTTCGAATCGGTTTCACTTCCATTATTCAGAAATAGGGACCAATAAGATTGTTTTAATGTTAAAGAACTCCGCGAATCGAAATCATCCAATATACAGCTAAAAATCGAGGTGCCGACTTCCTGCAAAATCCAAGATGCCAGCATCATACCATGCATCAGATGAATTTCCCCATCGTGTTGATCTTATTTTTTCTTAGTTTTCTTTGCCTTCTTCTTGGTTGGCTTGGTTGGTATAATCTCCTTTTGGTCCAGAGGTAGTTCGCGATCGAAAATACTCACGTATCTTTGATATCCGTTATAATCCACCGCTTCCGTTTTCAAATGGTTGTGCCCTTGATCATACTTTTTGCGCATCATTTCCAGCACAGGTGCATGCTCAGGATTGTTCGCAAGGTTCACCATTTCCAGGGGATCTTTCTCTAAATCATACAACTCTTCCGCCGGCCCCATGCTCTCATCACCATACCACCAGAAGGTATATTTGTAGCGACCATCCACGGTGCTCATCGCTCTGGTTGCATCAGGGCCAAAGGTATTCATCAAGCTCAACTGCTCATGGCCGCCTTTCGTGGGGTCGTTCAGTGTGGGAATCAGGCTGTTGCCATCCATATTTTCAGGAATTGGCAAACCCGCCAGCTCTAGGATCGTAGGCGCAAAATCGATATTCCCAGTGAGGACTCGTGTGCGAAGGCCCTTCCCTGAGATTTTAAGACGCGGATCATAAATCATCAATGGCACACGAGAGGCTTCCTCCATCGGCAACACTTTTGAACCGTAGCCATGCGAACCACAGATGAAGCCGTTATCACTCGTATAAATGATGACAGTATTATCAGCGATTCCCTGTGCCTCTAATTCCTCTCGAATCATTCCCAGCGCCACATCAATTGCATAAATTTGCTGATGATACGTTTGCATGACTTCATCGTAATTGTTGTCATATCCCCAGTCCGTAAAACGCTGGTATTGACGCCCTTGCTTACTTTGGGGGGCGCGCCCCTCAGCACTCGCTCGACCATAGTTCGCCGGCTTAGTAAATACCTTCCCCGCATAGATATGATCAAAGCGAGGGTCCGCTTGCGTAGGCCGGTGCGGCGCCTTAAAACTAAGCGATAAACACAAAGGCTTGCCCTGTTTAACCGCTTCGCGAATCGCATCACGCCCAAAGGCCCCATACGACAAAGTCGAATGCGGAAACTCTTCGGCATACTTCACCATCGATTTATTTCTAATGGTCTTGTAATCAGTTTGCTTGGGGCCACCACCCCACAGATCAAAATCATCTTCACATAAACCTTTGCCTTCGACCAACATGCCAAACTTGCCAGCAAAAGCGGAGTAATAGCCCGCCTCGCGCAACAATATGGGATACGACTTCGCCCAGACTTCAGGACGCATATCTCCATGAAAAAAGTTGGTCCCGGTTTTGTATTCATACATCCCCGTAAAAATATTGGCACGACTCGCCATGCAGATGGCGGTCGTATCATAGTGACGATCAAAGATCAATCCGTCCGCCCCAAGCTTGTCCATTTGCGGCGTCTGAACATCATCGTTACCGTAACAGCCAACTGAATACGTGCTCTGGTCGTCAGAGAGTAAAAAGATGATATTTGGGCGACTCTTTGCGATCGCGCTACTCACCCCAAAAGCCAGCGCGGCTAGGGTAATGATAGAAACTGACAAACTGATTTTTATTTTCATATTATTTCAAAAATTCTGGAGGCTTATTTCGCCGTATTTGATCCATATCCAGGCATTTCATTTAGCGCTGAACGGACAACGCCGTCGGCGAAGCATTTTTAGTACGAGTCGCCTTGTCCACATCAGGATAGCTGACGAGGAAGTTGTTTTCATCGATGAGGTTGATCACATAATGGGTGGTCCCTTCTGGCAACGTGGCCAAAATTTTGTTACCGGGCAATAGAGTTGCCGACTGACGAAACCACTCCTCATCGAATACTTTTTCTCCACCGTTCAATGTATAGATCAACTGAGATCGAACCAACTTCGCTCCGTTCTCTTGGTAGATAAATTCAACAACATCGCCGTTTTTCTCAAAAGAAAGCACCGATGGGACTTTTTCTTTGTTCGTAAGTGTAGATTTGTAGTGGGGATTGTAGTATGGATAGCTGGCCTTCATCTCGGTCAGTCGCTCGCACAAATCCGCATTCATGGCTTTCGCTTTTTCCGGCATTGAGTCCGCTAGGTTTTTAGACTCCTCGATGTCTACGCGCACCTGTTCTCCATTTTTGGTTTCATACAGTTGGTAGAGCTCCAACTCGGTTTCACGTGCATTGTCCACGTGATCGTAGTTACGCACCAGCTTGTAGTCGCCAATCCGAATCGTGCTCTCCAACGCTTGAGAATTTGGAAAATGCCATAACATAGTGTCGCGCACGGAACCGTCGTCCCCTTTCACCAACTTAGGATCTGTTGGGTCTTTTTTTAGGAACTCGGAAATGTCGCAACCGTCGAACTTTTTCCCTTTGGGCGTCTGGGTGCCCGTCAGCGCAAGAATGGTCGGATAGAAATCGAGACCGTTGATCATCACATCCGACTCCACACCTGCATCGATACCGGGGCCGGTGATGATGAGTGGAACACGGGTCCCTCCCTCCATCGCAGAGATCTTACCGCGATCCAGTGGGTAGTTGTCTGTGATATTATCGCCAGGCATCCTTTCCATACCGCCATTGTCGGAGGTGAAAATGATATAGGTATTTTCACTCAACATGTGCCCAGGCCAGCGAGGGTCTTCAGTGGTTTCCAAATAATCGAACATCTGCCCCACGTAGTAGTCGAGCTCTTCCACCATGGCACAGTAGAAGGGATTGGTCTGGCCCTCGCCTTTCCACTCATTCGGGTTGTCGGGAAGTTCCACACCCAGCTTGTCGACATATTTTTTCAGTAGCCGCTCGCTGCGCGTATGAATCGGGGCGTGCACAAGCTTCGTGGCATAAAAGAGGAAGAACGGCTTATCTTTGTGTTCTTCGACAAAGGTGAGCGCATCAATACTGAGCTGATGCGTGGCGAATCCGTTTTCATCGAGACGATATGGATCATTAGGCTTGTTAGTTGCGAAACCAGTCAAACGGTGCGGCTTCATTCTAGCAGTTGTGCCATGGGTACTGCGCGACCAATCGAACCCCATATCCTCTGGCTGAGGAAAGGAGCTATGTTTCTTGGCCAAATGCCACTTACCGCTATGTCCCGTCGTATAGCCGTTGCTTTTGAGTGCCTCAGGGAGTGAGACCGATCCAGCTGGATAGCGCCCGCTATACCAAGGCGGCATCATACGATGCCCTGTTTTATGAATAGCTCCAGGAGGCGTGCCACCAACCACATGCGTATACTGTGAACGGGCTGGATGCGCCCCGCTCATGATTGCACCACGACTCGGTGCGCAAGTTGGTGCGGGCGAATAGCCCTGCCAAAACAGTACACCCTTCTTCGCCAGCGCATCGATGTTAGGAGTCTCCATCGGTGACGGTTCGTCGATATCGTAGCACTTCACATCCTGCCAGCCTAGATCATCCGTTAAGAGTAATAATATATTCGGCTTTTCAGGACGGCCATCGTCAGCACAGGCAGTTCCCGCAAACAATGACAGAGGAAGCAAGGCAGCCAGTGCGCCTACCTTAAAACTAAATAAGAGATTTGTATTTTCCATGAATGTAACGGTTGAATTGTAACTATTTAGCGGCCGCGACGTTGCTATATTGCATGAACCCATTCTCATCGACCAGCATGAAGCAGTAGCCGTCGATATTTGCTGGGATCACCGCACTCACACTGGAACCATCTGCGCTAACAGTGGCCGGCAAACGCATCCCAGGGATAAACGCAGTGGTAACCGCATCTTTGCTACCGCGTTTCTTTTTCTTCTTTTTGCCAGGCGATGGCGCATCGCAATAAATCACAGAGGCCTCCTTCACTTTTGGGCCTTTCGGTTTAATCGCGAGTTGAGCCTTACGTGTAGATTTCTGAAACGAACTATTACCAAACTTGGCAGCAGGTTTTGTGTTGTCTGCATAGTTTGGGTTTAAGTAAGGAAGTTCTGCATTGTTGGCTACGAGTGCTTCCTCGAGCAGTCCGCTCAGTCGCTCGACAACAGAGGCATATTCAGGATTTCCTGCTAAGTCATTCGCTTCTTCGAAGTCGTTGCGCTGACCGTCATTATAAGGTCGATACAATTCGTAGTCATCTGTTTCGTATCGTTTGTAGAGCTTAAAATCCCCGCTTCTAATCGCTGATTTCCAGCCTGAGCCATGTGGAAAATGCCAGAATAGGAATTCACGCTCTTTGCCGTCTGCATCGAGCACTTGATCGCTCTTGCCGTGTAACACTGAAGAAATGTCCAAACCACTGAGTTCTGCATAATCGTAAGAGGCGATCCGGGTGTCAGTCAATGACAGGAAAGTCGGGAAGAAATCGAGCTGATTGATCATTCCATCAAACTGACTACCAGCCGCAATGCCCGGCCCTGAAATTACGAGTGGCACGCGAACGCCACCACCTTCTGTATGACCTTTACCGTATTTCAGCGGCGCGTTATCCGAGAGCACTTCCTTGCCCCTCTTCTCGGCACCCCCGTTGTCTGAGCTAAAGAAAATATAAGTCGTCTCGATAAGTTTCTTACCGGGGACACGCGGATCGTCGGTCTTCTCTAGGAAATCCAAGATCTTCCCAAGACTCCAGTCTACGCTGGTCACCATGGATGCGAAGTAAGGGTTTTGCTGACCTGGCAAGGTCATGTCACCGACCTTAGGCGGGAAAGGCTGGCCAAATTTATCGCAATAATACTCTAACAATTCGCCATTACGTGACAGCATCGGCCAATGGACCATCCAGTGACAGAGATCGAGGAAGAACGGCTCGCCTTGACTCTGTTCAATAAACTTGATCGCTGACTCCGTAACCTCATCGTATGGATACGAGATGCCATTCGGCTTCTTATCACTGTAAGGTGGATATTTCTCCTTACTCAATGGGTATTTAGGGTCATCCTTCGTAGCAAAATCTTTGGTACGGTCTGGCACTCTTCGATGAATCCCGCGATCTTCATTGACTGTATCAAAACCATAGCTCGCCGAACTCAGACCAATATGCCATTTTCCAGAATGCCCCGTGCGATAGCCATTCGCTTTCAACGCATCGGCGCTGGTCAACAAATTGCGATCCAGCTGTGCCTCTAAGTAAGGAGCGATAAGGCGCTCAGTGCTCTTGCCCTTTTTCCTGTCATCAAGCGTGACGTGTGTGAACCGTGTTTTAGCTGGGTGCCGCCCCGTGTTAATTGCAGCACGTGATGGCGAACACGTAGGCGCCGGTGAATAGCCTTGAGTGAAGTTCATTCCAGATTCAGCTAACTTTACGATGTTTGGAGTATCGTAGGGGCACGGAGCATCCACGTCGTTAATCTGGACATCCTGCCAACCAAGATCATCTACATAAAAAATGATGATATTGGGCATTTGCTCAGCAATCACTGGTTTGATCAAACCTGGGCATGCCGTTAAAATAAATAGCGAAATGTATGAAATCCGCTCTATAAACGCGCTGAACAAGTTAGTTCTACGATTAGATAAGTGCATAAAATTTATTTGATATCCCCAATGTTAAGATCCGTTTTTATCTAAGTCCCCCCGGTCGAAATAACCTCGACCAATTCCAATCCGCCATACATGACCCCGGCCGCATCAGCGCCAAACACCCAATCGCTTGCTACACAATCAACAGAATCACTAATCAACGCAGCAGACGCTTTCCACACAGCATCCTCCATTAACAGTAACGCACCGATCAAGAATCCCCGTAAAACACTCATTTTCATGTATTTCTAAGCCTTTTTGCAGTGCCACAGCCACTCTCTGCCAGAACATAACGTTCGACAATAAGAAATAGACCAAAATCTGGTGACATGCCTGTACTCAATTTTATAATATGCCTTTACTTAAACTGGTTTTGATTTTCATAGGGAATTCGATGGCAATCCACAAACGAGCAGATTCACATAAGGGCAAAAGACGCAAACAGGGTGGAAAGGTTCTATCCTAGCGATGTTAATGACTCACGCCTATCCCCTGTTTGGATGGTAAACCTTATTCTACAACTACCCAATCGAGCCACCCAAGAATTAAAAATCGTCTTGGAAGCTGTAACACTTCGAAAGCTCTGAACAACTGGGGACAAGATCGCTTTCCCACAAATTATTGCTTTATTAGGATAATAATCGAATCCGACATCAACAATCTCATAAGAACGAATTCAGGACCTCATCGCGTTTCTTATCCACTAGAGCAACTTTCTTTAAAATAGTCGCATTTTAATAGCGCTTTTTCTCAAAAAGCAGTTAGGGTGCCTCTTCCATGAAACCGTTAAGCATGG
>JAKYXN010000076.1 GCA_022538095.1 Puniceicoccaceae bacterium K14 | reverse complement strand
TGAAAAGCTCTATCACACATTTGCCGCTATGCTCACCCTCGCATGCATTATGATATGGTTGCGATAGTGAGGTCTTATTCACGAACACGCCCTAACACAATGAACTAAGTTCGCCATGAATACCCGGTAAATCCCTCGCACAGGCTATTGTTTCTTTTTCATAGTTAGCCTTGACGCAATCGCTCTTGAGTACGACTCTACGTACCAAGTTACTTCACCATATTTGGTTATGAGAAAACGCAAAACCAAACTTCCAGCTTCTTCACCCCAAACACCACGACGCGTCACACTACGAGACATTGCTCAAGAAGTAGGTGTCTCCCATGTCTCTGTTTCGAAAGCGCTTCGAAATAGTCCGGAAATCTCCGAGCCTATGCGCAAGCGTATCAAGCTCCATGCGGAAAAGGTGGGCTATACCCCCGACCCCATGCTTTCGGCCCTTTCGCACTATCGCCTAACCAGCAAAACAAAACCCGTAAAATCGGTTCTCGCTTGGTTAAACCCCTGGAGCAAACCAGAAGATATGCGCAAACAACGCGAATTCTCACTTTACTGGGAAGGAGCACTCGACACAGCTCAGAGAATGGGATTCTTATTGGAAGAATTTTCGTCCCAAAAAACGCCGCTCAAGAGATTAGAAGGCATTTTTAAAACACGTAACATCCAAGGAATTCTGATTCCACCGCACCACGACCCAAACCGTGATTCCGCCACAGCCGACTTTCATGGGTTTCATTGGCAGGAATTCGCTTCTGTCAGGTTTGGGCGGACAGCGGCCTACCCCAAAACACATTTCGTAACCGCTGCTCAAACTTCGAATACAATTCAGGCATTCAATAAAATCCTCAAAAACGGGTATGAACGCATCGGTTTTGTCAGTGCTATCCATCTCACACGCCTCTTCTTTACAGGCTATCATATGGCGCAACTCACTTCTAAAACCAACCAGCTAAAACCGCTATTCTTCGAACAAAGCCAAACACAAGAACAGCAAGCCATATCACTCTCCAATTGGTTTCAAACGGAGAAACCTGATGCAATCATAACGGACTTAGATCGATTGCCAATGCTATTGGAAAAGCTAAGAATTAAAGTACCTGAAGACGTCGCCCTTGCAACCACCAGTATTCACGACACACCTATCGATTCCGGTATAGACCAGAAGCCTAAAGAAATCGGACGAGCAGCAACTCGCTTACTCATCACCCTATTGAACGAGCAACAAGTCGGCATACCTGAAACCTGTAACGAGGTGCTCATCCAAGGGAAATGGACAGATGGCAAGATGATGCCTCCCAAAAGTCGAGCCTAGGACTTAGGAACACTCATATTGCCGTAGCTTAGGGGCATTTAAAACGCCCTCTAGTCAACTCAACTTTCTTCCGAATCACGCACCCCTTCCCGTGGTCGTTAACCAGGCCCATAGCCTGCATGAAAGCATAAACTGTAGTAGGGCCAACAAACTTCCAGCCCTGTTTTTTCAACTCTTTTGACAGAGCAATTGATTCGTCTGAAGTGGATACTGCCTGCGCTCCTGGCAAAGGCTTGATGGCCGGTTCGTAACGCCAAACAAAACGAGCTAGAGAACCCTCACGCTTGATCAATTCTTGAACGCATTTCGCGTTATTGATAACCGCCTCAATCTTGCCGCGATGCCGAATAATTCCCTTATTTTTCAGCAAGCGCTCGACATCCCTTGAAGTAAAGCGAGCAATTCTCTCAAAATCGAAATCATAAAACGCTTCTCTAAAATTTTCCCGCTTCGCAAGAATCGTACGCCAACTCAACCCCGACTGAAATCCCTCCAAGCACAATTTCTCAAACAAGCGATAATCATCTTTCACGGGAAATCCCCATTCCATGTCATGGTAATCAAGATACTCATTAGTAACCTTGCACCACTCACAACGATTCTTTCCATCAGGCCCTTTAAACAATTCCCTCATTTATCTTATCCGTTATTAAATTTCACAAACACTTTTTAGTTCATAAGAAAGCGTAGTCGCTCATCCACTCGAGACGGATCCACTTCAACAAACTCCGCCAGCGCAACACCTTCAACCACGAAAGGATCCATAGCTACTCTATCGTTCAATTCAGTCAAATTCGTATTATGAACCAAAATACATCCGCCTGAATTAGTCGATAAACTGCCAGCCATCAAAAAGACATCTTCGTCAAATCCACGCCGTAGCCATTCCTTGTGTCCGTCCATAAACTGGCTCGCATTTGCCTTATTCTCTGCAAATTTAAGAAATACAATAAACATATTCGTTCCTTCAATCAATTCAGTTAGTTAAACCAAAGACGCCAGCCAGCTTCTCATTCGCTCGACCTCCGACTTAAAAAAAATCTCATCGCGAAACGCACTTGCCAACGTAGCCACTCCCTGACTACGAGCCAAAAGATGCATGGCCAACTCATCCGCATCAGCCTCCCGACCGAGCTCCTCGAATTGTTTCGCCAACCACTTGCGAAACAAAGTAAACAAACGAGTCGCCTCGTCCTTAGCCACATGGTCCAACTTAATTAGCTCCGCGCTAAGCGTGCCCACAGGGCAACCATGCTTCTCAATCTTCGCCCAATTCGCGATCAAGATATGCACAAAACATAAGATACGATCTTCCGGGCCCTCACCTTCCATTTCCCATTTCTCTAACATCGCCTCCGTCTTCGCCAAACGCAAATCGATCACTGCATCCAAGATCTCGTCCTTCGCCTTGAAGTGGTAATAAAAATTGCCCCGAGAGATTTTTACCGCACTCGCAATGTGAGCAAACGAAGTATGCTCAAACCCCTGCTGATAAAACAATTCATCCGCAGCCTCTACTATACTCTCACGCGTTGCTCTGCTATTCATATCAAACCCCACTTAGGACAACTGTCCTAATCAAATAGGACAAACGTCCTAAAGCAGTCAAGAACCAATAATTTTCCATTTGATTCCCCGGAAAAAAGTAAAAAATACAGGCCACTCCAAGAAACTGTAAGTTTTACCGAACACCTCTGACCAAGACCTTCTTCTTCCCGAAGGAGTACGATAAATTTTACAGTTAGAGAATCCGTCCTAAAATCCAAAATAAATTTAATCAACTCCTCTCCAACAACTTAAAGCAGATTCCCCCAATTTGGCGCAAACGATGCCAAAGGAGAAGCGAACCACAAAGCAATCCGGAATCATGCAGCCTATCTATCGTACACTCGTTCGCCTCCTTATAACAATCACTCCTCTGCTCGCCATCGCGCCCTGGAGTAACGCCCAGACTCCAACCGCATCTATCAGCGGTCCCAACTCCGTCTTGCTCGGAGAAACAACCACTTTAGAGCTAGCCGTAGACAACAGCCATAACGCCCAAATTGGCTTCGATCCCATAATAGAATTCACCCTGCCAGCCCTGCCCGACGATGGCGAAGAAGGCGCTTTCCCCGATTCCCCAACCCTCGCTTTCAGCCTGCAAGAAGCCAACTACTTGGGAAACCCCGTCTACACCCAATTCGTAGGGCACTTCGATCCAATCACCGGAGAAATCCAAAATCCAATTACAGGATCCACCGTATACGGAACACCCAATGACGCGCTCTACTTAATTCACTGCCCACTTTCCAGTATTGCGCCAGATCAGCCCGCTCCCGTCATTTCCGTAGAGATCAAAGCCCACGAACTCGCCCCCATCGAAGCCCACCAGCTCACAGCAAAAGGTATCTTCAACGTTGGCGATACGCCCAACGGCAACGCAGATCCAATCTACGGAGAGGTTGCCACATCCAATATCACACCCGGCCTCCTCCAACTCAGAAAAACCATTTCTTATCCCGAGTCCGAAACTGCCACCGGCCCTAGTTTTCCCGGAACATGGAATCTCATCGGAAACGTAGCCCGTGCCGCTACTCTAGAAAATGTCTCCTTCACCGATGCCCTACCCAATAACTTTTTCGTTACAAACGTATCCATTATTCGCCCCCAAGGCGGACAGCTCACCCTAACCGGCAACAATCCCGGTCAAACCCTTTACGCAAATTGGCCTCAAGTCGCCGGATCCGACCAAAACAAAAACAGCGAGATCCTCATCAAAGTCAGCGGATACGTTCCTGAATACGATGGCGATGGCGACCTCGTGCTCTCACCCACCACTGGCGAAAACACCGCCACCAACATATTCGAATCCAATTACGCATTCGAACGCCCCGGCATCGATCCCGAAGGAGGTTTCAACATCACTGCCAATTCCAACACTGTCGTATTGGATACCCTCACCCTCGCCATCCAAAAAGAATCTACCCTCGTCGCAGATACCCTACCCAACGGTCTTTCTCCTGAAGACACTATAGAGTTCACACTCAACATCCAAGTATCCGATTTCAAATCCGTAGATAGCCTCGCCATTATCAACGATGCGCTTACCGCCGCAGGCCTCGCGAGCGAAGCGGACATACTCGGAGACGGCTTAAGCTTCGACTCAACCTTCGCTCCTACCTATTCCGTTTCCATTGGAGGAAATAGCGTAAGCGGAAACTTCAATTTCAATAACTATACCCATGCCGAAAATCCCACTGGGCATATCGTCGGGAGCAGTCGCTTAACCTTCGACCTTTCGCAACAGCTCATCGACGATGCCCAGTTCGATGCAGACGGCACCCTCAACGGCGCCGCCCTCCTAAGCACCCCAAACGCATCCGGCACCACCGCGCAAATCCGATACCGTGCCACCATCGACACCGACTACGATTCCCCCGAATCCGGCGATGCAAGTATGGATATAACCGATTGGGTAGATAACTACGCCGACATCGTCGCCAACGACCGCGTAGACCAAATCAAAGTAGGCGACGAAAGTGCAGAATCCCTACAAATGCAGCCTTTGAGCATTTCTCACACAATCGAAAGAATCACCACAGTAGAAGGTATCGTCATCGACCAACCGAGCGAAACACCCTTCGTTTCCCCAGGCGACCAAGTCACCTTCTCTATCCAATTCTCCATCCCCACTGGGGACGTCGAAGACCTTATCGTAAACGATTTTCTTCCCTACTCCATGCTCAATATCTCCGACGTAAATGGCGACGGATCCAACGGCGACACACCCTTTTTCACGCCAAGTACAAAAAGCTACCCCTCCATCGGAGAAATCTCCTACGGCCCCAGCGATGAGTACGCCAACGCCTACCCCAACTACGGAAATCCAACATTTTCGTATTCATCCATCAACAACAGTTTCTCCCTCGACTACGGAGACATAGATACCCCTGCCGTTAACGATTCCGACAACGATGGTATCTACAACTTCGAATTAAGAGTCACTATAGTAGCCGGTATCGACAACCTCCCCGACGGCTTCAAAATGACCAATCTCGTTCAATTAACCCACGGTTCCACTAACGCAGGAAATGCAGATCGCCGCTCATACACCGGCCTCTACTACAGCAAATCCACCCCCATCATCAGCAAAGGCGTTATCGCTATAAACAATCCCAACGCCACCATCTCCCCCGCGCCAACAGCCCACTTTAACAACGCCGGCTCCCTCGGTAACTGCGTCAACGCCCATCCAGGCGATACCGCTCGCTTCGCCATTACCGTACAAAATACCGGGACCGATCCCATTTCGCACCTCGTATTAAATGATGAACTACCCGCTTACCTAGATGCCAGCCAAGCCAAGATCCTTTCCATCACCCGAGCCGACGGCAAGACGCTGATCACCACACCGCTCATTGACAACCAAACAGCCAGCTCCGACGAAGCAGCCCTCTTCGGCCCAGGCCTCGCGCTCAATACAACAATCAACGATAACTGCCTGGCATCAGGCAATACCGTTGGAGCCCCTTACGGCCCCGAGACTCTCATTCTTATCCTCGAAGCCCCCATCGTCGCTGACATCGCCCCCAACCAAGAGATCATCAATACCGCCACTGCAAACGTATGGTACGCTGCAAACGTTCCCGCCAACGGCCCCTATGCAACTGTGTCCGATTCCGCGACTATTCGTACCGAGACCATCCGTATGGAAAAATCCATTGCGCAAAACCTCTATGGAGACGATCCCTCTACCACTCCCATTGAACTCAATGGCGAAACCATTTCCAGAGCCACTATCGGCGAAATCGTTACCTATGATATCGACATCGAAATACCTCAAGGCTTAGCCAGCAACGCAATATTCACTGACACCCTCCCAAGTGGACTCGATTTCATCTCCGTCAACGGAATCAAAGGAAAAATCCTCTCCATCGACAACACCATCTCGTCCACAAACCTTAGCGTAAATTCCAACGACTCCAACACCCCACACATAACCGTATCCAATCAATCCATCACGTTCGATTTCGGAACAATCAGTCGAGTCGTCGATAACGACAAAAGCGCAAAAACGATCCGTCTCCACCTTTACACAGTAGTCAAAGACAGCTCAACCAACATTAGAGGATCGGAAATCACAAACACCGCTTCGCTCAACTGGTCAGGAGGCAGCGTCAATGCATCTTCCGCGTTCACCCTTACACGCCCCAATCTATTGATCGAAAAATCAATGAACCCTCTCCAAGGAAACGTTCTCCAAGGAGGAAGCCCTCTACTCGTTGAATTCACCATCACAAATGTCGGCGACGAGATTGATACATCTGCTGCCCACGATATGATAATCGAAGATTTCATGTCATCCGATTACTTCGACCTCTCTTCCATTGTAGAAGGCAGCACGCCAGAAGAATTCACCTTCTCCACCACAAACGAACCTAACGGAACCATCGTACGCTACGCCACCAACAACATCCAACGTGACGAAACTTACTACTTTAGCTTCACCGCAAACTTAATCCCAAACATAGCTCTTCCACTCCAATTGGAAAACACCGTCACCGCCAGCGGAACCAGTCTTCCTGCCGATCCACCCTCCGGCACCGAATCAATCGAAATCGTTGACGATCTCGAAACCGCACGCACCGCATTCCCCACCATTACCAAGTCAACCCTCTCCACCTCTGAAGCTCAAACCAGCGAGTCTCCACTTTACGCCACCATCGGCGAGCAAATCGTCTATCGCTTGAAAGTCGATCTCCCTGAAGGCGTCATTCCTCCAATGACTCTTACCGATCGCGTGCCTAACGGCATGGACTTCGTCGGCACGAACGCTAGCACACTCTTAACCTTCCCAGGAAAAGGATATGCCATCAGTGGCCCTATGGGAGAAACAATGAAAAACCTCCTCCTCAATGTCATCGATCCCGACCCCACACCAGAATCATCTACCACCCTCGACGGCAATAACGACGATATCAAATTTCAATTCGACACTGTATCCAATCTTCCAGACGGTGATTCCACCAATGACTACTTCTACGTAGACCTCGAACTCGTCGTCCTCGATCGTTCCTCCACCATCGGATATGGATCTAACCCCAGCAAACTCAAAAATCGTGCCCAAGTACAATGCGAAGGCATGGCTTCCAACGAAGGGCTTTCTAAAAACATTAAGGCTACCGCAGTTGAACCAAACATCGTCATCAACAAAACCATCCTTGAATCATCCGGCGAGGGAGGAGACCGCTTTACCGTACAGCTCACTATCGAGAACACGGGACTTTCGGAAGCATTCGAAGTTGTAGTTGAAGATCCGATTCCAAGTTCATTTTTCAAAACGGACGAAATAGCATTTGATCCCAATGCAATCTCGGGCTGGGCAATTGCACTCGTCCCTAATGGAGCTAGCACTGTCGTGAAAATCTCTTCGAACTCAGGCACTGCCTTTCTGCCAGGCGAAATCCTTTCCTTCGACTTCTCTGTCCCCGTCCACGACGATATCCAAGCGCCTTTCGTAATCACCAATACCGCAACCGTTTCGCAGTACAGCACACTCGACGATAGCCTAACACATCCAAATGGAATCGTTGAACGCATCTCCGACGGAGCTACTGATTCCGACACTATCAACATCGCTAATGCCTCCATTGAACTTAGCCTTGTTTCTACTTCTGAAAACGATACCTCAGAATTCGACGGCCTTCCCGCATTAACTTTCGGTGAACGTGCCGTAATCCGCGTCGACGTTGACTTACCAGATGGAACCGTAAGCAATCCGAACTTCACCCTCAATCTTCCCAACGGACTCGATTTTGTCGGCACCAACAGCGATGCCCTACTCACTTATCCAGAAAAAGGTTACAGTTCTTTCAATGGTACTTATGCAGGCGTAGCAAATTCCTCTTTCAACGAAATCACTGATCCGGACGGCACAGCCGATTCTTCCGCAACCAATGACGGCAATGGCAAGGATATCTCTTTCGCCTTCGATACGATTGTAAACCTTCCAGACGAAAATCCGGACAATGACGACTTCCACTTCTTCATCGAAGTCGTGTGCGTCGATGACAGCAGCCTATCAGGCGTAGGGGAGGAAATTAGCCAAATGCCAATTACAATGCGCATGGACGGGGGCACTGGGTTTATCGGCACTCCATCAACTCCACTCACACTCGCTGTCGTTGAACCGGAATTAGAAATCATCAAAACCATGGTTCTTGGCGAATCCGGTGTCGCAGACCGCGTTAACGTAAGCATCCTTGTGGAAAACAGCGGCAACTCTCCTGCTCACGATATCGTCTTAAATGATACTCTAGACACAGCTGCTTTCGACATCGAATCAATCGATTCCATCAGCAGCCCAGCTGGCTTCGCTTTCAGCGTAGTCGAAGGCCTCATCGTAATCGAGTCTCAAGGACAATCTATTCAACCTGAGGAGAGCGTAGAATTCACTTTCTCTACCAAAATCAAAGCGGATGCGGAGTCACCTGTGCTAAACACAGCTCGAGCAACCGAGAGTTCCACTTTGAATCACGCGAATCCACAACCTTCTGAAATCCAGGAACGCACCCTCCCAGTAATTGAAGATACCGCCGTACTGGATCTTCCAGTACTCGAAGCATACATGAAAGTAACTGACCTCAACTACAACGGTGCCCCACTTGTATCAGGCTCGGAAGTAGAGTACCTCATCACTGTAACCAATACTGGAGCGGCGCCAGCCACTAGTGTGCAGCTTCTTACAGGTATACCCGCAAACACTAGCTTCATCGCAGATTCTCTCGAAGTCGATGGAAACGCCATCAGCGGCAACAATCCGTCTCTTTCTCTCGGCCTAAACACACTCGAACCGGGTGAAACCAAGACCGTCCTCTTCAAGGTAAAAGTAAACAAAGCTTTGCCTTCGGAAGTGAAAAGCATCGTTAACCAAGCGCGCGTTACTTTCGCCGAGCGTTCTACTCAAGTGACTGCCGACAACGATCCTCTTGGACACGACTCAACTGTGGATGACGAGATCGACGATGCCCAAGACACTGGTGAGCTCACGCACGATGACGACCCCTCTACCTTGCCACTGATGCAAGGCGTCGTGATCAAGCGCTCTTACCTCGCATTCGAAGATCTCAAAAACCGTGGTTGGTCAGACTGGGATCACAACGACATCATGCTCGATGTCACTTCCTACTTCGCTACTAACGACCTCGATCAGGTCGAATCAGTAATCGTCACTTATCAAATTCTCTCACGCGGTGCCGCACTTGATCACATTCTACACCTACGCCTTCCTTACCAAGGAAACGGGTCCTGGAATACCACCTACCTAAACCAAGACGGTAGCATCATCAGTAGCTCAAGCGGAAGCGCCTTGGAAGAAATGAACACCCAGATTTATGCCTCCACGCGCGAAGCCCTTCCTCCGTACACAGAAGGTCGATACGATTGGGGAGCTAGTCGCACCGAACGCTTCGACCCTACACCTGCTGGGAAAATTACAGTTGTTAGCCTCTCATTGAGCGATCCTAGCGCTAACCCACTTGAAACCTTTTCCGAATCACCCCACGACACCTGGGCTCACGTCGTTAAAACCGGCGAAGACATCCACCGCGTTAAGTACAAAATCGGCAATACCCAAACAGCTTTCGAAGGCCCTCTCCAAGGACGCAACCTTCCCTTCGTAGTTGAATTCTCCGAAGGCTTCAACTGGCCAGCAGAAACAAAGCGCATCTACAACTCACACCCTGATTACGTTGACTACATCATCTCTGGAGGTAGCGAAAACCTCGAATGGTGGAAGTCCTTCAACCCCGAGCTCATCTGGGTCGACGCTGACGGCAACGCTCCAGGCGACGCTCTTAGCCCATCATCGTTTATTTCGGGCGGTAGCGAAGTTTCCTCAGTCGGATCAAGTAGCGAAGCCAATGGCTGGTCTCAAGACCTTGCCGCTGCCCTCTTCGCCTCGCCATTACTATACGACCTCACCCATGACGGAAACCTCGAAATTCTAATTGGCTCCATGGATGGCAATGTATCCATCCTAGACCATAACGGCAACGCCCTCCCAGGATGGCCACAAATGACCGCTCCTGGTCTCGTTACATCACCCAGCATTGGCGACATCGATAACGACGGAAACAACGATATAGTAATCGGAGCTACCGATGGGAACCTCTACGCTTGGGATCTCGATGGAACGCTCAAAACCGGATTCCCCATCGATATCGAAGCCCCCATTAAATCCGTCATCAACCTCACCGATGTCAACGGCGACAATGTACCCGAAATAATTTTACACAGCGGAGACAGCAAGCTTCACGTGCTCGATGCCTCTGGAAAAACCCTTCCCGGTTTCCCTAAAACACTCTGGGGCGACAAAGACCAATACAACAGCTGGATCCTCGGTTCCTCGCCACAAGTCTTCGACCTCCATGGAGACGGCGATCTTCAAATCGGCCTCGGAACCACCGATAACACAGTCTACATTTTTAACGCCGACGGCACCACAAGTATGTTCTGGCCTGCAGTAACGAACGATTGGAACTACCCCTCCATCACACCTGTTGACCTAACTGGAGACAATCAAACAGAAGTCGTCATCGGATCTGGAGATAACAACGTTTACGCTTGGACAGCCGATAATAAACGTCTCCCTGGATTCCCCGTTAAGCTCGATAGCGGAATAGTCAGCACCCTCGCCGCCGCCGACCTCACCGGAAACGGAATCAACGAGCTCGTGGCCACCACGCTAGCCGGCAGCGTCTACGCCATCGATGCCCAAGGAAACCTCCTCGACGGCTGGCCACAAAAAACAGGAGGCCCCATTATCGCTTCTCCCATCATCATTGATGTCGACGGAGACAACGCTCTCGATATCATAGCCGCGTCACGCGACAACAAGCTCCATGCTTGGAACGCCCAAGGCCAAGCAATCAGTCAGTTCAACCACCAAGCAAGCGATTGGATTGAATCCACCCCAGCCGCCGGCGATATCGACAACGACGGAATGATAGAACTCGTCTACGCATCCCACGACCAAAACATCTACGTCGTAGAGCTCGAAAGCAACGCCGACACCCTCGACAACGCCTGGCCCGCCTTCCTCGGCCAGAAAGCCCAAGCTACCGATACAGACACCGACAATGACGGCTTAGAAGACGCCCAAGAAATGGAACAATTCGGCACCCTCGACTACAACGGACAAGACGACCCCGACAAAGACGGTATCCCCACCTACGCCGAAATGATAGCAGGTACCCATCCCAACGACAACACGGACAGACTCCACCTAAGCATCAACCGTCACGAAGAATCTGATATAGAAAAAACAATTTTCACCCTAAACTGGCCCGCCAAAGCCAACAAAACCTACACTGTATACTCATGCTACAACCCAGGAGTCTCCAACGCCATCTGGACCCCCATAGAGACAGAAAGCCCCTTCCACACCACCGAGGACAAACCACTTCAGTGCACCATCCAAACAGAAAACCCCATGATATTCTTCCGTATCGCCGTATCCAATTAATAATTTTCCCACCCACTTAGTGGGCGATAAAAATCATTTTTATCAGGGTTCCTTCTTGCCACGCCGTAATCGACAAAAAGGCGGACGGAACACAGGTTGGCCAAGGCCAAACAGGTTCACTTACCCACAAAAAAACCAGCTGTCGCTACGCGACCCTTACAATTCAAATACAGCCCCTTCTAGAAACCTGCTTCGCGGGCAAAACTTGTTAGCAAACCCAATTTTGGATCCATCTATTCATTCGGGAAATCATAATGCCATCGAAAGACCCAAGAACCTTCGCCAAATTGCTCCAGTGGAATATCGATCGTTTCAGAAAAATCCACTTCGAGGTCCTGCCACATATAGTCCTTCCATTCATAGTCCCCACTGTCGCCCACTACGCACTGCTCAAGTGTGAATTGCGAGGTAACAAAGCCTGAATCTAAAATTGGGATTTCTAAATATGGAGTTTTCCCAGTAGTCTCCTCAACAACCTTGAAAGAAAGCAATTCATCTGGAAATAGCGGCGATAAGCTAAAAATTTGCTCGGACTCATTACTGATACCATCTCCATCAGGATCAGATGTTCTTCCGGAAATCGACTCATCCGCTTGGTCCTCCCCAGAAAAGACTGATCGCTGCCACACTTCATAATCGAAGTCTTGTATTGAAAATGTTGCGTCACGAGTGTTTGAAAATGCAATTTCGTTCACCCCTTCCAATAACACGACCGTATTTATTTCTCTCCAACCCGCAAGATCACGAGCTTCGCCATTGAAGCCAAAAATTAAGGTAGATCCGCTACTGCTGCTTTCACTATAGTTAAACGATATCTCACCAGGCCCTTCAGCAAATATTCGTAATCCAGATTCACGACCACTAAGGCTGACATCTCGCCCAAGCCCTCTTTCTTTTTCCCAAAACGGAAAAAATGATTCAACGGTCAATCCTCTGTAAGCAAATGTCTTAATCGCTTCTACATACACTGTTTTGTGCGAATCCATCGTCAGTTCAACGTTCGACTCACTTGATTCCACATCACCCGACCAAGAAAAACGAATCGACTCATCTCCATCGAACTCTGGAATAGATAGCGAAACAACACTATTGGGTTTGTAAGCTGCAGCTTCAGAGTGGAACTCAATAAGCTCCTCGATTGGAGATATGTTCCTGAACGCAAAGGTAAAATCATTTTTGGGAAACAAATTGATAGGTTCTTTCAAAACTAACATGCCATAGCCTTCATAATACCCTACGACATAATCAATCATGTGCTCTTCCAAAAAATCGATATTCCCTATACGGATAACATGCGACCCTTCATCGAGAAAAATGCGACTATAACTTGGTATCTGGCCCTCCCCATTTACAAATATTGAATTAAGACCATCAAGTGAAGGAACATTATTAGCCATATAAAAAACACCCGGTCCATTCACGGCCGTTTCAAAATACCTTGGTTCATCGTAAGGATTATCTCGATACCCATAAAAAACAGTATCACCAGCAAGAACACTTCTCTCCAGGATGGCATTCACGTTCGTATGCCCACCTATCGTAACTTGGATCTCAGCACTATCGCTCTCAATGTCTCCTTCCCACCTCACAAATCGACTTCCCTCATCAGGGACTATCGTTGCAGTCACAACATCACCAATTTCATAGGAATCCTTATCAGGTTCAACAACAACGGAACCGTCATAATACACTTGAGTACCAAATCGGTAACCTGGATACGTTTCAATACCAAAAAATCCTGCATAATATCGTAATCTAGAACTACGCACCGATGTATTTTCTACAGTAACTCGAAACTCGACTCTGTGAGTTCCTTCGCCAATCGGCACACTATGCTCATTGGTCCCCATTTCGACGACTTTAGTAAACAATTCTCCATCAATGAAAATAGACAAAACTTGGTTTTCAACGTCATCATATTCATTACGCCTGTAGCTGGAAACGTACTGAAATTTAAATACGCTCGGTCCTTCAACATCAGTTGATAACGCATACACTCCCGCCTCCGTTGTATCAAATGTAAAGGCATCCCAGCTTTCGCCATCAAATCCATAAAATTCATGCACCTCCGGCATTTGTCCTAACGCATCAAACTCAATTCCCTCATACCATACTTGCGTACCGAATTCTGATTCGACAGTCACTCCCACATTCGAATTCCCTGGAGTGATCACCAAGTTATCCAAGTAGGCTCTCTGGAATGGAATCAATACAGTCTCCCCGTCAATGACTTCCCATAAAACGCCTCCTTCCTGTGCGGTTATATCAGGAAATGATTCTCCTTCTGGAACGCTAATCGTTACACGATTCCACACCCCATTTCCTTCCACATAGAGTCGATCTTCACCGTACTCACGATCCGCTAGCCAAGGAATTTGTCCAGTAAACCAACGTTGCCTCTTAGGCACAAAAACAGAAAATGACACTTCAGAGGGACCTGCGATATCAAAGCTTAGCCTTGTCTCCCATCCAGTATTCGTCGCTATTGAATAAGCCGAATCTCCTTCAAGAACAAAGTCAGACTGCTCCTCCAAAACACCTCTCACATCGACTGACACAATGTCCGAGATCGATTCAATTTCTTCAGCTAATCCAGCTGCAATAAACAAGAATAACACGATCAGCGATAAAACGCTGTAAGTAAATCTGGGAAAACACATAAGAGTATGCTTAGAAAAATCCCTCACCTAGATGTGTTGTCAATCGACAATTAAAAGCATTTGTTATCAGGGTTCCTTCTTGTCACGCCGTAATCGACAAGAAGGCGGACGGAACACAGGTTGCCGAAACCCAAACAGTCTAACTGACTAGAAAATCCCATTCACAATTCACTTTTCAACATGTTTCGTCGCTTACGACTTCGAAAAAATCTTTCCACCTCTCCTTCGTCTTTCTTTAGAGATCAGCGTTAAAGCAAGAAACAACACACATAGAACACTTGGAATTATGCTCATTCCACTCATCCCAGTTCTCACGTAAAGCGTCTTCAACTTTATAGCAATAGGCTCATCATCAATGAGTACATCATGGAATTTTTCTTCCGGCTCAATTTCCAAAGCTCTAGCAAGTAACGCTTCGGCATCATTGTGAACTCTGCCCGTTAGCTTATAGTCATAAATGCTCGTTACTCCCCATAGACAAACGAAGCCAACGCACGCGATCCACCATAACGCTTTTAATAAAGTATGAGAAGAGGTCATATTTAAGCTGCTAAATTTGATTGGAAATTCGTAATACTAAAATCGGGCCATAAATAAGAAGAAATTTATAAGAGGATGTATTATTGCCGTTTGTTCCTATTTTCCCATATTTGAAGTAAATCCAATAACTCCATTTCTTACCAGAGTTCCTTCTTGTCACGCCGTAATCGACAAAAAGGCGGACGGAACACAGGCTGGCTAAAGCCAAACAGGGTTCACTTACCCAAAAACAAAACCTACCGTCGCTACGCGACGCCCATGTCCGCCGAAGCCTTGCGAAGGAGGAAGAAGCGATAGTCCGATTCACATTGTGCTCGGTCTTGTCGGAAATGCCCCAAAGCAACGCGAAATTTGTGAAACTTAGTGCCTTTGGTCGGCAAGAACCAAAAGCTTGACCAATACCCATATTCGCATATTTATGCTTTTATGCGTACAACGATAGACCTGCCTGATGAACTTGTTAGACGAGCAAAGTCCATTGCCGCCAAAAAAGGACTCTCCCTCAAAACCCTGTTCACCCGAGCTCTGCAAAAAGAAACCTCCTCTTTAGAAGGTATAGGCGACGCTTCCCCTCAACACGTTCAATTTCCACTAATAAAGTCTAAAGCCCCTCTATCCCAAACGATCTCCAACGCTACTATTGAGGATTGCTTGAGCCAAGACGATTTCAAATAAGCCACGATGTTTCTTCCCGATGTAAACATATGGCTCGCTGCTAGTTGGAATGGCCATTCTAACCATTCAGAGGCCGCAAAGTGGCTCAACGAAGCAAAATCCTCCATCTACTTTTGCCGCATCACACAACTCGCTTTTCTACGCTTGGTCACTCATCCCTCCATCATGGGCCCAGACGCCTTATCTCGGAGTAAAGCCTGGAGTGCCTACAAATCCATCCATTCCGATTCACGAATCGGTTTTCTCGAAGAGCCCGATTCCATTGAATCCTTTTTTGAATCCCTAAGCAATCGGCGAGATAAATCGCACCGACTATGGACAGACGATTACCTCGCAGCCTTCGCCAAAGCAGCAAATCTTAAACTAGTCACCTTCGACAAAGCCCTACTAAGGCGGTATCCAGGCATCACAATTTCCATATCATAAATACAGATACTAATATTTCCCCATAAAGTATGGCGACTTTTTCATTTTGTATATTCTGAATTCCCTCAAAATATCTTCGTGAAACTTCGCACCCTTAGTTGGCCATAAAACACTTAAGCCAGTCTATATAAAATCGGCATAGCCATAATGCTATTTTCGGTAAAGTTCTTCAGCACGAAATTCCTCATACTAGGCTTAATGACTAAAGAGGGAAGCACATCCATCAGCTTATCCCACCGACAATGATTAATTAAATTATATTGGGAACCCGCCTCTACAGGTTGCAAGGGAGTCGAATTCGTTAAGTTAGCTTTTTCCGTCCACCACCCGGCGGTATACTCCCAAACATCCAACAAGGTTTGAGTATCTTCCGAGTAAAAGAAATTGAACAGAAAAACACCATTGAACTCTTTACTTACCTCATCGATTCGTTTCGCATTCTTATATACCATCACATCCATGTAGGCAGATTTGGATTTAGCTAATTCAAGTGCCCTTTCAATTTCTTCTGATTCTCTAACAGCTAAGGCATCGCTCACACTTTTGCATTCAATGAGAATAACGACGTCAAACGCTGCGACATGCACATCATAGTTTTTCTCTTCGATCAAAGCCCTCCCTTCTTTTGAGCCAGGAGGGATAATGAACGCATCAAACACATCTGCTCGATTGATAGATGAAAAGGATGAGTTCAGCTCCTTGCAGATCGCCTTAAGCTCAGACAATAGTCCCTTTTTAGCAGGACTATTAGACGAAAAGAGACGAGGCCTCTCAACTTCCATAGCGATCGTGATATAACCAAAAGAGTTCGGCTCTTTGAGTAGCCCCTGATCTTTTATACTATGGGCAAGGTGCGCATTAACAATTTTCATAGAACAAACATCCTGATAAAGTAACTACATTATCACATTCTAGACGTATTAGAGCTCCAACGAAGAACATACTCAAGAAGTTTGTTATCAGTCACTATTTAAATCAACGACGAAGCCCCCACCCTCTTCTTCCGTATAGTCATATCCAACTAATAACTTATCGCCCACCAAGGACACAAAGGTAGGACAAATATGAAACCTGCCGCGACAAAGGAGCGATCCTGCCCCAAAGCACAGCGCAGTTACCGAGTCAGCAACTGACGACACTCGCCGACTATAAGGAGTAAGACATCCAGTAGCGAAGCTACGATGTTAAACAAAAACAATTTCTAAAACGTAAAACTCATTACGTCAGAGCTCCTTCCTGTCATAAAAGCGTATCCCTCTCGCATTATCTCGGGCATTGCATTTCCTGGTAGAGAAATGTTACCACTTACTACTCACTCCTCCCTACCCCTGCGTAGCTCATAGAGCGAAGCACGGGGTCACTCTTCCCAATCGAACATGAGCAGAATATTTTTAGCTATAGCCATCAGTGCGTTTATTGCAGGCATTACATTTGGTAAAACCGAGACGACTATTCCTCTACCCAAAAATCAGGAACAAGGCTACCCACGCCTGCATGTGACTGAAACGGGCAAAAAGGACTTAGAAAATACAATCAAAGAGGAACCGTGGGCACGCGGTATTTTGGATCGTATTCATGAGCGGGTGGATGTTCACGTCGAACGGCATGTCGAGGATCCAGAGTGGATGGTCTCTCGACTGCAAATGTATTGGAAAACAAAGGCGACCAATGTGTATGTCAATGGAGTGGATTATTCTCATGCCGATGGCGAAGCTCCCGTACCCACGGTACGCTTCACTGGTTCACGCAATTCCGCAACCTCTTATCGAAAGCCAGAATTAGAAGATATTCTACCTTATATGGATGATCCACGTGGATTGTACTTGGCCAATAAAAACAAGGAGGGAGAACCGTTTGAGTGGGTTGAACAGTCCAAGACAGGAAACATAATCGTATCCATTAATCGGGAGATTATTGGCTTAGCAAGAGATGCCGCTTTTCTGTATTGGCTTGAGGACGATGAGCGTTACGCAAAATTTTCCTACGATTTGTTCCATACCTACATGGAGGGAATGTCCTATCGTAGCGAGCCGATCGATTTGCTCAACGGACATATTCAGACCTTGGTCGGCTTTACCCACTTTCAAGTAATTCACGAGGGAACGCTCGAAGACATCGCTGAACTCTACGATTTTCTCCATCAACATATCGAAGCCAATCATCCCGAAAATATCACGTTATACGAGAAGACCATCAAGCGTTGGACGGACCAAATTATCAAAAATGGAGTCCCGCAAAACAATTGGAACCTCCATCAAGCAAATATCATTTTGAAAGCAGCGATGGTATTGCAGGATAATGCCTTTTATGAGGACGGCAAAGGACGAGAGTACTACATCGACTACATCTTAAACGTTACTTCTGCTCGGCAATGGTCGCTTAAAAAATTCATGGATTATGGATACGACGTAAATACCGGAGTATGGAATGAATGCCCCGGCTACGCCTCAGGAGTCACGCGAAGCCTCACCAGCTTTATTAAGGATTTTGATAACACCTTTAATCACAATATTCTCCCCTACACTCCAGTAATTAGCAAAGCGGTGAAAATGATGCCTCAGTACCTGTTTCCCAATGGCCAGATCGTTGCCTTTGGAGATACTTACTACGGGCCGCTTAACACCGGAGCGATAAGCGATATGATTCGTATTGCTCAAAGAAATAAGAATGAAGCCCTGGAAGAGGAATTTACCCAGATGTATCGATTGTTTAGTCGCGATTCAGAGAGACCGGAGCACAGGAGGCAACGAGCGAATGTCTCTTCCTTTTTTGCCAGCAAGCCTTTGCAGCTAAACCCAAACTATGAAAAGGCTGAGCGCGGAGACTACATTACTCAGACTTTTTATGCTCCCAATGTAAGCTGGCATGTGCAGCGCATGGGTACCGGAAAAGATGGTATGATGGTCTCGCTCAATGGCTCACTGGGTAACCATATGCACGCCAACGGCATCAACATGGAATTGTATGGCAAAGGCTTTGTCCAAGGAGCCGACCCTGGAAAAGGTGCCAACTATTTGCAGCCGATTTACCTGGAGTATTATTCGCAATTCCCGGCTCACAACACAGTGATGGTCGATGGCACCTCATCCTACACGGAAATGTTGAGCAATCATGCCTTTGATTTAATGGGCGCGTATCCAAAATCTGAGCAAAAAGACGGGTTTTACCCATCCATCACCTATTCAGATGTATTATTCTTGGAGCCTGAAACGCGAAGCGATCAGAGCCGCTTAGTCAGTATTGTGAAAACAGGTGAAACAACTGGATACTACATCGATATCTTTCGCTCCCGAAAGCAACGCCAGGGAGACAAATTCCACGATTACTATTATCACAATCTAGGGCAAAGCATGCAGATCATGGATATCGATGGCACCCCACTCGACCTGACTCCGAGTGAGGAGATGGGATTTGCCGGTGGACATTTGTATGCATTGGATTATATGTGGGATAAGAAGTCCATGCGTACCAGCAACGACTATCAAGTCCAGTGGATGATCGATCAGCCCAATGGCGAAGAAGACGTATTCATGAATCTTTGGATGAAAGGCGTCGAGGGGCGTGAGGTCTTTTCCATCAAATCACCACCAAACAAAGCCTTCCGTGGTGATCACGGCATTCCCTACGATGTGTCCAACGCACCCTACTTAACCTTCACTGCTCGCCAGCACGGAGAAGCCTGGGAACATCCCTTTATATCGATCTACGAGCCCTTCACCTCAGACCAAGGCAAGAGCATCGCCAGCATACAAGGCTTTGAAGACGAAAACGGCAGCAGCGAATTCGTAGGCCTACACATCACCCACAAGTCAGGACGAGAAGACTGGGTCTTTTCTACAAAGAATCAAGCAATAGCAAAATACAAAGACGTATCCACAAACGCCACCTATTCCTTAGTAGGAAAAGAAAAAAACGGCGACTGTGTTCTATTCATGGGGAACGGAACCCACCTAAAAGCAATCGACTACACTCTCTCAACAACCGAGATCGGCAACGTAGTCCTAGAACACAAAAACGGCGAACTCTGGCTTAACAACGAAGTCCCTGTAGTAGTCTTCAACCAACAAACCGAGAAGAGATTTGAACCAGGCGAGTTCCGTTTGATTCATTTAAACTAATTGGACCATAGACAGACTAGGCCGTACGGACAAATTACATTTTCACCCAATCGCTTATTGCAGCGATAGTTACAAATCCTAGGTAAGTTTCCGGCAATTTTTCGTATCTAGT
>JAKYXN010000075.1 GCA_022538095.1 Puniceicoccaceae bacterium K14 | reverse complement strand
CGATTTACCATTGAATTCGAGGAAAGAATGCCTCTAAACTACAAATAACCGCGCATCAGAAAAAGCTAGTTACACAAAATAACTTACACCTCCTGGGCAATCCACAATCCCTCGCCAAAGCTGCAAAAAGACAGACCGAAAATTCAAGCTGGCACTATAAGTATCCTCTAGTCACAAGCTCTTTGTCGGGTCTTTTTTTACTCTCAATTAGCTTAGGTCTTCTAGCTGTTGCCGGGTTCTTCTTAACGAACAAACAATTCACACCAAGCTTCACCTCAACCGCAGCAGCTACCTTCAACCTTATTCCCTGGATCATTGGCCTGTGCTGGCTCGTCCACCAAGGCAAAAAGCGACGCTCCCAGTGGAAAGGATTCACTTGTTCTACGACACTTGTGTGCCTCTTCCTTTGTACCACGTTTCTATATATCGATCACTCTTTCCCGTTAAATGATATTCCCCAGTTATCATTCGGGTTTGGCCATCTTTCCGATTTAAATTGGGCGAAAGTATTCGTAACCTTGTTACTCTCGATGTATTTCTGGCTATCTAGCGGAACTAAGGAATCCCCTTCTTAGTAGCTTAACTCATTGCTTCGCAAACGCTATGGTCAATTGGAGAGTTATAAGTTTTCTAACGATAAGCCTGATTCACTACCAGGCATTTTGTAAAAACGCTTCAGGTACGCTTTGCTACAACAAAGAGGAGCTATCAGAACTTATCAATGTCACAAACAAGTCTACTCCACAAGAAAGCCTCAAAGATGAAGAAAATATTGAGGACATGGAAATTATCTACCTTAAGACCCTTAACGTTCAGGCAGACGAACTAAACTTCGAGCTACCGTCGCATTTCGACGAGACTACAGTCCGCAAGAAGGATAGACAGACTCTACTACGACTCAGGAAGAAAAGCGACTTCGACCTCATAACTTCCATGCGAGCTGACGACGCGTTTTGGACCGGAGAAAATGACGCCGGCCGAAACCCAGACGTCCCACAAGTAGGATCAATCGACATCTCCCCTTTAATCAACGCTCTACTAAAATCCTTCAGCGGAAAAAAAAAGAAGGAACTATTTAATACACGTTAAGGTTGAACAACCCATCTAAATCCGTAGACCCTCGGTTTACCGAGAGCCGTGCAAAGACCCACCTCAAACGACTTCGTCAATCACGCCTATCATAAAAGCTGCTGCGTTGTGCAAGCCATGTATCAAAGCTACCGTGACAATCGCCTTTTCATAGACACCTCTCTCCAAACAAGAAACGAGTAGGAAAAAACGCAGAAAGACGGAAATACAAACATTCCCCGCGGCAGCAATTGGATTGAGTGAAGAGCTCCCCTGGTCCGTGTTTCTAAGAAATTTCATGCCAAACGTTGCTCATTTTTTAAGTGAGCGTCCAATAAGTCACTTTTGAGCACTTGAAGTTATATTTGAGAAGCAAAATTCAGACTGTGAACCGAAGTGAACCCCAAAATTCATTGAGGAGAGCAAATGAAGCTTGAACTCAAATAGACCGAAAACGCAAAGGAATTGGACTTATTGGACACTCTCTAAACCATAGCCATAGAATACCGTGTCTTTCACAAAGACATTTTTTTCATACAAGCCTTGGGCAACCTTATTGGTCTTAGCCCTGCCAAGGTCCACTCTTACTGCCCCGGCTTCTCGCTTGAACTCAGTGCTATATTGCTTTTTCGTCATGGTCGCATTCTCCAGATAAGAGAATCCTAAGTCTGCTTTTTCCAGCACCTATACTCACGGAAGCACTGGCAAACAAAGGCATCCCCTTAGCAAGACTCAACCCAACTCGGATACGATACTTCGCAAAAAGCGAAGACAGACCCTATCGACGCCGGCATGATAATGTGCTTCGCCCGGTAAAAGACCATACAAGCAGACAGTCCAGCGCACCCCGTCAGGCAAAAAGTCGCAGCCTTTCTCGACAGAAGAAACCACTTGAGTTCGACACTCTCCCAAGAAAAGAACCGCCTGCAAAACAGCCCCAAAACCATTCATAGCTCGATCAAGAGATTTAGCAAGGTTCTGGAAAAAGGAGGAGCTGGCCGCCATTGAAAAGCCAATACGAGAACTCGTCAAATCGAAGACCAAGCTAAACCAGCAAGTCGAAATAGCGAAATCAGTGATAGGAGTCGGCGAAATAACAGCATGGAAATACTTTGCTGCCTCAGCGAGATCGAAACTCTCTCGCGAAACCAAATAGTAGCCCTCACAGGAATAGCCCCCTACAACAACGGCAGCGGTGAATCCAGGAAGGTAGAGCCAAAGTCAAAAAATGCCTCTACATGGCGATAAAGACAGCAGCGCACTCCAATCCAGTTATCAAAGAATACGCCGGCAAACTACGAGGCCGAGGCAAACCATACAAATGCGCAATCGTAGCAGGCATGAGAAAGCTACTTCTTCTCCTCCAAAGCCTAATCAAAAAGCACAACTTAGCCCTTGCTTCTTAACACAGTTGCTTAGTGGGCAAAAAATACTAACGCTTATTGCTTCGCTGTTGCTTTCTCCATTCGAGCTCTTTGCTATGCTCGCTCTTACTAAGTGGGTAGGAATCTATTTTTGCCCACAGATAACACAGATTAAAGGCAGGATTTAGGATAAAAGAGGTTTCATATTTTGTAAGCTATCTACATAAATCTGTGGGCAAAAAAGCACAACCATGACACTTATAAGATACAGCCTTTCCGAAGAGGATTATTTGGAGTTCCAGATGTATTCATCGATTTTATTGCCGAGCCATCAAAAGCAGCGTTTTCGCTTGCTGGTTCTGCCGTGCTTCCTAGGGGTCCTTCTCGCCTTCTTTGCTTTTATTCGCAGCGAGCAAACGATGGCTGCCTGCTTGCTTTTCTATTGTGGGCTTTGGTTTGTATTCAATAAAAAATTCACGCGTTGGTATTTCCAGCTTCAATTTAAAAAGCAGATCACAAAAATGACGAATCTTGGAGCTGAAGCTTCGATTCGGATCGAGCAGGAGGGCTTGCATTCCGATTCATTAAATTATGACGGCGTGATGCGGTTTGATACAATAGAATCCCTCACAGAAATCGAAAACCTGTTCTTGGTAAAACTTGAAAGTTCGAATTCGATTATACTTCCTAAGAATGGCATTGCCGAGGGCGATCTCGACGCATTTATGCAAACGCTTTCTCAACGAACAAATCGGCCTATAACAAACGATGAAGGTCGATCGTGGAAATAACTCCTTAGAGCAATTGGGCTAGTTTTGCGTGCAAGTCAGCTATTTGAAATGGCTTGGCAAGATAGTCGTCCATTCCAGCGCCAAGGCATTTCCCGCTCTCACTCTCGCCGGCGTTGGCCGTAACTGCCAATATCGGGATCCTCTTACCGTCTTTTTCCAGAGAGCGAATTTCGCTCGTCGCATCGTATCCATCCATTACTGGCATCTGACAATCCATCAGGATCAAATCGTAACGATTCCGAACGAAGGCTTCCACAGCTTCCTGCCCATTTGACACGCAGTCGACATCGCAGTTATAGCGAATCAACATAGCCTTTGCCACAATTCGATTATTCAAATTGTCCTCAGCTAGTAACACCTGCGGTTTCTGCGTCTCACTTTTATCCATGTGGGAAAGTCTTTGCCAATGGGGTGACGGCCACTCTGCGTTGTTCTAATAGGTAATTCACGATCTCAAGAGGTTTTCTGGGGAGAATTCTGAGACAATCAAACCATTTAAATGATCCGGTAATTCGGTATGACGAACTAATTGAGAAATAAGTGTCGAGTAAACCGCACTAAATTGGCTTAATTGCAAATTGTACAAAACCTCTTAAATTGAGTTGCCACCCAACGAAATCCAGCCATGACACGAAAAAAAGCAGAACACTTCGATCAAGCGGTGCTTGATATCTACGACGAGTACGTCCACGGACAAATCGACCGCCGCGGTTTTCTCTCCAAGGCCGCCCGCGTTACCACTGGCGCCATGACAGCCGCCGCTCTCTTGGAAGCGTTGAGCCCCCAGTACGCGTTCGCTAGCCAAGTTGAAGACGACGATGAACGAATTAGTACTGCAACCGTCGAATATCCATCTCCTGAAGGACATGGGACGATGAGTGGTTACGCTGCCTGGCCCAAGCTAAGCGACGGGAAACTCCCAGCTGTTCTCGTGATTCACGAAAATCGAGGCTTGAATCCTTACATCAAAGATGTCGTTCGCCGCGCAGCTATCGCCGGTTTTTTCGCCTTTGGCCCGGACGCCCTCTTTCCACTTGGAGGTTATCCCGGAAACGATGACGAAGGCCGCCTCAAACAACGCGAGCTCGACAAGGCCAAAGTGACTCAAGACTTCATAGCAGCCGCTCAATTTCTAAAAGAACACCCGCAAACGACGGGAGCGGTCGGGGCTGTCGGGTTCTGCTTTGGCGGCGGAATGTGCAACCAATTGTCTGTCCTCACACCCGACTTGATTCAGGCAGCAGCTCCATTCTACGGCAGACAAGCCGCAATTGAAGATGTGCCTAAAATCAAGGCGCCGCTCATGTTTCATTTTGCGAGCTTAGACAAACGCGTTAACGCGGGCTGGCCGGCATACGAAGCAGCGCTTAAAGAGCATAAAAAGGACTACGTGGCCTACATGTACGAGGACAAGAACCACGGCTTCCACAACGACACGACTCCGCGTTATGACAAGGAGGCAGCAGAACTCGCTTGGAAGCGTACCATTGATTTCTTCAAGGAAAAGCTAAGCAATCGTTGAACCTCAAAAAATAGCTACAACCGATCCCCACACTATGAAATTACGTCATTCTATTCTCGCTTTGCTTACGATTGCCCTCTCTGTATTCTCTGTCGCACAAGCGAGAGAAATACTAATAAAAGAGATTTCCGTATTACAGGAAGTCGCCAACAAACTTGAAGCAGGCGATACGTTGATTCTGGCAGATGGAGAATGGAAAGACGTCCATATCGTTCTCAACAATCAAGGCACCGCCGACGCGCCGATCACTCTCCGCGCTCAAACGCCTGGAAAAGCAATTATCACGGGGGGCTCTCGAATTGGAATCGGGGGTTCGCATATAATCATCGATGGTCTCCATTTTTTGAATGCAGAGACTCCTCGCCCAAAAGATCTCGAATCGCATATCGGGAAACAACCCAAGGCTGATGAAGAGGTAGTCGCAATCATCGATTTCATCGGCGGGCCCAAAAAATATGCTACGCATTCTAGAGTAACTAATTGCTACTTCGATAAGTGTAACCCAAGCGAAACGCGTCGCTACCATTGGGTACGGATGTGGGGACGGCACAATCGCGTCGATCATTGTCGATTTGAGGGCCAAGATCACCGCGGTGTAACCGTTCAAATCCGGCTTGCTCAGCCTGACGCGGAGCATAGTATCGATCACAATTACTTTTTCGATCGTAAGTCAGCAGAAGAAAATGGATACGAAGGCATCCAAATCGGACAAAGCTGGGCCTCTCTTGAGCGCGGTGGCTGTATTGTTGAAAAGAACATCTTTGAAGAGTACAACGGCGAAACGGAAATCATATCCAACAAGACCTGTGACAACATAATCCGGAACAATCTTTTCCTTAGGTCACGTGGCACACTCACTCTCAGGCACGGCAACCGAACTCTTGCTGATTCCAATGTATTCATTTCTGACGGCGAACCGCGCTCGGGAGGAATTCGAATCATCGGAGAAGACCATGTGGTAACGAACAACTACTTTTTTGAAACTAACGGTTTCGATGGAGGCGTCATTTCCTTTTACTGTGGTATTCCCGACGGTCCTATAAATGGATACGCAGCCGCTCATCGAGCCCGTGTAGCGAACAATACGATTATCAACCCTAAAGGAAATGTCTTCTATCTCAACGCTGGCTTTGGATCACGCAACCGGACAATACTCGCCGAAGGTACCGCCATCGAAGACAATGTGATCGTCCACACCCTTAACTATGGCGGCGTCACACTCGCAGGCGATTTGCCAAGCCAAAAGCTTAACGGAAATCTCTACAATGGAAAAGCGTTTGGCCGCCCTAGCACAGATGGGTTTGAAAGCCGTAAGCTAAGTATAAAGGAGGATAAGGATGGCCTGTATTCGGTTATTGACGATGAAACGGGTGAATCTCTTGGGTTGACACTCCCTCAAGTGACCTCGCACGAGGAAGTAGGGCCAGACTGGCTATAAGAGTTTACCAGCGATGCCCTCGATCCTTCTAGTAAACCGAAAAGGCGACCCATTCGATGATACCGTGCGGCGCGTTCAATCGATCGCTCCAGGTTACAAGGTCATTACGGCTTACCGTGGCGCCCCAATTCCAAGTGAAGACCTCATAGACGTTGAAATCGCAGCTGGGTTCGGGCTTCCCGCAGAACTGAGGAACAGTGACAGGTTGCGATGGTACCACCACAACGCGGCGGGCGTCGACTGGATTGGCGATTACGACAATCCAGAAAGTATTAAATTTCTAATTACGAACATATCTGGATTACACGCAGTTCAAATAACAGAACACGTCTTTGGCATGATCCACACTCTAAACCGAGACATGATGCAGTTCCATGTCTCGAAGAACGCAAAGCAGTGGAATAAGCCGAGAATCAGCCAAGTTCGTACCTTGCCTGGGAAAACAATGCTGATCGTGGGTCTGGGGAACATTGGTTCGCGAATAGCAAAAATTGCCAACGCTCATGGAATGCAGGTGCTGGGCATTCGCCGACATGCTGCTAAACAAGACGATAACGTCGATCAAATGGGGACTTTTGCCGACTTGGAAAGCTTCGTCTCCCGGGCAGATATTACCGTAAGCGTTTTGCCAAACACACCGGAAACACAGGGCATATTTTCAGAAGGAATATTCGACCTCATGAAAGCTGACAGTCTTTTCCTAAACGTCGGCAGAGGCACTCATGTCGACGAAGAAACTCTCGCTGACGCTCTTTTCTCCGGCAAGCTGCGCGGAGCCGGAATCGATGCCTTCTGCGTCGAACCCTTGCCCGAGGAATCTCGACTTTGGGAAGCTCCAAATCTCATCATTTCGCCCCATTGCTCAGGCTCCGTTCCCGAATACAGCCAGTTGGCCTATGATTATTTCCTAAAAAATTTGCAGCTGTTTTTGGAGGGCAAGCCTTTGCAAAACCTTGTGAACAAATCACTTGGCTACTGAGTTGATTAATAATTATTACTTATAAATATTTCAATCCCTTGGAAAGCACTTGTAATCGAGGAATTTGACGCTCATCAAAGACGGGTACCCCTAACTCGTAACGCCCTCCTTAAAACAAGAAAATTCCATGCTCTCTACGGCTGATTACGTCCTCATTGCGTTTTATTTCGTGTTCATATTTTCCCTCGGGTTTGTTTTTCGCTCGGCGAACAACAATGCCAGCGATTATTTCCGAGGTGGTGGTAGCTTGATGTGGTGGATGGTCGGCGCTTCTGCGTTCATGCAACAGTTCAGTGCGGTTACTTTTACCGCCGTTGCAGGCAAGGCCTTTCGCGATGGAAGCATCGTAATCGTCCCCTTCGTAGCCAATGCCCTCGGTTTCTTTATCGCTTACTTGTGGACCGCGCCGCGCTTCCGCCAAATGCGAGTTATTACACCAATCGAAGCGGTGCGTGATCGATTCGGCAAAGCCAACGAACAAATTTTCACTTGGTTACAACTCCCTGTAAGTGTGATTTATGCCAGTATTTGGCTCAATGGACTGGCAGTCTTCATTGCAGCTGTTTTCCAAGTCGATCTTGTAATGACAATTCTGATCACCGGAGGAGCCGTTGTTTTTATGTCGGTCACCGGAGGCTCGTGGGCGGTGGTCGCTAGTGATTTCGTGCAAATGCTCTTGATTATGATCGTCTCAGTGGCAGCGGGTATACTTGCTCTAAATTACGTCGATATTGGCGGTGTATCCAATTTTATAGAGAAAGCTCCAGAACGCTACTTTGATTGGACCGAAGGCATAAGCCCTACAGTTGTCTGGCTATACGTCTTCGCCCTGATGCTGAAACAAACTGTGAGCGTAAATAACTTAATCGACTCGTCGCGCTACCTCACCGCCCAAGATGGGAATCACGCAAGGAAGGCAGCTCTTTTGGCCTGTATCCTTATGCTTATCGGACCCATTATTTGGTTCATCCCACCAATGATGGCCGGGATCGTCCAACCCGATATCGCATCGATTTTTCCAACGCTGCAAAACCCAAGCGATGCTTCCTACGCCTATGCCGGCTCGCTCACATTACCCGTTGGCATGATGGGCCTACTGCTGTGCGGAATATTCGCCGCAACCATGTCTTCAATGGATAGCGCTTTGAACCGAAATTCCGGGATATTCGTAAAGAACTTCTATCAAGTCTTCTTTGCGAAAAGCGCTACCGAGTCGCACCTGCTAAACGTCGGTCGTCTTATATCTACTTTCTTCGGAGCTGTGATTATCATCGCTGCCATCGCTCTTTCAAAAATGGATGGCCTCACGCTGTTCGATATTATGTGGCTCTATAGTAGCTTGGTCGCATTACCAGCCACACTCCCCCTGACCTTTGGGATGTTTATCAAGAAGACGCCCTCTTGGTCTGCTTGGAGTACAGTACTTGTTGGGTTGAGCTACTCTTCGTACGTTGCGTTCGGCCTAGATCCCCAGCAGCTATCTTGGCTGAGCGACTCTACTCTCTCGGACCGCGAAGTGGTCGACTTCAAGGTCTTTGCAGGGGTGGTGGGCAACATCGTTGTTTGCCTTTGCTGGTTTCTTTTCACGCAGAAATTTTACCAGTCGTCATCAGCCGAATACAAAGCCGGGTTAGCAACGTTCTTCGAGCGCATGGAGACCCCAATCGATTTCCTCAAAGAGCATGGCAAGGATAGCAGTCATCGCCAAGGCGTCGTTCTCGGAGCTATTTGCTTTATCTACGCCGTTGTCCTGACCTTGGTAGCCCTTTTTGTACCACACGAAAAGAAAGGAAGCATTATCACATACGCGAGCGTCATCCTCACGATGGCTCTGATTGGAGCTGGCCTCTGGTTCTCTGGCAAAAAAACGAACAGCTAGATTTGCCCTTCGTCTTACCCCCCATTCAAGCTTCCGAAGGTATCGACCTTATTATGTTGGAGAGAACCTTGGGGAACTTGCCCTCGATTTCTTCAAATCTAAGATTGTTCAAGCACTCACGCCCTCTTTTCTCGGATCGAATAAGCCCCGACTCTCTAAGGACGCGAAAAGAGTGGGAACGTGTTGCAAGTGGGAGGTTATCGATTCCTTCAATTGCCTCCATACAGGTGAGCTGCTTGCTAGCCTTGTAAAGGTTTCTCACTATTTGCAATCGTTTTGAATCACCCAGCGCATGAAGAATATTAGGCAATGCGACTTCGTCTATGTTTGGGTGCAGGAATGACTTCATTCAATCCCATTGAATAAAATTGACTCCATACTTCAACTCTTCTATACATCAATATTTCCGATATATAAATATATAAGTCATATTATGGAACTGAGAACTCTTGGAAATTCTGGCCTTAAAGTGCCGGTACTATGTTTGGGCACGGCAACGTTTGGAGGCGAAGGACCTTTGTTTTCGAATTGGGGTACTACAGATGCCGCTGAAGCAACTCGAATGATAGATGTTTGCCTGGATGCCGGAGCAAACTTCTTTGACACTGCAGACGTATATTCGGATGGAGCTTCGGAGACACTTCTTGGAATCGCTTTGAAAGGTAAGCGGAATCGCGCCCTCATCTCTTCGAAATTAACGCTTCAATTTGGGCAGGACGAGCGATGTTCTGGTTCATCGCGATCCTGGTTAATCGAGGGGTTAGACGCTTCGCTTAAACGCTTAGGAACTGATTACCTAGACATATTGCAACTCCATGCTTTCGATGCTCGAACACCGATCGAAGAAACGCTATCGACCTTGGAACAATTCATCCAATCTGGCAAAGTGAGATACATAGGTGTATCCAATTTTTCCGGTTGGCAATTAATGAAATCGTTAGCGGTCTCTGAACAGTGTGGTTTTTCTCGATACGTCGCTCATCAGGTTTACTATTCACTTTTAGGCCGCGACTACGAACATGACCTAATGCCGTTAGGACAGGACCAAGGAGTGGGAGCGATAGTGTGGAGTCCGTTAGGATGGGGACGATTAACCGGAAAAATTCGTCGTGGAGAACCTTGGCCTCGCGGAAGCAGGCTTCACGAAACGGCAAATTTCGGTCCAGACGTTGAGGACGAAGCTGTCTATAAAGTCGTAGATATTATCGATGAAATTGCCGAAGAAACGGGTAAATCAGTACCACAAATTGCCATCAACTGGCTGATAGGTCGCCCGACTGTTTCCAGCGTAATTATGGGAGCACGGAATGAATCTCAGTTACTAGACAATCTAGGCTCTTCCAGTTTTTCGTTATCAAATGAGCAAATCGAAAGACTAGACCGCGCCAGTGCGACTTCCATTCCTTATCCTCATTACCCATATCACAAGCTAGATGGGTTTAAAAATCTCAATCCTCCCTTGATCCATATGCAGCAATCATAAAACCGGCAGATAAACGACTAACGAAACTGATTACGGCCACGAAGTATTCGGATCGACGAGAACTCGATCGGCGAATTACTAAGTGTAACATATCTGCGTCCTCAACCCAAGGAGGCGACAAATTCATTGACCTTGAAACAAGCCTCTGAATTTTGAAGTCTATACGACGATTCCTAGGATGACTCGTCTAGAAGCATGAGCAAAAGTAATCAAACAGCAGGTCAAATACTAAGATTTCTCATAGTGAGTGGGATTTCCTTCACTATCGACCTCAGCCTGTATTCAGGGCTCACCCTGTTAGCAGACCTCGATAGCTCATGGGCAAAACGCATTAGCTTTGGCTGCGTATTCTTTTGGAGTTTCTTTGCCCACAAGCGGTTTACCTTCAGACAACGTAAAATTTTTGGAGCTGAGCCCCTTAAATTTACGCTCGTCTATGCGCTGGGGTGGCTTCTCAATAGCTCGGTTCACGACTTAACAGCTCAACAAGCAGATCCATCTGCTATCGCTTTTATCGCAGCAACTATCTCGTGGGCCCTCTTAAACTTTGTGGGGCAAAAGTGGTTCGTCTTCGCCAATTCCCAAGGAATTAAGTCGGCAACGTCCAACTAAAATACGCACCCTACGCTTGCTTTTGCAACGGGTATCGAACTCGGCAAAGCCAAGCATTCAATTCCTATGAAAATGATACGATTCGCAGCCGTCACGTTTTTCCTTAACCTACTCGCCATCAGCATGAACGCTTCTCCAATTAATTCTATCTACGACATCGATGTTGAAACCATCGAAGGCGAAACCATTTCGCTTTCAAAGTACCGGGGTAAAACCTTGCTGATTGTGAATGTCGCATCGAAATGTGGATTTACCAAGCAATACGCCGGACTCGAAGAGCTTTACCAAAACCACAAAGACGAAGACTTTGTCGTCCTGGGATTTCCTTGTAATCAATTCGGCGGACAAGAACCGGGAAGCGAAGAAGAGATCGCTCAATTCTGTCAAATGAACTTCGGGGTCACCTTCCCCATGCATGCCAAAATCGATGTGAAAGGCGACAACCGCCATCCGCTTTATACGTTTCTCACTGGACCTGACTCTCCCTTTTCAGGAAATGTTAAATGGAATTTTAGCAAATTCGTAGTCGGACCAGAGGGAAAAATCGTTGAACGCTTTGGCAGCATGACCAAACCGACCTCAGACAAAATCGTCAAAGCGATTTCCCAATCTAGCTAAGCAACCGCAAGGCAGATAAAAGTTGCCTCAAGTGCACTCATTCCCAAGCATTTGAGAGATGTCAGATCTCGCAGCGGAAACCCTCGCAAAAGTAATCGAAATGGAGTCTGCCGGGAAAGCGGTGGAGGCTCTAGAAATATTAGACCAAGCGATTGCTGGCGGATTGGAAGATGTGCTCATATACAGTCGCCGAGGAAAACTGCTGGAGTTTCTGCAACGTTATGAGCAAGCGTTTAGCTCCTTTTCCAAAGCAGCATCCATCGAATCAAACTTTCGAGACCACTACAATGCCGGCAACATGCTTCTAATACTGAAGCAATACGAAGAGGCTATCGTAGCCTTTGAGCAAAGTATCATTTGCCGAGCGGACTACCCGGAGTGCTGGACCAACAAAGGGATTGCTCACCACTCGCTCGAGCAATTCGACGACGCGCGAATCTGTTTTGCCGAAGCTCTTAAAACCGACCCTGAATTCACTCCGGCACTACGCTGTAAAGCGATTCTCTACAGCTCATTAGGAGATGAAAGCACATCCTGCGAATTCTACGAAAAAGCAGCTCAGCTACAACCAGATAAGGCAAGTGCTTGGTTTGAATATGGCTGCGCCTTGTATCGAAACCTTGGAGAAGGTCAGGTCTTCTTTGAACCTAATGGCCCCGAAGGGAAGACGATTCAAGTCTTCGACAAGGTTATCGAGCTTCAGCCTGACACACAGGGAGCTTGGGGAAGAAAAATTGGCGTTCTTTTTAGGCTAGCCGACGCTGCAATCGCAGCTGAACGAGCCGCTGGCGACGGCACCGACGCTCCTAAGATATTCCCCCTTATTCAGGGAGAGCTTCTTCAAACAGCACAAACTGCCTGTGAGCGATTCCCTGATGATCAGTGGTTTGCCGATCGCAGGAAAGAAGCAGAAGAGTTATCTAGTTAATCACTCAACCTTACCTCCAAAATAATCTTTAAGGCCGCCTGCCAGGCAGCAATAGATCGACGAACAGTCGATCCTACAATGAGAGAGGGAAACGCTACGATTTCTTCGTATCAACAATTCCGTAATCCCTTAAGAACGACTTCTTGTTCTGCCAATCGGGGGCGACCTTCACGTTTAGCTTTACGTCGATGAATTTATCTAAATCAACGCGAAGCTTTTCTCGAGCGCTCTTGATGATACTTGAGACCATTGAACCTTTTTCGCCGATAACAATTAGCTTCTGTGGCTTGCGTTCGACAAATAGGGTCGCTGCAATTTTGATCTTCTTTTCGTTCTCATTCCAGGTGTCAATTTTCACCGTGAGCGATTGAGGAATTTCCTGATACAAGAGCTCATTCGCCGCTTCCCTGATAATTTCTTCAGCGATGTCACGCTCAATTACGTCAGCTAACTGATCGCTGGGAAATAAGAATGGCCCTTCTGGCAACTGCGCCCGAATCGCATCTAGGAGATCATCCGTACGCGTTCCAACTAAAGAAGAAATCTCAAACACTCCGCTTTCGCCAATAATATCTGAATACGCTTTTCGCATATCACGAATTTGCCCCTTCGTCGCGGCATCTACTTTATTGATTGCCAAAATCACTGGCTTATTCGCCTTAGCGACGATTTCAGCAACAGTTCGATCTTCATCGCCAAATTCGCGCGAAGCATCGCAAATGCAAAGAACCATATCATTTTCATCGATACAGGTTTCAATCGTCCTCGCCATTGCTTCATGCATCTTGTTTCTCGATTCATGCACACCCGGCGTATCTGCGAAAATTATTTGCGAACGCTCATCGCTCAAGATCCCGAGCCACTTCTTTCGTGTCGTATTCGGTCGAGTCGATACAGCTGTCAAATGATAGCGAAGTACCTTATTTAGAAAGGTCGATTTTCCTACATTGGGTCGCCCAATAATAGTAACAAAACCTACTTTTCCTGAGGCCTCGTCTAAGGTGGACTCGAATGCTCTATCCAATTGTGGGCTTACTTCTTCATCCATCCTAGAGATATGTTTACCTTTTTCTTCTTCGCACTCTTTCCCTTTGGAAGAAGCTTTTGAATTGAAGACAAAATGAGTCCCCGCCCTAGCTTGTCTTTCGACGAGCTACTCAGAACCTTAGGAATATCGACACCTCCAGACTCCAAAGTCTGCGTAAAGCGGTTAACGTTCCCCTGTAGCTCTGGCATCGAAACCTTGTCTACCTTCGTAAAAATAATCGTAAGCGGAGCATCAGCCTCCCGGAGCCAAGCAATAAACTCCAAGTCGATTTGCATCGGCTCGTTACGTGAATCGATGAGGACATAAATCTGCTTTAGATTCTCTCTTTCAAGCAGATAGTCGCCAATCAATTCAGTAAAACCCTCCTGCTCGCCTTTCGAGACTCGAGCATAGCCGTAGCCAGGCAAATCCACCAAACTCCATGAATCGTTGATTGTGAAGAAATTGATTAACTTCGTCTTACCAGGAGTACTGGAAACTTTGGCCAATCCTTGCTTCCCCGTAAGAAGGTTTATCAGTGAGGACTTGCCAACATTTGACCTTCCGATGAATGCAAACTCCGGCATCGAACTCTTCGGGCAATCCTCAAGACCGGTAGCGCTGGTTAAAAATTTGGCTGACTTTACATTCATGAAACTAAGGTCTACCGACAAGCGCCCCCGCACGTCGATGCGAAAAGTTAGCTATCCAAATCAACGCCTAGAATACGGTGCATATCCTCTGCGTATTCCTTCCAGGTTCTCAAAGGCCGTTTCTTGCATTCATCAACGAGCCTTGCACGCATATCAGCATCCAAAATCAATTGAGCATAGCCATCAGCCAGTGCATGCGCGTCTTTCGTATCCACTGTCAAACATCCGCCATCGCGGGCCACTTCTTCCATAGCTCCAAAGTTAGCAGTCAAGCATGGCTTCTCATGCCAGATACTTTCCAATACAGGTAATCCAAAGCCTTCGACGATCGAAGGAAAGACCGTAAAATGGCATTCTTCGTAGAGTCGTTTCACTGTCGCATCATCGACCCCTCCTAGCCATTCAACAGAATCCTCCTTTGACACAAAATCGCTGACCCAATCCCTCAAGTCGTCAAAACCGTCGTACGGATTGCCAATCAAGGTAAGCTTAGCATTGGCCTGTGGGTTTTGCTCTTTAAACAAGTGCCAAGCCTCTAGCATGATACGGTGATTTTTCCGTGGCTCCAAAGTCCCTATATGTAAAATGCGGATACAATCTTCGCCAATTAAATTCTCTTCAAAGCTCACAAACTCCTTTTTAGCCTCTGCAAAGGCGACCCCATTTGCGCAAACTTCGATTCGGGGAGCTTCAATATTGCGTTCCTTCACAAAATCTCGAAAGCAGTTCGCTGAAAATTCCGATACAGCCAAAATGCAATCAGCTCGAGTCATTTCCATCATATACCCTTCATGATTCACTCGAATCCCTTCATTTACCCATTCTGGGTACAACAACGGAATTGAGTCGTGAAAGACGACTGCGACCTTTGCTCCTTGGGCATGGATGTCATTGATAGCACCTTCCATCTCGTCCTGCTTCATCAGCTCAGGAATCACCACCCATGCCTCTTTGCGAGCTTTAAACTTTAGCGGAGACAAACGATTCATAAGAGGCTCCAAACGGCCTTGTATTCGTCCAAATGAGTCAGCGGCAACACCAACACTATCACCTACTCCTTCAACCATTTCCTCAACCTTGTCACTGGAAAAACCTTCGTACTCAATGTGCGTATGTAGCATATGAATGCTTTTTCCCAAATGTCGTGACAAGCCTCTCAAACTGTCTCGTAAGCCGCCATAGGCTTTAGAAGCACCAGCCTTCAATTCGTCTAATTCAGATCTAGCTGCCAACAACTTGTTTACAAACGTAGAGATATACTGTGAATCCTCCTTACGGATACGCCAGTCCACTGATTTCCGGATCGCTTTGCGGAGGGACCGCCTCAAGGTTCGCGGGATCGGCAGCCAACTAACCCATTCCAATGGGAGGTGCACAAAACGATCAAACGACGCCACGATTTTTTCGTATTCTTTAACTGCTGCATCGTTTTCGATAAAAGCCTGCGGTGACACCCCACCCAATCGAGCCTCTAATGATCGTTCATAAAAAGTATCGTTCTTTTGATTACGCACTGAATCAAAATAACGAAATGCCATCGAAGGAGCGTATTTGTACAATCTCCCTTTCGACTCAAATTCGCTCGTCCTTTGGATTCGCTCTGCCAACAACTGGCCTTCATCCAAAGCAAACAGCAATTTCCTTGTATGCGTTTCAGCAGTAGCTTTGAGGCTTGCAGAGTTTTCTCTCCATTCTCCGAGAAAATTTAGCATTCGCTCGGAATCCTTCCAAATCGCCTTTCGCAACCGGACAAGGCCTTTTTCAAAACGTTTCAGTTTTTTCCTGTCCGCTCGCCGATACGATTGATCTCGTAAATATCGGATGTTGAAGCGAACGAATCTCCTAACCGAACGCGGCAAAGGCAACCACCCAACCCAGTCTAGAGCCAAAGGAGCGGCTCTCTGTCTTCGTAAACGAATAGCAGACTCCAAGATTTTAACCGAAGCATCTGAAGCCAAATAATCACAAATCTCATCTAGCTGATCTAACGAAACGCGCTTACCGCTTTTTTCCTCATTTGCTTCTTCCTCAGCAGTGAAAAATAGATTTCCAAACTCATCTTCAATACTATGAAATTTAGGACCGTTGTACTTCGCTAGCTTCTTGCGGGCATTGTCGTCGAGAATTATATAACGCCCCCGCTCAATATTCCACTCCAATAGTTCTGCATGCGGATTTATCACGACTGCTTCTCGTGCAATCGAACGCGTAACCCGCTGGATGCCCGTATTGAATTGGGAATGTGCCGTGTGACCGGTTGAGATATAGAGAGTCCGAGACATTTAGAGCAAAAGGGATACTCAGAAACTAGTCAGAGAAAGGGATATTGGGATTTTCAGTAAGAAGAAAGCATCTCCAAGAACGCAGCCTCGTCCAAAACTGCAACACCTAATTTATTGGCTTTCTCTAGTTTAGATCCCGCAGATTCACCGGCTAGCAGATAGTCTGTTTTCTTGCTTACGCTTCCGCTGACTTTTCCGCCGTTCTCTTCGATCATTGATTTCGCTTGGTCGCGTTTCATTGTTGGCAGCGTACCCGTAATAACAAAGACTTTATCGGCAAAAACCGCTTCTGCCATGTTGATCACCTCGGGAGCCTGAGGCTTCATACCTCTTTCGAATAACAAATCAATTACCTCAGAATTCGCCTCATCGCTGAAGTAACTCATTATCCCTTTCGCTGTTTTTTCGCCAACTCCATCTATAGCGACTAAACTTTCGAGAGAGGCTTCACGCAACGCCTGTACGGAGCCATAGGCCTTTGCTAAATCTTTCGCAGCAGTTGCTCCCACTTGCGGAATCCCCAGACCATGCAAGAGTCTCCAAAGTTCAGCACTACGACTCTTATCGATTCCATCTATCAAATTCAGAGCCGACTTAGCAGCAAACTTCTCCAAATCGATCAGTTCATCGTAAGTGAGTTTGTAGATATCTGCGATATTCGCCACCAACCCACGGCTCAAGAGCTGTTCTACAACTGCTTCTCCAAGCCCTTCGATGTCCATGCATTGACGTGATGCAAAGTGTTCTAAGCTTCCTTGCAACTGCGCAGGACAAGCTCGATTTAAGCAGCGATGAGCAACTTCTCCCTCTATCTTACTTATCGGCTGAGAACACGAAGGGCATGTTTGAGGAAATTCAAACGGCTTGCTCGTTTCATTGCGCTTGTCGGTCACAACTCGGACCATAGCTGGAATTATTTCTCCCGCCTTCTCCACAACGACCCAGTCGCCCGGGCGAACGTCCTTTCGCTGCATCTCTTCTTGATTGTGCAAGGTCGCTCGCGAAACTGTGGTACCTGCAAGCTGGACAGGTCGTAGCTCGGCAACCGGTGTCAGCACTCCAGTTCGACCGACTTGAATTGAAATCGCCTCGAGTAAGGTTTCCGCTTGCTCAGCTGCAAACTTGTAAGCAATTGCCCAACGCGGCGACTTTGCCGTAGAGCCCAAGCTGTCTTGCTCGCTAAGCGAGTCGACTTTGATAACAGCCCCATCTGTCGGATAATTAAAGCCCTCCCTCATCTCGTCCAATTGCTCGATCGCCTTCCAAGCTCCCTCGCTACCGTTAACCTTCCAATAACGTTCAACCACTGGAGCTCCCCATTCTTTTAGTTGCTCGTGGTATCGGCTTTGGCACTCAAAAGGAAGTGGTTCGCAATGTCCGAGGCCGTACAAAACTATGTTAAGTTTGCGCCGCCTAACTTCAGACCGATCAAGCATCTTAACCGTACCCGCAGCCAAGTTCCGTGGGTTCGCATACACCTCCAAACCTTTGCTTTCTCTTTCTGCGTTGATTCGGTCGAACTCCTCGTTTCGCATGAATATTTCTCCGCGAATTTCAATTACATCGGGAATGCCTTCTCCCGCTAATTTTCGGGGTAATTCTTCGATAAGAAGTGCGTTTGCCGTTATATCGTCTCCTTGAATGCCATTGCCACGCGTCACCGCCCTGACGAGTTTTCCGTGTTCGTAAGTCAAACTAACTGCGACGCCATCGATCTTCGGTTCCACAACGAACGATACTGACTCTTGCTCCAACGACTTACCCACACGTTCGACGAATGCGATAAACTCTTCTTCTGAATAAGTATTATCCAAGCTCTTCATCGGAGCTGCATGCGTGTAACTCTCAAAGCCTTCCAAGCGATCATCGCCCACCTTATTTGTTGGAGATTCTTCAAAGCCTAATTCTGGGTTCGCTTCTTCAAGATCTGCCAATTCTCGCTTGAGGCGATCGTATTCAAAATCGGATATCTGCGGTTTCGCGTCTCGATGATACAATTCATCGTGTTTGGCGATTTGCTTACGAAGGGATGTGATTCGTTGTTGGGACATTATCTACACCCATTCAAAAATCGTTAGCCGCCTTAGATCAAGCCGAGCCTTCTTTTTGGCTCAAAAAACTAAAGATACGCCACTCCAAAAGCTCTCGATAAGAATCCCAAAAGCGATAAAGCGCCAAAGCAAGAATAGCTCCAGCCCCATTCGTAAACCAATCGGCCCAATCGGCCTCCCGACCGGGGTTATAAAACTGAATCCACTCATCCACGCTTCCATACAACAAGGCAACGAACCAGGCTAAGAGCAGCCGTGTCCATGAACGAAACGAGAGTTTCAATGAGCGAAATAACAAAGTCGCCAAAAGGCCAAATACGCAGAAATGAGCAATCTTGTCGAAATGAGGGATCGATGGCGCTGCGGGGGTCGCTTTTTCGAAAGACGACGAAAACAACAGTGTAGCAATTACCGCCAACGCAGGAACACACAGCCTTCCGTCAATAAATCTCGTTGTACACTTTTTTCGCTCTCTCTCCAATGACTTTACTACCACCCATAAAAAAGCCTCCACAAGGGAGGCTATAAATTAAAATGGTCGGGCTATCGAGATTCGAACTCGAGACCTCTTGTCCCCCAGACAAGCGCGCTACCAGGCTGCGCCATAGCCCGACTCATAAAAACCAGACACTGTGGCGAGCGCTTGATGGATTTCAATAGGAAAAAGCCTGAAGTCTCATTAGCCCCCTCCAATTGCCTCAAACGTTTTTGCAAGACACATCATTGGGCAGTTACGAATCGATTCAAAAAGAAGAACTATTCTCCTGATTTGGCTTGCAACTCATTCCGCAATTGCCAGAACACCATCTCTTCTCGCTTTAACAAGCGACTAGCATGAATGCCCAGGTGGCGGAATTGGTAGACGCGGCGGATTCAAAATCCGCTTCCTTCGGGAGTGGGGGTTCGATTCCCCCCCTGGGTACCATTCGCAAAAAAGAACGACTTTGAGTTTTCGCTCCAGGTCGTTCTTTTTTGTGCTCGTTCGAGGCACCGGCTGAACCAACGGAGAGGCTATCCATTCCGACATGACCATCAAAAAAAGCCTCGTAACCAATGTTGTGGCTCCGAGGCTCAAGAAAATTAACGCCCTGACAGGAAGACTAAAAGCCTAGTAGCTATTGTAGATTATAGATATCTCGTCTTCGTTGAGCTCCCTGTCAAATACGACAACCTCGTCGATGTATCCTTGATAGTAATTGCCATCTAAGCCACTTCCCAGGGCCGCAGTTGCAACCGGAGAAACAATCCGCGTCGCATCATCCGACTCCGCAAATACAGTGCCGTTGTGATAAATTTTGAGATGCCCTGTATTCGTATTCTTTGTAAACGCCCAGTGATTCCATTGCCCATTGAACTGAGACTCAGAGGCTGTCTCATTAACACGATCATAGGAAGAAGTCCCGTCGTTACCACAGTCCCAATATACTTGGGAATTACTCCATGGCAGGTGAATATTTATTGCACGATTGCCAGACGCATCATCTCCGCGAAAGACAATCGTAGAGCTTGGCTGGTTAATACCATATACCCACATCGATATAGTAATTTCGTCGGATACTGTGCTAAAAGTTGAAGCGGGGATCGAAATCGAATCGCTTGTTCCATTGAAGCTCATGGCGTTGCCGGAAACACCAGCAACAATTGTACCGCCTGTTCGAGTCCCATTATTCCCCTTTGCACTCACATCAAAGACTGTCGAATCCGATACATCATCAAAGTTCCAAAGAGCAAGAATGTCCGGATTGTCCGGCTCAAGAATATCAGCTCCTGCAATTAAGGCATCGCCGACTTCGTAGACTTCAACCAAGGCAACCCCAGTATTATCTCCTTTTCCTGAAACGATAGCCGTGTATGCACCGGCTTGAAGAGTCGTAAGAATGCTGGCCGATGTAGAGCCGCTTGCGAGAACAGTCGCCCCCACTCCCCTTATTAAGAAATCCTTCAGCTCAGCCTCCTCTGACTCCCAATCGTCGTTGGAGAGTAGTAATTGTTGTGAACTATCGTACAAAGCGACCTGAGGATCATTCAACAATTGCCCTGAAAGAGAACTATCGATTGCCTCCAGCTCAGAACCAACTGCTTGAATAAGAACTGTCTTCTCATCAGAACCATTGATAACAAAACCGCCAATTAAGACGTCATCGCCTGTTTTCACGTTTCCGCGAGTTGAGATGTTGATGAGCTGAGATCCAACTGGAACCGGAGGCTCTGGCGTAGCCACCTTGTAAACTCTCCCATTGTATTTAGATAGCACATACAATTCATTGTCCCAATCGTATCCAAAACGCAAGTCCGAGTCTCTCCCATCAACTCCGTCATCAGTGATTTGACGCACCTCCTCGAACAAGTCGCCTTCAAACTCGATTCGCATCTGCGTTACGCTAGACTGTACGTTTTGCGTAATGGAATCCGCATCTACGTAAAAGATCTTACCTCCGTCCTGAAGATCCCCAAA
>JAKYXN010000074.1 GCA_022538095.1 Puniceicoccaceae bacterium K14 | reverse complement strand
TGTTTACTATCGAAATCAACTTGAGTAATTTCAAAGTCACCCGCCTCGGAACACCTGACTTCCACAGCTCTAAATTTTCTTATTTTCTTCACAACTATTAGTATACATGATTATTATCATGCATAAGCTTGGGGTGGTTGGTTTTCTGTGATTGGAGATAGTGTTGAATCTAGGAAATAAAATGGATTTATATAGGGTTTAACAAGTAAATAATAGTTGATCTGTATAAGATAGAATTCAGGTCTTATTTATGTTTAAGTCGATGATTGACCTTTCTAAAACCAGTTCAAAATCATGTAATAGATATGCGATATGCGTGAATGGATAAAAGCTTAGTTGAGAGATTCTCATTTGGGATCGATGGCCGGATCCAGCCGTTGGATGGCTTTGGTTTACTTGGTCACAAGACGTACGTTTGTGCTCTGGGAGTGGGGAAACATTTTTGTTTTTATAGTTTGAACCTAGTCCTGAAGTTGGGTGGTCGAAACGTGTGGAGATGATTCCAGCATAGGCCGACCCCCCCCTAAATGAATTTCCTCCTATATGCATCCTGATAATAACGATTCCGTTTCTTCTCCCCGTTTTCCTGGTCCCTTGGATAAACTTTGGCATGGAGCTGCCTATTATCCTGAATTGTGGCCGGATCAATCAGTGGAAGAGGAGTTGAAGCTCATAAAGGATTCTGGGCTCTCGGTTGTCCGTATTGGAGAGTTTGCTTGGTCGAAGATGGAGCCTCGGCAGGATGAATTTGATTTCTCGATTTTCCTGGATGTGCTGGACAAGGCTTTGGAGCTTGGGATCGCGGTTGTTTTTGGAACGCCCACGCCTACGCCGCCGATTTGGCTAACGCATGGCCACCCGGATCGCGTGATTCATGACCCTGATGGGCAAGTGATGTCCCATGGTGGGCGTCAGCACTTAGCAATTGACCATCCGTTTGTGCGGGAGCGTTGTCGAATAATCGTGGAGAAATTGGCGCTGGCGGTCGGAAATCATCCGGCGTTGATCGCTTGGCAAATTGACAATGAATTTAAGTGCGACACAGATGCGGACTATGGCCCGTCGGTTTGCCCTGTATGGGCGAATTGGTTGCAGGAAAAATACGGAACAATTGAAAAGTTGAATACGGCTTGGGGGACAGGTGTTTGGAGCCAAGAGTATCACCAGTTTGATCAGGTGCCATTTCCCAAAAAATGTCCAGGATTGCATAATGCGTCATTGCTAACGGCTTGGAAGCGCTTTTCGCGTGAACGTATTGCGGACTATGGGGCGGAGCAAGCGGCTATCATTCGCAAGCACTCTAGTATTCCTATCACACACAATGCAGGGATTTTGTTTCGTGCGAATCCCGAGTTAACCATGGAATCGATGGATTTTGTATCATTCGATCATTACGTCGATAGCGACAATTGGCATCGAATGGTGGCGAATTATGATTATTGGAGAAATCTAAAACCGTCGCGTCGTTTTTGGCTGATGGAGACGAGTTCTGGCCACAACGGGAGTTTGCTTGGTTTTCACAAACCGCATCCGACCGGATTTGTTAAAGCGGAAGCGGTGGCTTCTTACGCCTTAGGGGGCGTGGGATTTTGCTACTGGGTTTGGAGACAGCAGCGAGCAGGTGCCGAGTTGACTCACGGTTGCTTGATGCAGTCTTGGGATTCGCCTGCTATGGGTATGGCGGCAGCGAAGGAAGTGGAAGAGGCAAGATGCGTTCTTGAGCCCGTATTGGAGAATAAGATACTTAAAAGGGCGGAGGTTGCGTTGATGTGGTCGGACACAGGTCGGACAATGATGCAGACGGAGCCGCACAATGGGGTGGAGTATACCGCGTCGATGATGGAATGGTCCAAGACTCTTCGAGGAACGGGCGTGCACGTGGATTTAGTACCAGAAGCGGATTCTTTGGAAGGGCGAAAGCTCCTAATTACTCCCTATATGCCCGCTCTCCCACCGGAAGTGATTAAGCGAGCAGAAGCCTTTGTTCGATCAGGTGGCGTTTGGATTGCAGGCCCACTCAGTGGGGGGCGCACAATGGAACATACGGTTCATACAGATAGAGGATTGGGCGATTTGGAGAAACTGGCGGGAATCCGCACGATTCACTCTTACCCGCTTTTCGATAGCGGAAGCGTGGGAAAGGCTTTGGACTTGAGTGTTGAGCTTACGGGATGGTCTTATCTTTTCGAATCCGAAGGAGCGAAGATCGTTGGCGAGCTTGAGGGTGGTCCGACTCCTGGGATGGGCTTTCTGAGCGAATGCGCATTGGGCGACGGTTTGCTCGTCGTTTTGGGTGCCGAACCATGTGGCGATAATCGAACGGAATTTTTGCATCAGCTTTTCAATCACTACTCGGAACGAGCTGAGATAACTTTGCGTTACGATGTTTCGCCCGGTACGCTTGTTTGCCCATGGTCCTCCGAGGAAGAGGAAGTCTTGATTTGCGTCAATATGGATGGCAAGGGGGGCAGTCTGAAATTGCCGATTGCAGCAGTTGATAATGCAGTTGATGTTGAATACTCAGACGGCGATACGATTGTGATTCCTGCGTATGGTTACAGCGTCTTGAAAGTGGCGGTTGATTCGTTAAGCGGAAATCAAATGAATCGAGCAGGAAAGAGGGCTTTGGCGTCGGAAGGATTATAACCGGCGAAACTATTTTCTGCCTGATGCGTAGTTTGTAAGTCTTTATTATCTAGACGATTATTCAATGTTGTTGCGGATAGTACGAGAGGTGCTTGACTAGTCCAGCACCTAGGTCGCTTGTCGTTGCGAAAAGCGATGAACAGATTTAAAAATCAGAGTCGCGAGTGGTGGCTGCGCCAGTCTCGACCTCTCTCTTAGAACCCCTTTTTGACCCATGACTACATTACGAGACATTGCCCGTGAAAGTGGCTACTCAAAGACGGCTGTTTGGTTGGCCTTGAAGGATAATCCGCGGATTCCTGAGGATACTCGAAAGAAGATTAAGGAATTGGCCGACAGTATGGGCTATAAGCCGAATGCGGCTTACAAACAGATGCTGCGACAGGTGAGAGCGGGGAAGGAGATCAGTTACCGGGCGACTTTGGCCCTGGTGCATGCCTTTGATATCCCGGATCCGGAGGAGCGTAATCCGTACCACAGAGAGCTTGTGAAGGGGGCTCGCAGTCAGGCGAAGGCCTTGGGGTACGAGATTGAGTCGTTTTGGGCGAAGCAACCGAACATGCGTGGCAAGCGCTTGAGTCAGATTTTGGAAAGCCGCGGTATTCGCGGAATCATCGTTGCTCCCATGCCGACTCATCGGACATTGGAATTGGACTGGGAGAAGTTTGCTGCAGTGACGATCGGGCATACATTAACGAAGCCTCGGTTGAACTTGGTGGAGGTGAACAATCAACAGGCAATGGCCTTGTGCTTACGAAATTTGCACGAGAAAGGCTACCGGAAGATCGGCGTGGTGATGCGGCCGGATCATGAAGATATCCGACGCTATGGATTGTCTGTGCCCTATTTGTGGATGCAGTCTCAATTGAAGGAAGAAGATCGGGCGGAAATTTTCCTAATAGACCCTTCGGACCCCTCAAGTTTTATGGATTGGTTTGAAGCTCATAAATTTGAGGCATTGGTCACGACGCATACGCACGTGGTTGATTGGCTGAAGCAGTGTGGGTATTCTGTGCCTGAGGATGTGGGGATCGTATTTTCGACACCGGTTTATGAATATAAAAATTTCGCTCATGTTAATCAGATGCCTTTTAAGATGGGAATGGCGGTTGTAGATATGCTGGATGCCCAGCTAAATCGGGAGGAGTTTGGGTGTCCGAGCAATCCCAAGGTCGCTTATACAGATGTGGACTGGTTTGACGGGGAATCGTTGAGGACGATTGCTCCGGTAAATGACCAACCGATATTGCATAGCGTATTTTTCAATGATGATGCTTGACGTGTCCATTGATGGATTTGCTGAAAGGGATTCGTTTTAAACTGATAGGTAATGCTCGTTTGAATTTTGTCAGAGTGACGAATTTGCCCCCCGCTGAAATAGAACCAAATTTGGAAGTATGGAGAACACGACTATTTTTATAACAATTGGGATATACCTCGTGTTTTTACTGGGTATTGGAAAATTGTTTACGCGTTATAATTCGAATATAAGCGACTATGTTCGAGGAGGCGCTCGTGGTACTTGGTGGATGGTTGGCATGTCTTCCTTTATGGCGAGTATCAGCGCGTTCACGTTTACGGGGAATGCTGGGGCTGCGTTTCAGGCCGGGCCTTCGCCAATTATAATTTACATGGCGACTAATATGGCGGGCTTTGTGTTTATCTTTTTCTTGGCTGGGTGGTTTAGACAATCGAGGGCTGTGACACTTCAAGATTTGGTCCGTAGACGTTTTGGGCCGGAAGTGGAGCAGTTGAATTGCTATATGGCGGTGGTGCTAGGCCCATTGCATGCGGCGGTTCAGCTCTTGTCTTTGGGAATATTCTGTAGCGCGGTTTTTGGGTTTCCGTTGATACCAACGATCGTTGTCATTGGTTGTGTCGTGGTGACGTATTCGACGATGGGCGGGCGATGGGCGGTGATGGCTACGGATTTTTTCCAAAGTTTAATTTTGATACCGATCGTCGTCCTAATCGCGTATTTATGTTTGAAGGAAGTTGGTGGCGTATCAGGTTTTCTAGAACATTTTAATAGTCCGAAGTTAGGAGAAGACTATAAGTTTATTAATGCGGAAGGCCATTGGCCAGGGGATCGTTTTTCGTCTAAGTGGATGACTGTAATTTTTCTGAGCATTTTCCTACAGACGATGTCTTTTATATACGCGCCTCGGTATTTGGCGGTTCGAGACGGCAAGGAGGCGCGCAAGGCGGCGATGCTTACGTTTGGTCTTGGCTGGATTGGAACTTTGATTTGGTTTATACCACCGATGGTCGCTCGCTTCTTGATCGAAGATGATGTGTTGGCTGTTGATATCACTCAACCGGTGACGGCGTCGTATGCTCTCATCGCAGAACGAGTTCTGCCTAACGGCTTGCTAGGAGTACTTGTGGTGGCGATGTTTGCTGCGACAATGAGTAGTATGGATACAGGGCTAAACGGCGTGACTGGCACGGTGGTAAAAAACCTTCTGCCGCCGCTATTTAGAAAATTGAAGCGTCCTCCCATTGCTGAAGACCGTCAGTTGTTTTGGTGCCGGGGAGTGACACTTTTTTTCGGTGCCATGATCATTGTGAATTCCGCATGGCTAGGGATACAGGAAGAGGTTGAGTTGTTTGATATCCTTTTGCTTTTAGGGTCGATAATTGGGCTTCCATTGGCGATTCCGTTGGCAATCTCCATTTTCTTTAAGAGGTTGCCACGCTGGTCTTATTTCTCGATTTCGGGCTGTTCGTTGATTCCTTCAATTTGGTCTTACATTGAAAAGTGGGTGACAGGCGAGGGTTGGTTGATGCATGACAGAATAATGTGGATACTTATTGGAAGCCTTGTTGGAACGCTTCTTTCTCTTCCGTTTTATCGCTATAGCAAGCAGGTGTATCGGGATCAGGTTGATAAGTTGTTCAAGGATATGAGGACTCCGATTGACTTTGAAAAAGAGATTGGAGGAGCAAATGATACGCAGCAGCTTAGAACGATGGGTAACGTATCTATCGCAGGTGGGTTGTTTCTGGCCATATTGTTGATTCTTCCCAATAGTTTAAGCGGGCGAATGTGTGTCCTCTTTGTGTGTGGTTTTGTGATTTTGATTGGAAGCTTGATGAAGCGCACTGCGCGATTGAAGGATGAGGCGTTGAAGGTAGCCAATTTAGACACGGACGTGAAGGAGAGTTAAACGACTAATTTTTGTATATCATGAAAGCGATCGTCGTTATGTTTGATTCTCTGAATAGGGGATTTCTTGGGCCCTATAATTCGGAGGTAAAGAATACTCCCAATTTCGATCGCTTAGCAGCGCGTACTGCGACCTTTGATACTTCCTACGTTTCTAGCATGCCGTGCATGCCGGCTCGTCGCGATTTTTTCACAGGGAGACAGAGTTTCTTGCATCGAAGTTGGGGGCCATTGGAGCCGTTTGATCAATGCTTGCCTGAGTTGTTGAAGGATGAAGGCGTGTGGACGCACTTAACGACTGATCATCATCACTATTTCGAAGAAGGTGGTGCCAACTACCATTGTAAATTTAACTCATGGGAATTTTCTCGTGGGCAAGAAGGAGATCCATGGATTGGCGCTGTGGCGGCTCCATCGATTCCAGAAAACACGATTGATTTTCAGGCAGGAAAATCGCCGCTTCAAATCCAGGATTGGAAGAATCGATCGACTGTTCGTAGCGATGCGGATATGCCGATTTCTAAAACCTTCGCTTCTGGAATTGAATTTTTAGAGCGAAACAAGGATGAGGATAATTGGTTTTTGCAGATAGAGACCTTCGATCCACATGAACCCTTTTTCTCCTTGGAAGAGCATAAAACGTCATCGCCAAGTCACTACGATAAGTACGATGGACCGATTTTTGACTGGCCACCGTATAGGGATGTAAGGGAGGCACCGGATCTTGTGGAGCATGCTCGGGCAGAGTATGCGAGTTTGGTGGGATTGTGTGATCAGAAGCTCGGGAAGGTACTCGACTTTATGGATGCCAATGAAATGTGGGAAGACACGATGTTAATCGTGTGGACGGATCATGGGTTTTTGTTGGGCGAGCATGGAAGTTGGGCAAAGGTGTGGACGCCGTTCTATGAGGAAGTGGCTCGTACGCCGTTTTTTGTATGGGATCCGCGGAACCGCGTTGCGGGCGAACGACGAAACGCTCTCGTGCAACCGGCCCTAGACCTCGCTCCCACCTTGTTGAATTATTTTGGATTGGATGTTCCTGATTCGATGCAGGGAAAGAATTTGGAAGATGCGCTTGTTTTGGATAAGCCAATTCGAGAAACGGCCCTATTTGGAGTTCATGGCATGCACGTGAATATGGCGGATGGACGTCATGTGTATATGCGAGGGCCGGATATAGAAAGCCCAGTTTACGAATACACTTTGATGCCGGCTCACATGCATGAGCCTTTTGCGACTGAAGACTTGGGAGATTCTATGAGCTTAGTGGGTCCATTGTCTTTTACTCAAAGCTGTCAGGTACTGAAAATTCCAGCGATACGATCTCCGTATCGATTCGATCTCAATAATATCGATCTGGAAACGAGATACTACGATCTTGAAAAAGATCCAAATCAGTTTGAACGCTTGAAAGGTGATAAGGTTGAAGCTCATTTAGAGAATTTATTGAAGGCGGCTCTCGTCGAAGCAGGGGCGCCAGGTGAGTTATTTGATCGTTTGTCTATCGATATTGACTTGAAGAAATGAATACAAAATATTATGGATATTGAAGAATACGAACGACTTTCCGATCCCATGCGTTGGGAATCTGATGTGCTAGGACGTGCAGCAGCAAGTAAAGAGGCTAATGCAGAATCGCCGACGTTATTGTTGGGGAGTTCCACATTTGTTATGTGGAAGGGAATTGAGGAGGCGTTGGAGTTAAGTAATGCTCGAAATCATTCCTTTGGAGGTTCAACGATTTTCGATATCTTGTATTACTTGGATCGCTTGGTTTTGGATTTTGCTCCCAAGTCTTTGATTGTTTGTTCTGGAGACAATGATTTAGGGCGTGGGCGTCGCCCTCTATTGGTCGCACATGACAGTATTATGTTAGCGAAATTAGTGTGGTATTTATTTCCTGATACGAAAATTGGCTTTGTATCGATCAAAGCGAGCGCTGCGAGATGGGAATTAAAAGCCGAGCAAGACGAGGTTAATCGAAGGGTAAAAGAATTTTGCGATGGGGACGATCGATTACGCTATTTAGATATTGTGCCTGTTATGACGCCTGACGGGAAAAAACCGGTGGATGATCTCTTTCTTGAGGATGGGTTGCATCTGAGTGAAAAGGGATATGAGTTGTGGCGTTCGGCATTGGTGCCTCAACTTCAAGGATTTATCTCATAGAGTATGTTACGCAAAGCTTTCGTCATGCAACTTCTGCCTAATCAAGAGGCGGAGTATGAAAAACGTCACAATCCAATCTGGCCTGAATTGGAATCGTTGCTCAAAGAGCAGGGAGTCGTGGATTATTCGATTTTTCTTCATACAGAAACGCTTCAATTGTTCGCGTATGCAGTGGTTGAGTCCGATGAACGTTGGGAACGTATTGCGGATTCGCCTATTTGCAAAAAATGGTGGGAGCATATGTCGCCGTTAATGGATACTAATCCAGATGGAAGTCCGATGGCGGTTGAACTAAAAGAAGTTTTTCATATCGATGCTCTTTCGTGATCTAAAAGGAAAACTAATCCGAGCGAGGGACTCGCTTGTCTCACTGATTGGGTTCTCTTAGGACTGTCTCCAATGGATTGATTTTACGAAAACTGGTGAGGAAATTACGATGTTGCGAAACTGCAAAAATAGTAGAATGAAATCTATTTCTCTAAATAGGGGCGTGGGGAAGTCTTCGCGATACTTCTATACTTTGCTGCTGTATATAATCAAAGGATACGTGTTTTCTTCAAACTGTATTGCCGATTATGATCATGTAATACCGGTTTCAATGGAGGTTTTTGATGGGGATGATATTGTAGTTCGCCCTGGAGATGTCGTTGGCATTGAAGCAGGGGACCGTGGAGAGTTAATTGTCCAGAATATTTCTGGGGCGGCGATGGATCCGGTGATTTTCGTGAACAAGGGTGGCCAAGTTCGGATCGGTAATTTAGGTTCAGGAGACGGAATTAAAATTTTGGGTAGTGAGCACTTCGAATTGCGCGGCGATGGCGACCCGAGTGTGTTCTACGGAATTGATGTATACAAGGCGGGTGGGCAATGTATAAAGATCGCCGGTCTCAGTTCGAATTTTGAGATATGCTTTATTGAAGTATCAAATCCGGGTTTTGCCGGAATTATGGCAAAGACGGATCCGGGGGAGAACGGCTATGCTCACCGTGGTACCTTCACTCAGTATGATACTGTTATTCACGATATCTATGCTCATGATGTTCCTGGTGAGTCTTTGTATATTGGGAACTCGTTTTATGCGAGCGGCCTTTCGAATGATCTAGTGGGTGTTCGAATCTATAATGTAATCAGTGAGCGCTCTGGGCGGGAAGGTATCCAAGTGGGGTCGGCTTCCTCGGATTGCGAAATCTATGACAATGTTATCCGAGATGCAGGATTGCTTAGGATATCTGGTCAAAGCAACGGCCTGCAGATTGGGGAAGGGACGACAGGAAAGTGTTACGGCAATATCATTATTAACGCTCCAGCGAACGGGATTGTGTGTCTCGGCCTTGGGAACAATCTTATCTACAATAATGTTATTGCGAATACGGGTACGAATGGAATTTTTAGCGACAATCGAGCCGGAGCGGAAATAGTCGGCGGGTATGTCCGTGTTTATAATAATACCATAATCAATCCCACTCGCGATGGACTTTTGTCATTTAATGAGGTTAGCGAAAACGAGTTCAAAAATAACATAGTTATTGGCTCTGATGCGGATTACCATGCGGTGAATACGGGGAATGGGGCGACTGTGAGTAGTGCAAACAATGTTTACCAATTGACTACTGAAGGGTTGAAATTTGTAGATACGTCGATCGATGATTATCGTATCTTGAGTGGATCTGTGGCGATCGATGCTGGGATTGGGTTGTCTCCGGATGTGACCGAAGATATCGAGGGATTAGCTCGACCTTTGGGTCATGGGTATGATGTGGGCGCATACGAATCGGGTGCCTTGTCGGTCACAACATTCTGTACGAATCCGTCAAAATGGGGTGTGACTGATGGCTCGATCTCCGTTTCAGTGATCGGTGGGAGACCTCCCTATACCTACGCTTGGAGCCAGGAAGCTTCCGAAGCGACCCTTTGCAAATTGAGTGCGGGTAGTTATTCCGTGACTGTCACGGACAGTGCGTCTGTTTCTGTAACTCGCAAGGTAACTCTAACGCAGTCGCCTAAGCTTTAATTGGAGATGACAGGTTTGACCGATTCGGGTGGCGCCAATCTAATGATGAGTTTCGCAGGAAGATTGCTTAGCTAAGCTCGCTATTTTGAAATTTTTGTAGCGAGCTCCTCGAGTCCACATATGACGAAGGCCGATTCGACCTTCCGTGATTGCTGGGTTGGATTCAGTGTTCCAATGGAAGATTTTTTCGTTCGAGTCGTTTCGAACTCTCATAAAAAGGTCATTGTCTTTTTTAATAACGGTAATGGCATGAGGAACTCCCTTTTTGAAAAAACCTGTGTTGTAGTAACTCGGTTCAAAGCCTGTATTGGCTAAAGCATTTCCTGATTCAGGTAGGTAGCGGCGGGCTCGGACGTAATCGTTTTCCGGATTGGTATTGTCGATATCATACGCTGAGTAGCTGATATGATAGAGGTGCATGTGGAGGAAGTATTTCCCCATGCTTGGGATTTCGCGTAAGTGCGCCCATTCGGATATGTTTTTGTGGTAGGGCCCGAGTTCGCTTCCGGTTGCTTGTATATAAAGTATGACGACAGCTTCAATGGCGTCATCGATTTTCGTGTATTCGTAGTCTATACGGATATCACCTTCAAAGCTTTGCTTTGTCCACAGGACTGAATGGGAAGTGTTTTCCTTACGCTCGGGCCCTGCGTGATAGTCCATGCCCTTATCGCTATGAGTAATTTTCGCTTTAGTGCCATCCAACGTCCAGTTTGTTGTCCAGTCTTCGGTGCACGAGTCATAAAAGACTGTTTTCCAGCTTTGTTGAGCAAGTTCTTGAAAACGCTTTGATTGTTCCGGTGCGGCTTCCTCTTTTGAAAGGATGTCGGTCGAAATTAGGCAGAATAGGAAAGTAAGTATTGGGGGGAGAGTAGATCGGCTGTATTTCATTTTGTTTGTATTCGCAGAATACAGCTAGTCTGGAAGTGACGAACCTCGAATGGCCTAATTGTGGACACGTTAACTTATAATTAGATGTCGGATTTTTAGTGAATAGACCTGAGTTTTGATATGTTGATTCCCTCGTACTTGTCTGTTGATTTCTGGGTGCCGGGATTGGACTTTAACTTGCTTAACTAGGCCACTGGTGAATCTTTTGAAGGAATGAGTTTTTAGCGCGAATTTATTAATCACAGCCGAATACCCCTCATTAGAAGCTGGTTTATTCTTTTAGAATATCTTCCTTCGTTTGTGGAGTAGCCTACAATTTGTGGATCGGCAATTTTGTGCACCCTATTAAACTCACATAATATAAAATATGAACTACACTACCTCTAAGCAACGAATTGGCGCTGCTCTGTTAGCGGGGATGGCCGCAACCGCTTTATCCTTTGGCCAAAATGGCTCTAGCGATGAGTCTGCCGATGATGATGTTTTTGTCTTAACTCCGTTCGAAGTCTCTGAACCGTCCGATGATAGTTACTATGGGTCGGATTCGATCTCAGGGACACGAACTCGTACCGACCTCAAAAACCTAGCAATGAGTATGCAGGTTTTTACTGAAAATCTCATGCGAGATGTAGCGGGCGACGACCTCATTGATGTTGTAACCTTCGCTAGTGGCGTTTCTCAAGGAGCGGGTCAGGGAACTAAGGACGACGACGACGATACGAATTTTACCATCCGTGGCGTTCAGACCTACTTACCAATGCGTAATGGATTCCGTCGCCTTCGCTTGGCGAGTGGGGCGAACATCCAACAGGTTGAAGTTCTAAAAGGGCCTGCTTCTTTATTGTATGGGCAATTGGCTCCAGGTGGGACGGTGAATTACATCACAAAGAGGGCGACTCCTACTAAAAACTTTGGAAGCGTTAGCGCCGGTTTTGGTAGTTATAATCTAATGAAAGGTTCGCTGGATACCAATATCGTCTTGATGCAGGACAAATTAGCATTTCGTCTTGTCGGTTCGATATTGGATACAGATGCGATTGAAGATCGTTATCATAGAACTGTGACGCTATTGAACCCGACATTGACGTGGTTACCTACAGACAAGACAAAGGTTACACTTGATTACGAAGTGAATGCTCGAGATTCGGATGCTCCAGTTGGAAATATTCCTTGGAATAACACGATCTATCTACTCGACGATCCGGGTGAAGTTGACCGCTCGTTCAATACAAGAGCATCTGGTGACTATACAAATACCGAGATGACTACGACTGCTATCGAGGTCGTTCATGAGTTTAACCGCAATTGGACTGCTCGTGCTAATGTTACGGAATCTGTTTGGCGAATGGATAAGCGATTGAATTCCACCAGTTCATCTTTGAATACGACTAGCTACAATATTGGTAACCGAAGCCTACAATTGAGAGAGTGGGGATCTTGGGATGATTTCCACCTAGTGGAATTGGTAAACAATTTCGAAACTGAGAACATTAAGGTTCAGAATATTTTTGGATACCAAGCATCGAACTTAGAATTCAGAAACATTCACACAGGGAGTCTTGCTTCTGGAGTGTCTAACCCATCAATTCGTTGGAACCTCTACGATAAGTCCACTTGGGAGATCACAGAGCTCACGGCTGCAGACACGCAAACAAATGTGAATGCGACTGGGAATCGTTCCACTAACGACAACGAGAGTTTCTATTTCACGAACCAGTTAACAATGCTAGATGGGAAATTGCACACTCTTGCAGGTATTCGTGTTGAGAAGCTTGATACTATATTCTATAGAAACATTACAGGTGAGACTACAGTCACTGAAGCCGACGATGCAAAGGTACCTCAATTAGGCGCACTCTATAAGCCTACAGAAAATATATCTGTATATGCGAGTTACTCGGAGTCGTTTAATCCTGCTTTTTCGACATTGAGAAATGAACAAGGCGAATACTATACGCCTGTACCGGAAACAGGGGAGGGCTATGACCTCGGTATTAAAATGGAAATTCCAGAGGCGAATATTTCTTTGTCAGCTGCTATTTTCACAATCGACCGCACTAATATTATCCGCACGCTTGCTCCAGTTGTAGATCCAGATGATCCAACTACGACGTTCAATCCTTCCCGTCAGTCAGGCGTTGAGACAAGTGAAGGCTTCGAATTGGATCTTCGCTGGAAGCCATCTGAAAAGTCTCAATTGATCTTTTCTTATGGATTCACGGATGCCTTCATCAGCAGTGATGAACAAAGTGCGGAAGCAAGGGAAGGGCATGATCTAATCAACGCTCCTCAGCATACGTTAGCGTTTTTATACCGTCAGAATATGGCAGGCTTTGGACCGTTTGAGAAAACATTCTTCACAGTTAGTGGGCGTGCGATTACATCTCGAGCACAGCGAGATACGCGCAACTTCATCGATGAAGTGTACGTGGATGCACCACGATTGCCAGGGTATGAGTTGTTCAACTTCGGAGTGGGTGGAACGATCGTTTCCGGCGAACGAGAAATCGACCTTCGCTTGAATATCAAGAACGCTTTCGACGAAGTCTATTTGGCTCATCGATTCGCTTTTGGAAATCCACGCACAGCGGAATTTTCTATTAGGACAAAGTTTTAAGTAACGTTGGGTAAGTTTAGTTATTCCAAGCCTGTTCTCCAAGAGGAGAACAGGCTTTTTTGTTTGGTGGGATCAATAGTGCCTTTGTGCGCAATCCCTTTCAATTCATTTGGGTTTTGCGGCTGATGCCTGGTCGCCGAATCGAGTGGACTCATTTGGAACACAATTATCCAATTCAAGGGCAGTGGTTCAATCGATTTAGTGATAGGGGCATTTACCATTCGCAGATCATTCTCAGCATTACGGTTTTAACCTCTAACAATCTTTAATGACTGCGATTATAGCTTAGCTGGCTAAATTGCTCAGCAGTAAATCCGTTGAACAAATGGGTTGCTGATTTCGATACCCATTTAAATAGATGCCACAAATTTATATGAACTCACGATTCGCTATTTGTAGAAGATTAATAACTACTTTTTTCTCCTTACTTGTTCTTTTTACAATCGAAGCGATCGCTATTCCAGATATTGCGGTTAATCGATATGCGACTAGCGAGGATGCAGCCCATTGGAATAATGTAAATGTGGGCGACTACCTCTTTTTTAGCGGAAACTCAGATGGTGGAGATAAAATCCATTCGTCGTCGATCGCACTTTCTGTTGGTGGTAAGATTTTGCTTTATGCGAATGACTATGAGCGAATCTTTATCGATGGAAAATTGTGCGAAAGCACTGAAGACGTTCCTACTGTAATTACCAATTTTGGGGGACAGGTGCGTTTTGGCGAGAGTCTGGACAATGATGGGTACCGCGGGTTTGATTTAGCCAATTTTAAGCATGTCTACCTTTCTGGTAAATATGACCCGGCAGCCCAAACAGGACATCCGGATTTTCTGGGGCATGACGGTGGGCGGGCTCTTGGCAGCGGCGATTACTACGAAAAATATGGCTTATGGGGAGACACTCGATGGTCTGCCGAACGAGCGGGGCAAACCGAGGGGAATCTTGTGCGGGCTTATGGTTATGATTCGATTAAGATCGACTACGTGGCTTCTTGGGGTGGGCCGTTTGCCTGTTTCAATCTTAAGCAGGATAACCCTTCAGTCCCAGGCTTAGTGAAAGTCGATGTGCAAGATACGTTCTGCGGGATGGCTGAGAGCGAGGGATTTTATATTTCCTATTCTACAAAGGCAGAAGGGCAGGATATCACTCAGTTGACGCTTCGTAACAACATTGTTGTCCTAACCGGTTCTGAAGGGCTGCAAACGGATAACTTGGCCCCGGGATCAGTAATTGAAAATAATATTGTTGTCGGTACGGGGCGTTTTTATCGCCGTCCTTTTCAGGCGATCTATCAGGTGAATGCTCATCAATTTTCCTTTGTTGGCAGCGATGTTACGATACGCGACAACATCATTTCTGGAACGACAGGTTTTCTTATCGCTCCGCGTTACCGTTTTCCGGGGGAAGGTCGTGTTACCGCTTCAGCTGATCTACCGATCCTCATTGAAAACAACTACTATGGATACGGTGAAAGCGACATTGGATATGTTTGGAACAGCGATGGCGTAACACCTATAAAATACATCAACAATGTCTTTGGCCCTATTTCTGTTCCTACAACGGATGATTCGAAAACGGACCCACCATTGATTCAATCGTTTATCAATTTCGGCAATGACAATGTTCCGATTACACTACGCGATAATGTGTATCCAGCAGGAGCTCCATTTTATAGATTCAGTCGAGGTTCAGGGGAGAACCTCGTTGAGAATACTGGCAATCAGCAGCGTGTAGCGGAGGCAATCGAATTTGTTGATCTCGGGTTTGGAGATGACTTTGATATGCGGGATCTTGCCTTTTATACGCCGACTTATAAGAAAACACCTGATGGTTTAAAGGATGGAGAGGCCGTTCCTTACAAAAGTGATGATATTGTCATGTCATACGATGAAACGGGTCAAACGAGTTTCTTTCGTTGTATTCAAGATCACTTGGGTGATGCAAGCTTAGCGCCCTTTAAAGCTCCTGATTACTGGGAACAGCTTTTTTGGAACGGTCGTACGCTTCCTCCATTTGATGTGCGCTTGAAAGCGGATACTGCATACAATTATCGAGGGATGGGATTGACCTACAATGAGGAAAATCTCCTCGAACCCGATTTTGAAGCCCCTGTCATTACGATTGAAAAGCCTAAAGTCACCTTTACTAAAGGTTCAGAATACTTTGAATTTGGCGTTGAAGCATTGGATACTATCAACGGAGATCTTTCTAGTTCTGTTGAATCTTATTGGGAAAGCGAACCGTTTGATGGCGAAACCGTTGGGACATACCGTCGTGTTTATGAGGTCAGCGATCGTGCGGGGTATGCTGCGCTTCCAGTTATTCGCGAAGTGGTTGTGGCCGATCCGACTGTTACGCTTCGCCGGGAAATAAAAGTCAATTTACACCGTTACAGCCCGGCTAATCTCGCCGACTGGACAGATGTTGGTAATGACACTGAGGGTCTTCGAATCGAGGATAGGCCGACTCATACTTCGCTCTACGACTCCAATGGCGATCTTACTGAAGCGGAGCTTCTTATTGAAGATATCGAAGGGGGTTACTCCGAGCATTACAAAAACCACAAGAATACTGCAGGCGTTGCGATCGGAGAATTCCCGCCAGAAGTGACTAACAATGGTCTTCGGATTCGCGACCCTCACGAAAATCCATGTGTGTTAGTTTTTAGTTCTCTCCCTACAGATGCTTTTTACGATGTGCTTTTTACGGGGTATAATGATTCCGGGAGTGGGGAATTGAATACGGTTTTAGGGCATGACGAAAGCAATCAAGAGATTTCAATAGACATCCGCTTCAATAGTGACGCGGTTGGTCAGCTTTCGAACCTCAGTACAAGCAACGAGGGACGACTCGATCTCGATTTCTCAACCAATACGCCAGCAGGGCAGCCGAACCTTTCGGGCGTTATTCTTCGTGAAAAAATTGGGTTTGGCCCTCAGGGGTCGCATCCCATTTTTGAGGGGCCGAGCGACCTCGCCCTTGCGCCCGGGAGTGTCGGCCCTGCTTTTAAGCTTAATCTTGTTGATGCAGACAGTACGGCCGGCGAATTGACGGTGTCTTGGGTTTCTGGAAATCCTAGCCAAATATCAAATGATGCTATTTCGATCACAGGCGAAGGACTTGAACGTATCGTTACAATCGATACTACAGGTCTTTTGGAGGAATCTGCGGAGGTTACGTTTCTTCTCAGTGATGGAACGGCTTTTTATGCCCAAACTGTGAATTTAGTATTTGAAACCTCTTATCAGACGTGGGCGAGAGAACATTTTTCCTTCCAAGTGGATGACCCAGAGTTGGAAAGCTCTGTTTGGGGAAGCTCGGCGAATCCGGATCAAGACGCTCATACGAACGCATTTGAAAGGCTCTTTCGATATGATCCGTTGTCGGCAGACGCTCGTGACTTGCCAATCTCTGTAGGGCAGGGAGCGATTGGAGATCGCTTAGTCTTCTCAATCAACGAGGACGTATCAAACGAGTCTTGGGATGTCGAGACGAGCGAGGATTTAGCGAGCTGGCAGTCTGCAACTAGTGATATCGTGAATACATCGACCTTGGATGGCTTAGCTCACTACGTATTGCCACTGATCGAAACCTCAAAAAACTCCACCTTTTTGAGGTTTCAATTGCAAAATTAATCAGTCGTTACCAACCGAGTATTTGTCGTTGCTTGTACTGCTCCCCGTTTGTGAATTCAGTCGGATCGGCAGTTGCAAGCCAGATGGCTGTATCCGTTCCTTCTTCGATGGAGAATGTGGCATCCTCGGTGCCCATGTCTGTACGAACCCAACCAGGATCTACGGCAAGGACTTTCACTGGAGTGTCTTTCAATTCATCGGCAAGCATTTTTGTTAAGCCGTTAACCGCAGTTTTAGAAACACTGTAGGCAGGGACACCTCCCATGCGCGGAACAGTTAGCTGTCCCATGCCAGACGAATAGTTGATGATTCGTCCTGATTTGGATTTCTTGAGCATTGGGACAAAGCACTTACACATCCAGTAGGGGCCGATGAAGTTAATTGTCATTGTTCTTTCGAGGACCGATAATTCCGTGGTCTCGATTGATGCCTCTGGCCCTTCTAGCAGAACGCCTGCATTGTTGATGAGCACATCGATCACGTCAACTTGCTGAGAAACCTCTCTGTGCATTTGTTCGATCGAATCAGGAGATTCCATGTCGGCGACGCAGAGGACGGCATCAATGCCTGCGCTTTTGAGAGTGTTCACTGATTTTTCCCCTCGATCGTGGTCGCGGCAAACCATTAAAATTTTGGCTCCCATTTCTCCAAATTTTTTAGCCATAGCGTAACCCATACCACGGTTTGCCCCCGTAATCATCACTGTTTTGTTTTTCATATTTGCTTATAAAGAGTCTCTTAGAAAATTTGTATCTGAAAACGAATACTCAGTCTATTCGTTGAATTGCGCTTGAATGAGAGCTCGTTTCAGTTGTCGCGAGGTTACGGTTCCCTGATTGCAGAGGTCCAGTTCTTTTTATGCGCTCAATCGATTGACTAAAAAAATATTTATAAGACTTGAAGGAGGATCTTTTATGAGTCATTTTATCGTGTCTGTTGATCTTTGAATTCATAAAAATATGAATACAAATACTAGTCCTTTTAAAGTTATTTTCATGTCGTTTAAAAAAAGACAAAAAAGTTTAGTGTCGTTTCTGTTGATTTTTCTGATTGGAGCCGTGTCGGCATTCTCTGAAGAATTTGAGGAGCATCGTTTCAAAAACGTAATCGCCGCCTTCGAAAAGGATAGGGTGGAAAATCAATTACCAGAAGAAGCTGTTTTATGCGTTGGTAGTTCATCTATGCGAATGTGGGACAGTCGTATAAAGGACGACCTGTATCCACTGACCGTGATATCTCGTGGATTCGGAGGAAGTCAGTTCAGTGATGTGCTTTATTTCTTCGACGAATTGATTATTCGGTATAAGCCGAGAGCAATCTTGATTTATGAGGGCGACAACGACTTAAGCGGTGGATTAACGCCTGGGGCTGTTTTTGAGGATTTCAAGGAATTCCAGGGGCGGGTTCATGAGTTTGACCCGGAGATTCGAATTTATGTTATAGGAGTAAAGCCGAGTGTGGTTCGTTGGAATCTGAAGGATCAAATCGAAGAGACTAATCGTTTGCTTGCAGCCGAGTGCGATGCAAATCCGACGCTTACGTACATCGACGTATCTAAATTCTTATTGGATGATTCTGGATCGCCACGAGAGGGAATCTTCTTGGATGATGGTCTGCACTTGAACACGGTTGGGTACAACTTGTGGGCGGCGGCTGTAGGACTGCAGTTGATCCCAGCGGAGATTGAGTTCGAAGATTTAGTAACTCAAGATTTACCAGAATAGTTTATTCTCTTAGTTACTCAGGGTTGGGTGCTTTGAGAGTTGCTGCCTTTGAAAATTTGAGTATGAGATTTGCTGTCGGCATAGACTGGTTTTGCCAGAACTAGTTTTTCGCGATTAAGACAATCGCGATCGTAATCTTTTGCGAATGTTGAGTGGTTAAACATCGACTCAAAACGTGTGTTGGATTTGTGGGATGGGAGAAGAATCCGCGAGCTTCTCGTCGTTGCCTACGCACGTCTTGATATGCTTGTTGCGAGAGGGGACGTCAAGTTGTGATCCTTTTGGAAAGTGGAATGGATTCTTCGCTCTGTTGGAAAGACTGAGCCTGTCGAATATCCCTGTCATTTTCTTTCGTATTTGTTTTTTTAACATCGCGACGATGTCGCTGGATCGCCGTTGGCGATACAGGTGTCGCAAGGCGACGGCAGGTTTATTTTCTTTCGCATATCGCCTGCATGAGTCGGCGGCGCTTGTTTCCGTTGAATCAGTGCAATGGTTCACTATTTAGTTCTTGTTTCGAAGATTCGGCCAGGCTTCGCTCAAGATTTCTGACATATTCTTCTTTCAGCAGCTTCTTCTTTTTCCACTTCTTATAGATTTTGTGGCGTAACATCTCTTCTCTTGTGAGTGCTTTTGTCACGTTTTCTTTCATCCCCTCTGATACTATGTTCACTGTAGGAGTGTATCCATCATAAAGTAGTGTAGATATCGGTGTTACTCCACCGCTGAAGTAAGTCGTCCAGATTAGGTAACCATCATTTGTGAAGAAGTAGTAGTAGCCTACAGGGCTTTGAGTGGGGACACTTTGTATGTCATATTTTCCTGAAATGGTTCGCTCTAACACTCGTTCCAATTCGACTACTAATTCAGACACGTCTTTCTCGGTGAATCGCCCTTTGGCGTTCATGTCTAAGTCTTCTCGGTATTCATTCGTCCCTTTCTGAAGATATTCACTTTGATTTTTCGTGATGATTTTTACTAGACCAAGCACACTCGGATTATCCAAAAGATTTTGAAAAGGGTAATGACCTTCTTTCTTTTGATACTCTTCGAAGAGTCCAGACCAGTATTCGATGTGCTCTAGACGTAGAATATCGGCGTCGTGCTGAAACGCTTCACTTGGGCTGAATGCCGAAGCAGTTGAGGCAAATGATAGTAAGATAAGTACTTTAAGAAACTTCATATATTGTTCACCTCACGTACGAATTGCCCTCAATCGGCTGGTGTGTGCCCGCACTCGCATCTTGTTTTCTTAGGGCCTTTATTGATTTTTCCACAGTGTGGACAATTTTGATAGTTTGGTCCCATAAGGCTTAGCGCAATGAGTCCAAATAGGTTAAATGTGATCGTTAGAGTTATCGCTTCACTCGTTCTATTCCATTTTTTACCTAATTTGTATCCGAAGTAGACTACGTAAGCATAAGAAAGAAAAAAGGCTATTATGGCGACCCAAAGTGATGTGGACATATATATACTCTGCATATCGTCAAATCCACACGATGGCGGCTTCGGCTGGGGTTCCAAGTCTGTTGAGGTTGATTTCCATGGAGTCGTTATGAGAGAGGCGAGCGTTTGCCGACATTGTGTGCGATGCCTGGTGTGTGCCCGGTATGGGCACGTTGTAATTGGGTGAAAGTCCCATGTTCATAAACTGTAAATAACTAGAATATGGCAACTGCGGTTTCGAGCCAAAGGCGACAATTAAGTGCAGTGCGAAGCCATCGTGAGGTTGTTCCGACTCCTTTGGATCGGTCTTGTCGTTTCGGTACAACCATGGATTCATGTGAACCTATTGTTCGAAGAATCCTTAATTGTTAGCTTAAATTATTTTAATCCAGTTTTTAGTATATCGTAGAAATCATCTACTGTAGCAGTTTTCGTATCTACCGTTTCTAGAGCATTTCTTTCTTTGTTGGGTTTCTGTATGCTAAATTTGATGAAGCTCGGAAATGACTGCTGAATTTGCAAGCAGACAGTAAAACTCTTTAACGCTTCTCCCCAGGTAGAATCGTATGCTGACCGATTGTCGTAAAAGACATCGCCAACAGAGAAATTCTTTCGATTCAGTGGATCTCGAAAGCATTCAGGTAAGGCAAATTCGAAGCCTTCAGCAAAACCGTTTTTAAATTCTATATTCGAGGACATAATCTATAATCCTAATCTTCGTTTTCTTCGAGTATCTCTCCGGTCGAAAGATATCCAAGGAATTGTGCCTCAGAGAGCAACATGGCACCAGCCTCGAGTGCTTTCTTTTTTTTGGATACAGATTTGTCGGAGTTGTATCCACAGACTAGGCCGTGTGGACAATATCGAATTTGATCCAATCAGTTAATGCTGAGAGCGTTGCGAATCCCATATAAGTTTCCGGTTTTCTATCGTACCT
>JAKYXN010000073.1 GCA_022538095.1 Puniceicoccaceae bacterium K14 | reverse complement strand
TCCAGAAGCTCTTCTCTAATCTTTTCTTTCATATGATATGCTTTCTTTTTTAAAGCACATCAGACGCCAGTTACACAAAAATTCTTACAGGCTCCGCGACATTAAGCTTCATTGCCTGAAACATTTTTGCTCATTCTTTGCTTTCTGGAGCTATTTTCTCTTTCTCTGCCTCTAGATATTTTAAGTATATATCTAATGCTGGTTTCAGTTCTTCTTCAGATACCCGCCTCACTTTAACATCGGACTTCTGACGCTCGTAATCAAAGTCCACTATGAGTTTGCCTTGATTAACAATTAGCCTAACGACTTCTTTAGACTCAGGCCCCCTTACAAGAACTGCGTCAAAGCTCTTCTCCTTGATCTGCGTTACTAACCAACTTGCTTCAGAAACATTATCGGAATACTCACTCGTCAGTAACTCATTTAGTGTGAGTTCACTGAACTCGACCTTAGATAAGGGTTTAGAAAGCACAAGGAACGGCATGCCGTCCTCAACAATGTATCCAACAGTCTCAGATTTCGTTATAACAAGAGCGTCTTCGCAGAATGCCACACAACACATGCAGGGTACCAGAAAAAGAACCAGCAAAAGTTCATTCATCATATATAGCCTATAAGCACCTTGAGCACTCCATAAAAAAGCCTCCCATTTTCAAGGAGGCTTTGGAAAAAATTAATCGCTCTTCTCCAACTTCTGGACGACCGCGATATCTTCCAGCGTCGACGTGTCTTGGGAAATCTTTTTCCCGACCGCGATATCTTTGAGTAAGCGGCGCATAATTTTTCCACTACGGGTCTTAGGGAGAGCCGCTGCAATTCGGACTGTATCCGGTTTTGCATGTGCCCCTATTTCCTTACTTACGTGCGAGCGGATTTGAGCAATTAATCGTTCATCGCCTTCTTCCCCAGACTTCAGCGTTACAAAAGCAACAATAGAACTTCCCTTTATCGGGTGAGGCTTTCCAACCACAGCTGCTTCGGTTACAGCAGGATGGCTCACCAAGGCGCTTTCAAGCTCGGCTGTTCCTAATCGGTGACCTGAGACGTTCAATACATCATCAATTCTGCCAACAATCCAAAAATAACCATCCTTATCTTGCTTACAGCCATCGCCACAGAAATAAATTCCTTTATATTGGCTCCAATACTGATCCTTATAACGCTTATCGTCCCCGTAAAGCGTGCGTAGCATTGAAGGCCATGGCGATGTCAGCACAAGCTTCCCGTTTTCGCCACGCTTAACTTCGTTGCCTTCGTCGTCGAACACTTTCGGCTGCACACCAAAGAACGGCAGGCCAGCTGAACCTGGCTTTGAGGGAACAGCCCCAGGCAATGTCGTAATCATAATACTTCCCGTTTCCGTCTGCCACCATGTATCGACAATCGGACAACGGCCTCCTCCGATTTCCTTATGATACCATTTCCAAACTTCGGGGTTAATTGGTTCGCCAACTGAGCCAAGCAACCGAAGCGAATTCAAATTATGCTTACGAATATACTTCTCGCCCCAGCTCATAAACGCCCGAATCGCCGTCGGAGCCGTGTAAAAAACGGATACCTTGTGACGGTCGACGATAGACCAAAAACGATCTGGCTCAGGGTAGTTAGGAGCCCCCTCATAGACAACATTTGTTGCTCCATTGGAAAGAATTCCGTAAACAACGTAACTGTGCCCCGTGATCCAACCAATATCCGCCGTACACCAATATGTGTCCGTACTTTTGATATCGAATACATATTTAGAAGATAGCTTCGCCCCCAAGAGATAACCAGCGCTCGTATGCAACACCCCTTTTGGCTTTCCCGTGCTTCCACTTGTATATAATACAAACAGAGGCGTTTCGGCATCAAATGCCTTGGCCTTGTGTACATGACTCGCAGTCGCCATTAAATCATGCCACCAGTAATCGCGATCTTTCTTCATCGTGACACGACTATTCGTGCGCTTGAGGGTGATAACGTGTTCAACAGTAGGACATTTTTTAATCGCCTCGTTAACGCTCTTTTTCAACTCCACGATTGAACCACGACGCCATCCACCGTCTGCAGTGATAACCACCTTCGCTTGGCAGTCGATAACACGGTCTTTAATCGACTCAGCGCTAAATCCGCCAAAAATCACGGTATGCACCGCTCCAATGCGAGCACAGGACAACATTGCTATTACCGCCTCGTTCACCATAGGCATATAAATCGCAACTCGATCGCCCTTTTTGACTCCCAAATCCTCAAGTACATTGGAAAATTTGCAAATTTCCACATGGAGTTGACGATACGTTAGAGTTTGCTGATCCCCCATTTCGCCTTCGAAAATGAGAGCCGCCTTGTTCTCCAACTCCGTCCCGAGGTGTCGGTCAACACAGTTTTCGCAAACATTAAGCTTGCCACCGACAAACCATTTGGCATGAGGTTGTTTCCACTTGAGCGTTTCTTTCCATGGCTTTTGCCAAACCAGAAGATCTTTCGCTTGAGTATTCCAGAATTTTTCTGGGTCTTCTACAGATTCGGTATAAAGCCTCTTGTACTCAGCAAGACTTTTTACATGAGCCTGTTTCTTGAACTCTGGTGAGGGTGAAATTTTTTCGTCTTCTGGAGCAATGGGGGTGTTCTTCTTTGCCACAATCTTGGTAATTTAATGTTAATTATCTAGGATGAGGATCGGATATGAACTCCTTTGCTTCCCGTGGTCAAGTCTTGGATAATCAATCCCGTCAATCACCTCTAGCATAAGAATTTAATAAAAAAACGAAAACTGAGAACGCCATTCCCAGCACATCACAATTTTCTCTGTTGTATCAGTTTTTTCAAAACAAAAACCCGCCCAGAGTATAGGGCACCACGGTCATTTTCATAGATATGGATAACGCTAAAGAGCAAAAGGATAAGGAAAATAACACAATCGTCGTAGAAGGTGTTCTCGAAATCACCAAAAAGAAAACGGGCCAGCTCTTGGACCCCTCCAAGAATGGTCGCCAACGTCCTACCGATCCTTTCATTCCTAAAGAACTCATTCGTCGCTTTAAGCTTAAAAACGGCAACTACATAGTTGCCCAAGCATCGGCAGATCCGCGTTACCAAAACCCCAAAGTTCGTTTTATCGATAGCGTTGACGGCCTCTCGGTAGACGAGCGTCGTAAAAAGCTAGAATTCCTACAGCTCACAACGGTCGCTCCAGACAAACAGCTCAAGCTTGAAACATCGGGCAAGTTGATGACGACTCGTGCCATGGATCTTTTCTGCCCAGTAGGCAAAGGGCAACGCGGCTTAATCGTCGCCCCTCCTCGCACCGGAAAAACAACCCTACTCACTCACATCGCCCAAGGCGTCGGAGCGAATCATCCGGAAGTCAAAATTTTAGTTCTTCTTATCGATGAACGCCCAGAGGAAGTTACCGACTTCCGCCGCAATATAAACGGCGAAGTTTGGGCCTCTTCCAACGACGATCCCCTTCCAAACCACCTCCGCATCGCAGACCTTTGCATAGAGAGAGCCAAGCGCCTCGTTGAATCAGGTCAGGACGTAATCGTTTTGATGGACTCTTTGACTCGCCTCGCCCGAGCGCACAACTCTGCGTCAAAAAGCGGTCGAACAATGAGCGGAGGCCTAGACATCCGAGCTCTAGAAAAGCCAAGACAGCTCTTCGCAGCAGCCAGAAATACCGAAGAAGCCGGGAGCTTAACAATTATCGCTTCCGCCCTCATCGAAACCGGAAGCCGCATGGACGACATGATTTTCCAAGAATTCAAGGGAACGGGTAATATGGAAATGATCCTCGACCGAAAAGTCGCCGAGCTCAGAGTTTACCCAGCAATGAACATCGCTTCCTCCGGAACGCGAAGGGAAGAACTTCTCATTCCAGAGGAGACTCTCGAGTCCATTCACTTCTTCCGCCGCGCTCTTGTTCAACAAAAAGTTGAAGACGCTGCCGAAACGATGATTTCGCGAATGGCGAAGACAGAAAGCAACCAGGAGTTGTTAGATTTAATCAGTAAGTAGAGATTTAGAGTAATTAATTTAAAAATATACGGTCACAACCGAACTTATCTCTTGATCTACAAAAGCAATCAGCAAAGAAAGGTAGTTTCCTATAGACGAACCTCTCTCTAGGAAATCACTTCCGCACCGTTAAATAATACACATGGAAAGTTTCTCCGCACAGTGTCTAGACATGGCTCGCTCCATGCTCAGCCACAACTTAGATGCCATCAACCAAGATGGAACTATAACACCTGTAGAAGGTGAAGACTCTCGCTTAGACGAGCCAGGCCACGCAGCACTGGCGATCGGCGAATTCTACAGGGCAACTGGAGAATCCCAACTAGACGGTAAGGATCTGATAGATCTCGCCGCACGTTGCATCACGGCGCAAGTGTTTCGCGACCCGCCACAAGAGAACGGTCTCGCGTACGCATCCCTTGCACTTCTCTCTTTCGGTCCTTCGAAAGATCGTAATCCTGTTTGGGAACGCCTTGTCGACGAAACCAGAGAGCGCCTTGACAAGCTTCTACTCAACCGTAGCGACTACGACAACCACTGGCAGACGTTCAACATCGCAAAAGCAGTATGTCGCTTCAGCCTCGGACTCTCAAAGAAAGACGAAACAGGGCGCCTAATCGAACGTTTCCTTGAGCGTATTCAATCTTGTAGTTCTACAGGATTCTTCGACGACTGCGAAGAAGGAATCGGTGGTTCATTCAATCTTTACGGGCCAATGGCCTTTGTATTCACACGCCAATCGCTTCAGCTTCACTCCAACCCTGGATTACGTGACCGCAAGCTTCCAAGTCTTCGTACTTACGCGGAAAAATACATAAAAATGCTCCCGGAGCTCGTTCGTGAAGACGGACTGGGCTGGGCTTACGGGAAAAACTCAGGCGCTTACGGTCAAATGCACATGATCAGCCTGCTCCTTCAGGCATTCCGCGACGATTGGATTAGCCCTGACAAGCAGGCCAAGTACCACGACCTACTCCGTCGCCTATTCCAATATTTCTACGTCACTTACCTAGATCAAGAACACGGGTATTTGGTCGTTCGCGACGAAGAGCGTACAGCTTACAACAGTCACACGACTCGTATGGCGAACTTCGATGGTGCCCGCTTCCTAAGCCAGTGGTCACGCCTATCAGCGTCCCTTAAAGCTCCGCAAGGGCTCGGTTCTGAATCATTCAAGTCAGGATGCCGCTTCGTAATTTTCGACAAATCAAACAAGAAGGAACAAGGACTCTTAATGTACCGCGACAAGGACTCAGGTCTTCAGTTGCAAATGCCATTGATTTCTTCTGGTGGAAAAGCCTCATCTGATTGCCTACCTTTCCCACACGCTCCAGGCGTATTCGATTGGCCAAACAATGAGTACGTTCCCGTTATGCTTCCTGAGCTAACCATCGGCGACAATGTATTCATCCCTGCCTTTTACGGAAAGAAATGCGTTACAGGCCTGGGCTCCAGACGCTCATTTTACTTCCGATACGAGCAACCAGAATTGATCAACACCGACGAAAAAATCGTGAACGGAATTGGTTCATGCAAGGTCAACTGGACCTTTGCAGGGAACAAGATCACCAGCGAATTCATTTTTACGGTTAAGAATCAAGTCACTCTAGACAAATTCCGCTACGCTCTAGCGATTGGAGCACCACACTCGCACTACAAACTTGGCACTACGCCAATGCTTGGAGCGGAAGGCCTTCGTTGCTCAATCCAAAAGGATGATTTCCAAGGCACTTGGAAAGAAACCCAAGTGGTGACCAACGATCCAAAATACCGCTCCAACTACGGAAACATCCACTATCTCCAAGTCCTAGAGCGTGACCACCCACTACACCTTCGACCTGGCCAGACTTACCGTATAGCGGCGAGCTTCGAACCAGATATTATCAGTGTTGGCGATGCCGAATAGGCTTTGAAAACCTTTCTGACGGTCATCAAAAATTGATGGCCGTTTTTTTTGCGTTAGACTCTGCGCTTTGGCCGTTAGCCAAATTAACATTGATAATCATTAGTTTATCTCTCTCCATAGAGAGCTTCCAGAAAACATGTTAGCAAAACGAATCATCCCATGCCTCGACGTCCATGATGGTCGAGTAGTTAAAGGAGTAAAATTCCAGGAACTCCGTGATGCGGGCGACCCAGTAGCCTGTGCCAAGGCTTATGATGAACAGGGAGCCGATGAGCTCGTCTTTTTGGACATCACCGCTTCCAGCGATGAACGTCCCATCATGCACAAAGTTGTGGAAGAAACCGCTTCCCAGTGTTTCATGCCTCTCACAGTTGGTGGTGGCCTTCGTAATGTTCATAACATCCGGCAAATGCTTTTCTCAGGGGCCGACAAGGTGAGCCTCAACACTGCTGCGATCAATGATCCGAAATTAATTTTGGATTCTGCCGTAAAATTTGGCAATCAGTGCATCGTGGTGGCAATCGACGCGAAACGCTCCGGTGACTCCTGGGGGGTCTTCACCCACGGCGGACGTAAAGCCACAGACTTAGACGCAATCGAATGGGCGAAAAAGGCCGTTTCCCTCGGAGCAGGCGAAATTCTCCTTACTAGCATGGACTGCGATGGCATGAAAACTGGTTACGATGTCGAATTAACTCGAAGAATTTCTGAATCAGTCGAGGTTCCTGTAATCGCGTCCGGAGGAGCTGGAAATCTTGATCATCTCGTCGATGTACTCGAAGACGGAAAGGCGGACGCCGTCTTGGCAGCTTCCATATTTCACTTCGGCGAGTACACAATTCCTCAAGCAAAAAAACATCTAGGACAAGCGTCTCTCCCAGTTAGACTCTAAAGTTTTCAAAAAAAAAGAACGTGGAACTCACTAAGTATTCAGATTACAGTATTCGCGTTTTAGTATATTTGGGACTAAATAACGGAAAGCTTGTATCCATAAACGAAATCGCTGAATTCTACGACATTTCAAGGAATCACTTGACCAAGGTGGTCAACAATTTAGCCAACCTCGAGCTGATCTTCACCGTTAGAGGAAAAGGCGGAGGCATCAAGCTCGCCCTCCCCGCAGAGGAAATCTACGTTGGCCGTGTCATTAGAGCCACAGAGCCAAACTTCAATTTGCTCGAATGCTTTGATCCAGTAACAAATAAGTGCAGGATTACTAATTGCTGTATCCTAAAAGGGGTCATGAAAAACGCACTCGAGGCTTTCTTCACCGAATTGGATAAATACACGCTGACTGACATCCTCGCAAACACCTCAGGCCTGAAGCGGATCCTAGAAAAGCACTCAGCTACATAAAAGATGCATTTTAAGCGCATCTTATAGATCTGCTTAAAATTCTTTGCGAATTTTTGAGCAATTTTTGCGTAATGTCATAAGTTGCATCTCAAATACTTCTTTTGGCATGTCGGATGCTAATTTGTGAAATTAGTTTAGATTCCCGCCTAAAACTAATCCGATATGAACAAAAAAACGTTATTATCCATAGCAGCGCTGTGTGCTGCCGCTACAACTACAGCCCTATTTACAGGTTGCTCAGGTGATTCCTCTGCCAATTCTGGAATTTCTCCCCAGAAAATGGCTGATGCGCTTCACCTCGTAATGAAGTCCGATCGCACGGTCTATACTCGCAACGTAGTCAACCGACTCGTCAAGCAAGACAAAGTTATCAAAGCAAGTGAGCACTGGGCAGACGAACAAGCCCTGCCTCTTCCTGCTCAGATGTTCCGCATGGGAGCTGAAATGGTAGCCAAGGAAAGCAATGGTGAGTTTTCTTACTCCCTACAATCCATTTGGCCAATCAACAAGCAGAATGCGCCAAAAACCGAAGTGGAAAAAGCCGGTCTTCAATACGTAGCTGATAATCCCGGAGAGAACTACTACGGTGAGGAAACTCTAGGCGGTCAAAAATACTTTACTGGTGTGTATGCAGATACTGGAGTCGCTGCAGCATGCATCGATTGCCACAACGAGCACAAGGACAGCCCACGCACCGACTTCAAGATGGGTGAAGTCATGGGTGGCGTTGTTATTCGAATCCCAATTGATTAAGTAGTTAGGAGCGAGGGGGACAATTTGCGGGGTCCCTCTCGCGACTGCTTACTAATCATATTCTTGAAACTTAAACATACGCTAAATCGATGTTAAGGACTTCCAATGAATCTATAGACGCAAAACTTCTTGCGTTGTGCCTACTCGCAGTAGGCCTCATGACACTTGCCGCTTGTTCGAGCGAACCAAAGGAAGACGTTTCCCAAAAATCTACTCCAGGGACATTCGACGCGATGGCTCTGTCACTAACGGATCCAGATCACGTAGCCGGCCGTGAAATATGGATGAACACCTGTCAAACCTGTCACCTTAGAGGCCTCACCGGAGCTCCAATGATCGGCAACAAGGAAGCATGGAAACCGCGTATCGAAAAAGGTCTCGATACCTTATTCAATCACGCGATTAACGGATTCATTGGACCAACGTACAGCGAAATGCCCCCCAAAGGCGGCTTCGCTGAATTATCAGACGAAGAGGTCAAGAAGGCCGTCAAATTCATGACATTCGCCTCCAAATAATTTTTCTCTACCTTTTATTTAACTTTAATACCACGAATCAAATGACTGAAAAACAAATAGAACTCGTTCAAACTACATGGGAAAAATGTGTTCCAATTGCGGATACAGCAGCAGATATTTTCTATGACAAACTTTTTGTTTTAGACCCAAGTTTAAGAGCCATCTTTCCCGAAGAAATGAAGGAACAGAAGAAAAAGCTGATGATGATGATCACAACAGCTGTTCGCGGACTTAACAATTTAGAGCAAATCGTAGGAGCCGTTCAAAACCTAGGTCGCGGTCACGTTTCCTATGGCGTCAAAGATGAACACTACGACACAGTCGGAGCTGCACTCATTTACACACTCGGACAAGGCTTAGGAGAAGCGTTTACCGACGAAGTTAAGGAAGCCTGGGTTGCCACCTATACACTCCTCGCAACCACCATGAAGGATGCTGCTAACGAGGTAACCGCCTAATCGATACAATTTATTTTTATCTAACGATAGAGAGGTGACGATGGCGCGGTAGAGTCAAATCTACCGCGCTTACCTTTGTCGCCTTTCCACTAACGCATTCACCTGTCACGCTTGAGAGATAACAAACCTATATTGGTAGTTGTTGGCAATGGGATGACCTCCCATAAATTTTGCCAGTTGCTTATAGAGCGTAAGCTCAATAAAGCTTACGAAATATTAGTTTATGGCGAAGAACAACAAGTCGCCTATGATCGCGTCCATCTCACCGACTACATTCACAGTAAGGACGTAAAGCAAATAGCATTATCCGATGCCAATTGGTATCAAGATAACCAGATACAACTTATATCTGGAGTTCGAATTTCTGGAATAGAACCCGATAAAAAATCACTGAAGCTCGAAAACGGAACAAGCCAAGCCTATGACAAACTCGTTTTGGCAACCGGTTCCTATCCCTTTATCCCCCCGGTTGAAGGTACAGACTCAAAGGGAGTCTTCGTTTACCGCACAATCGAGGATGCCCAAAAGATCAGAGACTACAGTGCAAGCAAAAGCCACGCGGTCACCCTAGGCGGAGGTTTACTAGGCCTCGAAGCGGCTAATGCTCTCAAGGAACTCGGCCTAGAAACCCACGTTGTGGAGTTTGCCAACGGCCTAATGCCTCGTCAGCTCAATGACGATGCCTCCAAAGCTCTTGAATCGCAAATAGCCTCTAAAGGCCTTACAGTTCACTTGGGCAAAGGGCTTAAGTCCGTCCTCGAATTCGGAGATGGCCTCCTTTTACAATTTTCCGATGGCTCGGAAATGAAGACCGGAATGCTGGTCCTTTCGACAGGGGTGCGCCCAAGAGACGAACTTGCCAATGACGCGGGACTCACCGTCGGAGCCCGTGGTGGAATCGTAGTAAATGATCAACTACAGACTAGCGACCCCAATATTTATGCGATAGGCGAATGCGCTATGCACCGCGGTCAGGTGTACGGCTTTGTCTCCCCCTGCTATTCAATGGCAGAGACTTTAGCGGAAACACTCGTAAACAAAGCAGCCAGCTACGAAGGTTCAGACCTCTCCTGCCGCCTAAAGCTTCTTGGAGTCGAGGTGAGTGCCTTTGGCGAGAACCTGGGCGAAGGTAAGCGAGTTGTTTACAAAGCGAATGGCATCTATCGAATGATGCTTTTAAAAAGTGACCGTATCGTGGGAGCCATCGTTGTCGGCGATTGGAACCAAACTCACCACCTCCAACTCGCAACAACTGAGAACCGGTTTTTCTCTCCTATTGAGCAAAACCGCTTCATCAAAACCGGAACGATTGACGAACCGGACTCCCTACAAGAATGGCCAAATCACGCAATCGTTTGCAATTGCATGCAGGTCAACAAAGGCCAGCTCATGGCCTGCATGGAGAAAGGCTGCTCCAAGCTCGAACAAATCACCGATCAGACCGGAGCAGGGAGTGTATGTGGCTCCTGTCGCCCATTGATCGCCTCTTTAACCGGTGAGACCGGGGAACAAGCAATCTACATCCCCAAGGGACGCAAAACGCTTCTGGGAGCAGCTTTACTTGGAGTCGTGATTTGCTGTATACTCTACTTCTTGGCTCCGTTGCCTCCATCGCGATCTGTACAAGATACCTATCACTCAATTGTACAGATTTGGAACGACTCGCTCTACAAGCAAATCACCGGCTACACCATGGCAGGCCTATCCGCCCTCGCCTTACTCCTCTCCGCTAGAAAACGCACGAAGCGATTAGGTAAAAGTAACTTTGGCTTCTGGCGAGCAGCTCATTCCATTTTGGGCACCACCTGTCTGTTAGCTCTCATTCTGCACACCGGCTTAAGTTTCGGAGAAAACCTCAACGCATGGCTTATGATTTGCTTTGTCGCCATGAACACAGCAGGAGGCTTCGCCGGGCTAACCTTAGCCATGGAACAAAAACTCACCGGTCCCCTTTCCCGTCGTCTTCGCTCATTCGTAGTGAAACTTCACATACTGTTATTTTGGCCCTATCCCGCTTTGCTCGGGTTTCATATCTACAAAGTCTACGCCTACTAGAAATGCCTTGGAGCAAACTACAATGGATATTCTCTCTGATGCTACCTGCAGCGGTAGTCGTCTACTTCGTTACCGATTCTAGCGGCGGAAATTCGGACGCTCATTTTCTTCCCGGCGACACAAGCCACGGTCACCACCAGATAGAAATGAAATGCTCGGTTTGTCACACCGATTTTGAAGGCGTCAAACAAAACGCCTGTACTCAATGCCATGCCGAAGAGCTCGAAAAAGCCAACGATTCCCACCCGGACACCAAATTTCTCGACCCTCGAAACGCCGATCGCTTGGAATCTATCAACGCAGTTAGGTGCATCACCTGCCACCAAGAGCACAAGCCAGAAGAAACAATAAAGATGGGAGTCACCGTCCCTGAAGACTACTGCTTCTACTGCCATCAAGATATCGCAGAAGTCCGCCCTAGCCACGAAGGCATGGGCTACGAAACTTGCGCGACTGCAGGCTGCCACAATTACCACGACAATTCAGCACTCTACGAAGACTTCATTATAAAACACCTCGAAGACGCTCCTCATAAAGAATCTCCAAAAGTCGCGGATCGAACATTCTATCACAATTGGGCAGCTGAACACGAAACGACTCCCCTTACTTCGAAAGACCGAGACGTTCCAGATGGAGCCCACTACACCCAAAGCGATGTCTACGATTGGGAACGCACTGCGCACGCCGCCATGGGAATAAACTGTGCCGCGTGCCACTCCGAATCACCTGAAACTGCGAACAACGACAACCTAGACTGGCAAGCAATTCCTGATCACACCAGTTGCCAAGACTGTCACGCCTACGAAACGAAAACATTCCTTCAAGGCAAACACGGCATGCGCCTCGCTCAAGACCTTTCGCCTATGACTCCCGGAATGGCAAAAATTCCCATGAACCCAGCGGCCGCTCATCGTGAACTCAGCTGTGTCTCCTGTCACGGAGCCCATACCTTCGACACGCAATTCGCTGCCGCAGAATCGTGCATGCAATGTCATGACGACCAGCATACAAACTCCTACAAAAACTCAAAGCACTATCAGCTCTGGCTTGACGAGGTCAATGGAACCGCCCCTGCAGGTAGCGGAGTAAGTTGCGCAACCTGCCACATGCCACGCATCGAGGTCCAGGAATTTGGTGAAACATTCACCCGCGTCCAACACAATCAAAACGAAACGCTGCGGCCCAATGAAAAAATGATCCGTCCCGTTTGCCTCGATTGCCACGGATTAGGGTTCGCAATCGACGCATTGGCCGACCCTATCCTAATCGAAAACAACTTCTCCAGTCCTTCCAGTGTCCACATAGACTCAGTTGAAATGGTAGGGAAACGCCTGTTAGAATTGGGGAAATAGGGACGACTCCTTAACTAGATCCAAATAGGAACAGCCTTATTGTTACAAAACTAATAAAAACGCGGATACGCTTTATTTTTTAACATCCTTTCATACAGTGTTCCCACTGTGATTATCGGGCAACTAATCCAAGCTGGCAAAAAATTTTGCGAATACCGTTCTCAAGATTTTCTACCTACAACAGATACGCAGCACACCTTCCTCGCCTATAACGTTTTCGATTCGCTCGACACTCAGGTCTTCAATGAAAACTCCCTAGAAGATGCCAAGCGAGTAAGCAAATGGTTAAAAGACCACGACTCCATTGCATACATAATCATTAGTCGACAATTCAATAATACCCAGAGAGAATTCCCAGCTCCGCTTGGCGTATCCTTGCAAAAGACAATTACAATCACCGCAGCAATTTCCGATACCCTCGCCCAAATGAATTTCGAGGTACGTGGAGAAACCGGCGAAATGCCTTTAAAGCTTATTAGCATTTCCGAGTCCCGCAGGCGCCTAGGATTCATATCAAGGAATTACTTCAACGATTTGACGACCCGTATTCAAAAAAACACGGACAGCAACCAATTCACCTTCCGCAACCTTTCCGCAAAGCCAGTTAAACTGCGTTAGAGACGAAAGCCTAGAGTATTTGTCAGGGCTCCTTCGGAATTCAGGTATCGCCATAGCGGCAGCAGGTTTACAAAGAGGAGGAATCGCGTTTTTTTGAAAACGCAAAAACCTGTCGTTACGCCGCAACATCTGCGTCTCGCACGACGATACCCTGAGTCACCAACCATTCGCACGATTTAAATCCATTACAGTACATTCGTACTCCCTTGAGTACCCTAACCCAATTTTCACCAAGGAATGCTTGCCCTTTAAACAGGGATCAAAAATGTTTCAGGTATGATTCGCTTCCTACACACCCGCATTCGCGTTAGCGACCTCGAAAAGTCAATCGACTGGTACTGCAAGTACGTCGGTTTCCAAGTATTGTCCCGCAATGACAAATCCCCCGCAGGCAACCAAATTGTTCACCTAGAACTTCCAGGCAACAGCCATACTCTAGAGCTCACTTACTCACCCGACTATAAGGTGAACGTGCCAGAAGACCTTATGCACACCTGCATCGGAGTCGACGACATCGCAGCCTATTGCGAAATGCTTGAGAAAGAAGGCGAAGAAGTTTGGCCCGGCAACTGGCGCGAAAAAGTAAAAGAAGGCGGTTTCCGCATGGCCTTCATCACCGACCCTGACGGCTACGAAGTTGAGATCCTAGCCAACAAAAGAGCAGACTAATTCTGCCGACGATCATCTAAACTTTTTTTGAAAAAATCAAAGAGGCGCTCTTTACGGGCGCCTTTTTCTTATTCCCAATTTCACCACCCAAACAATTGGGCGATAAAACCTCTTTTCTTAACAGGCACTCGCTCTCTTAGAAGAACTCGAACGTCTTGATTGTCTATGTAAGCCAAGGCGATCTCTATATACTCGCTCAAGCTCGCATTCCCAAGGCCATACTCTTTCTCCCCATCAATCAGACCTATCACGAAACAAATATCACTCCCTTTATCCGATACAATTGATCCCCACAAGATATCCGTCTTCTCCGCCTTGATAATCGATATTGTCGGTGAGCACTCTTCCAGTTCATCAGCACGCTCTAACTCCTCTGCTAAAGGCAAAGACTTCACTCCCTCCAAAAAACTATCAGGTGTCCAATTCAGAATTTTCTCCGAATTGTCTGCATATAAAAAAGTGAATTTCATAGAGTTCGCACAAGGGACAGGTCTTGCCCCAAACCGATTAAACAGGAAGTTACGTTACAATTTTGTTCTCAGTTTTTTCTTTGAGAATTCTGTTAACTTCATCGAAATCCCTATCTGAAGCGAAACCTGATCTCGGGACCCAATAATACATATTCTTTTGCGGGTAGATGAGGTATCCATTTTTAGTGGAATAAGATTGGTAAACTGACTCCCAAGTGAGCTCTGTTTTTCCCAATTCCGATATTTGGGAAAAACCATCCATACTCATTCTCCATTCTACTTCTTTGTTGATAGCAGGCGAAGTTCGTAAATTCCGTCTAAACATAAATTCCAATATCTTCTTCCGTAAGATACAATAGGCTCCGAAGACCAACAAATAGATTGGTATGGTCCTATGCTCACTCGTAATCGAAATTGCTCCAATTAATATGAAGAGAACGCCAGCCACATACCACCAGTATTGCAAGCTGGCAAATTTCTTTCAATGCCATTCCCTCGCTTCAAGAAACTCCTCAATTGTCGAATTTGATATGATACTAATTTCCATCTTCGAATTTTAAATATGGACTTAGAGCAAGGAAGCACGTTGTCCGAAATCACATAACACTATTTTTTCTGATCCTCCTTTTCGTGTATCTTATTTTTAGCGACACATATTCCTCCAATAATCCTTACCTTATTCACTTCCTATAGATCTGCAATATAGATTATTCCGATCAGGAAGGTATCCACTGCGGACCAGCTCTTTCTTCGTCTCTTTGGATGCCCAAACTCGCAAGAGCAGCCATTTAAACGGTTTAAACAAAATGAAGCTCTTTTGAATCTCGTATCTTCTCGATTCATATTTCTCTTCGAAAACACGCTTTCGCTCTCGTTCTAAATTAATATCAGGTAGCTGCTGTATGATTTTGGGGCTCATATTCAAAATTTCGTGGATTAAACTCAAGCAATAGAAAAAATTCAAGCCTTCAACAAATCGAATGTATCTAAACGCCTTATACTATTTTGAACTAATCCTTGTTGAGCATTTGTATTAGATTTCCGTCATCTTTTGAAAGTAGGTAACAGGCAAGGAACTTAGCGGGCCCCGGACCAAGGTTATCGAATCGAGTTATCTCAGTGTTCGCAGGTTCGTAGAATGCATCTCCCTCATTGAGTACGATTTCTTCGCCGTCTTCTATTTGAAAAACGATGGATCCCTCCAAGATTTGTCCTATTACTGGACAGGGGTGCATATGTGCGATATCCGTGACACGCTTAGTCAGGGTAATCTCTTTAATTTCAATTCGCGAGACGTTTTCGACTTCAAGAAGCGCCGCAGACAATAATTCTTTCCGTATGACGGGACTCTGACTCTCGTCGTCCGCCTGCAAAACCAATGGACTCAGGCAATTAATAATTAAGGCAATTCGAAATACTGTTTTCATATTATGTATCTTCAATTTCATTAACGAACTACAAGCACGCTTACAGCCTATGAGATTTATTTTCAACCAATTGCTTCACCTTTACTCCTAAAATAAATGAGAGAATAGTCACTTTGCAGGGCCTATCACTGATAAAGCGACGAGGGCTCTCGTAGCGAGTACGAGTTACCCTCCATCAGCTGGTTCGAACTACTGTATTTATTTTATGGACTCAATATCTCATTCATTCATGGATGACTTTCGTTTCTAGTTTTGGGTATTGGCGACAGCCCAATACACATAAATTCTAAAGCCGCTTAGGTGGCCAAAAACTGAAATTGGATCCCGCCGGTTGAAATTAACCTGCGTTCTCACCTTTCTGCTCATTCCAAAGCAGACTTGATTGTCAGCTTTAAGTAGCTACGCTAATAAAACTTTGACTAAGTTAAAAACCTCAAACCTCGAAAAAGAACTTATAGTAGAAGCGTTTCGTTTCTCTAAGCCGATCTTTTATGCAACAGTCTTTAACGCTGTTATGTTCGTCGGCCTGTTTTGGGCAATTTTTCCTAACTGGCAGCTTCTCTTGTGGGTATTTTGCTTGCTAGGAGCCAGCTTTTGGAGGCTCAGATTAGGGATGCTATTTGAAAAGAATATTCCTGATTCTTACGAATCAGCTCTCCCTTGGCGCAATCGATTCGCCTGGAGCCTAAGAGCGACGACTTTCATTTGGGCAGCGTCCGCAATACTCTTTTATCCGAGCAACTCCGATTTACACTTAGTCTACTACCTCCTTTGCATGACTGGTCTTTCCGCGGGTGGCGCCTTCTCTTTAGCCACCAGCCGCTCCAATGTACTCTGGCATGTTGCTGGGATTACCGCCGCCACTGCCTTGCAGCTCTCCATCAATATTTGGGACGCTGGCTGGGGACATGTCGCCATGGTAAACATAATGATCCTAAGCTACGCCGGCTTCTTGATAACAAGCTCATCTCGCTATCGAACGTCTATAAAAGATCGCATTCGACTCGGTTTAGAAAATAGGGAATTGATCGATCGACTTACCGTAGAAAAAGACCGTGCAGAAAATGCGAACCAGGCCAAAAGCGAATTCTTGGCAACCATGAGCCACGAGATTCGGACTCCACTAAACGGCATTCTAGGCATGTTGCAGTTATTTGACCACTCGAGACTAGACGACACTCAAAACGAGCAGATTGGCACCATCAAACGCTCTTCAGGCGCAATGCTACAAATCCTCAACGAGATTCTTGACCACAGCAAAGTCGAGTCTGGAAAAATGGAGCTAGAGCAAATTCGCTTTAATTGGGTAGAACTCGCTCGCGATGTATCCAGTTTAATGCGTGGCAGTTCCACTCAAAAAGGGATAGAGCTAAAGCTCTTCATCGAAGACACGGATCACCATTTTGTGAAAGGAGATCCTCTGAGACTAAGGCAAGTCATTACGAACCTCCTTAGTAATTCGATTAAATTCACCGAAAAAGGTTCCGTATCCCTCAGCCTGTCCTTAGAAAAGAACGAAGGCAAAGAAAGCCGTCTCCTTATTGAAATATCGGATACAGGAATAGGGATTTCGGAAGAAGGTCTCACGAAATTATTCTCGAACTTCTCCCAAGCAGATTCATCCACTAGCCGCCTTTACGGAGGCACAGGTTTAGGCCTATCCATATCTCAAAAAATTGCCGAACTTATGAATACGCGTATTCAAGTCGAAAGTACTTTAGGATCCGGTTCTCGATTCTGGCTGAGACCTTCCGTAGAATTGGCAGAGCAAGCATCTAGATCGGATGACCAACTTGAAGAAATTGAGCCTCCCCACCCCACATTTTCAGGCAGCGCCCTGCTCGTCGATGACGACAAAACCAGTGGAAGAATCGCTGCTCTCTTAGTCAAAAGATTGGGGCTGGACTGTCACTTAGCGGACAGTGGCGAGAATGCGATCAAGCTTATACATGAAAAAGAATGGGATATCGTCTTTATGGATTACCAGATGCCCGAAATGGACGGAATAGAGACAACCCGCCGAATCAGGGCATCAGATAAATTACCTCACAAACAGCCCTATATCATAGCCTGTACAGGGAGCGTCTCCGAAGAAGAAAGAAAGACCTGTCAAAATGCCGGCATGAACGATTTTCTAAGCAAGCCTATCAAACTAGAAGAACTGACTCAGATCCTACAGCGACACGCCAAAAACCAGTGATCCCTAACCAGCACCTTAGAAGTAGGATCGATCTTCACCTTACCTCGCCCCAAGAAGGACGTCTTTTAAGGATCTTTTTTTGAGCTGACCGTAGTAATGGCAACCGTCAATTCGCCGGACATCGCGTGTACTAATTCTTTACAGATAGCTAGGCCGAGTCCGACTCCACCTCTAGCCTTCTCCGCATATGGATTACCCAGCTGGGTAAAGGGTTCGAAAATGCTATTTGTTTCTGTTTCCAGAATCCCGTATCTGAAATATCAACACATTTTTTCAGCTCCATTTTTAACAACCACGGCGATTTGTCCATTCTCAGGGTAAATTTAATAACATTGTTAAGAAGATTGATAATTATCTGCAATAAACGATCCGAGTCTACGAATAATTCGAGATCGTCGGATCGCTTGACGACCTCCAAGTCCATTCTTCAATGCCTCCTAAGATTGGATACCCATTCGGTCAGAGCTCCGGCGTAGCCGTCGTCTGCCCAGATCTTTCGAATCCATTCGAATATCCTCTGCCGTCTCAGTCCTGGAGCGAAGCACTGTGGACCACGTAGACGAGCACGAGTCCAAGCGTGTCCACGAGCATATGCCGCTTGCGTCCCTTATCTTCTTTCCTGTATCATAGCCGCGAATCGCGCCGTTGCCAGCAGTTCGCACGCTTTGAGAGTCGATGAGCGCAGCAGTCGGTATTAGATAGAGAGTAATCGAAACGAACTTCATCTGACAGATCAGCCTCTCCTTCTGAGGTTTGCGAAAACGTTCCCCATTTCAGTTTCGAGAATTCGCACAAGGCTCTTATCTTATTGACTATCAAAAGTTGCGATCAGGATATTCAAAACGAGCGTGATATTTCCCCAAAGTATCAAATTTTTAAGAACTTTCACTGGCACGGTTGCCTTTTTTGTTAAGCCCGAGTAATTCCCGGCAGCGAATATCGGAATGTCTTGTTGCAATCGACTAGAAACCTTGAATTCATTGAGGAAATACCCATAAGATGAAATATGACTATGATGAATTTAAATTTTCTACCAGTTACAAAATATATCTTCACCTTTGCTTTAGTCTGCCAAGTTTTTGGCGAACCAATCATTAATTCTTGGCACCTAGAAAAAGCAGGAAGCTATGCTAGAATTTGGCAATCGATTGAAGACGAAACGACCGAAAAGACAACCGGAGTAATTACCTCAGTCTCAACTTGGGATGCCGACGATTTTGAGGGAAGACCACTCATAGGATCACAAACCAGTCCTGTTTATGCAGGCGTTCAAGGGGTGTCTTACTCTGATGATTACGTCTATATTAAGTCAACTGGCCTCGGCACTCACACAATGGGGCCTTGGTATGATAATACCGACAAAACTGAGGCATTCCCCTCCTTCCCTGCTAATGCTGCAATTCTGTACCAATTTCCACGAGATTTAAGCGTTTATTCGGAGAATTATGTAAGTTCGATGGATACTTCTAGCTTGGGAACCAACGGCCTAATGGTGGACGGAATTCCAATCTTTAATTCCAGTGATGGCGCTTCTTACGACGATGCTGGAGTTTGGAATCAGGACGCGTTTTTTAATGAAGGCACTACCTTCGATTCTGCCAATGCACACCAGGCAGCCACTGCTCACCACTATCACGCAAACCCAGCCGCTCTTCGTCATCAACTAGGTGATTCGGTGGATTACGATTCCTCTGTCGTCTTTACGGGTCTCGTCACCAACGGAGGAAACAACCCATACACTGAAAATTTCAACAGTGAGCATAGTCCTATTATTGGTTGGGTTACTGATGGTCTGCCCATGTATGGACCTTATGGCTACAGCGACCCCAAGGATTCAACAAGTACGGTAAGAAGAATGATTTCCGGTTATCAAATGCGCGATGGGTCGAATGGCTCCTACGACTTAGAAACAAATGGCCGCGATCTTTTGCCCCAGTGGTCAGTAGATTTGACCCCTTCGATCACGAGCACAAATCCAACCTCCGATGGGCCAGCGGTTGATGAGACAGGGCAGTACCGCCTTGGCAGTTTCATTGAAGATTACGCCTACAAGGGTGACTTGGTTTCCGACAGTGCAGGCGTCGCCTTCGAGCTTTACAACGATCCTTCAAGTCAGGGAGACTTTGATGAGGATAAATATTTTGATTTGAATCAATTCAATGTCCGTTACTGCGTGACCCCAGAATTCCCCAATGGCACATGGGCTTATTTCACTTCTATACTTACCGATGGTACGCCTTTTTATCCTTACAATGTGGCCAACAACTATTTCGGAGACAGCTCCTTGGCCAGTGGCGTGACCGCCATTGAAGAAGATGTAACGATAGTCTTTGATTTAGCAGAGAATAAATCGCCGGAGCTAGATTCTATCTCCACTGATAACGATGAAGTCACCCTGGTTTGGGATGGCATTGAAGGGGGCATCTACCGTTTGGATAGCTCAACTACTTTAGAAGCCGATCAATGGTCTGAGGGAACAGAGTTCACCGCGGCAGCGCAGGAAATCGTCCTCTTTGATGAAACCTCTCTCATTAACGATGAAGAGAAAACGTTCTATCGCTTGGTGAGAACTGGGATATCGGATTATGATGACTCAGAGTTCTCTTCAGGTGGCGGCGGTGGCCCTGGCGGCGGTGGTCCTCCTTAATCAATTTAAAGTAAACTTGATTGCCGATAGAACATTGCTTCTTTCGGCATTTTTTTGAGTTTTCACGAAACTGGGCACACAGCGTTTTGACCTATTAAATTCAATTTCAAGGGCATTCTTCAACCACACCAACCGACTTCAATGTCTACGCAGCTTGCCTGACAAAAAAGCCAAAAACTTACATCGGCATCTCGTGATTAGGAGTGAGACTTGCTTGTATTCGAAATTAGTATGGAGAAAATCAGCAAGATAGGCATTCAGGCTATTCGATCATTCCTCGTCTTTTCGGTTTACTTATCATTGATTGGGGCCCTGCCGTCAGCTTCTGAAGCGGCGGTTAAGCCTTGGGGTATTTATGAAATGCTGACACGGCGCTCTGATTGGAGTCAGAGCATTGATCGCGAAACAGCTCAACTCAAAGGCCAGCCTCAATTTATTCTTTTCTTTCGAGACATGGCGGAGCATCGCTCCTTTCCCCATGGTCCTGTCGCGATTGCCCAAGAAAAATCCCTCACGCCTGTGATCAGCCTTGAACTCACTACCTGGGGAAGAGGCAGACGAGACAATTTTCTTCCAGCAATTATCAATGGAGATTTCGATTCGTTTTTCTTCAAATGGGCGAACGATGCAAAGCAGTACGAGTCAGACATCTACCTGCGATTTGGCTTCGAAATGAACGGTGATTGGTTTACATGGGGAGCCCAACCAGAGCGATTTAAGAAGGCATGGATACATGTTCATAAACTATTCGAGAAGATCGGATGTTCCAATGTAAAGTGGATGTTTTCTCCGAATGTGATCTGGGGCGACATAACCGTGTCTGACGGGCTTGCGGCTTACTACCCTGGAGATGAATATGTGGACAGTATTGGAATTGACGGTTACAATTTCGGAGACCACCACGATCAATGGCATAAATGGCAAAGCTACAGCGAAGTCTTCGAACGCACGATCGAGGCCTGTACGGCAGCCCAAAAGCCTATTTACCTCTCAGAAATCGGGTGTGCCGATGGGCCTCGAAAAGCGGCCTGGATAGAAGATTTTCTCAAGTGCGTTTCCGACGACGAACGCGTTTCTGGCTTTATCTACTTCAATCACTACAACCCTCGAAAGAGCGAACCAAACTGGCGATTAGATAGCGACCCCAAGACGCTCAAAATTTTTCAAGACTGGGCTTCGAGAAACAACTGAGCACTCTCTAATCGTAGTCTTGGTTATTCTTAAAGCGGACCTGCCCCGGTAGAAAATCGGCTACCTAGCAGGCAGCCCTACAATTTGAATACGCGACAGAATATACGAAAAATTGCCTAAAACTCTATCTCGATTTCGTTGGCGAGGGTTTGCTTTTTGCGGATGAGCGTAAGGTCTCAGTTTTGCCGGAGTATGACCTCTGGTGATTCTGGAAAGCAGTTGTACCATCGATGAGCAGTAGGCCCCTGCTCCGCCCATAACGAAGAGATCACCAATCTTTGACTCAACCAAGGTCCTTGGTGCAAGCCCTCAGGATCACCTGGAGCCGGCGTAAAGAATATCGCCCGCCCCACACGGCCGACTACTATGTAATCCTTCGCGGTACGTTCTTCGTCGTCCTTTGGAATTATTTTCATGGGGTGCCTAACGCACCCCAAATACATCAAACTCTTATTGCCCCCATATGCTATCGAGATAAAGGTCTGTTGGCTCTATTGGAAGTCCTGGATTTGTAACACCATCCAAGGTCGCATCCACTATCCACGAACCACTTGTAGGAGCAACATGGCCACTTGGCGTATAATCGATTGTCGCCCCGTTTATTACAGTGTCGTACGGAGTTACATCGATTCCTTGATTGCTTGAAAGAGAGCCCATTATATAGCCACCATCAAAGGTAATGTTGCCTTTAGTCCCTTGACTAACACCAGCACTATCCAGCATTTCATAGCCACTAGGTATTGGGTACCTACCGATCTGATTAGACTTACGAGAGTTTAGCCAGCAATTTCTGAATACACTATTAGTCAACCCTCCGTTGACTGCACATCGATTGGAAGAGAATACGACAGTGTCCTGAATTGTCGTATCGTCGAAAAAATGAGCATTCGTCCCTAAAAACTGTATAGTATCCTGGTGAGCCGAAGAACCGCCGGACATGTAATTTGGAGCAAAATAGCAGCCATCAACCACTGTACGGAGCGTATCCGCTTGGGCTCCATTCTGGGCTACCTGCAACTGAAAAACATCAGCATCCCCAACATTCGTAATCACGTTGCTCTTGACAACCTCGACAAACTCCCAGTCCTGGTAGTCCGTTTGCTGATTCTTTCTGTCATAGCAGTTCATGTATCCAGACACGCGACATCTAGCAATCGCATGCATATTGCAAGACACCATCCGCAAGCCACCTTGAAAATCGATACCCGACAAGCATATTTTGTTTATCCGAGTTACCTTAGCGCCATTTGAATCATAGAGCGTACCCCAGCCATCCCTTGGAGCAACTGTTACTCGCTTCGTCCACCCCTTGTCGCCTACATCTAACAAGGCGTCGGTAGAGTCTGATGCACTGTTACCACCACCCAGGTCACCCGGTTGCACAAGGATTAAAACGCCTTCGTTGACCTGCGCTGAGGTCAACCCCTTTATTGCAGTTTGTATTGCAGGCCAACTACACGTAACTTCTATGCGGTTTGGAACTGCGGTATCGTACATATACGGTGTTTCAATATTTGAGACTTGTCCTGGCCAGTGCGTTCCATTCGGGCCGTAGGATGCGACCCGAATAGGAAGGTTACTCGCCTTCACAGTGAGCGTAAAGCTGTCCTCGACAAACTCTCCGAAAGGATCGGCCGCGGTAACTGTGATACTCACTTGTGCAACATCGCCGGAATCAGGCACCCCGCTTAGCGTAGAGCCATTGACAGCAACCCAGGAGGGCAACCCGCTAAAGCTGTAGACCAAAGCGTCGCCATCGGGATCGGAAAAGACAGATGACACATCGTACTGCCAAGACTCACCAACGGTAACAGTATCATCCAA
>JAKYXN010000072.1 GCA_022538095.1 Puniceicoccaceae bacterium K14 | reverse complement strand
CTGGCCGATGCGTTGAGATCCATCACGAAACAGGATTGCGAGGCATTCTTTAAGCATGCCAATTATGCGACTGAATGAATGAAAGATGCTCTAATGAAAATCCCTAGAAACAATTAAACTGATCAATAAATAGGGGTATTTAGATGTGGAAAAGACCAACAATATATCCGGAGACTCGAAATCAGCCAGAGAGTAATCGCGGCCATCAGTCCCGGGCAAAGTGGAATCAGGAGCTTGGACAACAATCTAAGGGCCGAGCAACCCGACCCTAGAGCTAAACAATAAAAGGTTTCCTTACAAATAAGCTATTCAATTCGCGATCTCAATATCGCTGTAAATTTGATAGCCATTCGCATCGATCAGGACAAATGCAACAGCTGGAATTTCACTCGGGACGATCGCGCTAACGACGTATCCATTCGAACTGATCTTAGCGGGAATTTTCATCCCGAAGAGTTCAGATCCGTCCTTTTTCGTAGATTGCTTATCCTTCTTTTTCGCAGTGCCTGGTTTGCGGCTATAGATTACATACGCCTCTGTGATTGCCGGACCTGAATCTCGAACCACGAGTTTGGCTTTGTGAGACGAGCTATTAAACTTTATGGATTTAATCGCGGCAGACTTGGTTGTCTTTTTTTCGTAGTCAGGGTTCAGATACGGAGGTATCGCATTATTCGCAATCAATTCCTTCTCTAAGGTTGCCCCCAACTGCTCCACTACAGAACTAAATTCAGGATTCTTTGCTAGATCATGTTTTTCTTCCAAATCGTAGCGCTTCCCGTCCTTATAAAGTCGATAAAGTTCGTAGTCATTCGTGGCGTAGCGCTTGTAGAGTTTAAAGTCGCCACTGCGGATCGCCGACTTTTTGGAGACATCTCCATTGTGAGGAAAATGCCAGAACAAGTGCTCGCGCTCGACGCCCGCCTCATCGACGATGGTATAACTCTGCCCAGTCAGCAGTGGAGAAATGTCCAGGCCACTGAGTTCCTTCTGATCTTCCGAAGATACAGAGGAATCCGTCAACTCAAGAATAGTTGGGAAAAAATCGAGCTGATTCACCAGTCCATCGAATTTCGTACCTGAAGAAATGCCTGGCCCTGCAACAACCAAGGGAACGCGAATTCCGCCTTCTTCGGCATACTTCTTTCCATATTTCAAAGGATAGTTATCAGAAATAACCTCCGGGCCTCTGACTTCTGCTCCGCCATTGTCGGAGGTGAAAAAGATATAAGTGGTCTCGATCAACTTCTTTCCTGGGTGACGCGGGTCATCCGTTTGTTTCAAGAAATCGACTACACGTCCCAAACTCCAATCCACACTCGTCACCATGGCGGCGAAATAGGGATTCTGTTGCCCAGGCAAGGTCATGTCGCCTGGCTTTGGAGGGAAAGGCTGCCCCATTTTGTCGCAGTAAAATTCAAGCAGCTCAGCATTACGCGTTAAGACCGGCCAATGGACCATCCAATGACAGAGATTAAGGAAAAAGGGTTCGTCGCCATTTTCCTTCATGAACGAAAGAGCGGACTCAGTCACTTGATCATAAGGGTAGGAAATCCCTTCAGGCTTTTCGTCGCTATAAGGCGGATACTTTTCCTTGCTCAATGGGTATTTCTTATCATCTTTTGTCGCAAAATCCTTAGTACGATCATCCATGCCACGATGGATTCCTCTATCCTGATCCACGACGTCAAAGCCATAGCTCGCGGAAGTAAGACCGACATGCCATTTCCCAGAATGCCCGGTACGATAGCCGTTTCGTTTCATCGCATCAGCGATAGTCAACGCATCCAGGTTTAGGTGGGATTCCAAATACGGGGGCACCAAACGGTCGCGCTTGCTAGCGCTCCTCATCCACCCAAGGTGCACATGCGTTAAGCCAAGCTTTGCCGGATGCTGTCCCGTAATGATTCCCGCTCGAGACGGCGAACAGGTTGGAGCCGGTGAATAGCCCTGGGTGAAATTCATTCCTTGCTCCGCGAGCCTGACAATATTCGGCGTCTCATAAGGACACGGATCATCGAGATCGTTCACTTGCACATCCTGCCAACCCAAATCGTCGACATAGAATACGATGACATTCGGTTTTTCGATCTCCGCGGTAGCGGTCAACGCTAGCCCAATGAACAAGCTGATAATGTATACGAATCGTTTCATAATTATTTCCTCCTAAACAAAATTCTCCAAAAACTACTGAGTCACGCTCCAGACTTCCACGTTGTCATATTCCATATGCATCTCCACCCCATTTAGCTGATACAGCGTTTTCCGCTGCCAGTTCTGGAGACCTCGAGGTCACCGCAGAACGGGGCACCATACCCCGAACAGCTTCCACATTTTTATCGACCGTCATTTCCATTCAATACGTGCCTCCTCGTTCTCTATATCCAGCCAGACTGAGACGTGTTCGAACATGCGCTCATAGATATTCCCATCTCTATTAGCTGGTCCCTTCGGTGGACCCAATCGTTTGCTGTATTCTGGAAAATCCTTAAGCCAAACTGAACTATCATTGCCGTTCACACTATATCCATCATGGGCGAGAAAATAGCTGTACTTCTCAGCGCATACCAAAAACATAGCGAGCGAATAGGTTAGTCGATTCTGAACCGCGAGACCACGTTCCGCCTTCTGCCGAGTATCATCAATTCCCATCCCAACATGCCTCGCCTTTCCAAGCCCCATGGAAAAACAGATAATTTTTCCATCACGAGCAGCCTTTTGAATCGCATCGATTCCCTTAGTGAGATATTCAATACGAGTCATTCCATTCGCTTCGGATTCGATACCTTCGAGATAGGAGCCATCAAAAAACTCAAGGTAATCCAATCCCGAATTTGGCAATCGAGCACGAATTATGTTTGCAATAAGTAATTCCTCTTTCCCTACGGTATTATGCAAATCGCACATCAAATCTCCGTAAGAGGCTTCTACCTCCGATTTCTTTTCCTTACCTATCTCGTTTCTCAAAAATGCAGGTTCAAGGGCCTTGATATTGCCATCGATGAAAATTCCATCGATTTCGGGATGAGCCGCCATCTCTTGGCAGTGATCCAACCACCAACTCTGCAATTCAGGGTTCGTCAAATCATAGGCTCCGCGTTTCTTCTTATGAATAAGTTTCGAATCACCCGACTCATTCAATAAAAGAGGGGTATCGATCGCTCCCATGCTATCATTCACATCGTATCCACCATAATGAACGATGATGTTCCGATAATACAAAACCTTCGCGTTCGGATTCACCGCCTTAATTCCTTTTGCGGCTTCCAAAGACCCTTTCTCGGTTGAGCCATAGGTCGTCGCCCCGGTTGTCTTCTCCAAAGTGATCAATGGGAATTTGGCAAGGTAATCGAATTCCTTCTGAGTAAAGGCTTTCGCCTTCCTCATATGCATATAGCGTGGAACCGTCTCCCAACTGAAGTCGGGCATCTTTTCAGGCTGAGCTGCTTCAAGGGAAAACAGGCCCGACAAAACAAGGATTATCGAATAGAACTTCTTCATATCTTAAAAGGGTATTTTTTCTTCGATCTTTTGATCAGGGTATTTGGGGAAGACAGAAGAACACGGCGGAAAAACCGCCGTGCCATCCTGTACCCTATAATTCAAACAAACCAAAGACTAACTAAGCAACGAGTCGTTACTTTCATAAAAGTACCAAATTTTCAGCCACTTGTAACCCTCCCTTTAGGGGGTAGCTCTACTCGATCAGACACGGAAGCCGCTAAAAACCAATCAGCGTTTTGATTGAATCATCAAATTCACCCCCCTCCTCTCTGAAAAACCTCCTAAGCAAACGCCGATTTTTTGATTTTAAAGAAGTGACTCAGAAGCAAACATACTTGGTAGAACCTATGATTAAAAGATTCCTATACTTCATCATTCGAAAGTGCATTCGATCACTTCCTATAAAGACGAACAAGCAAACAACCCCCGCAGCCCTAGAAGGGTAACATCCAAGCGGGATCTTCGAAATTGGATTGCACTGGCCCAGGGAATACCCCTCTCCTGAAATCTTGATGAATGATAGCTGGCAGAGGATTCCTCATACCACCATGAAGAAACTCTGCAATAGTCATGGCTGTCCGGTCCCGTCTCGGGATCCATACCAAACTACTAGCGACTACTAGAAAAACAGGAGTCAGGAGCCTCTGTCGGAATCGTTTTTTTCCAAGCCTTTAACATCGAGCTCAAGCGGTCAACGGTTTCAGGATACATAGCCGATAGATCTTCTTTCTCAGCCCAATCGCTCTCGACATCATAGAGCTCACTCCTACCCAGCTCATCGTTCAGCAAAAGCTTCCACTTTCCGTCTCGAATGCCTAGCTCTGGCCAAACTTCTGGGTGGTCGCGTGCAGGAGCCCATTCCCAATAGATTGTTTTACTGCGTTCGAAAGCCTCGCCCTTTAGAGCTGATACAATGCTCTCTCCATCGGGTTGATACGCTTCAGGGAGCTCAGAGCCTGCCAATTCCATAAATGTTGGCAACAGGTCGACGGCTGTGAGCACAGACTCGCGATTCACCTTCCCAGCTGGAATAACTCCAGGCCATCGAGCGATAAAAGGCACGCGAATCCCTCCCGCATATAAAGATCGTTTCTGTCCTTTTAGCTCACCTTTTTCTCCAACCGAAAAGTAGCTCCCAAACCCAGGGCCCGTAGAAGTATCATCTTGCTTCTTTTTATCGCCCGTCCACTCCGGGCCATTGTCTGAAGAAAATATGACCAAGGTGTTTTCATCCAAGCCTAGTTCTTTCAAAGTATCCAAAATTAAACCTACGCCTGCATCTCCTTCTGCAACCACAGCTGCATACACTCGCTGCTGCTCCTCTAGGTTACTGAATTGATCGAGATATTGCTGGAGCGGATAGTGCGGAGTATGAGTTTCGTGCAACCAAAGGTTTATAAAAAACGGCTGGTCCTTATGGCGGCGAATGAAGTCTGCTGCACGCGGAGAGGTCGCAGTCGTCTTCATTTGTTCAGGAGCATTACTTGGCAAATTAAATGCACCGTACTCATCGTATCCATATTCAGGAGGAAGAGGAGCATCAGAAATATGATCATTACTCAAGTGCCACTTGCCGAAGTGAGCCGTTGCATAACCGGCTTCTTTTAGCATACGAGGGAGCATCGGAGCTTTTGGGTCTAGCCAGTCCGGCATACCCGCCCGCACATGATGTTCTGTCGTAGCAAAGTGCTGGTGTACGGAGTGACGAGCGGGAAACTGTCCCGTCATAACAGCCGTCCGGCTCGGCGAGCACACGGAATGCCCTACCGTGAACTCTTGAAAATCGATCCCCTCTTCCGCCATTCTGTCCAAACGCGGAGTTTCACAGAAAGTACTCCCATGGATACCAAGGTCACCATATCCCCAGTCATCCGCGAAGATGAAAATTATATTTGGCTGACCTGTATCGCAAAAAGTCGTACTGGATGATTCTCCAGCAAAGAGGCCCACAGGAATTCCGCTTAAAAAAACAGAAATAGCGATGACGAGCGAGCGGTAGCTAATTGCCACGACGGAATGAAAATTCATAATTTTTTTGGCCTATAATTCTGCGACAAATTCTATCTTTCTTCGCGGATTTTTCCTAACAACTCTTTCATTGACTTCAATTTCTCAGGATATTTCTGAGCAAGGTTAGTATACTGCGAAAGATCATCCTTTAAGTTATAGAGTTCTACGGAAAATTCATCGTCAGAAACGTATCCACGTTTCTCTAAAAAATCGCCCGATCGGCGGCTATTATAATCACCCGATGGAGCATCAATCAGAACCCAATCTCCCTGTCGTATCGCATATTCTTCTTTGTGGGTATTATGGACGATTTCAGAACGAACCGACTCTCTCTCACCCAACCAAACGGGGAGCATGTTCACAGAATCGCCACGCGAGCTGGAAGTCGCGCCTTCAGCGACAGCCGCTTCTAAAGTTGCCATGAGATCAATTTGGGAAATCAACGCATCAGAAACACTACCGGCCTCTATCTTTCCCGGCCATCGAACCAAGAAAGGAACATGGTGCCCCCCTTCATAGAGATCTCGTTTAGCCCCACGAAACGGCTCCGACGACCAATGGTCGTATTTCTCTTCCCGCGGATAAGCATAATGCTCCGATCCATTGTCCGCCGTGAAAATTACAATTGTATCATCTGCCATGCCCGCGTCTTCCAGCGCTTTCAAAATTTGGCCACAACTCCAGTCAGTCTGTACCACAAAATCCCCGTAGGGGCCTGCCTGAGACATCCCTTCGAATTTCTCCGCTGGCACGATCGGCGCATGGGGCGAAGGAAAAGCAAAATACAGAAAAAACGGATCATCTTCATCCTTGCGATTTTCTATGTACGATACCGCTCGACTCGTCATCTCCGGCAAAACCTCATAGGGATCCCAACCTGTTGTCATAGGACCACCTCTACATTCCCAGTTACCTTCCTTAAGCGGCTTCCAACCATCCGTAGACATTTGGGTATCTGGAGCGACGATTAGCTTGTCATTCTCAATCCATGCATACGGGGGAAAATTGATGACATTGTCTCCAAAGTAATAGTCGAAACCATGCGCCAATGGACCATCGGGTATCGATTCATTCCAGGAATAATCCGACGACTGTAGATCTGTCTTATGCCCCCGATCATTGCGTTTTACAGGCCCCGCTTCTGGCTTTCGAATCGCGTCCCAGTCCCAACCAAGATGCCACTTGCCGATACAGGCCGTTTCATAACCCTTATCCTGAAGCGCTTCCGGTAGCGTCACTTGCTCCGCCGTAAAGACACTACCGCCAAATGGCTGGACGATGGTATGGAATTCCCGCCAATGATAACGGCCGGTCAGCAAAGCATAGCGACTCGGCGTACAGATTCCAGATGACGAATGCCCATCCGTAAAACGCATCGATTCGGTCGCCAGCGTATCGAGATAAGGAGTCGGAATTTTAGAATTCGCATTTTGTACGCCCAAATCCCCATAACCCATATCATCCGCGTACAAAATAAGAATATTTGGTGCCTTCCCATCGGCACCAATTCCTGAATACGTACACAATACCGACGCTATGAATAAACAGAATAGTTTCATAATTTTGATTTCTCTAACGTTACAATCTCTTCGTATTAACTCCGAGTCGACCTAACCCAATCATTTACATTTGAACCAGTTCGTATCATTATTCCAAGAATCATGGCTACATCCTTTCAAAAAGCAACCGACGAGCCCAATCTGAATACTAGCGAATTGAAGATATTAGTGGATCTGTCCGACCCGTAAAAACATGCCTGCAGCAAAGGGCACCACAAAACGAACAAACGAAACACTGTCTGCATTCGATTAACAGAAATTTTCACTTTGTCTCCTTAGTCGAATCACTGCTCATTCGATTCAGCGTCCCACCCATCGATTTTCAAGTAATATCCGGCAGAGGGTTTGTCGTCGTGACAGGCGAGAAATAAATACTCCGGCTCTCCATCTTTCCATAAAATGCTCGGCCTCTCACTACGGGCCAATTCATCGCCGAAATAGATCTCATTGGTTTTGTATCCAATTTCAGGAATCCCCCAATCAATTCCATCCTCAGACGTGTAAATCAATCCAGGCCTGAATCCACCAGGCCTTACTTCTTCACTTATTCCTTCCAGTAGATTCGCAACTCCTGTGCGATCTTCTACAATCATGTAGTACAAGCCATTATAATAAAACGCATACGGATCCTCTAAATCTACACCTTCATCCGCATAAGAGATAAGTGGATTCCCATCGTAGTTGTCATACGGTCCTTCGATGCTGGAACTAGTAGCCAGCGAAATTTCGCGCTGACCTCGCCCGCCGTACTTGTCAGTCATAGACTTAAAATAAATTCTATACTCGCCCTCTGGAGTAACGACAAACGTAGGATTCGAAGCATGAACGATCGTCGCTCCGTACATCTTCCCCGAAGCGGGTATAACGGGATTATGGGGACTTTCTACCCAAGGACCATCGAGCGACTTTGCGGTTGCTATTTCCACTTCTTGCATCGCTCCGGCACGCTCGTGATACCTCGTCAAATATACGAGCACATACGTATCCCCGACCTTTGAAATTTGAGGGTTATGATAGGTCTTCTCATCACTTTCAAACGGCGTACCTACGAAGGTATAAGGACCTTCTACTGAATCGGCGACGTAGTGATTGATAATGCTATGACTCGACCAAGTGCCATCATTTGGTATCGAAGAATTAAAGATATGTAGCTTCCCCTTTTCGTCATAAATGGGAGCCATTCCCCAATTCCACCAGCCTTCTTTCGCTTCCAAAATATACTTTCCTGGAACAAGGGACCTGCTGAATTCCGATTCCTTTACAGACAGATCTTCCTCACATGACGCAGTCAACAATCCAACTGCGACAATGGATAAGCATCGAAGGCTAACACTAACGAGGTTTTTTTCCTTCCTATTGGAAAATGGAAATATTTTCAAACGACTCATTTTATATGATTTTTTATATCGATTTCGACTGACTAAACACACCGACTGCATCCCTATTAATGATACACTTAGTGAAAAAATCGTACGGAGCACTAGATGCTCCGTACGATGAATTAATTCAACGATCTTCTAAACGTCCCCAATCTAGTTGGCGTTTACACAGATCAAAACATTATGTCATTTAATATTAGATACTCAATATATCAGCTTACCATAGACATAAACGTCTTTCGATTAGAAACTGAGTGTATTGGTCAGCACGAACTGGCGTGGAACTGGAATCGATACACGAGCGATCGAGCCATCAGGCTGTGCTTGAATAGCCACTGGGTCGCTGTCGGCGAATAGATTGCGTATATTCAGCTGAATCTTCCAACGTGCCTTTTTATTGAGAACCTTACGGCTATAGCCGAACCACAAGTCAACGTAAGATTTAGTGTCGCCATAATACGGATTGTCTACATCCGGAATCACAACTGGGATATCATCCAGGGTGATACTCGGATAGCCGATTGCGGACTTATCCGTCCAGCGATACGCTGTTCCAACATTGAACCCTTTTAGGCCTCCATCAGTGAATTTGTAGTTACCCACAAATCTTAAATTGTACTCGGCAGATTCAGGAGTTGGAGTACCGTTTAGGGCCTGGCTCAGATAGAAGGCACCGCCTCCATTGTTATTGTCCAATTGATTACCCAAAAGCGACGAACCATCGAACGCTTCCGCAGACAATGTGTTCGACAGCGGATTGCCATTGTTCCTTAAAGCCCCAGCATTTCCAGCATTGAAGGCAGCCATCATTTCGTCAATCAAAGTGCCCAATCGCTGCGCAGCATTGCTTATCGCAACCGTTCCCTGCGAGGCGTTAAAAGCGAGGCGCAGGTTCTTATTGGGGTTGAAGATCACTTCCAACTCGTAACCCTTAGCACTAATATCTGCCGTATCAGCAATAATTCCCGTCGAGAGTTGGCTCGTAGTAACTAAACTTGTCGTTTCCGTGGCAGCATCCTTAGACCTAAAGGTCATGTTGAATTCTTCGGTAATGAAGTCGTTCAGCCAAACCTCATCGTACTCAGCCATAAACGCGTTGAAATCATCAAGTGACAAGTAGTTCGTCGCAAAATCTGGATCACTTTCAATCTCATCCAGAAACCCATTTCTGTTCGCGTCAGGATCAGTGCCGTCAAATTCAAGATCAAAAACTCCATCTTGATTTTGGTCATAGGTATCTCGAGCCTCCCAAAGGTCACGGTATCCGCGTGACATGACATTTGCAAATCCGCGATAGGCGTTGGCGGTTCTGCCAAAGGTGTCATTTTTAATATCCCCTTCATAACGTGATAGCCGAACCACTACTTTATCATTCATCGCCGATAAGGTAAAGCCGTAGTCCTTGGTCGTGCCTGATTGACCAGGCAAATTATTTCCTTCAAAATCAAACTGCCCCGGGGCCGCAACGAAGTTCGAATTTTCACCGTAATGAAACGACAGTCCCATGCCATCCGGCAATAGATTCGAAGGAGTTTTAAGTACCAGTCCGTATCCAAAATTGCTTGCTGATGCATTTTCAATTCTGACACCGTCGTTAGAAAGATTGAATGAATCAGAGTCGAGAATAGCCAAATTCTGAGGTTCTCCAGGTGCGGTATCTTCGCCAGTTTTTAAGGCTGTAAAACGTCGAATATCCACGTCATCTTCACGCCATCCTAGATTAACAACTAAATGATCTTTTAAGAGAAAACTCTGGAGATTCAAAGCCTGCGAACTGGTTTCGGTTCTGGTGAGCTGTCCATCAATGAATCTAAATGACGCACTGTATTCGCCTTGCTCCGCCGTTTCATCTCCTCTTGGGTTGGTCCGACTACTATCAGTAAGTGGATTGCCTTCCGACTTGTATGCTAAGGGGATTAAATAATCCTCGGGAAGTGCAATGTTAACATTTGGGTCCAATCCAACTGCGCTGAAGTCTGACAAACTGAAGTTCGGGTCATCAAATGCCTCGAAAAATGTGTCACTTATATAGAAAATTGCCGATGACTCGCGTTGGAACACCTGTGCATCTTCACTGAGATGGAAGTCCGCGTTGTTGCCGAACGTCAATGGCTCCGCAGCAAGCCTCTGCTGATTGAATTCGTTCTCATCGAGCAACACACTAACAGTATGGCTCCCCAAATTACTAAAAAAGCCACTATCGAATTTATCTTCAAAATCGATCTTGGCGAATGCAGTCGCTCGCAAAGCCTCCCGCTCTTCACTAAAGTATGTTCTGTCCGACGCGCTTGCATAGAAGAAAAGTCGTCCGAAGTTCGGGTTACTCCCTCCATACTCGTTTTCTTCGAACAGACCATTTTCATTTGCTGTTGGGCCTACAGGCAGGCTGTAATTTATATCGATGTCGATTCTTGGAGAACCAGAAAGTGAAAACCCACTTCTATCATAGTTCTCTCCAGCGTAATCGAGACTAACACCGAAATTGCCGTCATCCGAAAGCATCTCCAGTGTTAACATTTTACGATCAAAGTCATTGTTATTTATATCATTGCTTCCGGTGATTAGGTTTCTGCGGAAATCGAAGACTTCATAGTCGAGTAATCCTTGATTTGACCATCTAGTGTAGTCTTGCTCTGTAGATGCAACAAGAGCCGTTCCAATGCGCCCAATTGAAGGGTTATTAGCAAATTGCAGCTGGCTCCGGTTTCTATTCGAAAAATTCCCGTAAGGATCAAAAGTAGGACTTCCAGGATTGATCCTGTTATTCGTCCATCCCGTATCGGTCCCATGAGTAGGAAGGCCGTCGGCATTTTCCGTTCCATCGTAAACGAGCATCCACCCGTTTCTTTTAACGAAATGATTATTGTAAAAACCGGAATTCAGAGCATCTCCGTTGGCGTCTACACCCACGGTGGTGTTGTTATTGTCCGCACTGAAGCTATTCTTCAAAATGTTTCCAAAACCGTCGTGAACATAACGCTGGGCGGAATTCTCAAAGAGCACATTGCCTTCAACATCAGTAACAGGCGCGAACACGTCACCCGCAGGGTTATTGAGGAACGTTGATAAAGTCTCCAGCGGGCCATTTCTTTCAACCGAAATCCATTCGCCATTCCCCGATTCATAATTGCCTTTTAAAACAATATTACGCTCTGCGAATGGCTTAAACTGAATCGCAGCATAACGTCGAGATTGATCATTAAATGCAGGTTTCTGCATGAATTCCTGATCTTTCTCCTTCATCGCAAATCGAACAGCAAGCTTATCTTGGATAAGGACTTTGTTCACATTGAACGATAGTTCAGTAGAATAATTGTCTTCGAAATCCTCCGTAGAAAGCTTGGTATCGATAACCAAGGAATCCTTACTGAGACTAGCTCCTTCCAAGCCAACATTTACTATACCACCTGGCGAACCGAGGCCAAATAGAAAGGAATTCGCTCCTCGATTGATATCGATCCGGGTCGTATTGTATGAATCGAACCCGATGCTCGACTCAAAGTAGTTCACGGTCCGCGTCGGAGCCGCCATACCGCGAACGCGACTGGCTGCTTGAGGGTTTTGGCGCGCAGCCGCATTGTCCAAGTCACCTGGTTGCTGCTGGTCATCATTACCCCCTCCCGCAGAAATCTGCTGATAATCGCTCAGCGAGCCGAAGGCTTCCGTACCGGTTGTGTAGGCAAGAACCTCATCCAGGCTAGTCGCACCAACATCCTCCATAAACGTCTTAGTGACGACCTGCACCGATGTCGCAATATTCTTGAGATCCGTATTCAATCGCCCACCCGCTAGGGTTTGACTGGAATAGTAGCCGACATCGCCACTTGCATCTACTTCAAATGGGGATAGTTCAAAAACTTCCTCTTCTTCGTCTGAGTCTTGCTGCGCTAGCAAAGAAGGCAGAGTAATTGGCACAGTGCAAAGTAATGTCAGTCCACAAAAGGAATAGGGACTGAACCTTTTTTTCTTGGGGTCCATAATTTAATATCGAGTTATCTTAGTTGTAGAGGGGGCACGGACTTCCTGAGTTCAAGGATCAATCGATTCTGAATACACATTTAGACCGTACATCAATAGGGGCTCATGCAGGGGCTTTAAAGAAAACGCCTTCATGACTATGACACAGGATAACTTCATTCATTTTATCTGCCTACCCTACGTTCAGAGGGTACTCTTTTATAACTACTATTGTAGTCTCTAATAGAAGTTGGCAAAATTTCGAATTCACTACTTTAAATTCCCTCCAGAAGGCGCAACAATCCACCCCTTGAGCTGAGTTCCAAATAAAAGAGACGCACGATACCGGCAGTGCTTTATTACAATTACCTCATCACCCAAAAATCAATCGATTGAAATTCCCAACACCCCAACAAGTCGCTCACGTAGCGTTGATTGTAACAGTTTTACTGTCACAAAAAGGGTTATTCGCGTCCCAGCAAATCGAGTACGAAAATTTCACTAAACTCTCACTATCGCAGCTCGAAAGCAAATTGCTGAATACGAATACAGAGATTGAAAAACTCTCGCACTACAACCTGCGAAGCGGACAAGGATCCATTGGCTACCGCTCGCTCTCGCATAGCACACCCGAAAATAAGGAGTGGATCGAAATCAACCTAGGAAAGGAATATCCAATAGACGAAATAGTTCTCGTTCCAACGATTCGACGAGACACTAACGATGGATTTCAAGGCGATTCCTTTCCCGCAGCATTCAAAGTCATCGCAGGCAATGAAAGCTCATCACAAGGAACCGAAATCACTCATTGGAAAACAATAAATAAAGACGAAGACCGAATCGCACCACTAATAATTCCTACACCCGACTTAACGGCTTCATTCATACGAATCGAAACCAGCAAACTCTCTCCTCGTTCATTCGACGGCAAATTCGTCTTTCAACTCTCAGAAGTCTTTGTTTTCAGTGGCGAAGAAAATGTAGCTCTTCGGCAACCAGTCAGTACCTCTTCAAACCAACCAGATATCGCAGGCGCTTGGGACAAGCGCTTTCTAGTAGACGGAATGACCCCCTACCTAATGGATTCTAGTCTGGGGCAACAAAGCATCGCCTATATCAGCTTAGTCGGAGAACAGCCCTCTTTGACAATCGATCTAAAAAATGAATACCCAATTTCTCGAATCCACCTTCACGCAGTAGAACAAAGCGATACCGTCCCACAAGCCTACTCCGGCAACCTTGGCATCCCTCCAAACCTGCTCATCGAAGGAGCAAATAAAGCCGATTTTTCAGATTCAAGCCTACTGCATCAATTCCGACTCAACTCTCTAAACGACACTGGTCCAATCCTCATGTGGCGTATCCCCCAAAAGTCGATACGATATGTTCGAATATCTGCTGGAGAAAACAACACACTCGCATCAACACACCCTTCGATGAACCGAATCGGATTCGCCGAAATCGAATTTTTTTCACACGGCAAAAATGTAGCCGAAGGCAAACCAATAACCGTTAGCTACCACAATAAAACAAACCAACGTTCCTCAACCTCACTTACTGACGGAAATAACCTCTACGGAAAAATATTGCCCATACGGGAATGGCTCAATGAACTCGCCTTGAGACATGAGCTCGAAGCATTACGACCTCTCCTCTCTGACCAACTCGCAAAGCGCTACAAGCAACAAAAAAAGCGACTCAAATACGTAAGCTGGCTCGCCGGCATTCTAGCTCTCGGAATCTGTGCGATCATAATCATCGATCGCTTTCTTCAACTACGCCAGATGGCGAAGATGAAAGAACGTTTCGCGGCTGACTTGCACGACGAACTCGGAGCCAACCTACACACGATCGGGCTGCTCAGCGACTTGGCCATTGATTCCATAGACTCTAGAGAAGAGCTAATCGGAATACTCCAACAAGTTCGCGTATACACAGAACGCAGTGGATCTGCAGCCCGCAATTGCACAAACATGTTGGAAGCGAAAGGCATCTGCGAAGACCTAGTCGAAGCCATGAATCGAAGCTCTAGGCGATTGCTCACAGATCTGAGCCACGAAATCATATTCGAAGGCGAAGAACACCTGAAAAAACTAAAACCACGCAAACGAATCGATCTCTTCTTTTTCTACAAAGAATGCCTCACCAATATAATTCGCCACTCTGGAGCAACCAAAATTCTCACTAAGCTGACTGCCAACGACAAAAACATAGCACTCACAATTTCCGACAATGGAACAGGGTTGTCCACCTCACTCAAAACCAATAAGCTAATTCCCCCTTCCCTAAAACGCAGAGGACGCATCCTAAAAGCACAGGTATCAGCTAGCTCCAGCAACCAAGGAACCACCATCAATCTTAACCTTAAAATCAAACGATTTTGGATACTCAAATAGACAACAAAATTCGAGTCATGTTGGTCGAAGACCATGCAGGATACAGAGAAGCTATCTCGCTCGCCCTCAAACGCACCAACGACATCGAACTCACAAGCCAATTTGGCACTGCAGAAATAGCTCTACGCGAGCTGCAAGGACGCTCCATAGGCCGACAACCGGACATAGTACTACTCGACCTGAGCCTTCCCGGTATGTCCGGCTTAGAAGCCATACCCTGGATCAAACAATATTCACCCAAATCGAATATCATGATCCTCTCTCAATCCGATGCGGAATCAGACATCCTCAAAGCCATCTCACTTGGCGCCACCGGCTACTTCCTCAAGTCAGCGACCGTAAAACAAATCACCGATGGTATCCAAACAGTAATGAGTGGCGGAGCATCGCTCGACCCCAAACTCGCCAAGTTCATCTTTGAAACGCTAAAAAGCCAAAAGCCTCAGACTGCTCCGTCCAAAAGTCTTTCAAATCGAGAACTAGAGATACTCACATTACTCGGCGACGGCCTTATAAAAAAAGAAATCGCCGAGCGCCTCAACATCAGCATCACCACAGTTGCGTATCACGTAAAGCACATCTACGAAAAGCTCGATGTAATCAACGCACCCGCCGCCGTATCTCAAGGATACAAAACCGGAATCCTCCCAACAGAAAAATAGCCACCACTCCACATACTCTCGACAGTTTTGTATCCACAATAATTCACAAATCCTTTCCGCTTTATCTATTCAACCTCCAATCGGATAATTCATTGTATTCAGTATTTTCCATCGGTAAATTTTAACAGGTACGTCCAACCAATCATTTGCGTCGATTCTACCGTTAAGTGTCACTACCCTCCCAATCTTCGGATCGGCTTGAATCCAATTACTTTCGCCCAAATATACTAAGACATGAATTCCACTGGCTGTTATTGCGAGATCACCTGGATTTAATTTCTCGAAGTTCATCTCTCTAATCGTACCAACTAGGCCAATCGGTACAGTGAAATCGCGATACCCTTCGCCTAGCGCTTTAGCACTCGAATCAAACCACCACTGCTCGACGTAGAACCTCATCGCTTGGCTACTAAAATTTCCGATGCTGTATTCAAACAAAGATCCCGAAACGCACGACGCGGTAAGCCAGAGCAATCTATTCCTAGCGCATTTTCCCCACCCCATCGATACTTAGTCTCATCAAATTCTATTGTTCGTCTAATGTAGTTTCGACGTAATTCTTCGCTGTCAATATCGCTACTAGGCAAAATCAAAAACATACTCCCAAGAACAGGAAGCATCATGATCAGAAAACTGAGAAATCGGTAACGACGCAAAAGAGAAAAAATCCCTAACCACCCGATCATGACGCATAACAAAAATACACAATTTAAACGAGTACTATTTATCGGGTGCAATAGTACTCCCCACGCCCCCGTCAACGAACCTAGCGAAACGAAAATTAGGATCTTTATCCGTGCTGTTTCCATTTAGTTAAAAATTGAATACTTATGGTATGATTCATACATTAAGCGCCTGTTTTCCGATTAGTTATATGCCAAATTGAACCACCAATAATCGATACGAAGATAACTATTCCACCCAATAACTTTAACCATTCCTCTTCTGGAAAATAGAAGTGCAAGGTACATGCGATTCCAATCGACAGAACCGTACAAGCATAGATTCTCCATGCTGGTACAATACATGAAAGATCGATCAAAAAACTTATTACTTCAATAATCATCTTTGACTTTCTTCAAACATTTTAAATCCCCTATGGGGGACCTTAACACTTCCTTATTTTTTCAATACAATCCTTCGCGTGCGTCATCGCGACAAGATGCCCTCCCTTAATGGGATCGTCAACATCCATGGGCAAAGGAATCACTAAATCACGGTTTCCGTGTATTCTGAGCAAGGGCACATCGCTTTTTAACCCTCCCCAAGAAAAGATAGCTTTAGTCATACTTCGAATAAACTCTGGCTCGCTCTCAGAAAACATACCCGACAATTCATGCGGTAATTTTTCAGCGGATAATCTGGCCAAATTAATCGGTACGACATCAATCAAAGGATGAAGAATCGAGAGTAAGCGACTAATTTCATCCTTGCTAACCGCACTGCCAATCAGAGTGAGCTTCTTGAGTGTAACCAAATTAGCAATTTCACAGGCTACAATTCCCCCCAGAGACGAACCAATCACCTCGTCCCCAATTTTGATTCCGTGCTCATCTATCAATCGACTCGCCAATGAGGAAATTGTCGATTCTCCATTCCATCGCGGCCAATCGTGAAAAACTGTATTCGGAATCATTCGCCAATCTCCAGAATACATTTCCGATGTAGCTCCCATACCTGGATAAACGTGAATCATTTTATTATAATATTCCCATTCGACTAAAGTAAACCCTTCTCGTTGCACTGATGAATAAATCCACTACTTACCACAAATAGAAGCTCATTATCAGCGATTCTTAAAATTTGACGTTAACTACCCTTGACTTTTCTTAATTTTCATTAATTACTGAAAATACAATTTTTACTGATGACAGAACTCGAACAGATCAAACAAGACTACGTCACTCAATGGGGAGCTCTCGGGAGCCAGTGGGGAATAAACCGAACGATGGCGATGATTCATGCTCATTTACTTGTATCTCCAACTGCCTTAACCACCGACGATCTCATGGAAGCTCTCTCAATCAGCCGTGGAAATGCGAATACAAACTTACGCGAACTCGTTAGCTGGGGCCTCATCCGAAGCGTAGTGATGCGTGGCGAGCGTAAAGACTACTACGAAGCGGAAAAAGATGTTTGGAAAATTTTCTGTATCGTTGCACGCGAACGAAAACGCCGCGAAACCGAACCTGCTAGCATGGTCCTGCAAGACTGTATCTCGCGATCGAAATCAATAAAATCAGCCGAAGGCAAGGAACTACACAAGCAGCTTACTTCCCTCAATGAATTCGTTAGTTTGGCTAACAACATTATGGAAAAAGTCTCAACCAAAGGAGACAGCACTATCATACCTAAAATCTTAAAGGTTCTTAATTAACCTTTTTTATAAATCTAATTTTCATTTTTTTCCGAAATTTCTATATTAATACTAAACTATAAAAACAATGAACTACGCAATAGTAGCCACCATCACCTACCTAACGATTGCCACAGCGATCACACTCTACGTGGGCAAGATTCTCCGAGCAAATGGTAAGCCGTTTCTCAAGAATGCCTTTGCAGATGCGCCAGAACTCGCAGAATCTATCAATGTATTGCTTAATGTTGGCTTCTACTTGGTGAGCCTCGGAATAATCGGAGCGTCTTTGAAATACAGCCTCAACGCCAATAACATGCTTGATGCTATAAACATCACCGCATATCGACTCGGCATCGAGCTTCTCATTCTTGGAGGTCTACACCTCATGAATCTCAAAATAATCAATCGCTTTCGCCGCAATGAGAAAGCAAAGGCTGCGATAAAGCCAACTCTAGAAAACGCTTAAGCTCACCAGGGCGGGAGATACCAATGAAACGGATCATTATAGCTGGCATCAGTGGGTTCTTAGGAACCCACCTTGCCACTCACCTAAAACAAAAAGGTTACCAAGTAGAAGGCCTCACTCGAAACCGAGACGCCGCCAATTGCTGCGAATTCCCCCTACAGCATTGGGATGGTCGCAACTACGGTCCTTGGATAAAACGTATCAACAAGGCTCATGCGGTCATTAACTTATGCGGCATCTCTGTAAATTGCCGCTACAATGCGAAAAACCGTGAGAGCATCTTAAAAAGCAGAATCGAAAGCACCAGGATTCTGGGCAAAGCCATTCGTATGTGTATCAATCCACCCGCGACGTGGATCAATGCCAGTACGGCAACAATTTATCGCGACGCTCGCGATCGCCCCATGACCGAAACGACCGGTGATATGGGTCAAGGCTTCTCCGTCGAAGTCGCCAAAATGTGGGAAGAAACATTTAATGAATTGGATTTGCCCGTCACTCGCAAAATCTCTCTCCGTACCAGCTTAGTCCTTGGTCACAGCAAAAATAGCGCCCTTCCCGTCCTCGCAAAACTTGCGCGTCGAGGATTCGGAGGCCACATCGGCGATGGTCAACAAATGTTCAGTTGGATACACATAAACGATTTCACAAGATCGGTCACCTTCCTCCTGGAAAATGTCGATATCCACGGACCTGTAAACGTCACCAGCCCTGCTCCTGTAACAAATAGAGAATTCATGTTTCAACTACGGAAAATTCTGAGAATACGTTTCGGCCTTCCAACACCCAAACTATTCTTAAAAATCGGGGCGTGGGCTCTAAGAACTGAACCTGAACTCCCACTCAAAAGTCGTTGGGTACTCCCAGAAAAACTCACCCAACACCGCTTCCTTTGGAAATATCCTTTTCTAGATGAAGCTCTAAACAACCTATTTGATTACACACAAAGCGAGCACAACAATTTAGATAAAAAAATAGTAATAAAAAGCCAACAAACACGGGCGACACACAAAACGGCTTAGCCGCAATCAAGGAAATTGCTCGGCAAAATAGAAAACCGAAAAGCCCAGATTCTCAATGAAGCTGGGCCCAATGCGCTAGCCTCTCTAGTAGGCAGTATAAGAAATTAGTTTTACACTCAATTCTCTCCAAATTTTGGTGAACGCTCATCAAGCCTTCGATTGAAGTTTGCCATTTGGGCGAACTCTCAATGCGAAAAACGTCAAGTATTTATCAAAAACAATAACAAAGGAGTACACTTATTCAGTTATAAACATCTACCCCGATCTTTCGAATACAAATTTACCCGATTCTTTTTTTAAACTACACTATTATCCCACAAATTCATGAGTTTATCATATTCCCAGAAAACCGTATTCGGTTTCACTAGCTTATCTTTGATTTGTCTCGTAACCGGCATTCTCGCACTTAGCGCCAACGCTATCATTCTCAAAAACCTAAACGGTTTCTCACAGAATCTATTACCTGCCACAGATTACCTTCTCCAGCTAGATAGAGACTTACACCAAGCAGTCATAGCAGAGCGAAATCTAAGCGTATTTGAAGATTCTGACAGCTCTGTTGAAGTCGCTACAGCGAAGGAAAATATCAATCAAGTTCAAGAGCGTTGGGACAAATATAAAAACGCTGTCTCAGATCTCACAACAGCCGAAATGCAATCAATTGGATCTGAATTCGAAAAACAATTCGATCAGTGGAAATCCATCGAATTTGCAATTTTGAACGACCTTCAGTCTAGCGACGAAAACGTTCGAGCAAGAGCGCTAGTGACCTCCGCAAACGAGGGAAAGGCATCTTTCGAAAACGCGCGCAACCAAATAGACTATTTAACAGAGCACCTACAAAATCTCGCCGAGAATACACGTACAAGCTCTCAAAATACCGCCTCGTTTTTTCGGGTGTTACTACTCGCAACCATATGCTTGAGCCTAGCGATTGGCTCTCTCATGACTTGGAAAATCGCGATTAAAGTTTCTAAAGTCCTCAGCCAAGTCGCTATAAACATAGGTCAAAGCGCTAAGTCCACAGCGAGCTCTGCTGCTCTAATCAATGAGAGTAGCCAAAAAGTAGCCAATGGAGCGTCAGAACAAGCCGCATCATTGGAAGAAACCAGCTCCTCACTGGAAGAAAATGCAAGCATGATCAAAAGCAATGCCAACGCCGCTGCTTCCGCCAAAGAGATTTCATCTGCGGCTAACCAAGCAGCTCGAGAGGGACATGAAGAAATGCAATCTATGAATGAAGCGATGGAGCTAATTCAACAGGCAAGCGATAATATAGCGACCACCTTAAAAACCATAGATGAAATCGCCTTTCAAACGAACATTCTTGCCCTCAACGCCGCTGTTGAAGCCGCTCGAGCGGGTGAAGCAGGAGCAGGATTTGCTGTCGTTGCTGATGAAGTTAGGGCTCTCGCTCAACGCTGTGCGACTGCGGCAAAGGAGACCTCGGAAAGAATCGAAGATTCGGTTAATCGAACTAACAATGGAATTTCTACATCACAACGCGTATCAAATAAATTATCACAAATCTTAGAAAAAGCCCAACAAATGGACACATTAATGGCCAGTATTGATAAAAGCTCTCAGGAGCAATCTATCGGCATTGATCAGTTAAACCAATCAATGTCTGTAATGGACACTGCCACCCAAAGCAATGCAGCCGCTGCCGAAGAAACAGCAGGTGCATCTACAGAATTAAATAGTCAAGTTGACGGACTATATCAGGTCTCCAGACAATTAGAAGAACTCTTAGGCCTCGAATCAGGCTTTGGAAATTCAAGGGCAAAAACATCCATATCGTTTACAGAAAAACCCTTCTCCAATCGGTCCGAAAGTAGCGATTTTTCAATTACAAATGATCGAAAAGCGAGTCAAATTGACGAGTTAAATTGGACGAATTAGCCGGATACCGCGATCACGAAACCATACAGAAGGACTTAAAAAATACTGCAAATAAAACCGATGAATAAAATCAGACCCCATTTGAACTCTATGCAACCCTACAAGAAAATGACCCGCTCTCTTCCAACACGTTTATCAAAATGGGCTTTAACGCTCTGCTTCGTCCTAGGCTTTGGTCTATTATCAGCTAACGGCAGTGAAGCTTCGGCGACATGGCTAACCGCCAATAGCCCAAAACTTGATCTAGGAAACGGGTGGTCCACTAAATCCCACACTGAACTCCGAATGCCAGACCTAGAGTATCTTTCGTACGTTAGAATCAGTCAAAAGTTCAACTATAAGATCAATGACTCTTGGACACTGGGAACCCATCCAACCTTAGAGAGATCCCGCTCTAACACCAAAAGTGACTGGTCCAACACTTACCGCTTCGACCTCGAGCTAAATCCGAAAAAGATAAAAATCGGAGAATCCGGCCCCACTCTTTCAATGAGAAACAGATGGGAACTACGATGGAAAGAAGGCAAAGGAAGTGAAATTTTTCATCGAGTAAGACAACAATCAAAGCTCAGCTGGAAATTGGACAACGCCTTCGTAAAAAGCTACTCTCTCGGAAATGAGGTATTTTATGAAGTAGACAAAGAACGAATCACGCTAAACCGATTCTACCCGATCATCCTAGGCGTAGATATTTTCGAATCTGTAGGAACCTCTTTCTACCTCATGTACCAATCCAAACGGAGTGGCCTTAGTTCAGATTGGAACGGAACATACGTATCCGGTATCAGCCTAAAATTCTAAAACATCCTCCAACAGGAGGCTGTAAATAAACGGATCTAATTGGATGAGAAATATTTCTCATCCAATATTTTTATACAATATCGATTGCCTATCCGGATAGGCTTCCATCTGCAAGAACGACATTCACAACTTGGCCCTCATCGATTTCCTTCAAGATCCACGAAGCCTTTGATAAGTGTTAAGTGCGAATGGCAAAAGGACCTAACCCGAAATCATCTGTAACACTCCTCGAATTCCCATCGAAGAGGTTATGATCGAAAACACGAAGACTGCTCCTAAGAAGAGATTCGTTCCGAGCGTGTTCTTGTATTCACCCATGAGGTCTTTTCGATTCCCGAGATAAAAAATACATCCAATAGTCAACGGAAGGATCACTGAATTGAAAGCTTGCGATACGATCATCACAAAAACAGGACGGGCTTCAAAAATCGGCACCACTAATCCAAGCAAGGATATCAGAAAAACGATTACTCGGTATTTTGTGAGAGTCATCTCTCGGGGCGATTCGTTGTAGTCGCATAATAACCACGGCAAAAGTAAAACATTGGGAAATTGCGACGAAACACCGGCGGCCACAATACCAATAGCAAAAATAGAAACAGCCAAGGAACCTGCCAATGGCTCTAACAGCTCAATCATCTGAGATGCTCGAGAAAGCCCAACTCCTTGAGCATACAAGGTCCCCGCAGCAGCAGCCATGATCGACGCACTGATGACAAACATAAGCGTCACGGAAACAAGAGCATCATTGCGTTGTTTCTTAAAATCCTGAATTCCCCAACCGGCTTCCTTAACTAAAGTTGTGCGCACAATAAAAAGGGACGACGACACTGTCGTACCCACCATCGATGCAATCACCAAAAATGCTCCCCCATCCTGCTCCGCTGGAACATTTGGCACCAAAGGTATCAATCCTTTCACGATTTCAATCGGCGGCGGCATCATAATAAAAAAGTTAACCACGAAGCAGCTTGCCATCACCGCTACGATTACCGCCAACGCTCGCTCGAAAAAATCCGTTTTCCCGTTCCAAAAAATATAATAGACTAGGAGGATGAAAAACCCCGCGAAGTAAACTGGAGCAACCCCGCCATCAATTGCCATTTTCGACCACTCATAACAAATATCGGCAACGATTCCCATCACGCCCATAACACCGCCACTCACTCCAGCAGTTAGCGCGACGATAAAGAAGATCCCAATAGCTGGGTGAATATGCTTCTTAATCGCAGCCAACGCAGTTTCACCCGTAACCAAGGTGTACCGGCTGTACACACTTATCAAAAAGTATGTCGCAAAACAAGAAGTCACAACGGTCCACAGCAAAGACATCCCATAATGTGCCCCCGCCTTCGCCATCGCGGTCACGCTACCCGTACCGATATTAAAACCGAGCAAAAATATTCCAGGAAGGAATAATGCTAGCCCATTCATAAATCGCTTCCACAGAGAAGCATTTTCCATTCGGGGTGCGTGATCAGAAGACATAAACAAGAATAAACTAAAAGTTAACGGGGAAGTTCTGCTCAGAAAAAGCATTATGGGGAACGCCAACAAACACACATCTCCAGCACTTGTCCAAAGAAATCACCCTTCACACCCAGATCACCTCATCGAGTAAAGGGATGGCAAGCTTTAGGTACACCTACAAAGGGTAGTACACCATCACTAGAGCATCTTTCATTCATTCAGTCGCATAATTGGCATGCTTAAAGAATGCCTCGCAATCCTGTTTCGTGATGGATCTCAACGCATGGGCCAGAGCTTCGACCA
>JAKYXN010000071.1 GCA_022538095.1 Puniceicoccaceae bacterium K14 | reverse complement strand
ATCCATGCTTAACGGTTTCATGGAAGAGGCACCCTAACTGCTTTTTGAGAAAAAGCGCTATTAAAATGCGACTATTTTAAAGAAAATTGCTCTAAACTCCCAAATATCTACTTTTTTAGCCCTAATTTATGCCAGAACTCACGACTCCTTAATCACCTTCATCAACTCTTCGGACGAATCAACAAACTGATAAAAGCCAGGCTCTGCAAATGGTTTCAAGACGCTCACAAGCTTATCCCAAAAACCAATTCCCTTCCCTTCGACGGGGCGATTATAAATGATCACAGGTTTATCCTTCATCAAAGGACTCCCTAATTTCTTAAAGATTAATAAAGCGAGCAACTCTTGTACCGTACCCGCTCCACCAGGAAAAATCACAAACGAATCTGAGTTCTCGATCATGACTTCCATTCGTGTATAGATATCTGGCTTAAGCCAGAAACTCGACAAGCCGTCCGGAAGGCCTTCAATCTCGATAATGTGCGGGACATTTGAGCCTCCAGTCCACCCACCGGCTTCTACCGACCCGCGAACAACAGCTCCCATAACACCAGTCGTACCCGCGCCAGAAACACACCCATAGTTATTTTCCGCTAACGACTTTCCAAGCTGATAGCCGTCTTCCAAATACGCAGGGTCCTCAATACTTGCAGAACAAAAAACACATACGTTAGCCACATGATCATCAGGCAAAGGCGTATCGTAAGATTCCGTACTCGATTGCTTCATTTTCTCTCGTCCAACATCCGGTACCCCCTCCCGCTGAACCGTTTCCAGGGAATCAATCACTTCCTCAGGGCTCTTTGCCTGTAGCAAGAACTTGCGGTAACTCTGACGAATCGTACCGAGTTCCTGCAAACTGTCGAGAAGTTCAAACAGCGGCGTCCAGCTCTTCCCAGAATTGAGAACGACAGCAGCCTTGCCAAACAAATGCTTATCCAAGGTTTGGTAGCCGACAAAAATCGAGACAGCCTGAAACAAGTCCTCCAAGGTCGCGCCCGGCATAAACACAAACGCATCAGACTCCTTTATCTTCTTTTCAATGTTAGACAGGGTTATCTGCTGGTCACCATTCGAATTATAAATGTCCCAACCATTAGCGAACAATAAATAGAGCATCCGCGCTCTTGTTTCACGATTGGTATCATTGCTACCGCTTACTGTTCCTGATAGTCTTACTTTTGCCATACTTATATTACCCACAACCTTAGCAGGGAATGTACCATCCACAACCCTGTACGAACGCCAATCCTAACATTTACAACTTACTAACTGAATCAACCAGAGGGTCTCAGTGTCTCGTTGCCGCTCAAAGCTCGCCATGCTCGCCATGCTCGGAACGATGAGTGTCGACAGAAGCAACCGATAAAATCAACGGTCAAATACTCAAGACTTCAGCACTCTGCCTCAACACCCCAAAGAAGATCTCCCATCCGAGTCATCTGCCAGAAAAACAATTTCCGATATCACAAATTACTCGATTGATCATCGTTTCTCCATAAACTGCTCAAATCGAAACCATGCCAAATTCAAGCCACCAAAACCTCTTCCAAATCAGCATTCTTGTTAAAGAATACGATGAAGCAATTCATCATTACTGCAACGTATTAGGCTTCACACTACTTGAAGATACTGACCTCGGAAACGGGAAACGTTGGGTACGCGTAGCCCCTTCAAATCAAGGCTGTTCCCTCCTACTCGCAAGAGCCAAAAACGAAAAAGAACGCCAGGCAATCGGCAATCAATCCGGAGGCCGCGTTTTCCTTTTCCTGCACACAAACGATTTTTGGAACTACTATGACTCTCTGATGAAAAACAACATCAATTTCCTAGAAAAACCTCGAAAAGAAAGCTACGGCACTGTCGTCGTTTTTCAGGATCTCTATGGCAATAAATGGGATTTGATAGAGCCAAAAGAAGAAAAACCCAATCCTCCAAACTCTGAATGACCCACAAAAATTGAGAATTGGCGCTTTTTAGGCTACGATAGCTCATCCAAATATGTTGAGATTTCATGATAAAGAGGGCTTCCGAGCCATAAGAGGCACTCTCCTCAATCCGATAAGCGACACCGAATGCGCTTTATTCAAAGATGGTTTAGTAGTGGCCAAGAAACCTGGCTTCGAATGGATCATCCAATCAATTGGTCCCGCACCGACCCTCGCAACGGACTATTCCTGGGATCTCGCCCAAATCCCCTCAAATGATGGCCTCATTTTACCCGCTTTCTACGATCTGCACTTCCATTGGGTACAAGACGACGTCCGAGATCTCCCAAAAGTTTCTCTCCTCGAGTGGCTAGAAAAATACACTTTCCCAGAAGAAGCCAAATACGCCTCCCTAGAATTCGCTGAGCAAAAAGCAAAGCACTTTTGGAAACGCATCTTACAAACCGGCACAATCGGTGGCCTCTGCTACAGTTCTATTCACCAAACAGCGCTCGACGCCGCCATGAAATATGCATCAAAGGGATTTCGCATCGGCAACGCTCTCATGAATATGAATTGCCCAGATCCCTTGCAGCAATCCCCTAACGAATCGATTGCATCTACCGCGTACGGATCCTCCCAATACGGCGATCGTTATTGCATCAGCCCGCGCTTCGCTCCCACCACATTGCCAGAGGTGATGAAAGCCGGAGCTCAGATCGCAAAAGAAAACGGCCTTTTTCAGCAAACTCACCTCTGCGAAACACACCAGGAGATTGATTGGGTCACCTCTATGTATCGCGAAAAAGAAGGCTTCGAAGATATCGAAACCTACACCGAAATCTACAATCGTTGCGGTATGCTTGGACCCAAGACAGTCATGGGCCATTCAATACACTTAAGCCCTCAAGAGTGGGATCTCATAGCAGCAACCGAAACCGCCATCGCAAGTTGCCCCACATCCAACGCGCCGGTCGATCAACTCGGCCTCGGATCCGGCTTGTTCGATTTCACACAAGCAGAAAAGCAGCTTGAAAGCAGCGGCGTACGCTGGGCCCTCGCCTCTGACATAGGAGGAGGACCGTTTCTATCTATGCTCGATGTCATGGATTCATTTGTACAACAAAACAGGGCTGTAGACATCCCACAAGCGACTTATACAAAAGCTCTGTATCGCTCCACCCTCGCGGGGGCTGAAATCTTAGGCTTCGGCAAGAGCAAAGGAAATTTCGCTCCCGGGAAATCGCTGGATTTCATAGCCTTTCCAAGACCATTTCCCGCAGAATCCGACCACACCTCCGAAGAACTCATCGCGAGTATAATCGGAAAGGCAGCAAAACGCAACGAATTCGATTCACTACCCAGCACCGTAGTCATCGAAGGCAAAGTTGTATTCTCAAAACAACTTCAAAACACCTCATCAACCACTTGATAGACTACTGGCAAACAATCCAAGCGGAACTTGAGCAAGGCCACCGAGTGTTCATTGCTCTTGTCGTCCAGTGCTCAAAAGGCTCACCCGGTACACCGGGGGCAAAATTGCTGCTTAGCCAAAGTGGATTCATTAGCGGAACTATTGGAGGGGGTATCATGGAGCGCAACCTCCTCACGCTCGCCCAAAAGAGTTTGCGAGAAGATAGCTACCCTCCGACTTTGCAAAAGATTCAACACCGACGCGACACAGACAGCCCATCTGGACTCATTTGTGGCGGCGGGCAAATCAATGTTCTCGCAGTACTAGAACCTGAGAGAGATTTGTCCTTAGCTCTCAAGATTGTTCAGACCCTCAAGCAGCAACAAAAGCAAACACTTGTACTATCGCCTGAAGGAATCAAACTAGCCCCCGACTCTTCTAGTCCAACTAAGCCTATTCAATTGCTCGACCATCCGATCAATTGGCAAGTGAAGCTCAAGCTCGCCAATCACGACCGCGTGCTAATCGCCGGAGCAGGCCACTGTGGCCAAGCTCTCGCTCGCCAGATGCAACGATTGAACTTTCACGTCACCTTAGTCGACCAACGCGAATCAATCCCTGGAATCGAATCTCTGAGCGGAATCGAACTGAGAACAGGCACCACGGTGTACTCCAACCTTCATTACGATTCCTTTGCATCACTATTCGTAGTTGTGATGACTCACTCCTACCCGACTGATATTGTTGCCCTCACCGAGATTCTGCCTAATCATCCACGCTTCCTTGGCCTCATGGGGAGTCAACGAAAGTTGAATTCAATATTCGAAGAACTCCGTCAGCAAGGGTTTAGCCAACAGCAATTAGACAAAATCACTGCACCCGTCGGACTCCCTATAGGAAGTGATACACCGGAAGAGATCGCGGTCAGCATTGCGGCCCAGATTCTGCTAAAGCGTAACTTTCAAGAAACTGATGCTCATAAAGAAACAGATTACGTTCTTACTTAACGACGAACTCTTAACCATCGAGACACCTCCGGTTTTGGTGGCCTTGGACTACCTGCGAAAGAACAAACACCTCACAGGCACAAAAGAAGGCTGCAAAGAAGGCGACTGCGGAGCCTGCACCGTCATGGTCGGGGAACTAATTTCAGGCGAGGTAAAATACAAGCCCGTCACATCCTGCCTCCTCCCAATGGGCGAGCTCCATGGCAAGCACCTCGTCAGTATCGAAGGACTAAACATGAACCAACCCTCGCCGGTTCAAACTGCGATGGTAGACTGCGGCGGCACTCAATGTGGTTACTGCACTCCTGGTTTCGTAGTCGCGATGACTGCGGGTCTCATGGACGAAGAAATACCACTAAACAAAAAAGGGGCCGATTACGCAATCTCAGGTAACCTGTGCCGTTGTACCGGATACAGATCCATCAAGGAAGCAGGCATACAAGCGATCGACCACCTCGCTCCCAAACTAAAAAACAAGCCGCGAATCCCAACACTTTGCGACATAGGAGCCTTGCCAAATTCCTTTCAAAACGTCTCGGAGAAGCTCGCCAAGATTCCCCCATTGCAAGACTCCACTCTTCCGGACACGCCCAGCCTTCCTTTCGTGGCCGGCGGCACCGACTTACTCGTTCAACGCGGCGAAGAACTGGCTGATGACTCCCCTTCTCTCATCAACAACACTCCGATTGCTCCCATAGTAGAAAAGGGTGAATATCTCGTCGTCGACGCCCGAACTTCCTTCGAAGACTTTGCCAACGATCCATTGATCCAGAAAGCCGTTCCTGACATTCTAAGCTACAACGATCTTATCGCCAGCTGGCCGATTCGTAACCGAGCAACCCTTGGCGGAAACATTTGCAACGCCTCGCCTATTGCAGACATGACCAGTCTTCTGCTGGCCTTGGAAGCAGAGCTAGAAATCGAATCCCCTGAAACAAATCGACTCCTTCCCCTTAAGAACTTTTTTATTGGGTACAAGCAACTGGCCAAGGAAGGCCACGAACAAATTTCTAACATTCACCTTCCCAAACCCAAGACAAACACTTTCATCAATTGGGAAAAAGTATCCAAACGTAAGATACTCGATATCGCCACCATTAACTCCGCTGCCAAAATAGTAATAGGCAACGAAGCGATCAATGAAGTTCATTTATCGATTGGAGGAGTCGCAGCCACCCCACTTTACCTGACCAAAACATCGCAAAGCCTCGCAGGGAAGACTCTCTCCACGGAAACCGTACTGGAAGCCGTCGATCTCGCCCAAAGCGAGTTCAACCCAATCAGCGATGTACGCGGCTCCGCCCAGTACAAAAGGCTTTTGTCTCGTCAGCTACTCATCGCGCATTTCACAAAACTATTCCCAGAAACTATTAGCGAGGAGGCCATAAATGCGTCACTGTGATAGCGAACTTCACGTAAGCGGCCGCTCGGAATACGTAGACGATGTCGCTCCGCCGGCCAACCTGCTACACGCAGCCATTTTCGGTTCCCCTGTAGCTCACGGGATCATCCGCTCTTTGGATACGTCGAAAGCGCTCGAAGTGCCCGGCGTAATAGCAGCCTTCACATTCGATGACATACCCGGGGAAGGTTACATCGGCCAAATCGTAGCAGACGAGCCATTATTCGCTGACAAAAAGGTAGTCTTTCATAACCAGCCGATTGCGATGATTATCGCGAATTCCCATGAAGCCGCTCGCAAAGGAACGCTCGCTTGCTCTACGAAAATTGAGGAATTACCTGCAATCACCTGTCCCCGTGAAGCATTTAAACAAGGTGAAATCCTTCAAGAACTCCGTGTCTTCGAAAAAGGCGATGTCGACTCCATTTGGGATTCTTGCGATCACGTCATCACTGGTAAGGTCGATCTCGGCGGGCAAGAACACATGTATTTGGAAACCAATCGCTGCCGAGCGGTTCCCATGGAAGACGGGCAAATCAAGGTTTTCTCTTCTACCCAAAGCCCATCCGCCACTCAAAAAACAATCGCTTCGGTTCTCGGCATCCCAATGAACAAGGTCGAGGTCGATGTAAAGCGACTCGGAGGCGGCTTTGGCGGCAAGGAAGACCAAGCGACCCAATGGGCCTGCATGGCGGCACTCGCAGCGCGATCGCTCAACAAGCCTGTGCAAATCGTGCTCAACCGCGTGGACGATATGCAGATGACCGGCAAGCGCCACCCCTACAAACAGGACTTCAAAATCGGTCTTACAAAGGAGGGTAAGATCCTGGCATTCGAAGTTGATCACTATCAAAACTCTGGTGCCTTTATGGATCTTTCCAACCCAGTTCTCGAGCGAACCTGTCTGCATTCAACAAACTCATACGCTATTGAGAACGTCCGCATTCGCGCTGTACCGTGCCGCACTAACCTGCCATCAAATACCGCCTATCGCGGTTTCGGGGGCCCACAAGGGATGTTCCCTTTAGAAGCCGCCATTGCAGAGGCAGCCAAAGAACTCTGCGTGGAACGGGATTGGCTTCAGTCCCAAAATATCGCTCAAGGAGGCTACACATTTCACTACGGTCAAAACCTGGAAGACAATCGCCTCAAACAGACTTGGGACCAAGCGGTGGCTGACTTCGACCTAGAAGGCCTTCGCTCCAGAACCAAGGAATACAACGATACGCATACCATGAGCAAAAAGGGCTTTGCTCTCATGCCAGTGTGCTTCGGCATTAGCTTTACCAAAACATTCCTAAACCAAGGTAGCAGCCTCGTCCATGTTTACACCGACGGAACCGTAAATGTGACTACGGGAGGCATCGAGATGGGACAAGGCATCAGTTCCAACATGATCGCCATCTGCTCCCGAATATTTGGTATCAACCACGAACGTATTCGCTGCAACAGCACAAACACATCCAGAATCGCTAACATTTCGCCTAGTGCGGCCAGTGCGACAAGCGACCTCAATGGCAATGCCACTATAATCGCCTGTCGAGAAATCCTCTCTGGGATGAAAAAAGTCGTCGCTAAAGAATTGAAGTGTGACGCCTCAGAGATTTCGATAAAAGACGGACAAGTTTATTGCGGTGAAAATGCAACCGAACTCGACTGGAATACACTCGTACTCAAATCCTACTTCTCACGCGTCCAACTTATGGCCCATGGGTTCTACGCTCCGCCTAATATTTCATTCGACCCAATCAAAGGCTGGGGTCGTCCTTTCCACTACTATACCTACGGAACGTGCCTCGTCGAAGCCACCGTTGACTGCTTGCGCGGCACCTACAGCATTGACGCCGCTAAAGTTGTACATGACCTGGGCCGCGGCATAATCCCAACTGTTGACTTGGGACAAGTCGAAGGTGGTCTTGCCCAAGGAATCGGCTGGGTAACCTTAGAAGAGCTCAAATATGCCGATGATGGTAGACTTCTCTCGTTCGCGCTTTCCAACTACAAATGCCCAGATGGAGACTTTTTGCCAGATGATCTCGAGGTCAAATTTCTGGAAAATGTTGACAACCCAGGAGGGCCGCTAGGCAGCAAAGCCGTTGGCGAGCCTCCATTTATGTATGGCATTGCCGCCTACTTCGCCATACGCAACGCAATCGATTCTTTTTCTTCCACCAATGAAGACGAAATCAAGTGTCCTATGACACCCGAACAAACGCTGCACCTACTATATCCAAACTTCGAATATGATTAAAAAGTAAGCAGCAAGATAGACCATGAGTTCCGAATTAATCGACTTCTTCAATATAATATTCCGCTACATCCACGTAGTGGCCGCCATCATGTGGATTGGTAACTCCCTCCTTTTTACTTGGATGGAAATCAATCTCCTTCAACGAGACGACGATGACAACCTGATCGGCTACATGGATATGCTCCACGGCGGAGGCGTATTCCACCTACAAAAACGAAAGCTCAAGCCAGATACGATTCCAAAGCCACTTCACTGGTTCTACTGGCAAAGCTACACCACTTGGCTTTCCGGTTTCGCCTTGTTAGTCACTTTCTTCTTCACTCGTGCCGATACTCTTTTACTAGACGCGAGTAAGGCTGACCTTCCAGGCTACGCCGCTATCCTCATTAGCGTAGGTGGCATCTTCGGCGGTTGGTTCCTCTTCGATCTCTACTGGAGAAGTCCACTCAAGAACTATTTAGTTACCGGAGCTATCGTTTGGTTCGCCATCGTGATTGGCTACGCAGCCGCCTTAGACACCGTCTTCAACGGTCGAGCAGTATTTCTCCAAGTTGGAATGACACTCGGTTCCTTCATGACCGCAAACGTCTTTTTCCACATCATTCCGAATCAGAAGAAACTCATGAAAGCCCTTCTCGCTGGAGAAGACCATGATCTAAAAGTGGGTAAAGCGGCCAAGTTTCGGTCACTATCAAACCACTACATAACCTTCCCGGTAATTTTCTTAATGCTCAGCGCCCACTTCCCCGTGCTTTACGGAAGCGGTCACAACGTGCTTATCCTCGCCGTCATCATCGGTTCTTTGATTCTCATCAAGCGCATGATGAACATTCGCAACACTTTCAAACCGTGGCTCGCCATTCTCTTCGGCACCTTCATCACAGCCACCGCAATCATCGTGGCCGCCCTCAACACGAAATCAAGCGATGCTCCACAATTGGATCCGGTCGCTTTGGAAGGACAAAAGGTTTTCTCTCAAATAGGTTGTAACGCTTGCCACCAAGGAGCCAATACAAGCATCGCTCCGAACCTACAAGAAATTTTTGGCTCTACTCGTACCTTAGCAGACGGCACCGAAGTCGTGGCCGATGAAGCCTACCTCCGCGAGTCGATCCTAGAATCGACCAGCAAAATCGTCGCTGGGTACCCGCCCACTATGCCCCCTTACAAAACAATCATCAGCGATGAACAAGCGGATCAACTCATCGCATTCTTAAAAGAATACTAACGAAGCGCACACATTGAATAGCCTCACTGTATAGAACGAATACTTTTCAAACTGTAGGATCGACTGCTAGTCGATCACCAAAGCCCACAATCAAAATGGCTGCCTAGCAGGCAGCCCTACAACAAACGAAATACGACAGAAAAAAGAAATGCAGACCGGTCCCCAACGTCTCTTAAACATCCATGAATATCGACCCGATTTTTAAGCAAATCAATCCGCCTCCTCGACTGATGATGGGCCCTGGCCCCGTCAACGCAGACCCGCGCGTACAGCGAGCGATGAGCGCCGATTTATTAGGTCAATACGACCCCGCCATGACCGCTTACATGAATGAAGTCATGGCCCTCTATCGCCAAATCTTCGTAGTCGACTATCATTGGACTTTCTTGATCGACGGTACGAGCCGCGCTGCCATTGAAAGTGCCTTAGTTTCATTGATTGAGCCAGGCGACAAAGTTCTCGTCCCTGTGTTCGGAAGATTCGGACATCTTCTCACTGAAATTGCATCCCGCTGCGGAGCCGAAGTAATCATCCTGGAAAAGGAATGGGGCGAAATTTTCTCCCCAGACGAAATCAAAACCGCATTGGACGCCCACCAACCTAAAGTGCTCGCAATCTGCCAAGGAGACACCTCCACCACAATGTGCCAGCCACTCGAAGAAATCGGCAAACTCTGCCACGAACGTGGAGTCATCAGCTACGTGGATGCAACTGCTTCCATCGCTGGCAATGAACTCTTAATCGGCGATTGGAAAATCGATGTCTGTACCGCCGGCCTTCAAAAATGCTTGGGCGGCCCCTCTGGCTCTGGTCCTATAACCCTATCGGACCGCGCTGCGGAATTAATCAAAAAACGGTGGCACGTAGAAAAAGGAATTGAGCCCGCTGGCTTTGTTCCTGGCCAGGACTCTCGTATTCAATCCAACTACTTCGACCTCGCCATGGTCATGGCCTACTGGAGTCCAGACAGACTCAACCATCACACCGAGGCCACTAGCATGCTTTACGGTGCTCGAGAATGCGCTCGTTGCGTCCTCGAAGAAGGGCTCGATCAAGCGATCGCTCGTCACCATATGGCAAGCGACGCCATGAAAGCAGGACTACTAGCGCTGGGACTTAAACTATTTGGCAACCTCGATTACAAAATGTCGAATGTCACCGGAGTCTACATACCAAGTGAGTTGGATGGCGAAGCAGTGAGGCGCGATATGCTACACCATTTTGGAGTAGAGATTGGCACCTCATTTGGCCCGCTCCATGGGAAAATTTGGCGAATTGGCGCCATGGGTTACAACGCACGCAAAGACACAGTTCTACGAACCCTCAATGCGTTAAGTTCCTGCTTAAAACTACACGGTATGAAAATCCCCGAAAAAGACGCAGCCCTTGCAGCCCTGGAGATTTATAATATGCAAAGTGACGGCACAACTCCCAACATAGAAATCTCACCGGTAACTGACGACGCTTAGATGCCTGCAAACTTACTTATAGAAAATATCGATTTCCTGGTTACGGCGAACCAGGAGCAACGAATCCTATGCGGTGCCTGGTTGCAAATTGAAGACGGCTTCATAAGAGGCTTCGGAACAGATAGCGCACCCAGCGTACCTCAAGATTATCCACGCCTGTCCGGCCGAGGAAAAATTGCGACTCCTGGCTTGGTGAATACACACCACCACCTATATCAAAATATGGCCAGAGCCTATACTCCTGGCAATAATCAGTCCCTGCTCCCCTGGCTCGCGAATATGAATAAATTGTGGGAGTACTTTCGCGAGGACGATCTCTACATTTGCACAAAGCTCGGCATCGCTGAGCTCATGCTTAGCGGAGCCACTACAATCGCCGATCATCACTACGTTTTTCCGAGAGACGCTAAAAATATGACTGAGACGCAATTTGAAGCGTCGGATCAAATGGGCGTCCGTTTCCATGCGAGCCGTGGTTCAATGAACTTCAAGTCAGACCTCATTTCAGATTGGGCACTCCAAGACGAAGACACAATCCTAGCTGATACCGAGGCCCTTATTACCAAGCATCACGTGTCCGAGCCCGGAAGCTATCAGCAAGTCATAGTCGCTCCCTGCGCTGCTACTTCATGCAGCAAAAGCTTACTCATTGCGAGTGCTCAGCTAGCTAAGCTCTACGATGTCGGCTTACACACGCACTGCGGCGAGACTCTCGCAGAGAATGAGTATTCTGTAGAAAAATTCGGAGCTCGCCCGCTAGAGTACTTACTCGATTGTGGGTGGGACTATGACAATGCATGGCTAGCCCACGGTATTCATTTTGATGATGAAGAACTTGCGACGCTAGCAAAACACGGTATCGGTGTTGCTCATTGCCCGAATGCAAACATGCGCCTTGGTTCAGGTATCTGCCGCGTTCCAGAACTGATCGACCACGCAATCAAAGTTGGAATAGCGGTCGACGGTAGTGCATCCAATGATTCAGGACATCTTCTCGGCGAGCTTCGCCAAGCGTTTTACTTAGCGCGAGTCAAATATGGAGCGGAAGCAATGAGCGCCTTGGATGCCATCGACCTCGGGACCTGGCGCTCAGCCAATCTCATGGGCCGGGATGACATCGGAAAAATCGAAATCGGAAAATGCGGCGACATCGCTCTGTTCCCCTTTGAAGACCTTTACTCCAACGGAGCCGAAAACCCAGTGGACGCCCTCCTCATTTGCCACCCAAGGCAAGTAAGCGATCTCGTCATCGGAGGAAACATACGTGTCCGAGAACAGCAAATTATTGGACTCGATTTACCAGCGCTTAGAAACGAGCACCGAATGAGGGCAAAGAAAGTCCGAGAAACCTCCTTCCACTAATTTTATTATGAATATAGTAACGATTGCCGATTGCCCAGCATACACCGCCGAAGACAATGCGGTCGCTAAAGAATTCATTTCACCGTCAGCCTGTAAACTGAAGAATCTCAGTATCGCCCACATAACTATTCCCGCTGGAGTTAAAATCAAAAAACACTACCACGTCGAAAGCGAAGAAGTGTATCAAGTAATCTCTGGCGAAGGAATCATGCATATCAACGGCAAAGAGTCTCTTCTACGATCCGGTCAGGCTATTGCGATTGAAATCGGGCAATGGCACACCATTGACAATCAAAGCGACAAACCTCTCGAGATGATCGTCACTTGCTCTCCACCCTGGTCGTTTGAAGACCAAGTATTTGAATCAGAATAATAATGATCCAAGCTCCCACCCCCCTCAACGTTCTCAACGAATTTTCCCAAGAAGACTTCGTGCAAAGTCTCGAAACCTTGTATGAATACTCCCCGTGGATCGTTGAAAAAGCCTATTCCTTTCGACCGTTCCTCACCGTCAAGAGCCTTCAAGCAGCGTTCGAAAGTATAATTTACGGTAGTGAATCGACTAAACAAATTGAACTACTCAAAGCCCACCCAGACCTCGCTGCTAAGCTCGAACAGATCGAATCGCTGACCGACTTCTCGCAAGCAGAACAAAAGCGAGCTGGATTTGCTGCCCTACCGCAAGGAAAACTAGAAGCTCTCCAAACCGCTCTCGCCAAATATCGCAGCAAATTCGATCATCCCTTTATCCTTTGCGTTTCAGAGCACAATGCCACAGAAGTACTGCCTATCTTGGAAATGCGCTCCCAATCCAACCTTGATGCAGAAAGAATCGCTTGCCTCGCTCAAGTGACTCGCATCGGTTGGCATCGACTCCTTCAACTCGTATCCGAAATTTAATTTTATTTTTAAAAAATCATCATGAGTGGAAAACTTAGCACCCACGTCCTCGACAATTATCTGGGAAAACCGGCTGCCAATGTCGCCTGGACTCTTGAGTACTTTGACTATTCAGGGGCCTGGACCCAATTAGCCCAAGGGATAACCAACAGAGATGGGCGCACTGACGAACCGCTCTTGCTCGACGAATCCCTTCAAACCGGCAAGTACCGTCTCAAATTTGGTGTTGGAGCCTACTACAACTCACTCGAAATAGCTCTCCCTAGCCTTCCTTTTCTTGATATTGTGCCGATCGAAGTAAGTCTCCTGTCAGGCGAAAACTACCATGTTCCACTTCTGATGACACCCTGGAGCTACTCAACCTACCGAGGAAGCTAATACTTTGCCCGAAACACCTATAGAAGCCATTGAGCGCAAATTGCTCGAGCGAATCGATATTCTAGCTAGCATCAGCTCGGACTTCGATGGCATCACTCGCATTTTCCTATCTAAGGAAATGGATACTGCGGCCAAGCTAATCAAGCTTTGGATGAACAATGCCGGACTCGTTGCCAACGTCGATCCTCTGCAAAACGTCATTGGTTCCTGGCCAAGCGAAAACGCGAAAGCCCCAGCAATCCATCTCGGTTCCCACTACGACACCGTAATCAACGCAGGGCGGTTTGACGGTATCCTAGGACTGCTACTCAGCATTGCGGCCATCGAAGTGTTGCAAACTGAAGGGTATACGCCCAAGCACTACATAAACGTATTAGGATTTTGCGACGAAGAAGGCGTTCGCTATCACACAACATTCTTAGGCTCCTCCTTCCTCTGCGGGACCTTCGACCTCGAAGCGCTAGACAAGGTAGACGAACAAGGTATCAGCATGCGCGAAGCGTTGAAGGCCCGTGGCTACGATGCAGAAAAGATCGAGGCGACTAAGCCCATCATTTTACCTGGGGACCTCTTTATCGAAGCCCACATTGAGCAAGGCCCTGCCCTAGAAGCTCTAGACCTTCCATTAGCGGTCGTGAGCGGGATCGCCGCCCAAACACGTCTAGAAGTTAAAGTAACCGGAAAGGCAGGACACGCCGGAACGACACCTCCGAAATTGCGGCAAGATGCCTTAACCGCTGCAGCGGAAATGATCCTCGAAGTTGAGAAAACTCTTAAGTCAGAAGAATCCCTTCGAGCGACCGTCGGCCACATCAAGATAAGCCCAAACGCCAGCAATGCCATTCCAGGGCAAGCCGTATTTTCCATCGACCTACGCTACCCCAATTACGATGGACTGCAAACGACAAAGGCATCGCTCATGAAAGCGCTTAAAGCCATCGCAAACCAGCGCGAAGTTGGCATTGTAATCGACTGCGTTCAAGAAACCGGTTCCTCCGAATGCGATCCCTTCATTCAAGAAACCATGTGCCACTCGCTTTCAAAATTTCAAGAGGGTGCTCCCACCCTTCTCAGTGGCGCCGGACACGATACCCTAAAAATCGCTCAAACTTGCCACACCGGAATGATGTTTATTCGTTGCCGCGACGGCCTCAGTCACCATCCAGACGAATACACTTCTCCCCAAGACATACGCGCCGCCCTCAAAGCCTGGGTGGAAATCATCCGCTCACTCGATCAAGAATTAGATTCGTAGGGTCTCAGCTCGCTGAATGCCGAGATTATTCAAAATCAAAGTAGATTGGATCGATCATCTCCCAAACCTACAATTCGATAGCTTACTCTTAAGAGTTTCTATCATAAATTGAGATCTCACTCGCAGATTCAAACTCTGGTATCGAAGCTGCTAAACAAGAACTCACAATGAGCATTCCAATTATCGATTTTAGCCCGATGCTGGGCGATTGCCCCAAGGCCCGACTAGAAGTCGCCAAACAAGTTGACCGTAGCGCCCGCGAAGTCGGCTTCATGTATCTTAAAAACTTTGGTATCTCGCCGGAAACGATGACAGCTATGAAAGAAACCGCCCATCGTTTTTTCCAACAAAACGAAGAGATCAAAAATCAGTTCAAATTCAACCAAGAGCTTAATTTTGGGTTTCACGGGGTAGGCAAAGAAGGGCTCGATCCAACAAAGCCAAAGGACCAAAAAGAGGCATTTACCATGCGGAACGCAACGGAGCTGGCTAAGAATCCAGAACTCTGGCCCAACGACCTTTACCGACAAGTCTGCTCCGATTTCTTCGGCGACTGTCAGCGACTCGCAAAACGACTGATGTCTGCCTTCGCCGTTGGACTCGATCTTCCAACCAACTTCTTTACCGATAAACATACGGGCGAATTACAAACACTACGCCTACTACACTACCCACCTTCTGAAGTTGAAGCTGAAGGCCAACTTGGAGCGGGAGCTCACACCGACTACGGAACGCTGACTCTTCTATACCAAGACTCTTCTGGAGGGCTTGAAGTATTAGACAATAATGGCAATTGGTTATCCGCTCCTCCAATCGACGGTACTATCGTTATCAATACAGGCGACCTACTCTCTCGTTGGACAAACGACCTTTACCGATCTACGGCTCACCGTGTGCAAGTGCGGTCAGCCTCCGCGAAGAGTGGACGCCTCTCAATCGCTTTCTTCAGCGATCCAGACCCAGATGTGGTTGTTGAAACACTTCCTTCCTGCATTTCTGAGGAAACGCCGAAAAAGTATCCATCCATCACTGCCGAAAATCATATTTTGCAAAAGATCGCAGCAACGAACTAATTTTAAATATCTATGACCAAAGACCAAATGATACGTCACCTGGAAACGGCAAACGAAGTAGCCATTAGCGTGACGGAGCATGGTCACCATCCCTTCGGGGCGATTTTGGTCGGACCAGACAATGAGACAGTGATCATGCGTCAAGGAAATATAGATACAGTTCGTCACGCAGAAACGGAACTTGCTCGCCGAGCCGCCGCTGCTTACACCCCTGACTACCTATGGCAATGCACCCTCGTTACCAACATCGAACCCTGCGCCATGTGTGCCGGCACCCTTTATTGGGCGAACATAGGCCGCCTTGTCTACGGAGCGGAAGAGACCGAATTGAAAGCCCTCACGGGTGATGATCCCGAAAACCCAACCATGAACCTCCCCTCACGCACCGTTCTCGAATCAGGGCAAAAGGGCGTTGAAATCTACGGACCCTTCAACGAAGTCAAAGACCTTGTACTCGCCCCACACCTCAATTTTTGGAAGAAACCAGACGCAGATGCCTAACTATTGGTTTCCAGTTGCCTCCTTACGAGATCGCCCACAAAAGACGCAAAGAGAAAAACCTTAAACGTCTCGCTAGCAGCGAGACCTACATCCTCAAACTGTAGGGCTCGAGCTCGCTCGATGCCGTCGTACCAGAACCCGACCATTACTCTTTCCCAGCAGCCCGTTCCGCTTCAATTGCCCTCAACTTAGCGCTCTCCCTTTTGAACTTTCCGCGCTGGCAATTGCAATGAAGACACAAAGGAGAATTGTACCACAACCTTAGCCGCTCGCGAGCTTTTAGCGGCCGCTTCTGCCCCAACTCCACAAGTCTCAAAGCATCAGTACAGTTCGAAAGCAACCCACCCCAAACTGTGTAGATGATCTTGCTACTGCCTGATTTCAAATCCTTCATTTTCAAAAGACATAGCGCCTTTCCCGCCCATTGCTAGCTAATCCGATAAACAACTCTACGAACCTGTGTCATTCATGAATGCCTTCCAATTCACCTCCCCCAAAACGATCCAACAATCAAAGAAACTAGGCTCGCCCAACATAAAATTTTATAGCAATATAAGCCTAAACCAAACTTCATCTCTAAAACTATGAATATACGTCAAACGCTCGCAGCAACTCTAGCAGTCGTCACTCTCAATCTTGTAGCAATAAAGGCAGAAGAGCCAATCGGCACAGTTGTGTTCCAATCCGACTTCGGCTTATCCGACGGAGCCGTATCCGCTATGTGGGGAGTCGCCCACGAAATAGACCAAGAACTCTTTCTCGCCAACTTAAGCCACGACGTACCTCCTTACAACATTTGGGTAGCCGCCTATTTCTTGTCGCAAACCGCCAACTACTGGCCTGCAGGAACTGTTTTTGTTTCCGTGGTCGACCCTGGAGTGGGTACCAAGCGTAAATCAGTTGTCCTCAAAACCAAGACCGGTCACTATTTCGTCACGCCTGACAATGGAACCTTAACTCTAGTGGGCGATCAACTCGGCGTTGAGGAAGTACGCGAAATCAACGAAGCCGTTAACCGCCGGAAAGACTCAACGAAGTCCTATACCTTCCACGGCCGAGATGTCTACGCATACACAGGAGCCAAGTTGGCTAGCAAATCGATCACCTTTGAAGAAGTCGGTCCGTCCCTCGGCGAAACAATTTTCAAGCTCGACTACACTGAGGCTTCTTTGAAATCCGAGGAACTCAATGGAAATGTAGACATCATCGATTTCCGTTACGGAAACATCTGGACCAATATAGACAGGGATCTCTTTATGAAAATGAAACCAAAATTTGGTGACGTTTTTGAAGTTACGTTCAGCCAAGATAGTAAAACAATTTATAAGGCTGAAATTCCATATATGGCCACTTTTGGCGATGTCCCAGAAGGCGAGCCATTGATTTACCTAAATAGCTTAATCCGCCTATCCTTTGCCCTCAATCAAGACAGCTTCGAAAAAGTGAACAACATCGGCTACGGAGCCGGCTGGAAAGTAAGCTTGAAAAAGAAATAGATAATTATTGCCCACGGATTGCTCAGATAGACTCACCAGACAGTACGAGATAGTCCCCAATCAAAACAAAAAATCTGTGTATATCTGAGCAATCTGTGGGTAACAAAAGTTACTGCTTCTTTCCCCGGATCCAATAAACAACTAAGTACACCACAGGCGTATCGATTAAAGCGACCAAGAGCTTTAGTAAATACGACCCAATGATGACCTTCGGTAATACTTCGTTGGGGATGATGCCGTAAAACCCAATAGAATAAAAAATACACGTATCCAGTAATTGAGAACCGAGTGTCGATACATTATTCCTCAACCAAAGGAATCGCGGTCCGGTCTTTCTCTTTACCCATTCGAATACGTAGATGTCCCACAGTTGGGCAAAAACCGTAGCAATTAAGGATCCTAAAACAATTCTCGGGGCCCCACGAAAAAGATCCATGTACGCTTCGTTGTGCGGCCACCCGTCAGCGGGATCTAAACGTATTCCGATAAAAAGCAACAAAGTGCAGACGACATAAACGACCGTCCCCATGTACACCATAAAACGAGCTCGTTTCGCTCCCCAAATTTCCGCTACTGCGTCCGTACACGGAAAGGTAAACGCATGAGCGAAGGACCCATAACTAAAAGCCATCACCCCCAGTCCCAGCCAAGACAAATCCAAGGGCACCAGCTTTACCGTGAGGCATTGCAGCATCCCCCAAAAGCCCACATAAAATCCAAACAATATCAAAAACTTCCGCTCTTTGGCTGATTCCATTAAGAAAGGTAAATAGCACGATTTAGACCAGAGAACAGCAACCGTTCCACAGAGTTCTCAAAATTTGGCAAAATCCTGCATAGGAGGTCTTTTTTTTGGCACAATTGCACTCTATTTAAATCGCATTGCCAATAATTTTTATGACAATTGAAACTTGAGCTTTAAGTTGTAACCACTTACTCAATATTTCTACCTAAAAACCCTAATAAATGAAGGCCATTAAGAAAATTGCGATAGGTTGCAGCGGATTATTCGTTCTAATAATTCTTGGGATAGTCGGACTGCTTTTGATCATTAACGCCAAAAAAGACAAATACGACAAACTCGCTATACCTTTTTTTGAAGAATGCATCCCAGTTCTATCAAAGTGGAAGATGGAAGACTTCGCCCCTTACTGGGCTCCCGAAGTAATGGAAGCTGTTGAGCCAGAGCAATTGAAACGCCTTTTCGAATTATATCGAAAACTCGGTGAATTGGAATCCTTCGAAGAGCCACAATTCCTGCGAGTCTCAGCTTCCACAAACAGTCCTTACGGTTCATTTGTCACTTACTCAACTTTGGCCTACTATGAAAAAGGTGAAGCTCAAATCAGCTGTATTCTCGTACCTATTCAGCCTAATGAATTGAAAATTTGGAACCTTCAAGTCAACTCCAATGCCTTCTTGCCGGAGATAGAAACAGATGTTGAAATAGAAACCGAATGACGATTATCCAACAGGCTAATGGATACCTAACTGTCTTTAGGTAGAAAATGGCAGAACTAAAACCAGAGGATCGAAAAATACTCTTCCAATTTTTCGGTGGCTATTTTCATCAAGATATAATGCTAGATCATGAAAATTATGAATCGATTATTTCTGAATACATTTTGATATCAAGCAAAAGCGAGAAGATAAACCTTCTCGAAGCTATGCAACGTTTGCACGATTCTAAAATTGGGGAAAAGAAGATTGAGCGAATAATTTGCGATGAATTTGGAGCGTCGGTGTGGCCAGTAAAATTAAGAGGTCGCCAATGGCTAGCGGAAATGATAGGGAGGCTAAGAACTATAGAAAAATAGATTTAACCCTATATTACGACAACCAGATCGCAATCGTTTTAGAATCTCAACTACAATAAAGCACTCAACAAGGAATCGACTAAAGTTTTATACGCCGCATCTGAATCAGTTATATCTTGAGTTCCCAAATGACTGCCCCCTTTTTCTGGCCTAAACTCGGTCTTGCCGTATTGAGGGGAGTCTGGGTCTGTGATGATATCAACCTTGCCCCAATTCCCAGTGTAGAGATCAGGCCTCAGCATTGATATCGTCGTGTGAGCGTCGTGCAATGTAGGAGAGATTTCGAACTTTTGTTTATCCATTTTTCGAGGACCACTGCACATATCGACGAGCTGTTTGATCAGCTTCGGATTTCCAGATAAAGCCTTTTCGAGCATTGCTTGACGCTGATCGGTAAAACACATTTGATGCGTGCAATCCATTGGGAACAGAGCGATCGGTATACCACTGTTTAAAACAGTAGCAGCATCCTCAGGAGCTTGTTGAAAATTGAATTCGGCAAATTCTGTGATATTCCCATAACGCTGGATCGGCTCTTCTGAAATACGATTCAATTGTTCATCGACCCTGTATCCACAAAGTGGGCGAATACATCCACCCATAATACGAATCTCTTTGAGTTTTCGCATAATATCAGGATCTCTTTGTATCGCTTGCGCTATGTTTGATTGCGGTCCCGTGGCGATCAAAATAATTGAATTCGAAGGTTCATTCCCAACCTGCTCTAAGATAAAATCGACCGCAGAAATTTTAGAAGGAGGCACCGCCGAGTATTCTAAAATTGCTTCACCCAATCCTGTATTTCCATGAGCATTGTCTCCCTTAGGCGGGCTTGTTTGACCACTCGGAGCAACGGCTCCTACGCAGACAGGAATTTGATGATCCATACCCATAAGTCTAAGCATTGATCCCGCGTTTCGCACATTTTGAGCCAGTGAAGCATTTCCAAAGGTCACCGTCGCTCCGATGATTTCATATTCGTCCGGCTTTGTTGCCAAGACACAAGAAAGTTGAAGCACATCCCCTCCCCAATCGCTATCAATTATGACTTTGTACATAGATCGATCCGTGTGCAGTGATCGTGCCAGAAGAACTGATGTAAAGAAATTTTTCCCACAGATTGCACAGATGAACACAGACAAAAAAATTCTTTAGAAATCTGGCATTAGTAAACAAGAAGGAACCTTATCATTAGAAAATTTTTCACACACAGCCCCCCAAAAAAATCTGAGTTCATTTGTGCAATTTGTGGGCAATAAAACATCTGGTAGAAAAGCGACTCTTTCCATATTTTTGTGGGTAATTTCGTAATCTCTTAACGACGGCGTCGAGTGAGCTCGAGCCCTACAGAGATGCTTCAAAAGCCACCCGAGAATTGATATTTAGCCACTTCCTATCTTTCTAAAGATCTGTATTCACCAGCGTTATCTGCGGGCAACAAAGTATCTGGTAAAGAAACTGCTTTAAGCACTTCATGCCGACTTCCAGCAAACCTACAGACTCCGAACTTCTCTACCCGCACGATGCCACCATGCCACCTGGCAAGGCGGTCGTTTCTGCAATTCAGCAGACCGTTGCAATGTTCGTTGGCTGCATCACCCCGGTTCTTATCTTTTGCTCAGTGGTCGAAGTAGATGGCGCGACTCAACGCTACATGGTAAGTATGGCCTTGATCGCGTCAGGCTTGGGCACCTTCCTACAGGCAAAACGATTCGGCATGGTAGGCTCTGGCCTCCTCTCCATCAACGGCACAAGTTTCGCCTACGTCGACCTCCTCCTACGTGCCGGACTTGAAGGGGGACTGCCGCTCGCTTGTGGAATGACGCTAGCAGCCGTACCCTGCCAATTCGCCCTCGCCTTCTTTTTGCCACGCTTACGTTCGCTCATATCCCCACTCGTTGCAGGTATCGTCGTTCTCGCCATAGGCATGGATCTCATTCCAGTGGCTGGCTACTATATTTCCAAGGAATTAGGTGAAGGAGTATCTTGGAATGTTAATATAATCATCTCATTCACTGTAATACTCATTCTTATACTGACACAAGTCTCGCGGAAACCATTGGTGCGTATGGGAGCTCCGTTAATCGCAATCACATTGGGGTACGCGATCAGCTCTGCATTCGGCATCATAAACTGGTCCGCTATGCAAACCGAACAATGGATCGTATTACCCAAAATCCTCCCCTACGGGCTCGCCTTCGACTGGAGCTTATTAATTCCATTCGCCATCATCTACATCGTATCTTCAATCGAAGCGATCGGCGATCTTAGCGCTACCGCAACTTTATCTGGTCTGAAAACAAGTGGAGCCGATTTTTGGAAACGAATTAGAGGAGGCATCCTTTCAGACGCGATTACTTCCACCGCTGCTGCCCTACTAAACGTTTTTCCTACCGCAACGTTCTCGCAAAACAACGGAGTTATCCAGCTGACAGGAGTAGGAAGCCGTCAAGTGGGCCTCTATGTAGCAGGGATTCTCGTAGTGGCTGGCTTGTTACCGCAAACCGGCTACTTCTTTAGTATTATGCCAACACCTGTTCTCGGTGGAGTGACTTTGGTTCTCTTTGGCATGATCGCAAGCGCAGGAATACGAATGATCTTACAAGAGCCCTTGGACAACAAATCCATCCTCGTTGTCGCAATCAGCCTCGGCTTTGCCTTCAGCATTCCCAGCCAAGAAGAATTCGTGGCATCTCTTCCAGATTACTTAGCTTCAATATTTTCCTCAAAAGTCGCAACCGGCGGCTTAATCGCAATGATTTTGAATGCTTTCCTAAAACGCGACGACCGCCCTGTAGAGACTCTCTTAAGTCAAGCTCCTACAAAAGAAACGTGAGCCGATAAGATTTTCCAGCCTAGACCAGGAAGACGCATCCAATGTTGGCTTTGACGTCCATGTCGCTTCTCTCCATCTATCACTTTTTCGAATTCCAGATTCACCATGCCAGAATTCTCCCCTACAGTAAAAACCGCTTTTCGGGTCACCCTTCTTTGCAAGCCCTTAGCGAGTCGCTTTGCTCGGAATTGAGCAATCTCATCGCTGCCATACAAATGTTCGGTGGGCCCGTAACGGACAGTATGCGGCGAGTCCCAAAACAACTTTACCAAACTCTCCACATCATTTGTCACCAGAGCTTCCTCATATTCATCGGACAATTGGCAAAGTTCATGGTAAGCCCGCTTCTTATTAACTTCGAACGAATCTTCATTCATAATCTAACACAACTCATAGCCACCCATGTAAGGACTTTCAATTGCATATTCGATTACACAGGAATTATGCTCGAACCCCAATGTCGAGTTCGATTACTTTAAAAGTCCCATCACATCTATGTCCATAAACAGCAAGGTCGTACAATTCATCAAAAGTCAGGGATTTCTAGTTGGTCTCTTTGGAGCTGTCGTGGCTGCCCTAATCGTCCCACAACTCGGCGAACGTGGAGGCCCCCTCAAACCCGAGATCACCACAAAACTAGCAGTTATCTTAACCTTCGTTATACAAGGTCTTTCATTGCCAACTAGACAAATACTAAAAAGCGCAATGAAGTTTCGCTTACACGCTTATTGCCAAATATCAGCATTCGCAGTTGCTCCGCTTCTAATGCTAGGAACTCTATTTCTAGTCGGTGACTGGATACATGAGAGTATTCGTTACGGTTTTATCTATCTAGCGGTTTTGCCGACAACCATATCATCGGCAATCGTGATGACTACCAACGCAAATGGCGATAGTTCATCCGCCCTCTTTTCCACGACTCTCTCCAACATACTCGGCATATTTATCACACCCCTATTTTGCGCTCAGCTAATCGGAACCACATCCGGCGGATTCCCTCCGGTTGGGCCGTTGATTTCGAAACTGTCGATCTTGATATTGCTTCCGTTAATCGCAGGACAATTGATTCGTCCTTTTGTACGCGAATGGGCCCAAAGCTCAAAAAAACTTTTTAAGCGGCTCAGCAACGGCTTTATCGTATTCATTGTATTCGCAGCTTTTTGCAACAGCGTCCAAAGCGGCGTATGGCAAAGCGTGGGATTCCTCGCTCTCATAAAAACCTTTTTACTTGTATCAGCTTTTTTGGGGCTATTTTCAGTTCTCGTTTGGTCTGCTTCTCCAATAGGAGCGAGCAACTACTCAGAACGTATCACCATATTGTTTTGCGGTTCCCAAAAGACGCTCGCGGCTGGTGTGCCTATGGCAGCCGTCATATTTGCAGAAACAAGCGGGAATGTGAACCCTGGACTGATTATTCTCCCAATCATGTGCTACCACCCAATGCAATTGTTTCTCGCCGGGTATCTAGTGGGACGATTTAATAAGCAACGTTAAGTTATGCGCTGCTTCATTTACATCGCAATAAAGGGACTCGGAATTTGAATGGCCAAGGCGCCTTGCTTATAGCAAGACATCCAGAGTTGTAGGTTCGCCTGCTAGGCGAACGTTGATATGGTCTCGTGCTGTCAATACGAATATAATATTCCTAGCCATCTTTTTGATGGATATCTTTTAAGTTGAACTGGTTTGAGGGTACG
>JAKYXN010000070.1 GCA_022538095.1 Puniceicoccaceae bacterium K14 | reverse complement strand
TTTAGTGTGGTTGCCGAAACAATGAGCTGCCAATCAGCTATTTGCAAAACTCTATCCGCTATTTGGATACATTTTTATGAAACTGGTGAGTTAACACCTTTGCAGAAATCGGTACTGGAAGAAACATCAAGCTCAGTTTTGCATTTGGAAAGGAAATACCAAATGCAACTAATACACCATACACTGCTCCAGAGGCTCCCAACATCGAAGCGTTGAATATGCTATAGAATTGCTTGAGAGTTTCCGTCTCTATGCCTTGCACGCTGTAGTTGTTAGATAAGAGAAAAGTGATTTGTTTTTCATTTAGGCCTAGCCCGGTGAGCTGGGTACGAATTGATTCAAACTCGAAGTAGTTGATCCCAGTGTATATAAGGCTAGCTCCGATGCCGGAAACGAAATAAAACGTAATGAATTTTTTAGTACCCCAGATGCGCTCTAATACTGTTCCAAACGAGAAAAGTGCAAACATGTTGAAAAGAATATGCGCAGGCCCTCCATGTAAAAACATGTGGCTCACAAATTGCCAGACTTCGAAATGCTGATTCTGGGGAAAGAACAGTCGAAGATTATAGGTTATCCAGTTGTCTATGGATGGGAGTAGGAGTCCAGCGACAAAGATTCCGATATTGGCGGCAAGTAAACTAGTGACTCCTTTGGTTTGAAGGTTCATAGCTCACTGGAATTCGATCTTGTTTAACAGACAAGGCTTTAGTGCCTCAATGATGATCTTTAGCGTCTGAACATTATGCGTTGCGTCACACGAGTATCGACCTTTTCTCCGTTTTTTTCGCCCGGTGAAAATGTAGACTCTTCAATTACACGGTAAGCAGGGGCAGCAAACCCAATGTGGGAATAATCTAATATCTTTATGTTACTACATTTCCCTTCGCTCGTGATAATCCATTCTAGATCTACAGTGCCTTTAATGCCGTTTTGGGCGAGTTCTGCAGGGTAATGTGGAGCCGGTTGTTTAATCGCACGGGGTTTAACGTCTAATTCCTCCATCGCTAATGCAAGCTCATCCAGCGATGTTATGTGGAGCGGAATGCTGAGTGCGATTTGTGATGAAACTGGCGTTTTATTTTTTAGTGGTTCGGTGAATTTCCATGATACTAGGGTTTCGCGAACGATCTTTTCGATTTCTGGAGGCACAGAATTCTCGAAGGAGACGAAGCAAATTCGTCCAGTGTAATCAATGGCTGCTCGAACAATTAACTCTAGGTTTCCATGTTTGGCTTGGAGGTTTTCGGGGTAATTGATCTTAGTTCTTTGAAGGAAGGATAGTTCTTGGTCCAAGGCTCGAAAATGGACATAAGCATCTCTATCTATAGGGATTTTTGTTTTGTAGAGGGAAGTGACTTCGTCGGATTGGTAGAATTCGGCGATAGTTGAGATGTTCCATTGTCCGAAGAGTAAAGTAGAAGGGTCGTATCCTTGTTCTATAGCAGAATCGATAATCTTTACTGAATCCATTTCAATTGCCCTTGCGAGGCATGTATCCATAAAAAATTTTTTCTCTAGAGCCCAAGTTCCTCCTGCATCAATAATAGACTCTGCGATTTCTTTGTGACCAAGGTGAGTAGCAAGCATGAGAGGTGTCGCACCATTTGGTAGGAAATTGTTAACATCGTTACCAAAGTTGATTAAGCATTGAACGGATTCGAGTTGTCCTTCGTTTGTTGCATGTGCGATGGCGTCTACTGCTCGGTCTTGATCATCAATCGGGTTAGCTCCATTTTCGATAAACCAGCAAATCGCTGGGACATTCCCACTTGAAATTGCGAAGTCGATCGGGGACACATTCTTAGTGGTCTTTTGCGAAGGGTCGAGGCCTAGTTTAAGAACTCTTTCGAGAAGCGGTATATCGGCGTAACTGGCAATTGAGTGAAAAATCGAGTGATCCTTCTTATTGATGAATTTCTTGATTTTAAGTAAGTCTACGAGTGCGAATCCAATCTCTGGATATCCATTGGAAAAAAGAGAGAGCATGTGCCCTATAGAAGAATCTTTAGAGTTTAGTTTGAATTTCGCTCCATTCTCAATGAGTTGAAGTGCAATTTCAGTATGACCGTTGCGGATTGCTTGGTAGAGCGAAGCTGACCCAACTACGGAGATTCCGTCTTTTTTAAAACTGGCCTTTTCCTTAATTAGGGATTCAACGATGACTGTATGCCCATTCTGGGCAGCAAGCATTATGGCTGTTTGGCCGTACCCATTTTTCTGATTGATATTAGTTTTTTCTTGGATCAGTAAATTTGCAATATCGATTCTCCCGTTCTGAGATGAGAGTATCAAGGGATTGTGACCATCGATATTTACTTTGTTGAGGAGAACTTTTTTAGAAAGGATCAATTGTTTGAGTATTGATGAATGTCCATTCATCGCTGCTAAGTGAACAGCATTATTGTTGTTCTGGTCTAAGTCGTGGGTTGTCAGGTTATTGAGCGCATCTTTATCTATTGTTCCTAAGGCGATGCTATCGATTAACTCGACATTCTCTTTGGGAACGAGTGTGCCATTTTTTATGATCCAAATTGCGGGGAACCCAAATGCATATTTGTTGTGTATGGTTGTGGAAAACTCAGGATTGCTAATCCAACGACCTTCGGCGTTCAGTTTATTTACTTTAAGCATCTTGACCGTATCGCCAGTTATCCATCCTGTAATTACAAATGAATTGTCCAACGTTGTTCTATCCCAAGGATACCTTTTAAGAGCGTGTGACGACTTTATTTTAACGAGGATTTGATTATTGGATCCAGCTTGTTTGTATGAGGTCGCCTTCTTGGCGATACTGTATTGTTTGATTGGGAATGCGTATTTGTTGTGGATTGGCAATGGTTCGCTAAACTTGTAGTGTATCGGTAAGTGTGATTCATAGGGGAGCTTAATCTTTGAATCATCTTTGGGGTCGATCCCGATTACAAACCTCTCCGTTAAGTCGCTGATTTCGTATTTGTTCTCTCCATGGATGTAAGTGAGGATACTTTTTTCATTAGAAAAAGAAACAGTTGGCAGTAGAAAAAAGATGAGCGTTAGGAGTCTTTTGAGAAGTCGCATGAGTCTATCTTTAGAAAGAGTTTCGGGGTTATGGCAAAAGCAATTAAAGGGCTTATTTATTGAAAAGCATAAAAAAGCGATCCCTTTGTGTTAAGGAATCGCTTTGCTGAACACTTGATTTAGATAGAGCTTACCTTTCAATCAAGCAATCGCCTGTCATCTCCTCTGGAATATTGAGTCCCATGAGTTTCAATACAGTTGGAGCGATGTCGGCAAGGCGACGGTTTTCTTGGGTGAGCGTGAGGCCTTGGAGTTCTTTGCCGTAGAGCGCTATTTCGACGGGGTTTAGTGTATGCGCTGTGTGGGGACCGTTGACAGTGGGGTCCCACATTTGGTCGCTGTTGCCGTGATCTGCTGTTACGAGAGCGGCTCCGTCTACTTGATCGATTGCTTCTAGGAGTTCTCCTATGCAGGCGTCTACTTTTACGCAGGCGGCTTTGACTGCTTCAATGTTTCCTGTGTGCCCGACCATGTCGGGGTTTGCGAAGTTTACTAGAACGAAACCGTATTTGCCAGACAGGATGGCCTCTTTGGTGAGCTCTTTAACCTGCTCGGCGGACATTTCGGGAGCGAGGTCGTATGTGTTTACTTTGGGGCTGGGAGCCATTCCCCAATCTTCGCCTTCGAATGGTTCTTCGGTGTAGTCGTTGAAAAAGAAGGTTACGTGGGGATATTTTTCAGTTTCTGCGCAGCGATATTGGCCAATGCCTTTGGAAGAGAGGTAGCTTCCAAGTGTGTTCTTCATTTTCTCAGGTTTCATGAAAACGACGTTTTCGCACATGCCTTTTTTCCACTCGGTCATGGCTACAAAAAATGTATCCAATTTGGGGCCACGTTCAAATTCTGAGAAATCGTCTTCGAGGAAAGTACGAGCAAGTTCGCGTGGACGGTCTCCTCGATAATTGTAGAATACCACGGCGTCGCCGTCTGAGATTGTAGCGATTGGGTTTTGATTTTCGTCCACGATCCAAGTTGGCGGTACGAATTCGTCTCCGATGGATGAGCTATCAACTGGGTTGTCGTAGTAATCGCCGATTGCCTTGGCTGCGCTGGGCGATGTGCCTTCTGCTTTTTGGCCGGATAACATGTAATAGGCTTTGGATACGCGTTCCCAGCGGTTGTCGCGGTCCATGCACCAGAAGCGTCCGCATACGGATGCGAACTTGCCGATTCCGATTTCTTTGAACTTTGCTTCTGCTTGTTCAATAAAGCCTTTTCCGCTGCTTGGAGGTGTGTCGCGGCCGTCGGTGAATGCATGCACGTACACTTCTTCGACGCCTGCTTCTTTCGCTTCCATGAGGAGTCCATACAAGTGGTCGAGCAAACCATGTACACCCGCATCGGATGCGATTCCCATGTAGTGTAGCTTGCCGCCCGCTTTGGCTTTGGTAAAAGCTCCTTCGAGGGCTTTGTTTCCGCGGACGGTGCCAGTTTTGAAAGCTTTGTTGATCCGAACGATTTCTTGGTCGACGATTCGACCGGCACCGATGTTTTGGTGGCCCACCTCGCTGTTACCCATTACGCCAGCAGGCACGCCGACATCTAACCCAGAAGCTGCCAGTTCTGTACGAGGCCACTCGTTTGTGAGCTTATCGGAAACAGGTGTGTCCGCTTGCTTGATTGCATTGAAGGAATCGTGTTCCGGATTGTGGTTGGCTCCCCAGCCATCGCGGATGACTAGGAGGACAGGTCGTGTACTTGTGCTCATTGCTTTTTAGGTTTGAAATTGGGTCAGTGTGGCCAAAGATCCCACATCTGTGGGGAATCATCTCTCTTTTCGTCGATCAGTCGGGGGAAGTCTATAAAATTTCGTGAGTTATAAGAGAGGCCTATTAAGCGGATTAGATAATTGAGATGGGGAGAGCTTCACAGCCCAAAAAAGCCGAGTAATCGCATTGCGACCTACTCGGCTGTCTAAATTTTGAGAAGGCAGTCGGCTTATTCTGCTGGCTCTGCAGAGCGCTTGCCTGCGTAATTGTCTAGGAGAAGCAAGTTTTCTGGATTGCTTCCTGCACGCTCGAGCTTGTCGATCATGTCTGAAACGTTCTTTTCTTCCTCTACTTGCTCGTCAACGAACCACTGCAAGAAAGACACGGTAGCAAAGTCTGCTGACTCTAGAGCAAGCTTGTATAGATTGGAGATGCTTTTCGTGACGTCTTTTTCCTGCGATAGGCTGGTCTTAAAAACGTCTAGAGGATCTTTAAAATCGATGCGTGGCGCCTGGATCTCGGGAAGCTTTACCTTGCCGCCTCGATCAAGGATGTAAGTGTAAAACTTCATGGCATGGGCGCGTTCTTCGTCGCTTTGCAGTGTCATCCAGCTACCAAACCCATCCCAAGCTGTGCCATCGAAGTAGGCAGCCATAGAGAGGTATGAGTAAGACGCGAAGAATTCCTTACCAAGTTGATCGTTTAGCGCTTTTTCAAGTTCGGGTGTTAAATTCATAACGGGAAAAGTATATAAATTGGATTGGCTGTCGAGCGTTCGAATTGATCACGGACAACTTTTGAGATCTTCTCTTGAGTGCGGGCAAAAAATAGCAAATACACGGTGCGATGTTGATTTACCTTTTGGCAGTTATTGTGGGGCTTGCAGTTCTGGCGTGGAGTTCCGACCGTTTTGTAGAGGGAGCCGTTGGAGTTGCTCGACATTTGGGAGTGAAACCAATGGTTATTGGCGTTGTAATTTTGGGGTTTGGCACGTCGGCTCCTGAGTTTTTGGTTTCGATCTTGTCGGTACTGGAAGGGAGCTCAGGTTTGGCTGTAGGAAATGTTTTTGGCTCAAATATTGCCAACATCGCATTTATTCTGGGGGTCACGGCGATTGTTTCCCCTATTTTTATCCAATCTGAGATACTGCGGAAGGAATTGCCAATCGTATTGGGATCTGTGATACTAGTGGGAGCGCTCGTGTGGGACAAGGAATTGAGCCGAATGGATGCTTTGATTTGCGTGGTTGTGTTTGGAGTGGCGTTGGGGTACATCGCGTTTTCGGGCAAAAAAGCAGAATCCGATCCTTTGGAATCCGAATTGAACAATGAGCTCGACGGTCCTAATTGGTCATTGGTTAAATCGATCTTTTGGCTCATAGTTGGATTTGCGTTGTTAGCCGGAAGCTCGCGTGGCTTGATCTGGGGTGCAGTGAATATTGCGGAACTGTATGGGGTAAGCGATTTGGTGATTGGTTTGACGATAGTTGCGATTGGAACATCGCTTCCAGAGTTGGCATCGACTATCGCGGCGGCCCGCAAGGGCGAACATGAAATGGCCTTTGGCAATATCTTGGGATCGAATCTTTTCAACACTTTGGCGGTCTCAGGTGTTGCTGGCTTAGTGAGGCCGCTTCAAGTTGAGTCCGTCTTCTTGACGCGTGATCTCCCTATAAATATTGGCCTGACCGCAGTTTTGTTTTTACTTGGCTGGGGTCGGAAATCGAAAGGTAGCATCAATCGATTTGAGGGAGCCCTTTTGGCAATATTCTTTGCTTCTTACATGGGGTACTTGGTCTTTAATGCCTTGGGCGAGTGAGCACTGCAGCTAATTGCTACTATCTGAAGCTTCGATTTTTAGGTATGTGCGTTCTCTAGAAGGCGGAATTATATTGATGTCCCATAGTCCGTCTCCGTTTTCTTCTGAATTGCCTAGGATCAAGTTGGGGTTTTCTAGGCTCCATTCTTGTATGCTGGTATTGAAGCTAAGCTCCAGTTTTTCCCAGTCAATAAGGTTGCTAGAAAGGCTGTATGCGAGCTCAATATTCGGATCGAACGATTGTTGTTGTAATTGAAAAGAGCTTACCTGACCATTTTTGTTGAAATTTAAGTCCAAGAAATTGATATTACTTGCACTATCAGGGTCTTCTTGGAAGATGTATTCGATAATATTGGGCAAGGTGTCTTGGTCGGGGTCGGAAAAATCGAGGCGTTGTTCAAATGAGTAATGGGGCAAGAAAGAGCGTATCCATAAATCATAGTCTGATTGGTGGATAGAGATGGTTTTCTGAAATCCGTTTTCACCGAAGACTAATATCTTATCGCTCCCCATGGCGACTGCATTGATACGATCATCTGTGTTTAGAAAAGCAGTGCTCCAAGTGTTGTCGCCCCAGGAAATATGATCATAATTAGTCAACTTACCTGTTATGGGATTTTTAAATGTGCTTACAGTGTAATAAACCCCGCCTGAGGAGGCTACTTTACTGTACGGGCCAAGGGAGGTCTCGAATTTTTTTCGTGAAGTCATTATTCCGTTGCTGGAAGTTAGTTCGATGGAAGGCATATCCAACACATAGTTTCCAGATAGTAAAAAGCCGCCAAAATCGCCTGATCTGATATCCGATAAGTAGTGGTCCAGTCCCAAGAAAGGGACACCTGAAACTTCGTATGAGTGTTGTGTCCAGGTTAAACCGTCATCTACGGATTTAAGAAGCGAAGTGTAGCCGTCGACGATCATCTTGATGATAAAAGTATCGAGCCCGAATGCGACTTCCTCAAGAAATGTATTGATGCCAAATATATCGACGTATTCTCCAAATCGGTTAGGCGGAAGAGTGTACACAATAGGATCCCATAAGCCGGTAGAATCGTCTCTGCGAAGTATCTTTCCTATTTCTGCTGTGGCAATCCAGCAGTTTACGCCGCGTGCGATTCCAATGATAGGGGGAGTATCTTCCGGTAGTTGTTCTCTTGTCCACGTTTTGCCTTCGTCCGAAGAGTAAGCCACTGCTCCAATCTCTACTTGATCTTCTGGTTCACGGGTCAAGCCTACAACGATGCGTTGTTCACCATGAGCCGACACTCGGTGACCTTCTATTCGGGTTAAAGTTGAATCCCAAGCGTTTCCGTCTTCGGAACTAAGATACGAATAGGCGCCCACTGCGATGAAGGTGTCATTATAGTAGATGACGTCTTCAATCGTTGGCATTGAATTCGGATCGATCGCATTTAATGAAACGGTTGTTGTAGCCGTTAAACCGTCTTTATCTTCAATGGATACAGTAATCGAGTATTTGCCGGCTTCTGGAGGGCTGAAGTCAAGAGTGCTTGCGTTGGACTGTACACTTTCAGAATTGATAGACCAGTCGTAGTTGACTGAATCCGTATCCATGTTCTGATCTATTGCTGTTAAGGTACTCGTTTCGCGGACGAATACGCTTAAAGTTCCAGATATTTTTACTACGGGATCACCTAGAGGCGTTACTGTGATTATTTTCTCGGCTGTCGCATAGCCTCCATATTCGTCACTAATGAAGCATCTTACTTCGTAAGATCCAGGGTTCTCCCATAGAAAATTTTCACATTTTGACCCAGAGATCAGGACTCCGTCACCTTTATCCCAAAAGTACTTGAGGTTAGCTTTTGCCAACTTGTCGGTATGCGCTGTTAGCGAAGTTGAATTATTTATCGTTGCTTGTTCTGTTCCAACGATTTCTAGCAAAGGGTTTGGGGATGTAGTAATACGGCCTGAGGTTCTGATGGTGCTGTTATCGCCAACAGCAACGAACCTGCCAGATCCGAAAGCAACCGCGTTATGAAAAAACAGTTCTTCATTCGAGATCAATTTCTTATTTTCAACGTCGCTAGTTAGGGTGATTGATATGAAGTCGTTAATATTCCAATTTTGGCCGATTTCGTCCCATTCTTTTATGGTAAAAAATGATAAACCAAAATCTTTCCCGTCGTTTCGCAAACTGTAATAGGCTGACTCGCTTGTTTGTGAGTTTTGCGGGTTATCGGTTACTTTGACTACCTTTAGTGCTTCACTGGGTTTGATCGAGCTTGGGATAATACGATAAAAGTCAGAGCTACTTATGTTTAGCTTGTATGGCCATCGGCGATTATCAATCGATAGTCCATTTATGGATTCTATTGAATGAGTTTGGGGAGATTCCAGGACTTGCGGAGTCCACTCGCTTAAGGTTTGAGAATCGATGAGATCACTGGAGAATAGTGCTCCTGTGCGGGATGCAGCGAGTATTGAACTGCTATCATTCGAATAGAGAAAATTTATTGTCTCACTTGTATCCACATCATTGAATTTCCAATCGGAATTAGATATTGCTTTAGTTATATACTCATTATCGATATATTCTTCTTCAATTAATTGCGATTTTACTATAACGGTTCCATTTTCGCCTGCTGCCCATTCGTTATTAGCGATGGTGCGTTCAGTTTGGTCTTCGTTGAACCGAGTGTGACTGGACCTCACATAACTATGCAAAAGTGGCACCGGTTCAGGAAGTTCCTCGATTTCCCAATCAATTCCGTTTGACGAGCTTGCCATGGCCCCTTGGGCGTTTGACCCATTGGGTTGTTGAGTTGATCCTACAATTACATATTCAATTGGGCGGCCCGGGTTTGATATATTCATTCCCCAAATAGGCAACTCTGTAACGAACCATTCCATACCATCGATAGAGCGGAACAGCTTATCGCCGCAGAGGGCATAAAATAGCCCGTCGTTGTAGAGGATGTCAGTAAAGTCGCAATCGTAACCAAGCGATTGCAGAGTCCATGGGTAAATTGGATCCGTAACAGTGACAGTCATCGAGTCCTGGACGCTCAAGCCTTCGCTATTGGAAATCGTGGCTGTGATTTTGTATTCGCCTTTGGTGGGAAATCGAAAACGAGCTTTCGGGGGTGTACCGGATATGGTTTCCTCTCTGAGTTCTTCAGGTCCCCAGAGTATTCGAAAGTTCTCATCACCAGGGTTCTCGATATCAATTTCGAATTCTACTAGTTCCCGAGCGATCGGCAGTGAGTTGATCGAAAGGGTAGCGACAGGTTGAGTGGTGCCAAAGGTCTCTATTTGAATGTCAATCCATTGGTCATCTGGACCTGTTTCAATGTTTTTGATTTCGAAGAATCCGTTTGGATCAGAGAATGTCTGACCGACCGCGAGTGTAGCGTCAGCCATGTCCAAGCTATTACTGTAATTAGTATCCGGATTCATATCCAATAGACGATGGGTAGAGCTGGAAAATCTCCATGTAATGTAGGCTTCGCCGGCATTGCTAGAATTGCGGCGGTATGCAATCCAAATGTCTTCAGAATCTCTGAATTCAACATTAGCAGCGAGGAGGGGGTGGCGGTGCGAATCGACTTCATCAAACGGGTAAATTCTCAGGTTTCTGATACCTGCTGAATTGATATTCTCGACTTGATAGTCCTGTATCCAATTTAGGTAGTATTTTCCGTTTGCGCTAAAATCACTTAGGGAAGTGTTTGATCCTCCCATCGTATCGAAAATATCCCCATATTCGACGTGTGCAGAAGTGCCGTTTGGGGAGCCTTGACCTGATGCGGGAAGTATGGATTCATCATTGGCATTCCAGGAACTTGCATGTCCCAATCCGTAAGTATGTCCTATTTCGTGAGTGAGGACGTATGTAGATGGGGATCCGTTAATAAGAAGCATGGATCCCCCGATTGATGCCAATCCGCTCCAACTGAATTGGGTGGTCCGAGGGAATATGACGCCAACTATATCATAGTCACTCGTTATATATCCATTTTCTTGGGCGATCTCTACTATGTGGTCGTGCAGTGTGTTCGAATTGAAATCCGAATTGTAGAAATTTGAAAATTCTGGCGTCTCGAAGATTTCTTCTGTAACTACAATCGTAGAAAGCCAACTATGGCCATAGGACATTTCGCTTAAGCGATCAGAGACAATTTCAAGGTTGTTTTGTGTAGAGGCTTTTGGGGCGACTGTTTTTGTGTCACCCTTAAATTCGGCTCGTATTAACAGAATGGATTTTGGGGATTCGGTCCAATTAAAGTCGGAAGCGTCCAATACCTCGCTAAGCGACGAAACGTTGGGTAGCTCCCCTTTGAAAAAGGCGAGTGCGGATTCGACGCTATGAGGGCTAGGCCGAGTTTCTGCCTCGATTAGACGCTCGTTTACAGATCCAAAGGCTTCGAGATCGTCTTTAGCAAATAATGAATCGCCGATTAGAATATTTGTTTGTTCTGAATTGTTTTCTTCTGTTGGTATTTGAAACAGTCTGGCCGCCGCTTGTGTTTCTGTTGACGAGAGTTCGAGGGTAGGTCGACGGTGAAGAGCAGCTTCGCTTCCTAGCCGTATCCCAATCACGGGGGTGTTTTTTTTCGAGAGTATGCCTTGCCGCTCTTCAGGAATGTTAAGGCTATAGCGTGTTCCATCTAAAACAACGGATACGATCACTTGCGATCGGTTTCTCAGTGGGCGACCGATTGTACAGTAAGCGGACTTCTCAACGTCAGCTGTGACTGCGAATGGTTTTTCGATAATCTCTGCGAGTTCGTCTGGCAATTTCAGGTATTGGCTGTAGCTGAGCATCTGATCGATCGCCTCGCCTGGATTGGATCGGATTAGGCTTTGCATCCGATCGCGTCGATTTCGGGCTATCTGGATGCCTTGTTGAAGTAGCTCGTCGCTAGTGGCTTGTTCCCAGCTCTTGAGCCATTTACTGATGCCTGTATCTTCTGTGGTGGCGGTGGGATGGCCTAGTTCGCTAGAGGAGTTTACAGGTGTTTCCTGCTGCAAGGTGAGCTCTTTTTTTGGTGTATTCCGATTCGAGTTATCTTCGTTTTGGATGTGCTGATTGAGGTAGAGCAGCAAGCTTGTTGCCGTAATCGAAATCAATACGTGTGCGAAAATTTTTGGATATTTCACTTCTAGGTTCTTTGGCTATGGCAATACCCTTGCGTTTTTATGGGGGGGGCAATTGGGTGAATTCTAAGTATTTGATCGACCGTGAATATAAGTATTTATTGAAATTTGCCGCAAGTAAAACTTGGGTTTAGTTACAATTCGGAGTGCGTTAGCAAATGAAAGGGTGATTAGAATTGCGATCTGAAGTTAATCGGAAATTTGCTCTGCATGAGTTGAGCTATCCCTCGCAGTGAAAGCGTCTATAGTAATTTTTAACTCTTGAGAGCTTGGGTCAGCGTGACAGAAAAATTTCAGCCAAAGCGCATTTACGATTTGAATAGATGCAAATGATCTGGCTTGTGTATTCGTTTTCGCTGTGTTTCACCTCTTAGTTCCCTTCGAATCAGCAAAATTCCCATTTAAATTTGCCTTGATTGGGGGGAGATCGTGATGCACATAACCCCATTTCGATTTATTGCCAGCTTCCGAATAAAGAAATCTAATTTTAAGACATAGAGACATAAGAAATCCTTAGGCAGAGGGGACGCTTATGCAGATAATATTTTGTTATGACAGAGACAGGTGAAAAAACGCAGGGACTTTATCGTTCGGATTTCGAACACGATAGCTGTGGAATTGGATTCGTTGCCAATCTCAAGGGACGTAAGACGCACGATATTATCGAGAATGCTCTAACTATGCTTTGTAGCATGGAACACCGTGGTGGTACAGGCTGTGACGTTGCGAGTGGTGATGGGGCGGGGCTTCTTATCCAGATCCCACATGAGTTCTTTGTCGATGAGGGGATTCGCCTTGGTTTCCATTTACCGTCTTTTGGCGAGTATGGAGCGGGCATGGTCTTTTTCCCTTCGGAAGAGTCGAAGCGCGAAGAGTGCCGAGAGTTGTTCAACCGCAATATCGAGAAGCTTGGATTGTCTCTTCTTGGCTATCGCGTGGTGCCCAAGGACAATAGCATGTTGGGACAAGCGTCTCTCGATACTGAGCCGCAGATCGAGCAAGTTTTCATCGGGAAGCCAGAAAACATGACTAATGAAGAGCTGGAGCGAAAGTTGTACGTTTTGCGCAACTATACGATCCATCTTGCTAAGGACACGGTAAATGGAGTGGGCGATGATTTTTATATTATCTCACTCTCTACGCGTACTATTACATACAAGGGACAGTTTACGACTGCTCAGGTACGTGCTTACTATGAGGATTTACAAAATGATGAGGTCGTCTCTGCCCTGGCGATGTTCCACTCGCGTTTCTCAACGAATACTTTCCCTGCGTGGCGTCTCGCTCAACCATTCCGCTATCTTTCGCACAATGGTGAAATCAATACGGTAAAAGGCAATGTAAACTGGATGCGAGCTCGTGAAGCTCTTCTTAGTTCTGATGTTTTCACAGACGTAGAATTAGAAATGCTTCACCCGATTTGCGATAGCAGCATGTCGGATTCGGCTAATCTCGATATGGCGATTGAGTTGCTTGTGATTTCAGGTCGTCCACTGGCTCAAGTAATGATGATGGTTGTGCCAGAAGCATGGCAGTCGCAGCACGACATGGACCCGGTCAAGAGAGCATTCTATGAGTACTACTCTTGCATCATGGAGCCGTGGGATGGTCCGGCTTCTATCTCTTTCACAGATGGTAAGATAATTGGGGCGACTCTTGATCGCAATGGTCTACGTCCTTCTCGTTTCTTGGTGACAGATGATGATATGATCGTTATGGGATCGGAAACCGGTTCCTTGGTGGTGGATCAATCCAAGGTTGTCAGAAAGGGCCGCTTGCAGCCCGGTAAGATTTTCATCGTCGATATGGAGCAAGGTCGCATCATCTCGGATGACGAGGTGAAGGCAGAGATTTGCTCAAGGCAGCCGTATGGCGAGTGGCTAGATAAAAATAAGATCGTTATCGACGACTTGCCATTGCCAGAGAGCGAAACGAATTGTACTAAGACATACCCGCTTGAAAAGCGCCAAAAGGCGTTTGGATATACGCAAGAAGACTTACGTTTGGTACTGGCTGCAATGGTTGATACTGCGAAGGAGCCTCTTGGCTCGATGGGCACGGATACGCCGTTGGCTATTTTGTCGGATCGGTCGCAGCATCTTTCAAACTACTTTAAGCAGCTCTTTGCTCAGGTGACAAACCCGCCGATCGATCCTATTCGTGAGGAAATGGTGATGTCGTTGCGTAGTTACGTGGGAGCGTCTCTCAATCTACTAGAAGAAACGCCAAATCATTGCCACAAGATTGAAATCCAGCAGCCGGTTTTGACGAACGAGAATCTCGAGAAGATTAAGTTCATCGATCACAATCATTTCCAGGCACAGACAATCGATATCACCTTCAAGGCGACTGGTGACGATGGTGCTCTGGAGAAGGGCTTGAGCCGTATTTGTCGCAATGCTAAGGAAGCAGTAGAAGATGGATACGCGATTATCATCCTTTCAGATCGTCATATCAATAACGACCGTGCTCCTGTTCCATCCCTCTTGGCTACGGCAGCGGTTCACCACTACCTCATCCGCGAAGGCTTGAGAGGAAAAGCGGAGATCATCGTTGAAGCAGGAGACATTCGCGAAACGCACCACTTTGCTACGGTTCTTGGATACGGAGCGGCTGCGGTTAATCCTTACCTTGCGATTGAGAGTTTGCAGACTTTGCGTGACGAAGGTGTCGTGAATTCAGAACTTAGCGACGACGAGCTTTTTAATCGCTATAAGAAAGCGGTTAATAGTGGTTTGCTTAAGATTTTCTCTAAGATGGGGATTTCTACTTTGCAGTCTTACCAGGGCGCGCAGATTTTTGAAGCATTAGGAATATCGAGCAAGGTTGTTGATAAGTACTTCACTGGAACTGTTAGCCGTATCGAAGGAATGACTCTTGATGGTATTGCTCGTGAAACAGTTGAGCGTTTTCGTGAAGGCTTTACTGAGGACGGTAATGTCGTTGAGGATACGCTTCTCAACAGCGGAGGCGACTATGCTTGGAGGCGCGATGGCGAGCGCCATTTGTTTAACCCAACCACAATCAGACTTCTTCAGCATGCGACTGCGACGAACAGCTCTGATATGTTCAAGCAATACGCTCGTGCAGTGGATGATCAGTCGCGTGAAGCCTACACGCTGCGCGGGTTGATGAAGTTCAAATCTGACCGCAAGTGTATTCCTCTGGAAGAAGTCGAGTCGGCAGAGAACATCTTTAAGCGTTTCGCAACGGGTGCGATGTCCTTTGGATCTATTTCCTGGGAAGCTCACACCACTTTGGCGGTTGCGATGAACCGTATTGGTGGAAAGAGTAATTCAGGCGAAGGAGGCGAAGACCCGATTCGTTTTACGCCAGACGAGAATGGTGACTCCATGGTGTCACGCATCAAGCAGGTTGCATCTGGCCGCTTCGGAGTGAACTCTTATTACTTGTCTAACGCGGATGAGCTTCAGATTAAGATGGCTCAAGGAGCTAAGCCGGGTGAAGGTGGACAACTGCCTGGTCACAAAGTAGATGCTTGGATCGGACGTACACGTGGATCGACTCCAGGTGTTGGTTTGATTTCACCTCCACCTCACCACGATATTTACTCGATTGAAGATTTGGCCCAGCTTATCTACGATCTTAAGAATGCGAACCGTGAAGCACGGGTAAACGTTAAGCTCGTATCTGAAGCAGGCGTTGGTACGATCGCTGCCGGTGTTTGTAAAGGATACGCAGATGTTGTCCTAATTGCTGGATACGACGGCGGAACAGGAGCCTCCCCATTGAGCTCTATTAAGCACGCAGGATTGCCATGGGAGCTCGGTCTAGCTGAAACTCACCAAACTCTGGTTCGCAACAAGCTTCGTAGCCGAATTACCGTTCAGACAGATGGACAGTTGAAAACTCCTCGGGATTTGGCGATTGCTACTCTTCTTGGAGCTGAGGAGTGGGGTTGCGCTTCAACTGCCTTGGTTGTTGAAGGATGCATTATGATGCGTAAGTGTCATTTGAATACATGTCCAGTGGGGATTGCGACGCAGAATCGAGATCTTCGTGCCCGTTTCAATGGTCAGGTTCAGCACGTAGTTAATTTCTTCACTTTCATGGCTGAAGGCTTGCGAGAAATCATGGCTGAGCTTGGATTCCGCACGATCGATGAGATGGTGGGACAAAGCCAGTGCTTGGAATTTCGAGATAATATCGATCACTGGAAGTATAAGGACCTCGATCTCAGTCCGATTCTCTTTAAGGCGGATGCGGACGGCGAAGATAGCCTTCACAAGACTATTGAGCAGAAGCATTTGATTCACGATATTCTAGATCGTAAGCTGATCAAGGATGCGGATCCTGCATTGCAAGATCAAGAGAAGGTGTCTCTAGAGTATGAAATCGTGAATACTGACCGCAGCGTTGGCGCAATGTTGTCCAATGAGATTTCTAAAATCTACAAGGGTGACGGCCTGGCGGATGACACGGTTCGCGTGAAGTTCAATGGTTCTGCGGGTCAAAGCTTTGGTGTGTTCACCGCAAAGGGAGTTCACTTCGAGCTCGAAGGTGATGCGAACGATTACTTTGGCAAGGGGCTTTCTGGTGGTACATTGGTTGTGTATCCAGACAAGTCTGCTCCATTTAAGCCTCGTGAAAACATCATCGTTGGTAATGTAGCATTCTTTGGTGGTACAGCTGGTGAAGCTTATATCCGCGGTATGGCAGGCGAGCGTTTCTGCGTAAGAAACTCTGGCGTGACAGCTGTTGTTGAAGGAGTGGGCGATCACGGATGTGAATACATGACTGGTGGTAAGGCCATTATCCTCGGATCAACTGGCCGAAACTTTGCCGCGGGTATGTCTGGTGGCGTAGCGTATGTTTATGACGCAGAAGGGGACTTCGCTCAGAAATGTAACATGGAGATGGTCAAACTCGGTCCCGTCGAGCGCCCTGAAGATGTTGCAGACTTGAAGAGCTGGATCGAGAAGCATGCTAAGATGGCCGATTCCGAGTTGGCTAAGGAAATGTTGGAAAACTGGGAAGCGTCACTTGCTAAGTTTGTGCGTGTAATGCCAGTCGACTATGAACGCATGATGAATTATATGGATGACGTTCGGGAGACTGAGCCAGAAATCGATGACTACGAAGTTGCCGTTAAGGCATTTGACAAGCACTTGGAGCAACTCGCTGCCAAATAACGCAAACGATCTAAGGAGAATTTATTATGGGAAACCCAACAGGATTTCTAAATACGACTAGAGCGCTACCAAAGGATCGTGATCCTAAGGAAAGATTGGCGGATTGGCAGGAAGTGCATAAAGAAATGCCAAAGGCTGATATCGAGAAACAAGCGTCTCGATGCATGGACTGTGGCGTTCCGTTTTGTCACGCAGGCGATTCGAAAAATTTTCGTGGTATAGCAGGTTGTCCGGTTAACAATTTGATTCCTGAGTGGAATGAGTTGGTTTACCGTGGACGGTGGAAAGACGCGTATCATCGTTTGATGAAGACGAATAACTTTCCAGAATTCACTGGTCGGGTCTGTCCGGCTCCGTGTGAAGGTTCTTGTGTATTGGGAATCAACCAGCCACCGGTAACGATCAAGCACCACGAAGTTTCAATTATCGATAAGGCTTTTGAAAACGGTTGGGTAAAAGCTGAGCTACCAAAAGCAAGAACAGGCAAGAAGGTGGCAGTTATCGGTTCTGGCCCTGCTGGTCTCGCTTGCGCAGATCAATTGAATTCTGCAGGTCACACAGTCCGCGTTTACGAGCGTGCTGACCGAGTCGGAGGTCTCTTGATGTATGGTATTCCGAATATGAAACTTCAGAAAGAGGTCGTGCAACGTCGTGTCGACTTGATGGCTGAGGAAGGTGTTGAATTTATATGCAACACGGAAATCGGTAAGGACATTTCGGCGACACGTTTGAAGGATGACTTCGATGCTGTGGCTATTTGCACGGGAGCGACCGTTCCTAGGGACCTCAAAGTTGAAGGCCGCGATCTCAAGGGCGTTCACTTTGCGATGGAGTTTCTCGGAGCAAATACGAAAAGCTTGCTTGATAGCGAACACAAGGATGGCAACTTCATCAATGCGGAAGGCAAGAATGTGGTTGTTATTGGAGGTGGTGATACGGGGACTGACTGTGTGGGTACCTCTTTACGTCACAAGTGTGCGAGTGTGCGTCAGTTGGAAATTATGCCCCAGCCAACTGTGGATCGCGCCCCTAACAATCCTTGGCCGCAATATCCACGTACTTTGAAAGTGGATTATGGTCAAGAGGAAGCGATTGCTGTTCAGGGCGAAGATCCTCGTACTTATCTCATTATGACAAAAAAGTTTGTTGGGGATGAGGATGGCAACTTGAAGGAAGTTCATACTGTAAAGATCAAATGGGAAACAAACCCAGAAGGTCACATGGTTCCTGTTGAAGTTCCTGGAAGCGAAGAAATCATCAAAGCGGAGTTGGTTCTACTTGCGATGGGATTCCTTGGCCCAGAAGGTGGCGTGCTTGACCAATTAGGTGTTGAGAAGGACCCACGCAGCAACGCGAATGCGGATTACGGTCGTTATGAGACAAATGTAGAAAGTGTCTTCGCAGCGGGCGATGCACGCCGTGGCCAAAGCTTGATCGTTTGGGCGATCAACGAAGGCCGTGGAGCCGCACGTTCTATCGACAAATTCCTGATGGGTACAAGTTATTTGCCGTACTAAGCTTTGACTAATCTATTAAATTTCAGCCAAGCATGCTTTTCGCGTGCTTGGTTGTTTTGGGTGTAAATTGGGAGATTGACCGACATTGGTTTTAGGGTCATGGTCCACACATGAATTCTGAATCAATTCTGCCTGTCGCGAAGCTGTTTCAGGGGGCAGCTTTGCTTGTTATTCTTTTTGGCGTTTGTGTTGGATGTGGCCCATCCGAACCCGAATACGATTACTCGGGCAACGAAACGGCAGCATCGGCTGGGAGCCAGGGGCAATCCCAGATTAGTCGAGCGATGCCAAAATCTGCTAGCATTTTTCGCGAGCATCAGGTTACGGATCCGGGGATGAACAATACGGTTGCCAGCACAATTCTTGTTCCTGATGGATGGAAGATTGAAGGTGGAATGACACGGCCTAATCCGCAGTACTATATGAACCCGTTTCTCTTGGATATTTCTTTCACTGCGCCTGATGGGCGGCAGGTTCATATTTTTCCATCTTTGTCGTTTGAATTTAACTACAATTATCCGTTGCAAGCGTATTCTCCAACGGCTAACGGTTATTTTTACATGGACCTCCCGCAGTCGCCTGGCGCCTGGCTGATGGATTGGGCGCGGCAGCAGCCCAGGGAAGGCGTGAGCAATCTAAGATTCGTGTCTGAAGAACAGGAAGTAGAGCTCACCAATGCGCTGAGACGAAACAATTCTCAGGCTTACCAAATGGTGCAGCAAAACCAATACATGGGGGCGCAAACCGGCATCTCTATGGAATTCGATACTCAAGCAACTGTAGTGGTTATCCAATATATGGAAAATGGGATAGAACTCGAAGAGAGTATTTTAGTGGGTTGGCAATATTTCTTAAACTATTGGCAGGGACGAGTGACAGGAGGCTACTGGAGTGTGTCGACTATGTGCTCTTTTCGTGGTCCGGTGGGATCTGATTATTTGAATGACCCTCAATTAATGGCTATAATGAAATCTTTGCGGCCCAATCCTGTTTGGGTAAATGAGATGAATAAATTTTGGGCGGAAATGAGCCGGATCAAAAACAAAGGTAGGCAGGATAGGATGAATCAAAATATTGCAGCCAATCGCAAGCTATCGCAAACGTTGAGCGAGACAAGCGACATCATAGCGAATGGTTGGGCGGCTCGGAATACGATCTCGGACTCAGCGCAGAGTAGTTATGTCGACAGCATTCACCAGGTTACACCGTACACGACGACCGGGGGCGATACGGTTAGGCTACCAAGCTTCTATGACCACGTATACACAGATGGCAATGGGGGGTATATTTTGAATAATGATGCCTTGTATAATCCAAATTTGGATAGCTCAGTGAATAGTCAGAACTGGAGCCGAATCAGTCCCAGTCAGTAAGTGGTTACGCCTGGGTAAAATTTGGATTTTCAAGCAATCTAAGAAGATTATCGAGTTGGAATGCATTGGGTGCGATGGCATACCTCGAATAATGAATTCTAGATACCTACTCCTTGGATTTTCACTTTTATTCTGTGTGAACGCCAAAACTGCTCCAGATCTCCCCAATGAATCGCCGGAATATTGGCGTGAGAGCGGCAAAGCTGCAATTCTAGACGCTTTGAATGCGCCTCGCATCGAGAAAAAGGCGAAAAATGTGATACTGTTCATTGGGGATGGTATGGGGATTTCGACAGTAACCGCATCGCGAATCTTGGATGGTCAATTGGAGGGAAGGGCGGGAGAAGAAAATTTGCTGTCCTTCGAAAAATTTCCTTATACGGCCCTCGCTAAAACGTATAATACGAACCAGCAAACGCCAGATAGCGCAGGGACGATGACTGCGATGGTTACGGGAGTAAAAACCAAGGCTGGTTTCATTTCGGTGAACCAAAGAGTGGGGCGTGGCGATGCAGAATCGACGGTTGGCAATGAGCTTTTTACGCTCCTGGAGAAGGCAGAGATCGCGGGGAAATCCACCGGAGTGGTTTCAACTGCCCGGATTACGCATGCTACCCCGGCGTCTTGCTATGCCCACTCTCCGGAACGCAATTGGGAAGTGAATTCAGTTTTGCCAGAGAGTTCACCTGTAAAGGATATCGCTGCGCAGCTAATAGATTTTCCCAAAGATTGGAAGGCTCGTGGGTACAATCTAGATGGCCTAGAGGTTGCTATAGGAGGTGGGCGAGCCAGTTTTTTTCCGAAGGGGGAAATCGATGAGGAATTCTCTCGAGAAGGAGATGAAGGAGCGCGTACGGATGGAAGAAATTTAGCGAAGGAGTGGATCGATGGATACAAAAAATCTGCGTATGTCCACGATGCTGAGTCGTTTTCTAAGATTAACCCTAAAAAAATCGACCACTTGCTGGGACTATTTGAGAGTTCGCACATGGAGTACGAAGCGGATCGGGAAGGCGATGATGCTGGAGAGCCCTCATTGACGGAGATGTCCATCAAGGCGGTAGATATTTTGCAGCGAAATAAGAAAGGCTACTTTCTAATGATCGAAGCGGGACGTATTGATCACGCCCACCACGCTGGAAATGCGTATCGAGCTTTACGCGACGCGATCGAATTTTCTGAAGCGATTCAAGCTGTGGTAGACAAGGTCAATTTAGAAGAAACTTTGATTGTCGTAACAGCTGATCATAGCCACGTGTTTACCATGGCGGGATATCCGATACGTGGAAATAACATCTTGGGAGCTGTTGTTGGGAATGATTGGAAAGGCGAGCCGAAGGACGATTTCTCTAGAGACTTGCTCGGAAAGCCATATACGACCTTAGGCTACGCAAATGGACCGGGGTATTTGGGGGCATCTGATAGTCAACCCGAAGGGTTTAAAACGTTTCCGCACCATATGAAGCAAGTGGAGCCAAACCGTGGCGGTCGTCCTGATATTGCGGAAGAATTTGAACTTTCTATTGAGCAAAATAAGAGACGGGCGTTACTATATCATTTGCAGGATTCCTGCATACCGCTTGGTTCGGAGACACATGGTGGAGAGGATGTTGGCGTTTGGGCCATTGGGCCTTATGCTCACCTTTTGCACGGGACGATCGAGCAGCATGTTATCTATCATCTCATGGATTTTGCCTTGGGGCTTGAGGTGGCGGATCCTTTTACTGCAGAATGAGAGGGCTAGTTGCCTTGATTGAGGTTTCAGGCGGTTTCGATATTGCTACCCAATCTTGACGGACCGTGCTTTACCGCTTACAAATAAGTAAATGGTGCAGTACCCCACTAAATATTTAGCGCTGAAGTCCTTGGAGGCGCTCAAGTGAAGATTAGAGCAAGTCATGTTTCTGGCGTTGCTATGATACTATTGGTTTGTGTCATAGTCTTCTACGCCTGCTATTTTCTAGTCGAGTATTAGGATTTACCTGACTAAATGGATAATTGGCGAATTAATTGAAGCGTTCACGCCTACTGTCATGCAATTTGCTACATCGATTTAACCGTACCATACCAATTCTATAAAATCTATGAAAACGCTAACGACACTATTCGCTCTTCTAGTGAGCTTGTTTACAATTCAAGCTCTGAATGCCCATTGCCAAGTCCCTTGTGGAATCTATGGAGATGAACTCAAATTTGGAGAACTTGAACAGCACGTCGCCACAATTGCCAAAGCCTCTACAAAAATCCAAGAAATCGCTGGAATGGAATCGCCTTCGGCTTTGGATCAACAACAGATTGTTCGCTGGGTGGACAATAAAGAGTCTCATGCACAGAGGATAATTGACGAAGCTGCCAATTATTTTTTGGCCCAACGAATTAAGCCAGGAGCGGATCACTATGCAGATAAAGTGGAGTTGTTGCACCACATTATCGTTTATTCGATGAAGGCAAAGCAAGGTGTTGATGGTGAAGCGGCTAAAATTCTAGGAGAGAAGATTGCAGCTTTCAAGGAAATGTATTTACATCACCATCACTAATAGAAGTGTTGATTCGACTTTATGAGCACTGCGGGAAACTGCAGTGTTTTTTTATGACTCTTGAAAAATAGCCTGCATAGCGGCTGAGAGTTTACTGACTGAATCAGATTTCATACCATCGTAGTAGAATCTTACCATTCCCTTGTCGTCGACAATAACCATTTGATTACTGTGTATAAAATTAGTGGAAACGATCTCGGAACGTTCGTGATAAGTGGTAGCAGCCGGTAAGAGAAAATCTCGTTTAATGAGTGTATCCAACTTATTGGGGTTTCCAGTGAGAAGTTTCCACCTGGGATCTTTACCAAAATTGGAGGCATGCTGTTTTAGTCTTTGAGGCGTGTCAGTTTGAGGATCGACACTAAATGAGACGAAAGCGAAGTCTTCGGACTCTCCGAGGTCTTGTGACACCTCGATTAAACGCTGGCTCAAAATTGGGCATTCTGCGGTGCAGGAAGTAAAGACAAAGTTCGCCAGCCATACTTTACCTTCCAGCTTATCCAATGTGAATTCTTCGCCATTTTGATCTGTGAGCGAAAACGGCTCGATTACTTTGTAGCGGTCGATTTCTTCGGATTTGTGATGATGGGAGTGGTTGTGCTCTTTGTGGTCACTTACGGGAATAAACCAAGTACCGACTGTGACGGCTCCTAAAAGGCCAATTGCACTGAAAACGATTCGTCTCATGCATCAATTGTTTAGGCTGTCTGGGTGATATTTGCTAGTTAATTTGCAAGTATTCGAGTTAGAAAAATAAAAAGCCTTGAGGTGTTCCTCAAGGCTTATGAATTAAATTACGAGCTGATTGTTACGATCTATGCTTTGCGATTCCTTCGTATAAAGAAAAGAGCTCCAGTTCCAATAAGCCCAAGAATACCTGTTGATCCATTATCTGGAACGCTGATAGGGGCTTTATTCTCGGTGAGGCTAATCTTTTTTCACGTCTATAGAATAAGCTAATGCAATACGACCTAGATCATCTTTAAATTCAAAACTGGGATCGGTTGCGTCTCTGCCATAGTAGGTATTTACAACATTAATAGAAGGCCGCTTGTTATCAGGTTTGGTGTATCTAGATTGTCCTCTATGTATAGGAGATACCAAGGTTGTAATTGATTTCCAGTTGGGAAAAACAAGATTGAATTAGGTAGATTGTATGAGGCTCAGTAATGAGAAGAGTATGCTCAAATTGAAAACCGTGTGCCATAAAACTGTTATACGTAGCAGCAGTTCCTTTTGCTGAAATGTGGAAATTACTTAGTCAACGTTTTCTCAGAATATAATGTTTCCCATTATGGCTTGGGTGCTGAGTTTTTTTTGATTTTTCAGATGTTTGTATGTATCTAAAATATTAGTACGAATAAGGTTGAGGTCTTTTCTGAAATACAGTGAGTTGTTCAGTGTATATAGGTCTATACTGTAGCCAGTAGAGTTGGTGTCGTTTTTTTTGTATTGCCCAAATTTGGGCTACCGATGGGGCCGTTTTTGAATCAGCTCATTTTCAAAATCTTGAAATCTAAGAGAAATGATTTGTGTAGTTTTTGAGATGTTACAGTAATACAACTCACATACCCAAAGGATCCTTATTGGTTTCTAATGTAATCCCTTAGGTTCTAATCGTGTGACTATGTCCACTTAAGCACTTGTAAAATTGCTACAGAGTTCACCTAGTTATTTCATGAGTAACGTACGCGGACGATCTTATGCTATAGCTGATTGGGCTCTTCAAGCAGTTCTAGCGAATCATACGGCTCGTATAACCGGGCGATTGAGCAGAGCTGGAGAGGAAGTTGTAGAAAAACCAAAGACTGGACCTTCGGGCTCTGAATTCTATTTAATTGATAACTCGAGTCTAGTTGGGCTTCATACGGCTATTCCTTTAGGAGGTAATCTTTTGATAGAGGTTAGGGATGCTAAAATTCATAGTATACATACCGCTCCGCCCCTTTTATGAAGTGAGTGCTTAAAACTTAACTATAGGACTTCACAAGCTAACCGGCTTGCATGTTCGTATTATGCCAGATTTTTTGAGAAATTCATTTTGTTGAACTTCTTGAGATTGAATTCTGCTTAATTGAAGTGATTTTTTGGATGAGATAACTACGGGCAGGATTTTCGTCCTCGAAATTTTCAAGAGCCTAGCGAGTGATCTTTATATTAAAGACGACTTATTTATAGAAAGCTCGTTTATCCATCCGAGCGTTCCGATTCTATCTCCGGCCAAATGAACAGAATAGGAGACAAGACTATCTTGGTTAGGGTAGGGCTTCCCGCCCCTCAGTGTGGTACCTGAACTGCCTCATTCCGTCTGGTAATACTTGTTGCTTTCTCTCTGGAAAGGCCTCGCGAGACTTTGGCGACCCCGTCTGTATCTTTTAAGCAAAGTGGCGAACTCAGGCCGTATTTCGCCTGCAATTGGAATAACGGGAGTTTGCTTGTATAGGGGGAAGGGATTGCTAGATGACGCCATTTTATCACGATGGTGTGAGAGTGTTTTTCTCCGAAGGATTTTTCTTTGGACTGCGTGTATCCTTTAGAAACCTAATTTATCTATGAAAAATCTACTTTTAAAATCTGTTTTGGGGCGAATCGTTTTCTTTTTGGGAGTCATCTCATCACTGTGTGCACTATCTATGGCTGAGATTGTCTCACCTCAAGACGATCAAGACTCGTCCTATGTTAAATTCAAAGGAGGGACTGCTAGTGATTTAGTCGATGTCCTCGGCACGCGGGGTATCAATGTACTTGTAACGAGTTATGCTGAAAAAGTAATTGTGCCTGCTTTCGAGGTAAGAAATGTGAATGAAGATCAACTTCTTGGTGCACTGGAGTCTCTCATGACAATAGAAAATCCATCTATCAGTATTCGAGTAAGACAGGGGTTTCCCTCGAGAGAGGAGGGGAAAACTGTATGGGCTTTATTAGAGCAACTTTCTTTAAAATAGTCGCATTTTAATAGCGCTTTTTCTCAAAAAGCAGTTAGGGTGCCTCTTCCATGAAACCGTTAAGCATGGAT
>JAKYXN010000006.1 GCA_022538095.1 Puniceicoccaceae bacterium K14 | reverse complement strand
AGGTACGATAGAAAACCGGAAACTTATATGGGATTCGCAACGCTCTCAGCATTAACTGATTGGATCAAATTCGATATTGTCCACACGGCCTAGTACGAAAATCTATTGTTGTCTAATTCCAGGGCCGAGTTACTCGGCCCTTTTTTGTTATAAGAAAATGTCCTTCACTGGTTTGGGGCGATGAGCTTCATCTAGAGATTTTTTTTAACAATTCGAATTTCTTCAGTTACCTGTTATGAATAGGCTAAAGGTTACCCTGCTGAATTTGAATGGCTCTGCTGTAGACTCGTACTGCCAATGCCAGAATAATTGGTTTTGCACTAGAACCCCTTTGGCGGTCAAAAGAGGGTGGCTTTGGCGTGTTTGGATAAATAGATGATTTTTTGAAATATCTTCGAATCTGTAGGTTGCGCTTCGGTGTTTGAACTGTCTAATCGAATACGATTTTTGAGGGGAAGAGTGTTGAGTGGTTTGTTATTGAACTCGGCGCACGAATACTTCAAAAATGCGGTTCATGGTGTCTCAAAAAGCTAGTTACACAAAATAACTAGCAATTGTTGATAAACAATGACATCATTTGTTAAATACGTCGATTACCCTAACCCCTTATGATTATGATCTTACTCCGTTCTTTCGTTTCGATTCTGATTTTTTATTGTTTATCTTTATCTGCTGTGCTTCGGGCTGCGAGCCCTAACCCAGAGGGATTTCGGACACTTGAAATTGGCGACCAAGCTCCTGATTTCACTTTGCCAGGGATTGATGGTCGCGATTACTCGCTGGCTGATTTCGAGTCTCCAGATATATTGATGGTCTTTTTCACATCGAATCACTGCCCAACCTCTCATGCAGTCGAGAATCGGCTTCAAGAATTGCTAAATCGAATGGAGGTGGAGAAGAAGAGTTTTGGTTTCGTCGCGATTAACCCAAACAACCCTGAAGGTATGTCACTGCCAGAGCTTGGATTTGGAAAATACAGCGATAGTTTTGAAGATATGGTATCCTACGCTAAGGATAATGGTTGGACCTTTCCCTATCTATATGACGGGGATAAGCAAGAGATTGCTCGGGCCTATGGTTGTCTCGCCACTCCTCATGTATTCATATTTGATAAACAGAGGAAATTGCAGTATAAAGGGCGTTTCGATGATTCCCGTGTTCCAGATCCTACTACGGTTAAATCGCACGATGTAATCAATGCATTGGATGCTCTCTTTGCAGGAAAGCCAGTTCCAGTTGCAGTGACAAAGCCCCATGGCTGCTCTACGAAGTGGCGTGAGAAAAAGAAGAATGTTCTAGCTGCACAAGAGAGATGGGAGAGTACTCCCGTCGAGTTGGATACAATTGATGTTGAAGGAGTCGCTAAATTAAGGGCGAACGGAACTGAAAAATATCGTCTCATTAATGTTTGGGCGACGTGGTGCGCTCCGTGTGTGGAGGAGTTTCCGGATTTGGTCCATATGCAACGCCTTTTTGGTCTACGACCTTTTGAGTTGATTACAATAAGCCTGGATGATCAGTCAAAGAAAGAGCGTGTTAAGATGTTCCTTGAAAAGAACAATGCGGCAACGCCAGTTAAACTTAAAAAGCTGGCCAAAGAAGAGGGACGTAATGGGAACCACCTGATCTTTACCGGTGGTAGCGATGATGAATTATCTGCAGTGCTTGATCCGGAGTGGCCCGGCCCCTTACCGCATACAGTCATCGTTGATCCAGACGGGGAGATTGTCTATCGTCATAACGGGATTATTGATGCAGAAGAAGTGCGAGATGTTCTTCTTGACCATTTAACGCCGTATTGGAGAAAGCCATAAAATAGACTACTCTTAAGTTCATGCCTTTAATGGTCTCTTTGTCGTGCTTGTTGATAAATTGAGGCAGACCTTGCAAGGCATGCTCAGCACCTTGTGGCGAGACCATTGTATTGTTTTTACGGTATGATTTTAGTACGAATCGTAGCGTGAAGATCTCTTTTTCTCACAACGAGTATTCGCCAAAAGGGTAGGGCTAAGGTCCTGCCTTGTTGGTAAAATAGTTGGTGTTGTTGAATAATCATTTTGGGCTGATTGTTCTTATTTATTGAGATCGAGTTTGTATCCAATTACGATTTCCTTATTGAGGATTGGGGCTAAGATAAGTTGCTTGTCTTCGATGAATCCAATGTCTGCGATCTTAAGGTTTTCTTCACGACTGTTGAGAAGCTCGATTACTTGACCATCTGTTGTAATATGATAGAGGTTTCCTGCGACGTGGGAGACTAGGTAGTCGTTTTTATATTTCGAAATACCGTCAATGCCACCTTTGTCTAGAAACGCTATCTTGGTGACGGTTTTTGACTTCAGGTCGATCGATTTTAAGTAATTGTCACTATTGACGCCGATGATGAGTTTATCGCCGTCACATAGTATTCCATTGGGCTTGGCTATTTCGTCGCTGACCAACCATTTTTCAACGACTTCGTTTTTAATTCGGTAAACAGTAGCCTGTCGGCTGTCGGTGATATAAAATGTACCTTGGCAGTCTACAGTGACATCGTTTAGAAACCCCGTGTTTTCTATTTGAATACGATTTTCAAGAATGCCTTGTTTGAGATTGATAACAAGGAATGCTCCTCTTTCGATCGCGTAGAGCTTGTCTTGGTAGATGACCATACCTGTAGTGCAATTGAGATTCGGGATCCACTCGCGATCGATGATTTTTCCATCTGTGCTGACTTTGGAGATGAACTCGGTAAAAGGAGGTTCGGTGCGCTTGTCTTTGTTTTTTAGGTGTACATTGCTTACGTACAGAAAATCTCGGACTGCATCGTACACAACGGCTTCGGGCCCGAGGAACACATTTTCTGTCTCCCAGAGTTTAGTGACCTGGGTGGAAGTGTTGCCGTAGAGGTATGAGTAAGCTAAGCCAACCCACAATAGGGATATTTGTGCGAATTTCTTCATGCTAATGATTAGGGAGGGGCTCTGTCGAACGCTACTGATGCATTTGGCCAATGAGGGATCAAATGCCAATAGGTCGATGACAAGGGAAGCATTGCCATCGCTAATCCAAATTGAAACAAGCAAATATTTAGGTGCCGCAATTTATTGATCAGTTTTCTGGTTCCTAAAGATACTCATTAGAGGGCACGAAAAGTGATGGGGATCCTGAATTCGTTCTATCGAGAATTTTGACTTCGCGTTCCATCTTATCCCAAAGAATCAAAAGCAATACTGTTTTGGAGGAAGCGACCTGGCTCCACCAAATCTGAATTTTCGTACTGTAACAGTATTCCCAAATTCATTTCCCATCATTTGGTAGCTCGATTGGGTGGTTGTAGGATTGGGTTTACCATCCAAACAGGGGATAGGCATGATAGAGTAATATTGATAGGATAAAACCTTTTCTACCCTGTTTACCTTTCTTCGTCCTACATAAGTCAGAATTTAGAATTTTGATTTTATGCGAACCCCCTCGTTTGTGCGTGTTATTAAATTCCCTATGAAAATCAGAGCCAGCTTAAGTAAAGGCATTTTATTAAAACCAATACAGGCCTGCCTAACGGTTTTGGTCTATTTGTTTTTATCGAATGCGAGTGTGAATGGGGCGGAAAAGACGCTTCCGAATATAGTGATGATCATCACTGACGATCAGGGATATGGGGATTTGGGGTCTCGAGGAAACCCGATCATCAAGACGCCCAATCTTGACAAATTGCACGACGAATCGATTCGCTTTACCAACTACCATGTTTCGACAACATGCGCTCCGAGTCGCGCTTCTTTGATGACTGGGAGACACAGCAACCGGGTCAATGCGTTTCATACAATAACCGGGCGTTCGTTACTCTTCGAGGATGAGAGATTGCTTCCTCAGGTCTTAGCTGAAAATGGATACACAAACGGGTTGTTTGGGAAATGGCATCTTGGAGATAATTATCCATTTCGCCCGGGGGATCGCGGATTTCACGAAGTCGTGCGCCATGGGGGAGGCGGAATTACTCAAGGGCCGGATTATTGGGGCAACGATTACTTTGATGACACCTATTGGCGTAACGGTGAATTGGAAAGCTATGAAGGGTATTGCACGGATGTTTTTTTCGATGAAGCGATACGTTTTATCGATGATAATCAGGACAAGCCTTTCTTTTGTTACGTTTCGACCAATGCTCCCCATGCCCCGTACAATGTCCCTGAGGAGTATTTGAATTTGTATCAAGATGTTGAGGACTTGCCAGAGCGTTTTCAGCGATTCTATGGCATGATCACCAACATCGATGATAATGTGAAACGCTTAGACGATAAGCTCGAGGCGTTAGGCTTGCGCGAAAATACAATTTTTATTTTTACCACCGACAACGGAACAGCAGGAGGAGACCGTATTTTTGATGGCGGTCTCAAAGGAAGTAAGGGGAGTGTTTACGAAGGAGGGCACCGAGTTCCCTTTTTTGTTCGTTGGCCTGCGGGTAAAGTTGAGGGTGGGGTCGATGTTGATCGACTTGTTGCTCACTATGATGTGCTCCCTACCTTCGTTGAGCTTCTAGGATTGGACTTCGAACCCGTCAAACCACTGGATGGGGTGAGTTTTAGCCGATTCTTTGATGATCCCCAAGCGGAATGGCCTAATCGAGTTCTTCAGATGGATACACAACGTATGCAGAATTTGGTGAAGTATAAGGACTATGTGGTTATGGATCAGGATTGGCGTTTAGTCAATGGGAAGGAATTGTATAACGTCACCGAGGAGCTCGGGCAGGTAACGAATGTGATTGAGCAGAATCCTGAAGTAGCTGCACGTTTGGCCCTTGGCTATGAAGGATGGTGGCAATCTTTTATGGATGATGACGTGAACGAACGTTATGCTTATATAAAGGTTGGTTCCTCCTCAGAAAATCCAAGCCGAATATCCGCTCATGATATGTTTACTGGTAAGCACGGGCACGGCTGGCATCAGTATGGAGCAGCTGTTGCCTCTCAATCTACAGGGCGATGGAAAATAGAATTCGCGGAAACGGGCCAGTATCAAATCAGTCTTCGTCGTTTCCCTCGTGAGAGTCGATTGGATATTAACGCGACTTTCCCAGCTGAGGAGAAGAGGAGAGAGCTCGACCGGACATTCCCAGCAAGTGTGAAGTCTGATTTCGCAACAGCTTACCTTTATGTGGCCAATATTAATACAAGTAAAAAAATCGAAGCGGGAGCTGAGGAGATTGTCTTTCAAGCCACGATTCCAGCAGGGAAGTATGATATGGAGGCTCAGCTGATTGATTCCGAAGGGCGAGTACATCCCGCCTACTATGTGTACATAGAAAAGCTTTCAACTGACCTGTAAGTGAAACACGGAGATATTAGAATGAAAATGATTAGAATGTATCAGTTTTTGAGACGAATTACGCTATCACTCTTTTTATTGACTTTGGGAGGGCAGATAAATGGAGCGGAATTTTATGTATCCACAAATGTAGATAGGTCGGGAGATGGAAGTATTGAGCGACCCTTTGTGTCGCTTCCTCATGCTGTAAAGGCTGCAAGAGACCTGAGAGAAAAGGGAGCGAGTGAGCCTGTGACTATTTACCTGCGTGAAGGCCGTCATCAACTTAACGAGACTTTGGTTTTGAATTTGAAAGATGGGTCGCCTTTGGATTTGGAGCCCATTGATTTTGATGTAGCTGGAGCGGGGGCTCAAACGGGGCCGGCATACTTAACAATTGCCGCTTATCCAGGCGAGAAACCGATTGTGAGTGGAGGAGTCCCAATTAAAGGGTGGAAGCAATTGGATACGGTTCCATCTGGGATGCCAACTGAATCGTTGGGCAATGTATGGGTCGCGGATATGCCAGAGGGGCTGGACCGTTTCTATACGCTCTTTGATGAACAAGGGCGATTGACGCGTGCCCGTAATAGTGGGTTTGCTCCTCGTAAAGAGGGAAACAAAAAGACACTTTATTTTCCAAAGGGAGCATTGAAAGATTGGGATAACTTGGAAGACGTGGAAATCCAAGTAAGGCCTTATCGGCCTTGGGTTATTAATATGCTACCCTTGGCATCCGTGGATGAAGAAGCTGGGGTTGCCACGACTGGAGTGTCTGCGACTTACCAAATGGATAAGCTGCCTCCGTGGGTTCATAACCCGGGTGGATCGTCTGTGTGGGTCGAGAATATTTTGGAAGCCTTGGACGAACCGGGTGAATGGGTTGTAAATACCCAAACGAGAAAAATCTATTTGTGGCCTCTTAATCCAGCTTCCGATGGATCGCCACATGGTATCCTAGCACCGACTACGTCCGAATTAATCCGCGTTGAAGGATCGATCGATTACGAAGGTCCGACAGATACACCGGTAAGGGGGATCGCATTCTCGGGTCTTACTTTCACACACGCAGATCGTTGGGCGTGGACATCGGATGAAAGCCGATTGGGTTGGGGAATGCAGCATGATTGGGATATGTTCGATCGCCCAACTGCGATGTTGCGATTCCGAGGGACGGAAGATTGTCGAGTAACGGATTGTCGGTTTATAGATTCAGGAGGCACTGGTTTTCGTATGGATCTTCACGCGCAGCGAAACCGAGTCGAGAATTGTGAGTTTTCGCATTTAGGGGAAGCGGGAATCTTATTGGCTGGTTATGGTCCCGGGAGCAAAGATGTGAATCATCATAATGAGATCGTAAACAACCATATTCATCACTTTAGCGAGATCACCTGGCACTCCCCTGGCATTTGGGCGTGGCAAAGCGGCCGTAACCGCATCGCTCATAATTATGTTCATCATAGTGGTTATGCTGCGGTACTGATAACTAACAGAGTCGAACCTGATCGGAATCTTGATGGAGAAGGGGGACGGACCGTGCGTCATGACGAAATCCTGGAAGAAGATAAGGTAAATATTCGGGAGAGTTACGAGAATTGGAAAGTTCGCGAAAAGTACAATCATGCACGGTATAATCTCTTAGAATACAATGAGATTACGCATTCGGTCCAAAAGCTCTCTGATGGAAACGCTATTTACGTGTCTGGCGCAGGAACCGGAAATATCGTACGTTACAATTATATTCACGACAATTATGAACATTCATTGCCTGCTGCGATACGTTGCGATGACGATCAGCATGAGGTTCTAATTTATGGAAATGTACTATATAACAATTATGGGTTTTCGGCGGGAATCGCTTCGAAAGGCATCAATGATATCATAAACAATTTTATTGTGGCTCCCCTAACGTCTCCGAAATGGGGTTACGTGAGTTTCGAGTGGACACGGGTTACTGGATCGGAAGTTCGAAATAATATAATAATGTCCCATCCAAGTGGAGGGAATGCCTACGGTGAACGCCCAATCGAACGAACGGAGGATGGGCATCCTTTAGTTACCGATACAGAAATGAATTCCAATTTGTATTGGAATCCTAACAACTCTAAATGGATGGATGCCCATTTTGAAAAAATGCGGGCGATCGGAAAAGAACAAAGTAGCCGATTTTGCGATCCTTTGTTCGTCGATCCTGCTAAAGGTGATTTCAGATTTCGCCCTGATAGCCCAGCCTTAGCTCTAGGGATTGAGGAATTGGATGTGTCAAAAATGGGTATCCAAAAAACAGATGATATCAATTCGGTTGATTACATCACTCAAACTGGGGGCAAGGTAGATTTCGGAAAAACTGACTCCTCAGCTTATATTCCTGAAATACGGGAAAACATGAAGAAGCTCTATCATGATAAAATTGGTTTGTTCGTGCATTTTGGTCCCTATGCTCAGTTGGGTGGCGTTTGGAATGATCGAGAAATTGCAGCTGAGTGGATCATGCGTCGGGGGGAAATTCCGATAAGCGATTATGAGGAGCACGCGGCAGGGCTCTTTAAACCTGATCGGTTTGATGCTTCTGAGTGGGTGGATATTGCCGAGCAGGCTGGGATGAAGTTTATCGTAGTGACGGCTAAACATCACGATGGGTTTGCTATGTATGATTCTGATAACCCGTATAATCTTGTGAATTTTGCGGGGTTTGGGCGTGATATTTTGAAGGAACTTTCAGTTGAGTGTGCCGAGCGAGATATGAATCTCGGGTTTTACTATTCGCAGAGTCAGGACTGGCACGAGGAAGGAGCATTTGGAAATAGCTGGGACTTCGAAGGGCTCACGAAGCCCCAAGACAAATTCGATGCCTATTTTGAATCCAAGGCCGTTCCTCAGGTAGAAGAGCTGACGAAAAACTACGGCGATATCTTTATGGTTTGGTTTGATACTCCGGTTCAGATGGATGACGAAAAGTGTCAACAAATGATGGATATCGTTGGGAAAAACCAACCAGGCGCTTTGGTCAATTCAAGGCTCGGTCAAGGGTTTGGGCATTTTGATGTATCGATCGATAATGGTAAAACACCAAGTGTGAGTACTGCAACTTGGTTACCTGATTTGAAGGTGCCTTGGCAGACCCATGAGTCGGTTACGCAACGAGGTTGGGGGTACACGACCTACGGAGGCGAGAACGACCGTTCTGAAGAATACACGGATTTCGTATACAGCCTGTGTCGAATCGTTTGCTATGGAGGCGTCTATTTATTGAATGTAGGACCTCGGCCAGATGGGACGATTCCGGAGTCACAAGTGAATAGCTTGCGGGCAATTGGAGAATGGTTGGAGGTCAACGGAGAGGCTATATATGGTGCAGACCCGAGTCCGTTGAAATTCCCTCCCTACGCGATAACAAGCAAGCCGGGGAAAATCTATTTGCATTTGAAGGAATTGGAAGATGGCAAGGCCGAGCTCGATGGGTTGCTTTCAACGGTTACGAATGCCTATTGCTTAGCAGATACGGAGAAGCGATCGCTGTATGTTGACCAAAATTATTCGAGTCTCCGTATTAAAGTACCAGAGGAGTTAATACAACCTCGCATAACAGTCGTTGTGCTTGAGATCGAAGACGAGATTGCACGTGTTGTTGATGAGACTTTGCAGCAAGCGGATAATGGTGTGATTACGCTCCCTGTTTCGAGATGCGAGTTTGCGATTCGCCGTATAAGTTACGATTACGAAAATGAAGTGACACACCGCTGGGGAGAGAACACGAAGCAAGGCTTGGTGTGGACTGTCAATGTGAAGAGCCCCGGACGCTTTAAGGTGATAAGTGAAGATAATGGGAACTCGAAATTTGTCTACGAGCTATCTACAGTAAGTGACTCAGTGTCTCTTGAAGCGAAAGGGAATATTGGTCGATTGGTGCGGAAGGAACACGATAGTACAATAGAGATTCTAGAGACTGGCGTGCAGACAATTTCTGTTTATCCGACGACGACGATCGGTATGAGCAGCCAGTTTAAGTTTAAAGGACTGGAGCTTGTGCCGGTGGATTGATAATTTTTATTAGATTTTAATGTGTATGTAAGTAATGGACATGAATAGATTTGGTAAAATATTTAGTGTTGTTGTTCTGAATGTGGTTTGTGCAGGGTGCGCCCATTCAAAACAACAATTGAAAGTTGAGCCGACGTGGGAGTCGATGGTAGAGCATTATAACGTCCCTCAGTGGTTTGTTGATGGGAAAATTGGAGTCTGGACCCACTGGGGAGTTCCATCGGGTACGGATGAAAATCGTCCGAACGACGGGTCTCATTATGGACGTAGAATGTACGGACCGATTGAAGGAGAGAAGGACGGACAAAGAAGAATGAGTCAGGCTCTGAGTGATTTTCATACCGAGAGGTATGGGCATCCCTCGGAATATGGATACGAAAAACTTGTTCCTTTTCTAAAAGCAGAGAACTGGGATCCGGAAGGACTAGTGAAATTTTTTAAAGATAACGGAGCTCGGTTCATAATGCCGGTTGCGACTCATCATGACAATTTTGATATGTACGATTCGTTTCATCCTTGGAATGCGGTCGATATGGGGCCGAAGCGCGATACGATTCAAGAGTGGAAAGACGCAGCCAGTAAGTATGGCTTGAAGTTCGGAGTTTCTACGCACCTCTATTGGTCTCCTCGGTTTTTTGCGACGGCTCGTCAGTATCAGAAACCTGGTACTGATGCGTGGACTCTCTTCAATATGGATTACGATCCTAAAAAATATGCGAGTCAGGATAGTTGGAATGAGCATTGGTACGACCGCTGTTGGGAGCTGATCGATAAGTACGATCCCGATATGTTCAATAATGACTCGCCTTACCCAAGCGAAGACACGGGAAAGAGCTTAGGAGTGAAATTGTTCTCCGACTACATTAATCGTGATCTCAAAGAAAACGAAGGGAAGCAAACGACTGTATTGTCTTTCAAGAACGGAAATATGGATCGAAGAGCATTCACTTATAACCTTGAGAGGGGAAGTTCGGGCGTTATTCAGCCAGAGCCGTGGATGTGGGCGACGGACGTTTCTGGGAATTGGTTTTATCGCAAGGATGCTGTGAATCGTATGAGTATTCCAGTGCTTGTAGGCAATGCAGTAGACGCGATCAGCAAGAACGGAATCGTTATGTTAAATGTCGCTCTTCGTGGCGATGGCACTCTACCTGAGAATCAAGCGGCTTATATCACAGCAGTGGGAGATTTTCTAAAGACTTGCGGCGAGGGCATCTATGGCTCCCGTCCCTGGAAAACGTATGGAGAAGGACCACTCGAAATCAAAACGGGCCGGCAGGGAGAAAATATTCGAGCGTATTCCCAAGAAGACATCCGCTTTACGACCAAGGATGGGAATCTTTACGTTTTTGTCCTCGCGACGCCTACAAGCGATATTCTCGTCAAAACCCTCGCTGAGGGTGGGTTATTGGACAAAGAGATTTCTGGAGTTCAGATGCTAGGTTCTGAAGAAGAGATTCAATGGTCTCGCTCGAGCGAAGGGCTGAGGATAGAGCTCCCGGATTCATTGCCGGAACAGTTGGTAGCTGGGTTCAAGCTTAGACTAGAGTAGGACTGCAGATTACGGCTTTTCCTGTCGACCCACTTTAGGATTTCTTCCTCAAGTGCAATGGCGATTCCTGTGATCGACGTGACTGCGATGACGGTGCTGAAAATGATTCGAGAGACAAAAGGTGTATCCAGAATATGATTTTTCGAAATTTGGTGTGTTGTCGGTGTGATTCACCGTAGGGTTAAGATCGATCTATATCACCATTGGTCTGGGAGTATTGTACAAAAAAGGGCGGAATGCTCTCTGCCTTTCCGCCCTTGATTAAAATGTGCCCGTTAATCTTAGAACTTGTAACTACCGATCACGCTGATCACGCGGCCGTTGCTGTTAAGGCCATTGTCAGCGTAGATTGTGTGATCTTGGTAGGTTACGTCGAAGAGGTTCTCGACATTAAGATTGAATGAAAGGCCTTCTGCGAATGGAGCGTCAACTCTTACGCGGATACTGTGAACGTCGTATGACGCCTTCTCTGCACGCGCTGCCCATTCACCCCCACCAGGAAGAAGTATTTCGTCTATGCCTTCACGGAATTCGGAGACCCACTCGATTTGAACTGGAATGTCGCCGTCGAAACTGTAGCCGAATTTTGTGAGCCAATATCGACCTGCTACGACTATCCCATAGTCGTCGTCGTATTCGTAGCCTTCAACATTAGGCTCTGAATCTGAGACACCAAGGGACGCGTGGAATTGTTCGAAGCGGGCTCCTATGTTAAGTTCATAGCCATCGTTTTTGATATCTCCAAAGGATCCCCAACCGCTTGGGTAAACATAGTTGTCTATCGACTGGTCGAAGTAGTAGCCGTTTGCGAAGATCGTACCATTGTCGAAGTCGAAGCTGAGCTTGAATGTGTCGGCTTCTTCACCGTCGGTTCCTTCTGGTGGTTTGCGAAATGCGAAGAGATCGCGGGTAGAGACGCCACGATAAGCTTCTGCATAGCCGGCAGTGAAGCTGAGGTCTTCGGTTGCTTGGAAGGTGATCGCTGCATTTGGGCTTACCTTGTTTGATTCGAATGTTGTCCCGTCTTTGGCCTCGTGATCGTATTGATCAAAGCGAGCGCCGAATGTGACCTTAATCTGCTCGCTAGCTTTGATTGTGCTTTGAGCGTAGAGACCGTAAATTTCCGTCGTTTCGCTTGCTGCGTAATCTGGTCCAAAATCGAGAGACTCCCAGTCGCCATACATGGTACCCTTTTCGTCGCGGTAATCGAAACCGTAAGTCACTGAGAACATTCCAGCGTCGTTTGTGTTGCGTACGTCAAGACCGGTTGATTCGAGTTCTCCACCAACTCCTTGTTCAAGGCGTTGGTTGTCCTGAAGATTGTTGTAGATACTTGTTTCTAAGTTGAGCCACTCGATATCCTCTGGGTTGGTATCGTAGCTCAAGGTAACTGTTTTTCTCTCCATGTGTTGCTTCTGCAAGAGACCGAGTGGACGGCCGGTCGAGCCGAGAACCTCATTGTTGATATTGACGCGATCATAGGAGATGAATTCATCACTGAGTGATTCAGCGCTGAAATTGAATTCGTCGTTTCCAGAGAAGCTGCCTGTCACCTTTGTGAAGATGCTATCACGGGTGTAATCGGAGTTTTCGATGTCCCTCCCGCTGCCGTCCTCAAATGTATCGCGATCGGTGTAAGAACCTGCGATGATGGCTGCCCAAGAGTCGGATAGCTGGCCATACAAGCTTTGAGAGAGCTTGTATCCTTCACCGTTGGAGTAGTAGCTAACTTTGGATTGCCCGCCGACTTGGTTGCCATCTAGAAGCTCGAAAGCGTTCTTTGTTTCGAAGCGGATTGCACCGGCAAGCGCACCTGCACCATCCAATGCACTGCCTGCGCCTGCAACTAAATCTACTTTTTTAAGGAGATCTGGCTCGACGACTACTTGAGCCGTGTGGTGATAGATATTACCTTGAACAGCGCCATCGATCGTTACGTTGGCGAGTGTTGATTCAAGGTTGTTTATGAAAATCTGTTGGCCTTGGCTTTTCCCACCATTAACGTGGATTGCCTGGCTTCCATCGAAGAGCTCGCTCAAACTAGTGGGCTGTATAAGCTCGAGTTCCTCGGTGGAAATCAAATCACCAATTGAAAAATCGTCTGCAGTGAGGACGACTTCTTCTAGTTGCACTTTGTTTTCCGAGGTGTCGCCAAATATCGGACTAGCCAAGAGAGAGACGGCTGTTCCGAGAACGGCAATTTTGCAAGGAGTGTAGGATTTTGTATTCATCGTTTGTAGTTTATCTTATTCTTGGTAAATCATTACCATGGAATGCGGTTAGAGCATTTCGTTGTGTTGGTGATGATTTCTCAAGGGGGGGCTTTATCGCATAATCTCTTACCTCAGATCCACTCCATGACGGATTATCCCCACTCCGAAACGGATTATTTGGACCTCGCTCGAATGGTAAGAGTTGTTCTTGTAGTTTGATCGTTACCGGTGGGGTTCTTCTTTTTGAAGAGCCTTTTGTTGGAGGGGAAAACATTGGTGGACAGCGCCTTATCGTCTGGGCCTCATATCAGCTACTTCGGAATCGGGGTAGTCGCATGAAACGACTACCCTTTGAAAAGGGGGTAGGCATGGCCTAGCTAAATTGCTAAATTGAAAGGGTTTTCAACGGCTTGGGTTTTTTTACTACCTACGAGTTGTTGGAAAATCTTAGGAAACCTTGTCTTTGAAGGTTGCTGAATGGGTTGGAGAATTCGTGAAGAATAGCCCATTTTGTACCTCATCGGCATTTCTTTATAGTTAACCCCGCCACCTGCCATTGAATGAAATCAGAGCCACATAGAGTTGATAGTATATCTGCATGCCCAGAACGATTCGCTGTAGGTGGAGCACTGATAAAATAGCTCTTGAGCGTAACAGGTGAGTTTAGCGTTTTTGTAGTGCATTTATGGAGATTGGCTAGGGCCCCACAGAATTTTAAAATGATAAGAATGAAGAATCGAATATTTTTAATAGCATTATCTGCCTTCGCAATGACGAGCAGCGCCCAGTTGAGTCATGCTCAAGATATGGATGAATTATGGGGTGAGGAGTCTGTTAAGTTACGAGCAGATAATGCCGAGAGAGGTCAGTTGTTTGACGAAGGAAACTATGCGATGTTCATTCATTGGGGGCTCTATTCTCAATTGGCCAATAAGGTCGACGGAAAGACTTACTACGGAATCGGTGAGTGGATCATGAATCCGAGAATGGCCGGTATTCCGGTTGACGAATACGAGCGTTTGGCTGGGACTTTTAATCCGACCTCGTTTGATGCGCGTGGTATCGTACAACTCGCGAAGGATGCGGGTATGAAGTACATCGTGATTACCGCGAAACACCATGATGGTTTTGCCATGTATGATTCCAAGGCGTGCGATTTTAATATCGTGGAGTCAACGCCGTGGAGAGTCGATCCAATGAAGGAGCTTTCGGCTGCTTGTCGCGACGCCGGACTAGGTTTTGGTTTCTATTATTCTCACAACCAAGACTGGACATTTCCTGGAGGTAATGGCGGACCGGAAGTTGATGAGAATGGCAACTCGGCGACCTTCGACGATTATTTTATAAAGAAGTGTTTACCTCAGGTTGAGGAGCTAACTACCGAGTATGGTCCGATTGAGCTTATTTGGTTCGATACACCAGGTAATATGGCGAAAGAGTATGTCGAGCAGCTTGTGGACGTCGTGCGCAAGAACCAACCGAATGCCCTTGTTTCTGGGCGTGCTGGGCACAATTTAGGCGATTACCAAACATTGGGCGATATGGAAGTTCCACATCGAAACGTCGAGGGGATGTGGGAAAGTGTGGATACGACAAATGATTCCTGGGCGTATGCTTGGTATGACGAAAACTGGAAATCCCCAAAGAAGATTTTGAATCGCTTGATTGCGTGTGTCGCTCGTGGCGGTACTTACATGTTGAATATTGGTCCGGATAGTGTCGGTGCTGTGCCGGAGCGCGCTGCTTGGTCTTTGCGAGAAGCTGGGAGCTGGATTCAACGTTACCCTCGAGTTGTTTACGAAGCGGGACCGTCTCCTTGGGGACGTGCTTTCCCTTGGGGAGATGTTACGGTTCATGGGAATAAACTCTGCCTTTCAGTCTTTGATTGGCCGAGCTCGGGGAAGTTGTATATACCTGGATTGAAGACGCGCATTGAGTCGGTCAGCTTACTTGGCTCGGAGAAGTCCGAATCAATCGAATTTGATAGAGTCAAAGATTGGACTGTTTTGGATCTACCGGTTGTCGCGCCTGATTCGTTGGCCTCTGTCATTGAAATCGAACTTACTGGGGAGGCCGTCGTTGATAAGACCTTTGGCCTTGATCCAAATGGGAGCACAGAGATTTTCGCAGACTTCGGGGAAGTCAAGGGTGTCGAGATTATCAATGATCGATGGATGGAGAAATTTGGAGAATGGATACGCGTGCATCCTGCGAGTAATTGGAGCCCAAAAGGGAAGGTTGTTTGGGAGGTTGAAGTTTTGGAGCCAGGAGACTATCAAGTGAGCCTGAACTACGCTGGAAGTGGTCGGTTGGTCTGGGGTGCAGAAATTGTCGGTGGAGAAAGCATACAAAACGAACAAAATTCTTCGCACAACTATCAGGAATTCCCAATTGGGTGGTTAAACTTTTCAAGCCCTGGTAAATACAAGGTAGCGGTGTCGTGCTTAGAAGGAAATATAGAAACAGCTAAATTGAAATCCATTTCTTTGAAGCCGATTGTCGCATACTAGATTTTTGAAATGTTAAAAAGGTGGACTTACTGATCAATGTCTCAAATTCTGTTTCATTCCCCAAATCTCCCTGTAACGAAAAATCACTTACTCAAGTAATGAAATATCTTAGATTCACGCTTTTGCTTTCGCTTTGTTCTGCCTTATGGGCAGCTCAAGAAAAACCGAATGTCATTTTTATCCTGACAGATGACCAAGGTTATGGGGATTTGTCATGTACTGGAAATCCGGTGCTTCAAACCCCTGCCTTAGATGCTCTTTATCAAGAGAGCACTCGTTTTACAGATTACCATGTGAGTCCAACGTGTTCGCCAACCCGTGGGGCCTTGTTGAGCGGGCATTATACCAACAGAGCGGGACCCTGGCATACGATTATGGGGCGTTCTATGCTGCGAATAGAGGCGAAGACGATGGGTGAAGTTTTTGAGGAAAGCGGCTACGCGACAGGTATGTACGGCAAGTGGCACCTCGGAGATTCGTATCCTTACCGTGCGGAGGATCGCGGTTTTCAGGATGTGGTGCGTCATGCCGGTGGAGGAGTGGGGCAGACCCCTGATTTTTGGGATAATTCTTATTTTGATGATACTTACTTTCGCAACGGAGTGCCTGAGAAATTCGAAGGATTTTGCACGGATGTGTTCTTTAGCGAAGCGAAGCGATTTATTGGAGAGAGCATAGAGGCGGAGAAGCCATTTTTTGCCTATATCGCTCCGAATGCACCGCATTTGCCTTATCACTGCCCAGAAGAGTACTGGGATATGTACAAAGGCAAGGGGCTAACGCCAGAGGAAGAAATTTTCTTTGGAATGATCCACAATATAGACGACAATGTGAAAGCATTGCGTTCTTACCTAGAAAAGAAAGGCGTATCCGATAATACAATATTTATTTTCATGACGGATAATGGGACGGCCACGGGGCATAATGTATACAATGCTGGGATGCGTGGGAAAAAAGGCACGCCATATGATGGCGGGCACCGTGTACCTTTCTTTATGTATTGGCCCGACGGTAACCTAGATAAGGGACGAGACATCGAAACGCTCACATCGCATATTGATGTTTTACCGACTTTGATGGACCTGTGTGGATTGGAAATCCCTATGGATTACAGTTTCGATGGCCGAAGCTTGTCCCCTTTGATTTACGAAAACCCGACACCTTGGGTGGATCGAGCGATTATTACTGACTCACAGCGTGTTGTAGATCCAATCAAGTGGAAAGACTCATCTATTATGACGCAGCGTTGGCGTCTTGTAAATGGCACAGAGCTTTACGATATCGAGGCTGATCCGGCACAGGCTAAGGATATTGCGTCGGCGAACCCAGAAGTCGTTGCGTCGCTAAGATCAGAATACGACAAATGGTGGGCTAGTATATCTCCAAGTTTTGTCAAAGAAGAGCGTTTGAGAATCGGTTACGATGAGGAGAATCCAGTGGTTTTGAACGCTCACGACTGGATTACTGATGCTCCTGTTTCTCCTTGGAATCAGGGTCACATTCGTCGAGGGGAAAAGATTCATGGTTATTGGGCAATCGATGTAGAAGAGGCGGGTACTTACGATGTGGAACTCCGACGTTATCCTCCGGGAGTGAATGCAGCGATCAACGCAGAATTGGAGCCCGGCGGATCAGTTATGGGACTGACTGCTTACCGAGATCCAGCAGGTCGTAGTATCGGAGCAACGAAAGCTATCTTGTATGTCGGAGATTACTACGAAGAAAAGGTTGTGGGTGAGTCAAATGAAGGGATTCATTTTACTTTGGATTTGGCGAAAGGTCCTACGAAATTCCGAGCAACCTTTAAAACAGGACCAAAACATGAGGATGTGATTGGGGCCTATTACGCTGTGGTAAAACGTCGATAGAGGGAGGCCTTATGGGGACAAAGAAGATCATATTGTCAGCGCTGTTTGCTTTTGTCTCGATTGCTCAAGCAAACGAAAATCGATATCCTGAGTTCAGTTGGGATACGGTACCGATTGCCTTTCACTTCGGAAAAAGCGAGAGTCTTTTGACTAAGGCTGAGGCTGAGTTTGTCGCCTCGCGATCCAATTTCATTTGTTTAGAAAAAGGTCACGCAAGCAATCAATTGGGTGGGACCGAAGCCGGGATTGAAGCTGAAGCTCAGCAGCTTAAAAAGTTAAATCCGAAGATGAAGGTAATCTTCTACTGGAATACCTTTTTGGATTATCCAATGTATGAGTCTCATGACGAGTACGCAAAGCATTCGGAGTGGTGGTTGCGGACAGAGGAAGGAGAACTCGATCTAAAGAATGGGCAGTTGATGCGCTATGATCTTTCTAATGCAGAGTTTCGTGATTGGTGGACTGATGTCGCTGCTGAGGCCGTGATTAATGGAAGTTCGGATGGTGTATTCATGGATGCCTTCCCTCAGGTTGAAAACCAAGCAAATCGAAAATTGTGGGGAGATGATAAATACGATGCAATTCAGCAGGGATTGCATGATATTATTCGTGAAACTCGCGAAAAGATAGGTGATGACAAACTTATTGTCTACAACGGTATTCGCTCTACGCCTCATTGGTCGATGGGCTATGATTTTCCAGAGTTCACCGATGCTGCGATGATTGAACATTTTGGATACTTTCAGAGCTCATCTAAGGAGATGATGCTTAAAGATATCCTGGAAATGGAACGTGCAGGAAAGGCTGGTAAAATAGTGGTGATGAAAGGGTGGTCTGGATTTACCTTTATTGATAAAGAAGCGATGATGAAGCCCCTCGAAGAGAAGCAGGAGATCGCGAGGGAGAATCTGACTTTTCCGCTAGCCTGTTTTTTGGCTGCAGCTCAGGAAAACTGCTATTTTATCTACAACTGGGGATACCGTATGAAAAACGGATGTTTGGAATGGTACCCGGAATTCGATAAACCACTAGGCGAGCCTCTCGGTGAAATGCAGCGAGACGGTTGGAAATTGTCGCGCGAGTATAAACATGCGTCTGTTGTGGTAGATTTGGAGACGAAAGAGGCTGATATTCAATGGAATTGAAATCATTATAAAATGAAAAATTCTTATATCAGAAAAATAACTACTAGTCTCGTAGTTGCAATGTGCTTTTTGAGTCCGATCCTTCAAGCGAAGGATTGGACAAAGAAGGAGCTGCGCGATGCGAGTTCAAAGATAATCGCCCTTGGCGAACTCGAGGCACCGCTTGTTAGAAACGAGGATGGAGACCCGTTCGAGATTACTCCAGGCGAGATGCGCAAGATTTATTTTGACGCTTTGGATTACGAGGGAAAATCTACGCGAGTTTTTTCTCTGATACAAATTCCCGAAGGAGCATCGGTCGAAAATAAGGTGCCTGGGATCGTATTGGTACACGGTGGTGGCGGATCCGCGTTCAATGATTGGGTTACTCGTTGGGTGGATCGTGGATATGCTGCAATCAGCATCGCAGTTGAAGGACAGACGAACGAACGAGACGAAAAAGTGTCAGGCAAAAAGGCTTGGAAAAAGCATGCTTGGGCAGGGCCCCATCGCACAGGTATCTACGCTGATTCGTCGAAACCAATTGAAGATCAGTGGATGTATCATTCTGTGGCGGATACCGTGTTAGCAAATTCGTTGATGCACTCATTGCCGGAGGTTGACGCGAGTAAAATTGGAATAATGGGAATCTCTTGGGGGGGCGTGATTACAAGTACTGTGATTGGGATCGATGATCGCTTTGCTTTTGCCATACCAACTTATGGTTGTGGGCATAAATACGATTCAGAGAATCAATACAAGAAAGCGCTCGGTTCGAATAGGCTCTACAAAAAAGTATGGGATCCGATTGTTCGATTAGAAAACGCGAAAATGCCTGTTCAGTGGCTGTCATGGCCAGGTGATAAACACTTTCCGATGGATGCCTTGGCTGCTTCGTACCGAAAAGCTTCGGGGCCCCGTCTCGTAACTCTTATCCCTGGGATGAAACACGGGCATGGAGCTGGGTGGCGACCAGATGATAGCTATGCGTTTGCAGATAGCATTGTCCGAGACGGAGCGATTTGGTCCCAGCAGACAAAATCTGAATTAGTAGGCGACCGTTATAGCGTGAAGTTTAAAACAACTAAAGCAATTGATGGAGCCGTTCTAGTCTGGACCTCGGATACGGGCTTCACCGGTCTGAGAAAATGGAATCAGACACCCGCTTCGCTGGAGCAGGTATCGGACAAGTGGGTAGCTGCTGCGACTCTACCTGAGTCGACCACTGCGTGGTTCGTAAACTTGCAGAGCGGAAATTTAATTGTGAGTTCTGATTTTGAAGAAAGATAACTTTTAAGCGTTACCCCCCCCTTTTTTTGTATATGAAATATTTTCTTAAGCCTCGTATTCCTTCTGCTATTATTGCGCTCCTTTTAGGAGGGTGCGCTGTTTTATTAGGAGGTTGTGACGAAAAAACGGGTGCGGAACTTCCGTTTCCGGCATCGCATTGGATCCTTCTAGATGTTGAGGATGCCCAGCAAAATTCAGGAAGTCTAGAATGGTCTTTTGAATTAGAGAAGGGCGGACGATATGTGCTACAGGTCTTAAGTGATGGCTCAAGTGAAGGAAGCGTGGCAACGATCGAGGTCGGAGGCCAGGAACTGAATGGCAAGCTCGAGCGAGATTACGTTCTTGAATCTGGGATCGTATCAGAATTTCCAAAATGGGTGACTTTCAAAGAAGTCGGCCAGCAGACTTTGTCCCTCAAGGCTGAGGCTTCGATTTCTCATGTTCGTATTGTGCCTCATCATTCTAACCCGCTGAATAGTGGGCACTTTGATGAGGAATGGCAGATGATGCATGAATCTCCAGAGAAACAAGCGGCCCTTAAATGGTTTAAGGAAGCTCGATTTGGAATGTTCATTCATTGGGGACTTTACTCGCAAGCAGGAGGAAGTTGGGAGGGAACTCGTATCGAAGAATCGCCTCACGCTGGGCCTCGAGTGGCGGAGTGGTTGATGTCTACCTTTCGAATCCCTCGCGAAGAATATGCTGAATTCGCAAAAACATTTAATCCGGATAAGTCTTTCGCTCAGAATATTGCTCGGTTGGCGAAAGATGTTGGGATGAAATATGTGGTGATTACTTCAAAGCATCACGACGGATTTGCACTATTCGATTCGGCTAGTTCCGAGTTTGATATAGTGGATGCGACTCCCTATGAGGGTGACGCGATCAAGGAACTCTATGATGCGTGCCGAGCGGAGGGAATCGAATTTGGCGTGTATTATTCGCATGGAAATGATTGGATGGATGGAGCAGATGGAAACTATTGGACGATGAAGGAACGTCATGACCTTCTTGGAATCCATACACATATGCAGGGGAAAAATCACTGGGACCCGAGGGACAACACCCATGCTGAATATTTGGAGAGTAAAGCGTATCCACAAATTAAGGAATTGTTGGAACTAATGCCGGATCTACGTCTAATCTGGTTTGATGGAGATGGATACATTACTGAGGAGCAGGCTTTTCGGTTTTATAAGCTCGTTTACGATATTAACCCGAATGTGATCTTGAATCGCCGTGTTGGCTTTGAATTCGGAGATTATCTTGATGCGGGGGACAATGTTATTCCGGCTGCTTCGGATAATCTATCAAAGCATTGGGAAACCTGTGGGACTACAAACAACTCATGGGGTTTTAAGTCCTACGATAACGATTGGAAAAGCCCAAGGGAGCTTCTTTACTACTTTGTAGATATCACTTCAAAAGGAGGAAATTACTTGCTTAATATTGGCCCCGATGGGGCTGGAAACGTACCAAAGCAAAGTTCATCAAACCTGAGAGTAATGGGAGAGTGGGTTCATACCAATGCCGATGCGATTTTTGGGACTACTCGTTGGACGATTCCTCATGAAGGAGGAAGGGAGGCGCTCTTAAGTGGAACAGGACACCGCGCGGCCCATGGCTTTTCACGTGAGTTTTCGAACGAAGATTTTTGGTTTACCGCAAAGGAGAACAAGGTCTATGCGATGTCTCTTGTGGCGGCTGAATCTACAGTTCGTATTCGAGCTTTGAATAAGGAAGCGGGAATCATCAAGTCGGTTCGACTACTTGGGTCGGAACTAGATGTGAAATGGAATCAGGCTGAAGACGCTCTCGTTATCGACTCCAGTGATTGGAACACAAGTGAGAACGGATTCGCGATTGAAGTAGTTTTTTAGGTAGGGTGAAATAAGGTGGATCAAAGAGGCGAGTGTCCAAGCTAGTTGTAAATCATTTTGGCGAACTAGCCTCTTTGATCTAGGATATAGATCGGAGGAATAAAGAGGACTACACGATGTTCTTCGACTTTCGCTTCGCAATTTGCAAACGAAGTGAGAATACCCGACATTTCTTTCGTGCTCTGAATCTCTTCGAATCGATTTTGTCGATTGCTCCTCGAAACTCATACTGACTGGCGATATTGGTATAAAAGCATTTCCAGTTAAGGAAATGGTGGGAGATGGCAGATTGGTTTTCGCTTTGCTCAAAGTCCTTCGGACTCATGCTTTCGCATGCCCCATCTTCTTGGTAAAATTTTTTCTGAATAAGATTAGGCGGAATTTTTCAGACAAGGATTCCAGGGTTTTGGGTGGGGAATAGTCTAGGTATACTGTCTATAGGGTCAGGCCGAATAAGTGCTTTGTTAGATTGAAAGAACTTGGTCTAAGGGTTGTCTACTCGACTTTGTTTAGAGTCATCTCAGCATCCCTTAGCGTATCCAAAATTTCCTCGAAGGGTGGCGGTGTTTTGAAGAACATCTGTTCCATCGCCTTGTAATCTTTCTTCAGGTTATCGATGGCTTCTGGCTTGGGGAGAAGTTTGAAGGTCCCTCGTTTGGCTGTGTTGTAGTTTGCCCATGAGGAACGAAAGAAGCGAGATTTATGCCGGACTACTCGGCTTAGGAGTTCGTCGCTCTGGAGTGCTTTCTGGCTGATGGGATTCTTCCAGAGGGCTGCGAAGTCAGCATAGTGACGTGAGAAGCGGTCCCGTTTTCTGAGATCGGGGCGATGGTGTTCTGCATGGAGGATAGTCGCTTTCTCCCAAAAGGTTCTCTCTATTTCCAAGGCGACGACTTGCGCTCGACAGTCGGCGAAGTGACCTGGGGCGAGCTCGTCGACCATGGCGGTTACTTTGCACGAGCCGGTAGGGCGTTGATCGGTAAGAGAGCCAAACTCAAGCTTCACTCGTGGTGGAATGTAGCCTCCTTCTTTGGTCTCTCTGTCTGTTGGGTAGTGGAAGAGCAGGACAGGCGAATTTGTTGTTCCGTCTAGCTCATAGCGTAGCCATGGTTGGCCGCTCTCTGACCTGTCTAGGATGTTGGAAATCTCCGTTTCCAGACGAGTCATTAGCTTATCTTCGACGATGCTGGCGCAGATCGTTTGCAGTTCTTCGCTCAATTGATGTCGCTTCGTATTCGATAAGCTGGCGTCTTCTAGGGCGCTTTCTTCGCAGCCCAGGAAACCAGGATTGATCGAGAGGTCGATATCTTCCGAGAACCTATGAATGGCGTTGTATACTTTCGAGAGCGATGTGCCTCCTTTGAATACGCAGTTTTGCGAAAAGGGTTCTGTTCGAAACAATATGCCAAGCAGCCAGCATACCCAGAAGTCCTTTTCTACGATAATTGTATCGATGCCTTGGTTACCTTGATGTTGCTGAAAGTAGAGGCGCCGTTCGTTGGCGGGGAGGGTGGCGAATGTATTCATGTAGCTGCTCCTGCCTTTTCGGCTATGGACTTAAGGTGGGGGCGCATCCAAGCGGGAGCGAGGCGCAGGTCTTCGATAAGTTGCTTGCGTTGCTTTTTGCCGAGTGATTTGGCGATAGCGCCTATGGTATTATCGTTCACGTAGTTTTCGCCCTGATAGCGCAGGGCCTCCATTATCAGTCCTGACATGCGTCCGGCTGCGGCAACTCGTTTGGGTGTTACGTGCTTCAGTTCGATTACCAATTTGCCGACTTCGACTTTTCGGTTGGGACCGTCCGATAGGAATACGACCCGTGCTGGCACTTGCTCGGAGAGGTGAAGAAGATTTGCTGCATAGGCTCCGGAAGGGAGGAGGCGTACCTGATCGCGACCTTTGAGGGCTTTGGAGATGGTGTCGATAGAAGGAGCGATATCACCAAGAACAGGGTGCTTCTCAGGATAGCTGTAGAGGCCGCGAGCAATCCTTTTAATGCGTCCCGCTTTAGTGTTTCGGGACAGAGCTTTCGCTATCGCAGCACGTTCCCCAAGATCAGTGAAATCTGTTGGAGTCCAAATGGAACCTTTTCCTCTGCCTTGTATGCGTCTAAGTAGCTTTTTATCAATGGATTGAGTCATTTATTTGAGAATATTATTGTCACAAAAAAGTATAGTTTTTCGGGACAATTTAATGATTCTCGGGATGGCTGCAAGAGTAATTGACGCTTAGGTTTTTGAGAATACTGAATTACTGAGATCGTTTACCATCTATTTGGCGGAGCAAATTTACTAATTTACAACTTTCACTACCGTGAATTTTAGTTAATGAACTATTTTATTACTAAATTTAAGTTTTGATTCTTCTAGAAGTTAAATTATTGACGTATTTTAACTTTATCCCCAATTCTTCTCCGGTGCAGAACCTATCAACTGTTATTCGCGATCTGATGGAGCGACGTAGACTTACGGGAAATCAATTGGCTGAGGATGTCGGCATCAGTGCGACTTCGATCAGCAAGATTGTTACCGGACAATCCAGGCCTCGCCAGGTTACTCTATCGCGCCTCATGAGGCGTCTATGCGAATCTAGAGAGGAAGAGCAGCTTATAATTGTCGCTTATGAGACTAAGGAAACCGAGGAATTGCCTGTTGCTCCTATTTTCGGGGATGCTGCCAATGCAGAGGCTCAAGAAGAGCGGGCACGCCGATTCATGGAAGTGAAAGCTCAGTCGATCGCTTTCAAACGTTCTGTGGCGCGAGAGCTTGATAAAGCAGAGATCGCCTATCGCCAAGATTGTGCAGAAGAGCTGATTATTACGGATTTCCTTATTGAGCAAAGTGGCAAGCGAATCGCGTTGGAGTGCAAATTCAATCTGCATAGAGATATCGAGAAAACGGTTATTTCGGCCCGCTTGATTCTCGAAAAATTCTGCTGCGACTTTGTTTACATTATCGTACCCTTCGATGATGAGGGCACAACCGAGAAACTGTCGACAGAGCCCTGTCTAGGAATTCTTCCGCTACAGGACCTATCCGAAGAAATCAAGATCCCAAGAGATTGATCAGGGGTATGGCAACTAATGAAAGAAACTTTGGATAAATGATCCGCTTTGTACATACAGCAGATTGGCAGATCGGAATGAAGGCAGCAGGACTTGGCGATGCATCGCAACGTGTTCGAGATGTCCGGTTGGATTCAGTCGAGCGGATCGTTGAGCTGGCCCGAGAAAGAGATATCGAGCTTTTGCTGATCACGGGTGATGTCTTCGAGGATAATGCAGTGGATCGTTCTTTAGTCCGCAAGGTTGGCGAGACGCTTTCGAGGTTTCGCGGGCAGGTATTCATTACGCCAGGTAATCATGATCCACTGACTCCGGGCTCAGTTTGGGAGCACCCGGTATGGGAAGAAAACAGTCATGTTCATGTCTTGAGAGATCGCCGGCCGATTGAGTTGGAAAACTGCGTTTTGTATCCATGCCCGCTCAAGGAGAAATACTCTACGCGGAATCCATTGTCATCAATAGATGCAAGCGATACCCATAAGGTGGCTATTGGGTTAGCCCATGGAAACGTGGAAGGATTGCCGGATGCGGAGCCTGATTATCCTATTCCAGTTGATGCGGCTCAGAAAGCAGGCTTGGATTTTCTAGCCATTGGTCATTGGCATTCATTTTCTCCCTACAAGGGATCTGACGGCATTGTCCGAATGGCCTATTCGGGGACGCATGAAACTACAAAGTTTGGCGAGCGGGATAGTGGCAACGTTCTCTTGGTTAAAATCGCTGAACGAGGTGCTGTTCCGCAGATCGAATCCTTGAGAACAGGGGCTCTTAAATGGTTAACTTTGGATCGCAGCATCGCGCAAGCCGATGATCTTGCACGTCTTTCATCCGAACTGAAAGCAATAGAAGACCCAGGCAATTGCTTGGTTCGTATCCGTTTGGATGGCCTTTTATTTATGTCTGCACGGGCTGAGCTCGAGTTGCTCAATGAAATCCTTACTACTCGGTTTCTCTACGGTTTTCTTTCGATTGAAAGAATGACTCCGGCTCCTGAGGACGATTCTTGGATTGAGGAATTGCCGGTAGGGGTTTTGCGCGAATCGGCTGAGACGATCCGTCAGCAAGCCTTTAATGGCTCTGATGAGCAAACTAGGTTAGTAGCTACGCGAGCTCTGCTGGAACTTTTCGAACTCAAAGAAAAGGCTGCTTTATGATTCTGAAACGTATCGCAGTTACAAACTGGCGTAGTTTACTCGGCGCAGTCGAGCTGGGTCCCTTTTCGGATGGGTTGAATGTTATTCATGCGCCGAATGGAACGGGAAAGTCATCTTTGTTTGAGGCCATGCGCAGGGGGCTTTTTGATGTTCATCATGTTAAAGGTAACGAGATCGAATCTGTTCGACCTTGGGGACGTGATCTAACGCCATCCGTTGTGATTGAATTCGCCGAGGGCTCTGAGACCTATCGTGTGGAGAAGACTTTTCTAAGCGGTGCATCTTCAAAGCTCTCACGATTGGAAGACGGTAAATTCCAGCCTATTGCGGATAGTCGAAATGCGGATACGAAAATTCGTGAAATTCTTGCCGCTGAAGCACCAGGCCGTGGGCTCTCAAAACAAGAGCATTGGGGACTCGCTCAAGTTCTTTGGGCTCCTCAAGGAGAGCTTGCTATCGATAAAATCTCCGGTAGTGCAAACGAACGTTTGCGTGCTGCATTGGGTATTCAGATGTCTGGCGAAAGCGGTGGGCAAATCGAAGAACAGATTGAGGCTCGATTCTTAGAGTATTTCACAAGCAAAGGAGGCTACAAGAAAGGTAAGTTTGCGGCCCCGATCGTTAACTTGCAGGAGCGTGAGGTTGAAATTCGGTCACAGCTCTTGGAGTTGCGTCAAAAGCATCAAGCGTTTGAAGAGGCGGCCCATTCTGTCGACGATGCTAGACACCGTCGATTGCAGGCTCGACGTGAAGCCGACGCGACGCGTGAAACAGTCGATGAAATGCGCGCATCGGTTGAGCGTTTCGACAAACTGAAATCCGAGCAGTCCAACAAGCGGGAAACCGAGTCGTTAGCCAAAAAGCGCTACGACGATTTCAATAACAGTTTTCTTCAGATCAAAACGCTTCGCGAGCAAATTGCATCGAACGAAAAAACGGCTGCAATTTTGCAAGACAGCGAAGCGGGTTTGGAAAAGGAAACCAAGTCCGCCCGTGAACGACTTGATAAGAAACGTTCAGAGCGAGAGTCTGCCCGTAACAAGCGATCAAGCATTAGCGAAGCGCAAAAGGCTATTGATAGGGCTCGTGCCTATTTAGATCAGCAAGCGTTGGTAGATGCTCACAATAAACGTATCAATAAACTGGATGCTATCCAAAAGGAATTAGAGGTGTTCAAGCAAAAGCGCACCCGATGTGTGGCACCCGAAAGCAAGGTTCTAAAAAAATTACGCAATTTAGCGGCTAAACGCGATGCAGCAAAGGCTGCGCTTTCTGCCTCCCAAATTCATCTTTCTATCTCGCCGGAAAACTCGATTGCGGTTGAAGATCTTACGGATAGTTCTAAGCATTCCGTAGGACCTGAAGAAACGGCTTCTTTTTCGGGGGATGCATTGGTAGAAATTCATGTGAACGGATTTGGAGCAATCCGCGCTTCTGGCCCGGAGGGTAGTGCTGAAAAGCATCGCAAGACGCTGGAAGAGGCCCTCGGAGAAATAGAGAAGCTTTGCCAGCCCTTTGGAACTGATGATCTCGAAAGACTTCAAACACTTCGAGACGAAGCCGATGCGATTGAACGGTCCATTGAGGCTCTAGAAGAGCGCATGGATACACTCCTCGATAGGGAATCGATCGAAACGCTGAAGCAAGAGCATGCCGAAGCGAAAGCACGTATCGCAGAAATTGAAAAGCAGTACGGCGATTGGAAAAAAGAGGCTCCGGTCCTAAGCAAGCTTCAGAAAGACTTCGAGAGCTTAAGCCTTAAAATCAACGATACGATTGCGGAATCAGAAGGTGCTTATGAACAAGCTCAGATTTCGTTGAGTGCCTCAGAGAAAAATCTGAACGAAGGACAGGCCGAACTTAAAGTCCAGCAAGCTGGACTGGATACAGCGAAAAAACGCATCGAAGAGTTGTTGGACGGTGGTTTGTCGGATGAGGCCCGCGAAAAAGCTATTTCAGATGCGTTGATGTCTTGGCAGGCAGCCAAAGCAGCCGCAGATCAAGCCGAGGCCTCCTTGAAGGAAATTCCAGGAGATCCACACCGCGATCTTAAAAAGCTGGAGAAACAGCGAACCGCGCTTGAACAAACCGAAGCGAGTGCTCGCGACGCGGAGAAAACCGCCGAAGGGCAGCTGCAAAGTTTGTCTGCGGAAGGAACTTACTCGAAGTTGATCGCAGCTGAGGAAGAACTCGTCGAGCTAGAGAATCGGATCGCGCAAGAGTCTATACGCATGGATGCTCTTAAGCTGCTTCATGGCACTGTTAGTGAGTGCAGATCTAGAGTGATAGCGAGTGTTTCAGCTCCAGTTGAACGCAGCGCGTCTCGAATGCTCTCCAGAGTGGTTGGCCCTCGTTTAGGAGAGCTCAAGCTTACCGGTGAGTTTGTACCCGAAGCGATTACTCCGGAACTATCAACCGATCCTGTTGCTTTATCGAATCTTTCCGGGGGTGAGCTAGAGCAGCTCTTTCTAATTGCCCGCCTTGCTTTGGCGGACGTCCTGGCCAAAGACCAACGACAACTCGTTGTGCTCGATGATGTCCTTAACGCCACCGACTCAGGTCGTTTAGCTCGACTCTTAAGCTTACTCGAAGAAGTCTCCGACAGGCTGCAGGTCATTATTCTCACCTGTCATCCTGAACGCTACCGAGGATTAGAGCAGGCAACTTTCGTGAAACTAGGAATCTGACTCTATGAAATTAAACAAAATATGCATCCAAAACTTCAAGTCATGTAAAAATATAACACTCGAGCTTGGGGATCTCCATGCCCTTGTCGGAAGCAATAATGCAGGAAAGTCGACGATATTAAAAGCGCTCGATTTTTTGTTTAATCCGAGCACGCGATCGCTAAATGAAGATTCGTTCTGGAATCGTGATACAAGTCTAGAAATTCGTGTGGAAGCGGAGTTTTTCGAGCTGACTGAATGGGAAACTGAATCTCTTTCCGGTTGTCTCGATGGTGAATCTTTCGTTGTCGCTAGGACTGCAAAGATGGGGGCTGAAGACTCTGCTGGCGATAGCGACGACACCGAGAGTAAAATTAAGATTGGACAAGAATATCGAAAACAAATTCCTGAGGTAGAGTGGTTGAGGGATTCGGCGATCAGTGGAACGCGAATCGCGGAGTGGTGGAAAGATAAAGATCAATTAAAAATTGGAGAGCATGATTTTGCAATTCAGCTTGGATCAACCAAGCCAGCAGTTGGAGCATGGAAAGGCTTCGCTGAGAAATTCATTGAAGATCATAAGGATCAAATTCCAATGAAGTCAGATTGGATTGCGAACCCTAAAGGCTATGCGAATGTCCTAAAAAAGACACTTCCCTTCTTTGTCTTGGTCCCAGCTGTTCGCGATATTGGCGACGAATCTAAAGGGACTAAGTCGAGTCCATTTGGAAAGCTGCTTTATGCGGTTATCGATTCTGTAGCTGACGATAAAAAGAAAGAGATCGATTTAATGCTAAAAAATCTGGCTTTGCAGATGAATCGATCTGGTGGAGAAAAACGCGTAGAACCAATTAAAAAAGCTGAAGATCGCTTGAATACATTATTAGGAGATTTCTTCAAAGATGTGGATTTGGAAATAGAATTTGAAGCGCCTACATTGGAGACGATTCTCACTTCCCCCAAACTGTTTGTGAATGATGGATTTCGCAATGCTATTGAAAATAAAGGGCATGGTTTACAAAGGGCTGTAATATTCACAATCCTTCGTCGATATGCCGAGTTTATGGCAGAAGACGGAGACAAGGATTCACATAGGTCCATCTTTTTGGCTGTTGAAGAGCCAGAGCTTTATATGCACCCATTGGCACAGCGAACGATACGGAGCGTATTTAAGGCTCTCGCTGATCAGTCTGCACAAGTAATGTATTCGACCCACTCATCTTTATTGGTCGATGTTTCATATTTTGACGAAGTCATTCGGCTAGAAACTGAAATCGGTTCTAATGGGGATAGAAGCTCTACGGCATATCAGCTTTCCGTCCAAGAGCTTATTGATGACGTCGTGTCGCGTAATCCGAATTTAAAGGAAAAAATATCCGAACAATCTATTCGTGATTTATACTCGCATGCTTACAATCCGAGAAGAAGCGAAGGCTTTTTTGCGACCAAGATCATTCTGGTGGAAGGAGCTACTGAGGAGTATAGTCTTCCTATTTACGCGAACGCGATTGAGGGGTTAAATTTGGATTCGCAGGGGATAAGTGTTGTTGAATGTGGAGGTAAAGGTCCGATGGATCGCTTGTATCGAATATTTAATGAACTTAGAATTCCATGCTATCTTCTGTTTGATTATGATACAGGAAATAGTGATGCGGAAATCATCAAAAAGTCTAAAGAGCTGTTGTCTCTTTGCGGATATGATGAAAGTGAACCTGCGTCGGTAATAGTGGAAGGGAACTTCTCATGTTTTAAGCAAACTTGGGAAAAAGACCTTGCCCCAGAAATAGCCGATGCAGCTTCTCTGAAGACCGAAGCTAAACAATTTCTGGGATTAGGTAAGTCTAGTGGCAAGCCGTTGATTGCGCGTTACACGGCACGAAAACTTGTCGAAAAGACGCCGCCAGAAATCCCACCAACGATAGAGAAAATGCTGCGCAAAGCTGTTCAAGTTTCTTGGGGAAAAACTTGCCTGCATAAAGTAGCAAACTCGGAAGAAGGTTCGTAAAGTGGATATTCGGTTACATCGTATTCTTCATTGTATTGAGTCGTCAGTGCCAAGAAAGACAGCGTAAATGGAAGATGTCTCTAACAATCAGATACACTCTCTTGGTCAGCGGCTTGGTCCGCTTTTCAATGGTGGATTTTTTCGTCCCTTGGCGCGACCGAGTGCGCCGATATATGTGGATTGCGCGACGCGTTTAGTAGAGGCTGCATTGGAAACGGGACAATTGGACCGTTCCGAAGCCCGGATATTGATCCGGGAGGTAATAGATCGGCATCCAAATGTGGAGCTTGGTGAAGATGAAGGTGGGCTTGCTCGCGACCCAAAGCAAAAAGCGACGCAGCTTTTTAACAAGTTGCTGGAAGCTCACTGGATTACCGAGCGAAGAGTCAGTCTTTCGGAGCAAACCATCCTGATAGCGCCGCAGTTGCGTTTGTTGCTGAGTGCGTTAACTGATTTAGCGGAAAACCGTCCCGAGGAATTGACGGATTTTGGAGTGGGATTGCGCTCGCTTTGTCAGGAGATTTTAGCAGATGGGGCCTTCGATCCAAAAGCAATGGATGGCGATGCTTTGCGGTCAAAGTTGAAAGACTTTTTGGAGCGTAGCGAACGTGCACTGAATCAAATGCACGCTGTGGAGACGCTCATACGTGAGCACGAGACGGCCCAACGTCAGAGTGATTCAGCACAAGAAACGTTGAAGCGCTTTCTCGACGACTTCCATGCAGGCGAACACATGCTATGTTATGATGCTTTGCGCGAATCCGGTTTATTGCCTCGTATTGAAAAAGCGCGTAGCGTGCTGGACGAATTGACAGCGGATCCTTTTGTAAAGGAACGTTTGGTCGAGGGCTTAATCGCTCACTCACGCCTTGATTTAGACGTAGCGTATATTCAGTCGGAGGCGTGGCTAAATCGACTGGCTTCACGGCTAGGGAGCATTCCACAGATCGCACGACAGATCGATGCTCGCATGGCGGAGTTTAGCAATCTTTCGGCAGCTCGCTATCGTTATCAAACGGAGATGCGTGGGCCTTGGCCCGAACAGGTGAAAGCTTATTGCGATCAGGCAGGACGGGCATATGCGGGAAAAAAGTTTTCCGATCTAGCACATGAACCGGGCATGCTATTTCGGACAGTGAACTGTGAGGTTCTCTATGGTCGGGATGCTTTGGCTCCAGCACGGTCCAAGCGATTGCCAGTTAGTCTGGAGGCTCGCGCACCGAAGGTGAATCAGGATGCGAGTAAAGCGAAGGCTGCTTTGCGGAAGCAAACGCTTCTGGCACTTACACCGCAAAGGGCTTCACGCTTTGTGAATCGCTATCTGCCGAATAAGGGCGACCAGCTCTCAAGTGAATCACTGGCTCTTCAAACGCAAGAGGAACTGTTGGATTTCCTTGCAGTGCTCACCTTTGATCGCGCGCCTGTGCGGCGATCTTCAAAGCTCGTCAAGTGGCGTATCCGCAACGAACGAAAAAGCGGTTGCATCGCTCCTGAGCGTATCCAAACGGATGATATAGGGAAATTAAGACTAGAACGTATTACCATCGAACGAATTCGTTAAAATCGATTATGTCATTACCTTGGCCAGAGCACTTGGAACATATTCCGCAAGAAGATCGCGAAGCGTTTACTGAAATTCTCACCCGTCTTTTGGCTCATAACGCGTTGATTGGCGACGAGGGGCGTGAACGGCAGCTTTATTTGCTGGCCCGAAATGATTTGGGGAGTGAGATCGAGTCGTATTTTGCCGTGATTAGGATGTCGGTGTTTTTTGATCCGGATGCTCCGATCATACAATTGCGCCCGATGGATAACGCCGGTGGTCTTTCGGGGCGTTTCAATAAGGCGGAGACTCTGGTGCTGCTCACACTTTGGCGATGTTACCATGACATCCGGATGGAAAGCGTTACGCACGGCGTCTTCCTTTCTGTGAAAGATTTGTGGGAGAAGTTGAAGATCTTCTTCGAAGACATCCAGCCACCCAATGAAGGGCAGCTAAAACCCATTTTGCAGAAGTTCCGGCGGCACCGCTTAATTCGAATGCAGCGGGCAAACGATGCGGAAACGTTTGATGAGGTCAGCCTGGAAATTCTACCAACGTTGCAGCGAACCATTCCTTTTGAGGATGTGACTGCTTGGAAGGATCAATGTGAACTCTATCGTGATGGTTCGGAGTCCTCGGGAGATGGCGAAGAAGAGGAGGTAGCATCGTTATGAGCCAACGAATTTCACTGACCCGAATTATCGCTATTAACTGGTATGGTTTTAACCAGATAATTGATGTCGATGACATGACGCTAATTTCCGGTGCATTCGGCACAGGGAAATCAGCGCTCCTCGACCTGATGCAACAGGTGATGCTGGGTGACGGTTGGAAGGCCAATCGTGCGGCCAGTGGAAAGAAGTCACGCGGACGCGACCTGGTGGGTTACTGTCTTTGCGATACTAATTATGAGGATAACGGGGAACGGCACTTTCTAAGAAGGAGTGGCGTGACGATTATTGCTCTGGAGTTCACCAAGCCAGCTCAGGGAACCCAGGCTGAAACGAGAGAAACTTGGGGAATTCGCATTGAATACGCGAATGCGACCGCGCAGGCAAAGAAAACTCATTTCTGCGTGCCGGACCGAATCGAATATGGACATATCCAAGAAGGAGATACGCTATTCGACGAGGAGCGTTTTCGCACTTGGTTACGACGTGATTTCGGCAAAGACGCTATTTTTTCGAGACAGAAGGATTACCTCGAAGAAATGGCCACCGCTCGGCATCTCTATTTCGATAGTAAGTCCTTCCGTTTGACTTTTCCGAAAGCAATTGCATTTGAGCAAGAGGAAAATATCGAGACCTTTATCCGAGAGTTCATTCTTGAGGAGAGTCCTTTGAATGTGGCCGAGGTACGGGAGTCGCTTCATGCCTATGAGGATGTTCGTCAAAGGTTGGAAGAACAAGAGCACGAAGCTGGTTTTCTACGTGAGATTAGTTCCTGTAACGCTGCTTACGAGGGAGCTGCCAAGGAAGCAGCTATTGCTGAGCATGTTCAATGTATACTCAAGGTCGCGCAACAGGAGCAGTTACGAGATAGCCACGATGCGAAGGTGAAAAGTTTGGAAGCTCAAAATCGCACAAACCTAGAGACACAGGTCGAACTAAAGAAACGTTTAGAGTCGCTCAATAAGCGATTGTCTGAGGCTGCGGCCTCTTTGCATGGAGATCCTGAGGCGGAGAAACTTAAGTCGCTCAAAGAAAAAATTGAAGGTGATCGGGAGAGATTACTCAAGTTGCGCGAAGCACGCCAAACCGTCAGCCAGTTTTTGCAGGCTAGGCAAAGGGTGTGGGTCGATTGGTTGAGACATGGCCAATCATTGGGACTTGAGGGAGTGACAGGTACTTTGGATACGGCTGCTGTGGAGGTAGATCAATTTTGCGATTGCAGTGAACTTGAAGGTCTAGAGCGGCTGCAAAAAATGCCTGAACATTTTTATCAAATCTCAAGATTGACGGATGAATATCTCCGACCATTGGAGAAGCAGAAAGACGCTGCTGGGCGACGCCTCAAGGAAATCGACAAAGATCTTAAGCGTATTGAGAATAAACAAACACCAGGGGCATTTCCACTTTTTGAGCGCTTGCGTGATGAGTTGGGAGATAAGATAGCCCAGCTTGGACGCTTGGTGGAAGTGCGTGCTGAGGCTGACGTATGGTGGCCCGTGCTAGAATCGCTTTTGGATGTTGAGCGTTCGACTATTTTGAGTGCGAATAATGAGATCTATAAGCGAGCCCTTGATACGCTATCCACTACGGCTCCGAGTCCAGATGAGGCGATCCTGAATCCTAATGAAGCTGGAACTGAAAAAGCGTTGGTCCCCAATGATTCTATCATCTCAAAATTGGAAGTGGCTGATACTGGAGCCAAGGCTCGCCTGTTAAGTTGTTTTGGAGATGTCGTCTGTTGTGATAATGCCGAAGCGGTTAACGTTTCCGGTGCATCAAGAGCCTTGTCAATAGACGGATATTTTAAGGATGGAGCAGTGCGGCGTCGTTTAGAAACCGAAGGACGCGTTTTGACCTTGGGGACGCGCGGCCTGCAGCGGATGAAGGAGCGATTGCTTGAGGAACAGACCAATAAACAGTCGGAACTGGATCAAGTGACTTTGCGTTTGCGAGATGTTAAGGGCTGGTTGAGTCTTGGGCAAGAGAGAGGCTTAATATCCTCAAGGAAGCCTGAAAATACTGAAGGAATTGGTGGGATTTCAGAATTGGAAAGGACGATTGGCACGGATGAAGAGACGTTGAAACTGCTTCAAACTCCAGAACGTTTGGAGCGGGTCGAGCTCCATCAAGAGCTAGAACAGGAGCGAAATGGGGTTATAGAGCGCCAAGGTTCCCTTAAGGATCGTTTGGCAGGTTTTGAGATTGAAGTCGCAGCTCCTCGCGAAGCGAGAGACAAGGCGATAAGTCGACTCGAAGAACTCGCCGTCAAGAGAGAGGCCAGTCGCGTCGATCTATCCAGACGTTTTAAAGGAATTTTGGATACATCGCTTGCCGAGCAACAGGATCGATATATGGCGCTAGCGAATACATGGGTAGATCGTTACGATGCGCTGCACGCAGATTTGAAGAATATTTATGCTGAAGGTGTCGAGTGTCGCAAGGACCGTAATAGTGAGCGACGGGCTCTAAAGGAGGCGAGCAATCCAAGCGGTGGGATTAGGCACCCACATTACCAAGATTTTAATATAGAGGACGAAGATAACTTGGCTTGGGATCAGCGTCTTCGACAGCTGGAGTGCGTTGAGTTGGCTGAGAGTCGACGTCAGGCGGAAAGCCGCCAGCATGAATGGCAGCGACGCTTAGAGGAACAGGTACTCAATGAATTGAAGCGAAGAGCAGATGAGGCCGAAACAGTGATTCGTTCTCTCCGGCATCATATGAATCAACCGATTGGCAACTATCGTTACGAGATCCGCCAGCGGCGGGACACTGTAAATTATGGAAATATCTGGCCTCTAATGGACTCTGGTTTCGAAGGGACAGATCCTCTGGTCGAAGCCATGCAAGAATCCAGTATCAAGACTGCAATGGATGAACTGATGGCTGCAGTTAACGCGGAGTCGGGTGCAAAGGAGAAGGTGACTCGAATACTTGATTACCGGAACTACCATAACTATGACATCGTAAAAGTTCCGGTTGGCTACGATAGTGAAGGGAGGCAGATGACTAAAGGCATTTCTCTGAGTCGTAGCGGTGGTAACCTCAGTGGCGGAGAGGGGCAGGTACCATTCTTTATTTCGATGCTCGCTGCTTTTCGGCGTGTCTACAGCCGCAGCGCAAGTCAATCGCGCTCCATGAATCGTCTTGGATTAGTTGTGATGGATGAGGCTTTCTCGAAGCTTTCAAGTGATGGTATCGCTGATTGTTTGACCCTTGCTCGTAGCTTTGGGCTTCAGCTGATCTTAGCATTTCCGCCAGAGAAGCTCGGCGTCATGGTTGATCACGCTCAAACTGTGATTGTCGTTCAAAAAGACGAAGAACACGATTCCGAAGGCTTGCCCGTCTTGATCGAGAATACTCCAATTCGAATGACCTTAGATGATGCTGTGGAGGCATTGGACTAAATGAATATTCAGCGGATTCCAGTCGCTAAGGCGTTATTTCGGCAATGGGTAAAAGCTCGAGGGAATAAGGGTAAGAAAGCTTCGCGTGACTTTATTCGCTCATGGAATCAGATTGAAGAAGACTCATTTTATGCTGGGGGAATTGAGTCTGAGGTTATTCGTGATCTTAAAGATCTAGCTGCTGAGGGGTGGCTGAAGGTTGTTCCTGAGAAATATTATTCTCATCGTGTGGCAAAAATCCGTCTTCCGTTGGAGATGGAGGATCGGTGGAAAGAGGCTTTTGATTTTGCCGAGCCTAATGATTCCAATATAAAGCAAATAGCTGATCACAATTGGCACTCGAAACTTGCGTTTTTGAAGACGATACGCGTATCCATCCCCTTTTCTAACCTAGTTCGGATGGATCAATATTTGCGCTTTAAACGGGAAGATACAATTCAACTGTCGATCAAGGAGCGATCAATTAGAATATTTGGGGACGAAAAGAGGCTCGATGAAATGTATAGAGGGTCGCAGTTATTTCAGAAGGAGTATCTCTCTTTGGATGATTTCGACTGCTACCTCGTCGCTGAGCCTCTCGCTTGGATACGAGGTAGGTTTTCAGATGGACCAGTTGTTGTCCTTGAAAACGCCGCTACTTTCGAAACTTACCATCAATGGGATAAAACAGAGGTGCGGTATAGCGCTATTGTGTATGGCGGTGGCAATCGCTTTTACGATAGCGCTCGCCGTATGAGAGAGATTTATCAAGAATTGGGTGGAGAGCGTGAGACTATATATTTCGGCGACATAGATGCTGCAGGAATTCGGATCGCTCGTATGGCATCCGAAGTTTTTATAGAAATGGGATTGCCTCCATTGGCCCCGGATTTCGGTAGTTATTCGAAATTGATAGCAATCGCCCTCAATAAACCAGATCTAAGAAAATGGGAGGGGCTAAACAGTCCCTCAGAAAAAGATTTATCATGGTTGGGCGAGCTAGGGCCACAGGTTGAAGAGCTTATTTTTAAGTATGGTCGCATTGCTCAAGAATGGCTAAATATAGAACAATTGTTGAATGCTGGCGAAGACATTCAAGACAAAGGTCAGGTTTAGATAGTATATGGCTAAGAAGCGAATCAATGTTCCTGTGAAACTTCGAAACAGACTTTTTGACGAAGTGCAAAGCAAGTGCCCCAACCCCAAGTGCGATAAGGTTGGCATATCGACTCTCGAAGTGCATCACATGGATGGTGACCCGTCAAATAATGACGAACGCAATCTCCTCGCGATATGTTCGAATTGTCACACGGAAGCGGAGAAGGGACTTATCAGTCATGCTGACCTTGATCTGTGGAAGAGAATGCTTGTATCTGGATATCACCCACACCCACTAGCGATGGGTGCTCCGTCAAGAGATCGAGCTGGCTTTAACATCGGTGCCAACTATGGGCAGGTTGCTGGAACGATTAACAATACGGTCAAGCAGGAGAAATCAACCAAAGGAAGGGTTATACTTCCTGGGAGCATAGGATCAGATCCGGGCAAATACAATTATATGGAGTACTTGATCAAAAGGCTCGCTGATTTTCGCTCAAAAGGATCTAGCTACGGCCAAAAACGTAAAAGCAAGGTTCACCCTGGCGTTGTTAGAAGCCAGATTGAAAAAGAATGGGGAGGATTGCCAAAAGACCTACCGATAGACAGATTTGAAGCGTTAATCGAAAGCTTAAAGGACAAAATTGATAGAACAGCTTTAGGCAGGAATAATCGTCGCAGGGGTATTCGAAATTACCACCCAATTGAAGAGCATGGAAAGTAACAATTAGGGTGGCGCAAATGGCGACTTCGAAAGAGTAGACTTATTTTGTATCATATAATTAATCACATGGATTTTTCATTAATTAAACCAATAATCGATCTAGTAAAGCCTGCTGGGGAAGAGCTAACCAAAGCTGCAATTAAACGACGAGGGGAAACGAAGGACTCTGTTGTGGCTGCGTTGCACGAGAAATTCGCGACAGTTATTCGTGATGCAGATCCGTCGGCCTTGGCGCAGAGGATGATTGCACGGCAAGAATATTTAACGCTTCGAAAGCAGCTTAACTATGAAAATGTGATGGAGCTTGCATTGGAGATGGCCCTTGAAACTTCGTCCGATAGTCGCCGAACTGTCGAAGAAGATTGGTTTGCACAGTGGTTTTCAGCCGTCGAAGACGTTTCTGACAGTGTCATGCAAGAGCTGTGGGCTAAAGCCTTTGCCCACCAAACGAACAATGAACAACGGAAAATCTCGCTCAGAGCCTTGGATTCGCTTCGTTTGATGGAGCGGCGCGATGTGCAAGGATTTCAGAGAGCTGTCGATTTGTTTTCGTTTTTTGGATATATATTTGCGGCTTCTCAAGAGATTATTGACTGCATGATGAGTCGAGAGATCCTAAATGGACTTATTGATTTGGGGCTTGTTATTGTCGAGGAAACAATGGTTCGATCCGTTGCTATATCTGGTGGCTACATGGTGCGACTCAACACTGATTCTGGGCAATATGTCGCCGATCCCATCAAAGTGTTTAAGCTAAGTCCCCGTGGGGTTGAACTGGCTCCGACAATACCCTCGAAAATCGAAGAACTGGAGCAAGCAGATTATGAGTTCGATATGACAGATAGGCTTTGTGTTTCGAGATATATTAATATGATTGGACGCGGTCTTGGGGATATGTTTTCAATCACGCTTTGCGTTTATGATCGCCCCGGAGAAAGACCGCCGAAAGGGGGCAGAAAGAGGACTCACATATGGGATAGTACAAGTGAAAGTTGGATCAGAAAAGAAACGTTGGATTTCGAGTACAATCGAGAGGTCGTTGAAGCGCTCGAGTCTGGAAGTGTCTGAAGGAGAAGTTTGAGTGACTGATTTCTCGAAATGTGAACTTATCCAATTATTTTGGTGAGGTTCTTTAATCTCATTTTAGGGATTAGCGAGCATTGGAAATGAGATGCTTTTTCGTGTGAGTCACGCTGCCGGAGTTGTGCTTTTTTAGGCGTGCATTCAGGTCGGTTGTGATTCCAACGTAGCGTTTTGGCGTTGAATCTTCGTTTATGAGTATATAAACGTAGTGAAATGTTGAGGATGGCATGCCAGCCGTAGTCTTGAGGTTTATTGGTATGGAGTAAACGGTCCGCCTTTGCCCTGCGGGACTACGGCGTGACATCCTTCGGCTTTTTGCTGCGCTTCAAGCGAAGGATGGTGGGAGATGGCAGATTCGAACTGCCGACCCCTACCATGTCAAGGTAGTGCTCTAACCAACTGAGCTAATCCCCCGTTACTCTTTGGCAACGCCTCCTCTGAGAGGAGAGGCAAGAACGTGGTAAAGATCGATTTTTGGGGCAAGAACAAATTTCGTTTTATTTCGTCTGGAAATTGTTCTTAGTTTCAGGCGTGTTGTTTCTTGTTCTCCCATCCAATGCTTCAATATCTTAAAATTACTAATCTGGCGTTGCTCGAAAGCGCATCTATCGAATTCGACCATGGCTTCACGGTTGTTACCGGTGAAACGGGAGCCGGGAAGAGTGTCCTTCTGGGAGCGTTGAGCCTATTGGCGGGATCGCGATCGGATAAGACAAAGATTCGCTCGGGCGAGGATTTGTGCACCGTGGAGGCTAGTTTGTATTTTGAGGATTCCGATGTTCTCGATGCGGAGTTGCAAGAGATGGGCTTTCCCAAGTGCGAAGAGGGCTTGTTAATTTTGAAACGTACTTTGCACCGGAAAAAGCCGTCGCGCATTAGTATCAATGGAAGTATCGCGACGTTGGCCAATTTGCAGCAGTTAGGTGGACATTGGATCGACTTTCATGGACCAGGTGAACCGCAGCGGTTGTTGCAGAGCGAGTGTCAGTTGGAGATGATCGATTTGTATGCGAAGTTGGAAAGGGAGGCAGGTGCGTATCGAGCGGATTATGGACATTGGCGTGAGGTCCTAGGAAAACTGGATCGCTTATGGAGCGAGGAGAGTTTGTCGTTGGAGCAAGTGGATTTTCTCCGTAGCCAAATCGAACGGATCGATCAACTTGAGTTGACTGAGGAGGCGATCGAGCAACTGGAAACTGATTTTAATAGGGTGTCGAGCAGCCAAGAGTTGCTTGGTTTGGCGAACTCTTTGTCCGATGGATTGACGGGCGACGAAGGGGCTTTGAATGTTCTCTCTCAGCTGTCGCGTTCGTCGAGTGAGGCAGCGGAGTTGGATCCGAGTTTAGAAAACTTATCGCAGCGATTGGATAGTCTCATATTGGAGGTTCAAGAGTTGGGCAACGATTACGATCTCGTTGGGAGTTCTTTGAATTTCGAGCCAGAGTTCGCGGCTGAGGTTGAGGCAAAAATGTCGATTTGGCAGGAATTGCGGCGCAAGTACGGTCGTGATGTGAAGGATGTCCAAGAAGCTCGGGACGCGATGGAAAAGCGTATTGATGAGCAGAGTGATATTGAGGGCACATTGAATCGTTTGCAGGGGGAGGCGGATTCTTTAGAAAGCACGCTTCGCGCGCAGGCAGCTAAATTGTCGACCAAGCGATTGAAAGCTGGCAAAACCTTAGCGAAGGAAGCCGAGGGTATGCTGTTGGATCTCGGTTTTAAGAAAGGGCGATGCAGCGTAGAGCTAGTAAAAGACAAGAACTTGAAGCCTTACGGCGATGCGTTGCCAGAACTCCAGTTTTCTCCGAATGTCGGTGAGCCATTGCAGCCTTTAGCTAAGGTTGCTTCGAGTGGGGAGCTCGCTCGGGTAATGTTGGCTTTGAAGTCGATATTAGCGAAAGTGGATCGTATCCCAGTATTGGTCTTTGACGAAGTGGACGCGAATGTTGGGGGCGAGATTGGTCGAGTTGTAGGCGAGAAAATGAGGCAGATCGCGAACAGCCACCAGGTCTTTTGTATTACCCACTTGCCACAGGTGGCGGCGATTGGGCAAAGTCATTTCTTGGTAGAAAAAGATCAGAGTGGAGCTCGAGCGACGGTATCGATTTCACAACTGGAAGGCTCCGGTGAAGAACGCGTGCTTGAGTTGGCTCGCATGCTAGGGGACCGAAATGCGACTGCTGCTCGTTCGCATGCCAAGGACCTTTTGGCGGGCTAAACACATATGGATTTAAATAAGAAGACAGTTTTGCTCACTGGAGCGAGTCGCGGTTTGGGGGCTGCCACAATGACTCAACTATTGGCTGAAGGCGCGATCGTGTACGGCGCGTCTCGAGATCCGAGCACGGTTAGCTGGCCTAAGGGTGTTATGCCTGTCGCGTTGGATATGTCTTCTCCAAGTACACTGAAATGCTCTTTGGAAGCGTCCGTTTTGTCGACGATTTCGATTGATGTGTTAATTAACAATGCAGGGGCGGGAGCGTTTGCTTCATTTGAAGCCACGAATCCAGATATTTGGGACAAACAATGCTCTTTGATGCTACGTTCACCGATTGCTTTGTGTCACTATGTTTTGCCAAAGATGGTTTCGCACGGAACAGGAGTTATTGTAAACGTATCGTCACTGGCCGTTGAGTATCCAATTCCCTATATGTCGGGCTATAATGCAGCGAAAAGCGGGTTGTCTTCCTTTTCGCAAACATTGATGAGCGAGTTGAAGAATAAAGGCGTGAGTGTGATTGATTTTCGTCCGGGGGATTTCAATAGCTCGTTTAGTGACAGTATGGAAAAAGGAGAGTTTTCGGAGGATGAGGAAAAAAATGGGGCGAAAGTTTGGAAAGTGATGGAAGAGCGGATGGCGCAGTCGCCCAAGCCGGAAGCGATCGCGCAAGATCTTGTGCGAGCAATTTTGAGGGGGCGTTCCGGCATTGTTAGATCAGGTTCGTTTTTTCAACGATCATTGGCTCCGCTATATTCACGTTTAGTGCCGAGCTCTTGGCAGCGGGTTGCCAACGAGCGCTACTACAAACTAACCGATTAATCTGTGTCCGTTACTCGAATACTTGTATTGACCTCTAGTACGGGAGGCGGGCACGACGCTCGCGCTTCTGCTTTTCGTGAGTGGGCCAAGGAACTCTACGGTTGGAAAGTGGAAGTTCGAGTAGAGAAAATGCTGGAAGACTCCTCGCGTTTGGCTGCATTTGGAGTGTGGTTCTATAATTTTATCCAAAAGCATGCTCCATGGTTTCATCACCCTTATTATTGTGCGATCGAAGGCTTGAGCTATTTGAACAGTAGTCGAGTAAGTTTCGGCAGGAAGTATTTTGAACGTGTGGTTGAAAGTTACCGACCCCATCTGATATTTAGTGTCCACGATTGTTTGAATCGCGGATACTTTCAAACGGCTCGCCGAATCATGGGTGAGGACAATGTGCGTTGCGCTACTTACTGTTCTGAATTCTCTGGTGGCTATGGCTACAGTCGGAATTGGGTGGAGCCTACAGTGGATCTCTATTTTTCCAGAACGGATACCTCTCAGGATTATGCGGTGGGGAAGCTGGGCTTGCCTGCTGAAAAAGGGCGTGTGCGTGGCCACTTCTTAGAGCCACGATTGTATTCTGAAGTCTTAAATCCAGAGGAGCGTCACCGCTTTATTACTGAGAGATTAGGGTTAAGAGGTGATCGCAAAACAGTGTTCTTAACGGCTGGTGGGGCCGGAGCGAACAACCATTTGGCATTGTTGCCAATTCTGAAGCGCTTTTCTGATAAATACCAAGCACTTGTCGTTTGTGGGAGAAATCATGATACGTATTCGAGAGCTTTGAAGTGGCAAAAGGATAACCCTGAGCTGAGTTGCCATATAGAAGGGTATTGCTCTGATATGCACTTGTTTTTGCAGGTGAGTGATTTTGTGGTGACTCGAGGTGGAACCACAACTTGTTCCGAGGCGTTGCAGTTGAATTGTCCGATTGTCTTCAACGGCATTGGTGGAGTGATGCCTCAGGAAAAATTGACAGTGAAGTATTTTATGAAACCCCAAGCAGGGGCACTGATAAGTTCACCTGAGGATTTTGAAAAATTGTTAGTTTCTTGGTACCGTTCTCCTGAAAGATTTGATGAGATTCGGGAGCGATTTAAGCAACGTGGATTTAATGAAGATCCCTCGCTGGCAATTCGAGAGCTTGTTGAGTTAGCGGGAAGCGTTGCTGAAAAGGAAGGCGAAGGTGAATAGACCGAAGCGTATTCTTTATGTGGCGACGCAATTTCCAGTTCTTTCTGAGAGTTTTTTGCAGAGAGAAGTTCGGGCGATGAAAGCAGCTTCTGTCGAAATGCAGATAATTTCTCTGCATGGTGGAGATGATGAATTTGATGGGATCCCTATTCGGAGGTTGTTGAAATGGGAGCTCGTAGCAGTCCTGTACTTATTGCCATTTCGGTTGGTGACTCGATGGTCTAACTTGCAGCCAATTTTGAAGGAGATGTTTTCCAGTTGGCCCCGTTATGGTCTAAATTTCTGGGAAAACTTGCTTGGTTTTGGAGCGGCTCTGGTATTGGAAAAAGAGGTTAAGGCGTATCGGCCCGACGTGATCCATTGTGTGTGGGGAAGTTCACCGGCGGCATTTGGTTGGCTTTCAAAAGCGGTAACTGGCTTGCCGTTCACTATGGGGGCTCATGCATATGATGTTTTTGAGCATGGAGGTGATTGGCTATTAGATGGGAAAACGGGTCAAGCGTCCTTAATTCATTGCTCGACAGAATCAGCTGCTGCTGTCGTACGAAAGATGGCTGAGGACTCAAAAATTAGGGTCATTTATCGGGGGCTGAATGCACTGCCGCGATTTAAGGCCTTACCGAAGGATCGGTCTCAGATTAGAATTATATGCATTGCACGGTTGGTGGAGAAAAAAGGGTTTCCGTACCAATTAGCAATTTACAGAGAATTGGCTAAAGCAGGTGTCGAGTTTGAAGCATCTATCGTGGGTGAAGGACCTTTGAAACAGTGGATACAAGACGAGGTTGATAAACTTGGTTTGGGATCACAGGTTTCGCTGTTAGGGCGTTTGAATCATGATGAGACTTTAAAACAGTTGAGCCAGAGCGACTTATTATTCCATACTGGAATAATTGCTAAGAGTGGGGATCGCGATGGCTTACCAAATGTGATTCCAGAAGCAATGTCGTGTGGTGTCGTAGTCGTGGCTTCTCCGGTGTCAGGAGTCGTGGAGGCTATTGAAGATGGGGTAACGGGGTGTTTGGTAGACCCAAGTTTGCCAGCAGAGTGGGTTACGGTAGTGAAGCGCTTGCAGTTCGAGGATTCATTCGTCGAGGAAGTGAGGACGAATGCTCGTTTATGGGTAGAGAGAAATTTCATAGCTGATAAAAATACTGGTAAATTGCTTCAAGAAATCGGTTCTGTAACATAATAAATTGCTAAATCTGAGGACTTAACTATTTATGCATGGCTAAGATACAGCGAAATTCATAATATGAACCGAATCCTTTTCGATATTACGAAAGCCTCTCGTCAAAGCCATAAATCTGGCTTAACGCGTGTATCAGAGTGCTTGAGACGGGAGTTGCGAGAAAAGCTGGGTGATCGATTGGTCGATGTTCGCTGGAAAGAGGGAAAACGAAAATTTATCCCAGCTGAGAAAAAAAATAAGGGTTTCGAGGTTGAGTCGGGTGATGTGCTTTTAACAGGTGAGCTTTTTTGCGAATTTGAGAGACCAGGAATTGAGGAGTTTTTGGCCAGCGACGTGTGTCGCTCGTATGCAATCTTTCACGACGCGATTCCACTGCAATTTCCGGAGTTTTCATGGCCGCACAGTGTGCAAAGGCACCCAAGTTACATGAAAATGCTATCTTTGTTCGATGGCGTTTTCGCGGTATCGAAGTCGAGCTCCATGCTTTTGGAGGAGTATTGGGAGTGGTTGGGCTATGAGTATGCCCCGTCGGTGAAGTCGTTGCAGCTGGGCTGCAATGGGTTTATGTCTGAGAAACGCGAGCCACGTGAAACGAGTAACGAGCGTCTGCAGTTACTGTGCCTTGGAATTTTGGAACGACGCAAAGGGCAAGATTTGCTTTTGAAAGCGTGTGAGCAATTGCAGGGAGAAGGGCTGGAATTTGACCTTCACGTTGTGGGACGCACGAATCCGTATTTCGGTAAGGATTTGGAAAAGCAGATAAAGGTCGCAGTTAAAGGGGGAGTACCCATCAAGTTGCATGGAGCAATAGACGATAGCGGCTTGAGTTCGTTGGTGGAAAAGACGGATCTGTTGGTCTTTTGTTCGAGAGCCGAGGGCTGTGGATTGCCTGTCTTAGAGGCCCTTTGGCAAGGTCTTCCGGTTTTAAGCAGCGATTTGGAGCCGGTTAAGGAGAATGCTCGCTTCGGCGGTTGTCGCTTGTTTCAAAGGGGCGACCTTGACTCGCTTGTATCAGAACTGAGGGAGCTCATTAATAAGCGTGATCAGCTAGAAATTCTCAGAGGAAGTATTCAAGGTGAAATGCTTCCTCTATGGTCAGCTACGGCAAAAGTGATCTTAGATTCCTTAGGTTGGGTTCCTTCGGATCAGGTGAGTTGCTAAAGCTTGCTAGCGGCGTAGCTAAAGGCCGCTTCGATTAACTCGAAATCTTTATCGTTGTGACGTGCAGAAATCGCGGTACGAACGAGGTCTTTTCCAGGAGGAACGCCAGGTGCGGTGGAGATTACGGTGAAAATGCCTTTTTCCCAAAGGCTTTTCCAGAAGTAGTATGCTTTTTCCTTAGTTCCTAAAACGATTGGAACCGCAGGTGTTTCGCTTTCCCAAATATCGAGCTTTAAGCTCTCGAGAAGATTTTTGTAGCGTTCCGTATTGCTCCAAAGTCTCTGGATGTAGCTGGGGTCGCTTTCGATGATGTCCAATGCTGCTAAGGCGCAGGCTGCTTGGCTTGGGCTAATTGCGGCACTGAAAATCGTTTGCTTCGAGTGCGTGCGTAGATATTCGATTGAAGCGGCATCGCCTGCAATATACCCACCTGTGCTAGCGAGGGCCTTGGAAAGGCTGCCTGCGATGATGTCTACATCCGATGTGAGATTAAAATGGTCAGCTGTGCCACGCCCAGCATTTCCTAGAACGCCTAGGCCGTGAGCGTCGTCCATGACAAGGAAGCAATTGTATTGCTTCGCGATTTCGACGAATTCTGGCAATTTACAGATGTGCCCTTCCATGGAGTAAACGCCTTCGATCGAAATGACTTTGGGACTACTCATTGGAAGTTGGTCGAGTAGAGAGCGAAGGTGATCGGGGCTGTTGTGACTAAAACGTTCGACATCTGCCATTGAGAGACGAATGCCGTCCCAAACACTGGAGTGCATGTTTTTGTCCACCAAGATAGTGTCGCCACGTTGCGTAAACCCAGCGACGCTGGCCATGCAAGATAGGTAGCCGGCAGCGGAGACGTGACAGGCTTCTTTTCCTAGATAATTTGCTAAACGTTCTTCTAATTCGCGGTGAAAGGCTCGGCCGCCATTGGCTGAGCGGGCGCCCATTGTGCCACTGCCCCATTTTTTTAACGCTTTTTGTCCTGCTTCGATGACCTTGGGGTGATCGGAAAGTCCGAGGTATTCGTTGCTGGCGAGCATTAGTAGCTCTTTGCCTTCTACGGTAACACGACTCCCTTTTTGGGATTCAACGATGTGGTAGTAGAGATCGTACTTGTTACGTAACTTAGTGAAGCTATCGCTCTGGATCCGCTCATGGATAGGCGTGCGAGTTTTGTTTTTGAAGAGTGAGCGAATCATTTTATAGTTTATAAATATAAGCTAATTACGGCAGAGAATCGCCGCGTATTAACCTGTTGGGCAAGAGAATTCTACACTGGGAACCTCTCTTGGGTTACATTTAATTATCCGAATTGCCATATTTTTCCTGCTAAGTTGCCAGTGTTAGCAATTTACAAGCCACTGATGAACATTTTCAGAATACTGCTTCCAAGTGCGCACTGGTCGATCTTTTGCTTGAGACAGGAGATCTCGATAAAGTTCGGAATTCTCAAAAATTTTCCTTAAAGCAATCGCAATATCGTGGGAAGAAGTACCATTGATAACGTGGCAGCCGCCATCTTGAACAGTGTCCACTAAACCGCCTTGATCGGAACAAACACACGGTTTTCCGTAGCTAATGCTTTCTAAGGGAGGTAATCCAAAGCCTTCAAAGAGAGAAGGATAGAGCGTAAAGGTACATTCTTCGTAGGCTTTGGCGAGTGTTTCATCATCGACTGGTCCGAGCCAATTTAGTGGTCGTCCGGCTGCGATTAACTCTTTGATAAGCTTGAGGGCTCCGGATGCTGTTTCTTGGACCGAACCTCCTACGAGTGTGAGTTCGAAGGAATGGTTTTGCTTCCATAGCGCCTCGGCTGCTTTGAGCGCTTCGAGGTGATTTTTACGCCCTTCGACAGATCCGACAAAGAGAACCTTGTGGTCGACGATTTCTTCTTGAGGTTCGGGAACGTCGATCGGTTTGGCTAAATCAGGTAAATTGATCCCAAGTGGAATTGATGAAACAGAAGGTGTTTCTTCGATCCTCAGCTCTTTCCAAAAATGAAGGAGATCGTCTTTGGATGATTGAGAAACAGCTGCGATCGCATCAAATTTTGCCAAGTTCGTCAGATATTTCGGAAAGTATTCGACGGTTTTCTTGGGCGTGATCTTCGGCATTCGCAGGGCGATTGCATCATGGAAAACTGCGAGGAGCTTGCCGCCAGTCTTTGCTTTTAAGCTTAAGTAGGCTTCGATAGGGATTTTCGGCGACAGTATTTCTGGAGCCAAAATTGCGTCCACTTCACCATGGAGGGCAAAGAAGTCATTGGATTTGAAGCGAATAAATCGACCACGGAGCTTTTGTTTGAAAGACCATTTCGAGCCTCGCCCGTTGTTGGCTAGTTTTCCCTTTTCAAGCTTTAGAAGCGATTGCTCATTGAGGTCCAATTCACGAAAACGCTTAGCGTAGGGGTCGTATACAATGGGAAGGACAGGATGGTTTTCGGACAATTCAGCGAACAAATTCCGGCAAACCTGTTGGATTCCACTTTGGCTGGCCGTATGGCAAGTGTGAGATACGTCTAGCAGAATCATGAATGAATTGTGGTCGGACTAATTTATCCGTTTGTCCAAGTAGTTTGCCAGTCCCTCGAGAAAAGTAGTATCCCCCGGCAAGGTTTTGCAGATTGCTATGGCATCTTGGGTGAGTTCAGTGGCGATCTGGCGAGATTTTTCTAGACCGTAGAGAGTGATATAAGTGGTCTTGTTGAGAGCAGCATCGTTTCCAACGTCTTTACCAAGTGTTTCAGAATCACTGGTTGCGTCGAGAATATCATCGGTGACTTGAAAACTGAGCCCGATTTTTTTGCCATAGCTACGGATCAGGTCGAGCTGTTCTTGGTTGGCATTTCCGACTAGGGCACCCATCAGAAGAGATGCTTCGATGAGTGCAGATGTCTTATTTTTGTGGATGAATTCGAGTTCACCTGCATCGAGAGAACGTGTTTCGCCTAAAATGTCCTCTACCTGGCCGCCGATCAATTTTTCGCTCCCTGCTGTGTCGGATAGGAGAGCGAGGAGTTTCACTGCGAGTTCAGGAGTATGCGCGTATGATTTAGAAAGTAGCTGGAATGCGTAGGTTAAGAGGGCATCGCCAGCGAGAATTGCGGTCGATTCATCGAATTTTTTATGACAGGTAGCAAGGCCGCGTCGTAGGTCCGCATTGTCTAGTGCAGGAAGGTCGTCATGGATGAGGGAGTAAGTGTGAATGCACTCAAGCGATATGGCGGCAGGGATAGCTGTTTCGAGCTTCCCAAAGAGTTCACAGGTGGCTAATGCGAGCACCGGACGCAGTCGTTTCCCGCCTGCTTGCATGCTGTAGCGCATGGCTTCGTGAATGAGGCTAGGACGGGTGCTTGCTGGTGGAAGCAGTTTATCAATAGCCGATTCGGTTAGATCTTGGTATCGGCGCAGTTTCTCTTTGAACTCCATGCGAAATGTGCAAATGTGGTTTTAAAATCTGACCACTAGCATTCGTAATGCAGACAATCGAGCAAGTATCTAAAAAACTCTTTTCCGATTCTAATTGGGGAAAAAAAGTAATAATTGGCGGTTTCATAACCTTGATCCCGATTGTTAACATTCTGGCGATGGGCTACCTTTACCGCTTGTTTGCTGACGCAAAGCGAGGAGCAGCTTTTCGACTTCCAGAATGGGGAGACTGGAAAAACTTGTTTATCGATGGGCTAAAGTTTTTTCTGATTGGCGTTGTCTTTGTAGGGCTTCCGTTGGCGTTAGTAGCTTTGGCGACTCTAATTGTGCCTTCTGATTCTTTCCTCGCACGCTTGCCGTTTATACCGGTGATTTTTCTAATTGGACCGTTGAGCAGTGCAGCTCTGTACCTCTACTTAGTCCGAGAAGATTTTAAGGACTGCTTTAATTTCGATGCTTTGGCGATCATGCTCAAGAATGGCTTGATCAATTATGCGGCCCCAACCTTGGCTTTTGTGGGCTTGGTCTGGCTAGCTTGGGTAATATTGCCTTTTGTTTTCTTCTTTGGGGGCGTTATATATTTCTATGTAATGGCAAGCGTGTTCAAAGGGCTCGAAAGCCAATAAGCCTTTAAATTATCGGAATCCAGACGAACTATGGCAAAGAACGAGAAATTCAAAGAACCCAAGACTATTGGTTTAGTTCTCACTGCGTTGAGTGGCTGCGTTTTAGGCGGGTGCTTAGCAGTATCAATTTTGATGTCGACGCCGGTCTCTCGAGTTTCAAGTAATTCAGGGAAAAAGAGTTTGGCGGATTTGCAGGTCAATTACGTTTCGGGTGTCGTATCAGGCACAGAGTCTGATAACCTGAAAAAGACGGTCAGTCGTATCGAAAACCAGTTGAATGGTGAAATTGTCTTAGCTGAGGGGGATGTAAATTACTACTTATCCCAATTTGCCAGTGATTCTTCGGCGGAGAGCAATGTCCTCATGAAGTCGCCCAATTTCAAGTTTTTGAATGAAGGAGCAGTCCTAGGCTTGCCGGTATTAGTGGATCCAAGCGGTCAAAATTTTGAGATGACCTTTCAAATGCATGGCCACTTTGGTGTGAATGACTCGGGGCCTGTTTTCAAAACGGATAAATTGTATATCAATTCGTTTCGGGTACCATTGGTCGGAGGTATCATCGGGTCAGTATTAACGAAATCGCTGAGCCAAGCTCCTCATCCAGAAAAGCTCGTGCTTGGGTGGAAAAATATTACCGAGGCCGCTCCAGGAGCAGGCAACCTGACCCTAATGATAGGGGAGAAGAGTTAGAATTAAAGCACGGTTCACCTACTAGGTGAGTCGCGTTATTATCTCTTTTATTGCATCGACTTGTGGAGTAGGTCCAGGTCGAGGTTTTCTTGTGTCAGTTTTTTGATTACAGGTATTTTATCTTCGTCTTGCGGTTGTGTTTTCACGGTCATGCTATGGATATTCGAAGCGACGGTGTAGCTGTCATCTTTAGCAATGATAATAGGGATCGAACTTTCGCCTATCATTTCGCGCAAGCGTGGATGGGGTACGATGCCTCGTGTAAGAACGATGCCTGCTACAGAATTGTCACCACGAGATGCGGAGAACGAGAGGACGGCCATGATGATGTCTTCGCGGTCGCCTGGAGTGATAAGGAGTGTGCCAGGAGCGACTGAGTCTAGGATACTTGTCGCTGTCATGGCTCCAATAATGATTTTATTGATACGGCGTGTGCCGGACTCATTTTTACCATTCAACCATTCGCCTTTGATTTTGTCTGCGACTTGTAGGAGATTGGGCGAAGTGAGTACTTTGCGCTCGGGAAGTAGACCTAGAAGTGGGATTCCGAGTTTTTTCAACCCGAGGGTCGTGTACTTGCGAACGAGGTCAATTTTATCGATTTGGACTTTGTTGATAATTGCTCCGATTACCTCGACGCCTTCTTTGTCAAAAAGGGCCTTATTCATCGCAATTTCGTCCAAGGGTTGGCCGATGCCTCCGCGACTGACGATGATGGCTTTCGCATTGAGGATTTTTGCAACGCGTGCGTTTGACATATCGAACACTGAGCCCACTCCGGCGTGACCGCTTCCTTCAATAAGAGTGAAGTCCATTCCGAAGGAGGCCCTGTCGAAGGCACGGCAAACCTTATCGGTAAGTTTTTGCAGTGTTTGTTCCGGGTTTTCTAAATACCTTCGAGTGAAGGTGCCATCGATGGCGATTGGGCTCATGCTGTCGATGGGAGCGTTGACGTTAAAAATCTTATCCAAAAGGACGGAATCTTCATCAATGAGCTGACCACCGATTTTAACGAACCGTTGTCCAACCGGCTTGATAAAACCGACACTGCCATACTGTTGAAGCAGGGCTGCAAAGAGTCCGAGGCAGGTGGTCGTTTTTCCGTCGTTCATCCGAGTGCCGGCGACGAATATTCGTTTAGTCGATTGGTTTTTGGGCGCGGTTAGGAAGTCGCTCACTATTTGAATTACGGGTTATATAATTTGCGTTACGTCGTAGGATGAAAGAGTAGGCTGCGGTCGATAGCTTGGCACCCGACGATGGCGGCTGCTCCAAGTATGTCGTGGGCACTGGCTCCACGGCTGATTTCAGCCGCTGGTTTGTCGAGGCCCATGATTATCTGTCCATAGGTGTTAGCTCCAGTGAGAATTTGGACGAGCTTGGAAGCGATGTTGCCGCTGTTTAGGTCGGGAAATATGAGTACGTTTGCCTTGCCGGCAACCGGGTTGTTTGCGAGGCCTTTGGTAATGGCCGTCGCTGGATCGAGCGCGGCGTCGACTTGTATTTCACCTTCGATTTCGATCTTAAAGTCTAGGTCGGCCTTTTTGGCTAAAACGATGTCTTTGGCTTCTCGAATTTTGGTTAGATCCTCTCGCTTTCTTCTACCATGAGTGGCGTAACTGAGAAGCGCTACTTTAGGAGAGGAATTTGTCAGGTGGTGAGCCAGGCTGGCTGTGGAAATAGCGATTTCGGCAAGCTGATCGGCTGTAGGGTTTGGTATGACACCACAATCTCCCATGAATAATGCCCCATCAATCCCGACTTGTTTTTCGTCGAGGTCTAAAATGAGTAAGGAGGAAGCTGTTTTGACGCCTTCTTTTGTACCTACAATTTTGAAGAGTGGCCTGAGGATGTTTGATGCCCTTCCGGTGGCTCCTGAAATAAGAGCTTCTGCTTGAGTAAATCGGAGCATCAATGAAGCGAAGACATTGGGGTCGAGAACCATTCCTTCGATTTCCTCAGGAGAGAGTTCATGGTAGCGCGGCATGGATGAAAGTTCTTGGGCGAATCGCTCGCGCTCATCGCTACGTTCAATTTCGATGATTCGCATTCCTTGAGTAGCCAATCCCAGTTTTCTGGCTTTGTCTTTGATGGAGGTGCGATCTCCGATCAGCATGGGGACTCCCATTTCGCGAGAAACGATTTGTCGAGCTGCTTGAAGGACGCGTGCATCGTTGCCATCCGGAAAAACGAAACGTTTCGGATGTCTTTGCAATTTTGCTATTAGGCTTTCGATTAGATTCATGGTGGGTGTAACAGTTTTCCCCAATTAAACAGCCAACTTTGCGCCAAGTTTCATTTAACTGCTTGGAACTCCGTTTACTTGATTGAGGATGCTATTTTGAAGAATTAGAGGGGTGTCAATGATCCTTATGTAAAAAACGAGGATTGAGGAGGTATAATAGACGTAACAACTTCCGAAACGCAATCGCTGTGTGTTGTACTCCTGAGTCATTGCTGAGTTGTTTACGAAAGGAGAAAGCCTGTGAATCGCTCCAAATGTCTTGCTCGTAATGGGGGAATCGAGAAAAAGGGGCGTATGTCGAATCTCTTATCCCGCATAGGCGTAGTCTCATCCTTGACCATGGTGTCTCGGGTGTTGGGCTTGGGGCGAGACATGCTGACTAGCGCAGTTTTTGGAACGAGTGTTTGGAATTCGGCATTTATCACTGCATTTACTCTGCCGAATCTCTTTCGTCGTTTGTTGGGCGAAGGAGTTTTGACAGCGGCGTTGATGCCGAGCTTGAGTGATGAAGCGGAAAAAGGGGGAGATTCAGCAGTCTTCTCTTTAATGAATAAAACGCTCAGTTGGTTGTCCGTATTATGTGCAGGGCTAATTGTATTGGCGACCTTAGGATTTCTTTACTTGGGAAGTCTGGGTATGTCGCAGAACTGGCTGTTGGTGGCCGAGCTGGGTATTGTGCTGTTTCCCTATATCTTGTTTATCTGCGTAGCGGCGATCATTTCGGCGGCCCTAAACTTAAAAGGCGTATTTGGCATTCCAGCGATGACTGCCGTTTGGCTAAATGCGAGTATCCTTGCGTTTCTGGGATTAGGAGCGTGGTCAATCGGTGGTGATCTAGAGCAACAAATGCGCTGGCTTTGCTCCGGCGTTTTGGTGGGTGGGGCGCTTCAATTGCTTGTGCCAGCTATTGCGTTGTGGCGATTGGGTTGGCGGCCAAAGATAGATTTTGAACTTTCGCCAGAAATCCGGAGAGTGTTTCTATTGGCAGTCCCTGGAATTATGGGGGCGGCGGTGTATCAAATAAACATTATGGTTTCGCGGGTATTAGCCAACTCAGTGAATGAGGAAGGCGCGACACTGATGTACCTGGCGAATCGCTTGGTAGAACTTCCGGTTGGCGTATTCACGATTGCGATATCGACTGTAGTGTTTCCTGCGTTTACCGCCGCGATTAGTGCAAAGAGGTTTGATGAATTTCATTCAACCTACCGAAAGGGAATTACGCTTTCTACGATGATGGCCCTGCCGTCGGCCCTTGGTTTGGCAATACTCGGCGAAGAAATTGTCCGTTTGTTGTTCGAGCGCGGACGTTTTGATGCGACTGCGACCGCTAGCTTGCAACCAGTGTTGTTTGCTTTCGCTTTGGGCTTGCCCTTCGTATCGTTCGTTTCAATCGAAACCAGAGCCTTGTATTCACTTAAGCAAATGAAGGCCCCGGTGAAGGTGGCAACGGTGGCTTTAGTTTTGAATTTTGTATTGGGAATTGTATTTATGCGACTTTGGGGAGTCGTTGGTTTGGCGTACGCAAATAACCTGACGATCTTTGCTCAAGCTGTACTTTTGCATGTTGCATTGAGAAAATTTCAACCAGACTTGCATATCTCGTCTGCTCTCAAGGCTATAAGCAAGTGCGGGTTGGCGGCGTCTATTATGGGTGTGATACTCTACGGAGCGAAGCATGCTATCTCAAGAGCAGACATAGAACTTGGGCTCGTAGCCGTAATCGCAGTATTTGTCCTTATCCCTTTTGCAGTGGGTGTGTATTTTGGAGCATTGTTACTACTAAAAAATGAGGAAGCTTCAGAGTTAGTAGGAATGGTGCGTGCGAAACTGCCGTTTTAGGACGATCGCGTGCACCCCTAAAGCGATTTTCTCGTAGGGCTTCAGCTAGCTGAATGCCATCTCCCTTGGTTTACTGAAAAGCCTCAATGCATTGAGAAACTGCGGAAATTTACTGCAGCAAATCGCCTCGCTTGAATCGCCAGGAACTTATCATTGTAACGACGAAAGCTATTCCAATGAGCATTCCAATGTAGGGTAGGAGTTGTAGGAAGCTTGCTCCATTCCACAGAGTGACGGTAAGTCCTTCGACTGCCCAATAGACGATGGTAAACTTAGCGAGTAGTTGCATAAAGGGTGGCATGATCGCAACGGGCCACCAGGCTCCGCCCATGGATGACATCATCATTATAATGAAAGTTGCCAGACCCTGAGCTTGACCTTGAGTTTTGCTTACGGCAGCGAGGAGCATTCCAAAGGAAGTACACGCTGCTGCTGCGCATACACTAATAATCAAAAGGTTTATGAAATTTGAAGCGATATCTACCCCAAACATGAGATGGCCCGCGATGTATAGACTGGTGATTTGTACGAGACCAAGCAGTGTATTAAAAATAAACTTACTCCAGAGAATATGGGTGCGCTGAACGGGTGTTGATAGGAGACGATTGAATATTCCGCTTCGTTTTTCTTCGAATAGCGAATTCGCAGACGCGGTCACTGCGAATAGAAGAAACATTATGGAGTAGCCGCCAATCGTGCGTGTGACCTGTGGACTTTTTACTTCCTTGCCTACGACTTGATCGCGTTCGATTTGAATGATTTCGTTCAAGGGGCTTTCTCCTCCTTCTTCATCATTAACGTCTGATGCGACATTTGGTTCGGTGGATAAACTCTGTGCCAGTAATTTCTCTCCTTGTTGCTTCAAATATTCGAATGACATTGTTTCGCGTATTTCTTCTTCGGGCACGTTGAAGTACTCGTTGACGAGTACCGCCATGTCCTCGACATAGTCCGAATAATTGATCGTGTTGTCTTCGAGTTGGATCTGCTCACCGAGCTGGTCGACCAGTAACAAGGGCAGGTTAGTGAACAGCGTCTTTTGCAGGAGCCCTTGGACAATCTGATGCTCGATTTGGTTGACTGGGTTATCAAGGATTTTGACTCGGATACCGAGCCTTAGCTGCGATGTTGCATCTTCGGGGATGATAAGGGCGAATCGGTATTTATTGTTTTCGATATCGCTGCGGATCCTCTCTTCGGTGAGCGGAATGCGAGTGCTTTCAGGGCCGGGAGCGTCGAGTACAAGTCGCAAGCCTTTTTCCGCCTTGAGAGATTCGATCAATCGTTGACTCGCTGTCGAGTCAACGTGGTCGAGAATAGCGATTCGGATACCGCTGTTAGGTCCTGAGTTTTTACCAGCATCGCCAAAGATATTCCCAACGATAAATATGAGGATCGAAGGAATGATAAAGGTGAGGACAATTGATACTTTATCTTTGAGGAAAAGGGATATGTCCTTTTTAAGGAGTATTAGTATGTGCTTCATTCTCTGAGGGCTCTCCCGGTTAGTTGGAGGAATAGATCTTCCAGAGTTGATTGTTGAATACGAAAGAGACGTGGGCTGAGGTTGTTTTCCTCCAGCCAAGCAAAGAACTCCGACAATTTGAAATTTTCGTGGGTGTGAATCTCTAGATTACTGTCAGTTTCTTGAATCACTCCAAATTGCTCGAGCGTGGAGAGAGTGATTTTTTGTGAGAGCTTACTCTGTTTACAGCTGATGTGATTTTGAGTCGGAATCTTAGACATGAGTTCGTCAATCGTTCCGACTGCTAATATTTTACCATGATCAATGATTGCGATCCGGTCGCAGAGCTTTTCCGCTTCTTCCATATAGTGCGTGGAGTATATAACTGTCGTGCCGCTATCGTTGAGCTCCTGAAGGAGATCGAAAATTGCGTTGCGCGATTGAGGGTCGATGCCTACGGTAGGTTCGTCGCAAAGCAGGATCTCTGGGTCATGGAGCAGGCTGGACGCGATGTTGAGGCGTCGCTTCATACCTCCGGAAAAAGTTTTGACGCGATCCTTTTGCCGATCAGCGAGTCCGATGCGATTGAGCATATTCGGTATTTTATCTTTTAGATCACTGCCAGATAGCCCGTTGAGTTGTCCAAACATCTTTAGGTTTTCGACAGGTGTGAACTCCTCGTACAATGCGATATTTTGTGGAACGAATCCTATTCGAGATTTGCACCTGGGGTTGGTGGGGTCGTAGGGCTTATGGTCGATTTGAAATGAACCACTGTCAGGTAAATGAAACCCGGTTAAAAGGTTCATAAAAGTACTTTTGCCAGCTCCGTTTGGTCCGAGTAGGCCGAAGAATTGACCAGACGCGATCTCAAATTCTAGCCCGTTCAGGGCCTCGATTGACCCGAACGATTTTCGAAGGTTGGATATTTCTATATGCATTGCGACAGTATGGGTTATATAAGGTAATAGGTTACATCGTGTGGGCAATTGGGGTTACAGGTTTTTTGATTTTCTCATTTTTCTGCTATTTCTTGCGATAGAACTCTATTGCAATTAAAGGGCTTAGTCCCTTGTGTGCGACTGGAAATATGGCTAAGAAGAGTACAAAAGCATTTGAACGTAAATCTGCTGCGTTGGCGGCATTGATCGAAGCCCTTGGCAATCGAAAGGTTGTTACAGAAGGCCGTGAAAAATACATGGCTTCCTTCGATAGTAGTAAGTTGTCATTTGACTATGATGCGTTGATTCTTGCTCGCACGGAGAAGGATGTGGGTACGGTATTGAAATTGGCCAATGAATACAAGGTGCCGGTTACAACTCGCGGCCGCGGTACTTCTTTAACGGGATCTGCATCGCCGATCAAGGGCGGTTGGGTTCTGGACATGATGAAGATGAATCGGATCGTCATTAAGAAGGAAAAATCGATGGCGATTGTGGGACCAGGTGCGGTTGTGAAGGATATTCAAGATGCAGCCGAAGAAGAGGGATTGTTTTATCCACCAGATCCTTCGTCGCTCAAATACTGCACTATTGGTGGAAACGTAGCTTGTAACGCAGGAGGGTTGCGTGGAGCGAAGTATGGAGTGACGCGGGATTATGTAGTCGCCTTGGAAGGTTTTTTACCGAATGGCGAAAAAGTGTCATGGGGTGGAGAATACAAGAAATATGCTACCGGGTATAATATCCGCGATCTTTGGATCGGGAGCGAGGGAACGCTTGGAGTGGTGACGAAGGTGGTTGTGAAGTTGATCCCCAAGCCCGCCGCAAAGTGGACCATCGTGGTTGCGTTTGAGAGCGAGGATAAAGCATTGCAGGGAGTTCAGGAGATAGCTCGGCTTGGGTTGAACCCAGCTATTTTAGAGTACCTTGACTGCAATTCGATTTATTGCGCTGAAGAGATTGGGGGAGTGAAGCTCTTTAAGGAAGTTTCGGGCAAGCCACTTTTGTTAATAGAGTTCGATGGGACGAAAGCTCGTTTGAAGGAGGATCGTTTGCGAACTCTGGAGTGGGCCAAGGAATCGGGAATTGCTTTTAAAGAAGCCAAGAACGAGAAGACGGCTGAAGTGCTTTGGAATGTGCGTCGGGCGTGTTCAGGTGCGATGTTTGCTCTGGGGAATGCGAAAATCAACGAAGATATCGTAGTGCCGCTTGAGAACCAAGCGAAGTTCGCTCGATTCATCGGGCGTTTGCAGAAAAAATGGGAACTTCCTATGCCGACTTTCGGCCACGCGGCTGATGGCAATTTCCACGTGAATATCATGTTTCATCGTGAGGACGAAGAAGAGAAACGTCGTGCCAAGGGAGCGGTCGCAGAGCTTATGGAGAAGGTGGTTGCCTTGAAGGGAATCATTTCAGGCGAGCACGGTATTGGCCTAGCAAAGACGCCTTTTATGACGATCGCTCGTAACCCAGCGGAGATGGAAGTGATGAAGGCAATTAAGAAAGCACTCGACCCCAAGGGAATACTAAACCCTGGGAAAATCTTCGATGTATTCGAAGTTTGGGACAAAACGCCTGAAAAAGTCGGCTTGCCTTGGGATAAGAAACTGCTGCCGAAACAGTGAGTGGCTCGCTCCTATCAAGTTTTGTGGAGTAAGTACAAAGTTTAACGAATGTAATTTTAATCTTCTTCAAGCATTCGTTCTAGATCTCTTGAGCCTCAGAGGAGCATTGGTCTACTAATTCCTATTGTTCAATCGGAATTAGAAGTTGCTGCCCGAGCTGGATTAATCGTACGTCGACGATCTTATTAGCATGTCGTATCCATTCTACCTTGGAATTATGAGCGACTGCTATTGATGATAAGGTATCTCCGTTCTTAACATGATAGACAGCTACTGTGTCTGGAAAGTTAGTATGCCACTCTGGCATTTCCACAGGAGTATCAGATGAGTTATTCGTTGAACCCAAGACTGTACTGATTTCTTGGAGCAAGTATTCCATAGATTTGTTTACGGTGGCCAAAACTTCCTTTTTCGTTTCAGCGTCTCTGGCTTTTAGATCTTCTAAAACGCGTTCTAATTGAGTAATTGAAACCAAGCTGGTTAGTTGTGATTCCGATTGCTCTTTATAGTTTTTAACTTGTTTACGCAGTTCAGCGTTTTCTCTGCGAATTTCTTCGATTTCGAAGCGCAATGATTCGAGGTTTTCATTTAGGAGGCTTATGTCTTCTCCTAAATTTGCGAGTTGGTGGGCTGAATTGCTCGACTGAGCGAAGGTCTTTATCGAAAGAAAGGAAACTATTCCTAAAAAAATTAAACTGTGCGTAATCCACTTCATAATTGTTGGCCTATTGAAATTAATATTTAAGAACAAGTATCAAGGTGTGTGTTAGACGTTCATATCTTCAGGGGTGTCGATGTCTTGGAAGATAGCATGAGTTTCTATGGGAACCTTGATGAGGGAATTTCGTTCGAATTGAATTAAATTTTTGGCTCCGGTGTCGCCTGTGAGTGTTGCTAGTTCTGGGATAAGGCGGTTGGGAAATATAATTGGGTGACCTAAGCGGTTGTTATTGTGTGGGGCTGTGATTTGAGCTTTGTTGGAGTGCTTGAAGGCTTCTATTACTTGGTTGACTGTTTTCGTATCCAAATAGGGGAGGTCGGCTAGGCAGATGAGAAGACTTCCTGGGTTTTCGATCGCGAGGCTTTTTGCTCCAAAAGCGAGGGAATTTCCCATGCCTTTTTCCCATTCTGAATTTTGGATACAGTCTACAGGGTAGGAAGAAAGAAGGGTTTTCGTTTCTTCGTGGTCTTGCCCGGTGACAACTATTGTTTTATCGACTGAAGCGTATGTAATTGCTTGGACGACGTGCTCGAGAATGGGGGTGCCGTGTACTTTGGCGAAGAGTTTGTTTTGACCGGGAAAGCGTCTCGAGGCTCCGGCGGCGAGTATGATGGCGAACAAAAGGCTATCGGTATGGTTGCTCATCGGGCGTTCGTTTTTTGCACGATTTCTGCCATGATGCTGATAGCGATCTCAGCAGGAGTTTTACTGCCGATGTCGAGTCCGATAGGGCCGTGGATCTTTGAGATAGATTGCTCGCTGAATCCTAGTTCGCTGAGGCGGTTTAGGCGGGCTTGGTGACTTTTATTGCTCCCTAGGGCTCCGATGTAAGCACTTCCGCTTTTAAGAAAAACAGAGAGGGCATCATCATCTATTTTTCTATCATGGGTTATCGCGATTGTGCAGTCGGTGGAAGATAGGGTGAAGTCTATTAGAGCTTGGCTGGGCCAGGCTGTGATTAGTTGTTCTGGCTTAGTGGCAAAGCGATCGCTATTTGTGTAATGTTCTCGAGGGTCGATGACGATTGTTTGGTAGTTGAGAGTACGAGCGATTGCCACGAGATGAATCGCGATGTGGACAGCTCCGACGATGAAGAGGCGTTTAGGCTTTTCCAATGAGCGAAAGAGGGGGGTACCGTCAGGTGTTTCGATTTGTTGAGTCTCACTTTTTGCTTTCAGGTGTTCTTTGGCGAGGTCGAGAGCTTGCGGAGACCAAAGGGAGGCATCGCCTGTTAGTTCTCCATCGGCGTTGAGAAGAAACTGGCGATCGTTTTGTGTAATCCATAAACCGAATACGTGGTTGTCCAGTGCTTCGCAGAGTTTAGGAGTGATGGATTTATCATAAGTGAATGGGTCAATGCGAACAGAAATTTTTCCGCCACAAGAGAGGGATACTTCCCAAGGCATCCCTTGGTCTGGTCCAAACTTTATCCATCGCGTTTTAGCATCGCGGATACACGATTGGGCTAGATCAATCACTTCGTTTTCTACACATCCTGCACTGACTGAACCAATAAAATCCTGACCCCCTTCACAGATTGCTAGAACTGCTCCAATTCCGCGAGGGCTTGGCTTGCTCGCTTCGACGACGGTTGCTAAGGCGAAGGATCGTTTTTCTATGACCCATTGTCTGAGTTGAGACCAAATATCGTGCATATTAGAGTTTACTTGCCTCAGTGGAAGCGGTTAGTAGTTAGCTTTATGTAACCCCAAAACAGAGGAGGCAAGAGAGATGACGAGATTATCTTTGCAGGTAAACGGAGAGAATCGCTTTGTAGAAAATATCGACCCAAGCACCCCATTGCTCTGGGTTTTACGGGACCATTTAGGGTTGGTAGGCACGAAGTATGGTTGTGGTAAAGGTTTGTGCGGGAGTTGCACGGTACACGTTGGCGGTAAGGCCATGCGGTCTTGTTCATTGCCGGTTTCCTCTGCTGCTGATCAGGAAATTACAACGATTGAAGGCCTGGCGAAAAGTAACGAGGAACTTCATCCTTTGCAAGATGCTTGGATAGAGCAAGATGTGCCACAGTGTGGCTATTGCCAAGCGGGACAATTGATGAGTGCGGCGGCGTTGCTTAAAGAGAAACCAAAACCAAATAACACAGATATAGACGCAGCGATGTCTGGGAATATTTGTCGGTGCGGAACCTACCAACGTATTCGAAAAGCGATACACTCTGTAGCTGAGAAGGGAGGTGTCGCATGAAAAACGATTTTGATGTCTTTGATCCTATTCCCGATGTGGACTTGCCTTCTTTTTTGATCGAAAAGGAAGACCGCACCTTCGACCCAATGCCGCGCAGGCGTTTTTTGAAGATGGCAGGAGTCGCAGGCGGCGGGCTCGCTTTGGCATTTGCGTTTGGAAACGGTGAACGACCAGAGCCGTTGGCAGTGAGCGATGGGAGTGGTGGTTTTTCTCCGAATGCTTATATAAAAATAGGGAATGATGGGAACGTAACCATCGCTGCTAAGAACCCGGAAGTTGGGCAAGGCGTGAAGACATTCTTGCCGATGATTGTTGCGGAAGAATTGGATGTTGCTTGGGGGTCTGTGACTGTAGAGCAATCGGAGATCGATGGAGATCGATTTGGTAGACAGTCGGCGGGTGGATCCCAATCAACTCCAAGAAATTGGGATCCTTTGCGTATGGCGGGGGCGACTGCTAGAGCTATGTTGGTTGCGATAGCAGCTAAGCAATGGGGCGTATCCAAAAAACAGTGCAATACAAGCGAAGGCTTTGTAATTAACTCTCAAGATGGAAGTCGCTTGAGCTATGGCGAATTGGCTGATGCAGCGGCCAAGCTTCCGTTGCCTGATGAGAAATCGATTCAGCTGAAGGAACGAAGCGAATACAAGATTCTTGGCAAATGGATTCCAGGCGTCGACAATCATGCGATTGTAACGGGGCAGCCTCTCTTTGGTTACGATCAAGTGCTGCCAGGGATGGTTTATGCCGTTTACGTTAAGTGCCCTATATTTGGTGCTAAAGTTAAGTCGGCAAATTTGGAAAAGGTGAAGGCGTTGCCGGGCGTGATAGATGCGTTCTCGTTGGAAGGCGATGGGAGCGCGGAATCGCTTATGCCGGGCGTTGCGATTTTGGCGGAGTCTACTTATGAAGCGTTTCAAGCGGAGAAGCAATTGGTGGTTGAATGGGGTTCCAGTGAATTTGATCAGGAATCTTGGGGCGGTTTTTCGACGGAGGCAGCTAAGCTTGCAAAAGAACCTGCGGCGCAGTCAGACGAAAAAGGAGATTTTTCGGGAGCTCAAGAATCTGCATCTAAGACGATTGAAGCCTTTTACACATACCCATTTTTGTCTCATGCCAATATGGAGCCGCAAAACTGTACGGCTTGGTTTAAGGAAGGTAAGATGGAAGTTTGGGCTCCCACGCAAAATCCGCAGCGGATCGCTGCTTTGTTGTCTGGCTTGCTGAAAATCGAGGAATCTTCCGTAGTTGTTAATCAATTGCGGATAGGCGGTGGATTTGGTCGCAGATTGATGAACGATTTTGCAGCCGAAGCGTGTGCGATTGCTCATCGAATTGATAAACCAGTGAAGCTTGTATGGACACGTGAAGCTGATATGGCGCACGACCTTTACCGTGTAGGAGGCTTTCACCAAATGACAGGCACTCTTGATGACAGTGGAAAATGGACTGGGTTAAAGGATCATTTTATAACCTTTAGCCAAAAGGATCAGAGGCCTGCTAAGCCGGTCAAAGGTGGCAATGCGAGTGGCGCGAGTATGCAGCTACCTGCTATACCCAATGTGAGCTTTGGTAAAACGTTTCTACCGTTGAATACGCCAACTGGTTGGTGGCGGGCTCCGGGCTCGTGTTCTTTAGCATGGGTTTTCCAGAGTTTCGTTCATGAAATGGCAGTTGCTGCCGGAAGGGATCATTTCGATTTTTTGCTCGAGCAATTGGGCGAGCCGCGTTGGCTGGAAGAAGGTAATAGGAGGAGTTTGAATACGGCTCGAGCAATTGATGTGATTAAGCTTGCCGCAGAAAAAAGTGATTGGAGCAAGCCGATACCAGAAGGACGAGGACGAGGGCTATCGTTTTATTTTAGTCACTTGGGTTACTTTGCAGAAGTTGCGGAATTGACGGTCTCTGAGACGAATCACGTTACGATTGATCGAGTAGTTGTTGTCGGAGACGTCGGCATGTTGCTCAATAAGAGTGGAGGTGAAAACCAAGTGGAAGGCTCTGTGGTCGATGCGATTAGCACTTTGGCAGGGCAAGAAATCACCGTAGAAAATGGAGCTGTACAGCAATCGAACTTCCATGATTACCCGTTGCTCCGCATGGCGTCTCAGCCTCCGATTGAGATTCATTGGATCGAAACGGATAATTCCCCAACGGGGTTGGGCGAGCCAGCATTTCCACCATTAACGGCAGCAGTGACGAATGCGATTTTTGATGCCACTGGAAAACGGATACGAACGATGCCGATTTCTAAGGAAGGGTTTACGATATAGGTCGTTGTCGCTGTTGGTTGAGAGACAGAGGAGGAATTTCTATTGGATGTTGCCTCGTAGAGTGTGTCTAAGGGTGAACGAGGCGTCCCGGCTGTTTGGGCTTGGACCGGGAGAGTATGATTCTTAGGCGGGAGCGGAGGAGCTACTTGGTCAAACTTTGGATAAGGCTTTAGGCAGAGATTGTGGATTTGTATGTCGTTATGAAGTGAGTATGTTTTGTCTCAACTTCACTTTTAGGGTATCGTGTGCGGGATTTTGCAATATTCTTTTGGAGGTAATTATTGTTTGTGGAGTTTCTTTTCAAGCAGGATGAGCATCTCCTTAGCAACGATTGCGGAGGAGGGTAGGAACATTGTCGATACGATTCGCTTATCGATTATTACGTCGTGTTTATCTTCTATGCTTGTTTTGTTTATTGTGATCGCTCCATTTCGTTTGAGTTGTTCTTCTACGAGAAATGGCAATAGCGCGCCTTGCTTTGCCCACGATTTTTCTTTCTCGGTTGAATTGGGGAATCCTGCGATACGTTTTCCTTGAACGAGATAATTTCCGCTGCTGAGTTTTGCATTGGCAAATGCTCCTGCTCCGTGACCACAGCTGCCGATTATTCCGCCGTTTTCATAGATGCGAGCTATGATTTCTAATAGTTCCTGGTGGGATGCGCCATCGAACAGGGTTCCGTATCCACCTCCCACAAAAACAGCGGAATAAGCAAGGGGGTCAATATTTGTCGGACTGAGAGAATTATTCGCCTTTTCTAGAAATCCTTCATATTTAATAGTATAGCTGGAGATGCCAATTGGGTCCATCATGAAGGGAACATTCCCTCCTAAGGGCGAAACAAAGTCGATTTCATATCCGTGAGAGACAAAAACATGGTAGGGCGGTGCGTATTCCCATAAGTTGTTTCTTGCATCATGCTCTTCTGTGTTTCCCATGTTGGTAATATTCGAAGCGATAATTAATATTTTTGAACTGTCTTCTGCCTTGGAGAAAACGGCACCGAGGAAGATTAGAAGAATCGATTTTAGTAATGGTATTTTCATATTTGTTGGATACTAGCTGGGTTGTTCATTGTTACAGAATTCTTGGGAAATTCGTAAGTGCTCTTGTTATCAAACTAATGTGCCTGACAGATCGGCTCTATGGGCTGTGAGGTGAGTGGTCTAAGAATCAGGGTGCAAAAAGGCGTACTCGGTTTAGGAGTACGCCTTTGTTTCGAAAATCTTTTGGACGGAATCTCTAGCTGTTAGCTTTGATTTCGTTGAATGCCCAATCGAGCCATGGAAGGAGGAGCTTCATGTCCTCGGACTCAACAGTTGCTCCACCCCAGAGGCGAATGCCTGGAGGTGCGTCGCGGTAGCCGCCGAAGTCGAGGGCTACGTTTTCGCTTTCGAGCATGCTTACGATTTTCTTAGCGATAGCTGCTTGTTCTTCAGCTGGAAGGGCGGTGTACCAATCGTCAACAATCTTCAAGCAGATTGAGGTATTGGATACAGTGGCTTCATCATTTGCGAGGAAGTCGATCCAGTCGGATTTCTTTACCCACTCTGAAACGGCTGAGAGGTTAGCCTCGGAGCGTTCGATGAGCCCTTTAAGTCCACCAATTTCTTCAGCCCACTTGAGCCCATCAACTGCGTCCTCTACGCTGAGTAGGGAAACTGTGTTGATGGTGGCGCCTTCGAAGATGCCTTTGATGAGTTTGCCGCCTTTTGTCATGCGGAAGATCTTTGGCATTGGCCAAGATGGAGTATAGCTTTCGAGGCGTTCGATGGCGCGTGGGCTAAGAACGATCATTCCGTGAGCGGCTTCGCCACCCATAACTTTTTGCCATGACCAAGTAACTACATCGAGTTTGTCCCATGGTAGTTCCATGGCGAAGGCTGCAGAAGTGGCGTCGCAAATAGCGAGTCCTTCGCGGTCGGCTGGAATCCAGTCTCCGTTAGGAACCTTTACGCCTGAAGTAGTACCGTTCCAAGTGAAGACGACATCGTTTTTGAAGTCGACTGAGGAAAGGTCTGGAAGGTCACCGTAGCCGGCGTCGAGGAGTCGAGCGTTCTCAAGTTTGAGTTGCTTTTTTACGTCGGTAACCCAACCGGAACCAAATGATTCCCAAGCGAGCATGTCTACGCCGCGTGCTCCGAGGAGCGACCACATGGCCATTTCCATTGCACCGGTGTCGGAGGCGGGAACGATGCCGCATACGTAACCTTCTGGAATTCCAAGAATGGATTTCGAACGTTCGATAACTTCTTGGATGCGAGCCTTGGCAGGCTTTGCTCTATGGGATCGGCCCACGAGTGCGTTTTCGAGCGCGCGCAACGACCAACCTGGACGTTTTGAGCACGGACCTGATGAGAAATAGGGTCTGCTTGGCTTGAGTGACGGTTTCATGATATTTCGATTGAAATGAAGATCGCGATTAAGCGTGTTTGTTTGGCGGTGTCAACAGAGGTGAGGAGAGAACTGCAAATGACAGAATACTTATTTTGAAAGATCGGTATAGTTGATTTTTGAGTAGCTGATTTGGCCATCTTTTAGGCATTGGCGGTCGGTGTAGCTCGATTTTGGGAGCTCGGTCATCTCATGGTAGGTGAATTGATATTCCCCATTTTCATTTTTTTCGAAGAGCGACCGAGTCATGGTTGAAGCCATGGTCGTCTCTTTGACTTGGGATGAAGAGAGGTCTTTGTAGGGGAAATTGAAATTGTGAACGACCCCATAGCTTTCGTCCGGCTCGACTTTTGTATTCTGGATAAAGCGAGCTAGGCTTTGAGCCGCCTGTTTGACGATTTTGGCGGCTTCGGCTGGGAGCTGAGTATCATGGCCATCTTTGAGCGAATCGAATATTTCGGGTGGGAGATAGATGGATGCTGCGATGGATGGAATTTCGTGAAGACAGCCTTCTACAGCGGCGGCAACTGTGCCGGAAGATGCAATACATGCGAGTCCTGCGTTGTGGCCAATATTTATACCGGAGACGACCCAGTCAGGAGTTTGAGAAAGCAGATGGTTTAAGCCGATATTGACGCAGTCTCCTGGTGTGCCGCCCAGGGCGTAGGCTGTTGTACCGAAATTTGTTATTTCTTTAACGGAAACCGTTTTGTGGCGGCTCATCGCTTTGCCGATCCAGCTTTGTTCGCTTGCAGGGGCGACGATGGTTACTGTTGCGATTGATTTAAGCGTGTCGGCGAGTATGCGGAAGAGAGGTGAGCGGAAGCCGTCATCGTTGGTCAGCAGGATGTTCATGATGAAGGAGAAGGAGCGTTTGGTTCACCGAGGTCAAGTTTGACCGACAAAAAAAGCGACCAGACGTGAGCCTGGTCGCTTGAATGAAAGTTAACTTTTTAGAAAGCGTTATTACGCTTCAGTTTTTGGAGTTTCCTCTTCTGCTGCTACTTCTTCAGTCGCTTCAGCTTGAGGAGCTTCTTCTTCTGGCGCTTGCTCTGGCGCTGCCGCTTCTTCCTTGGCTTTTTTGCGTGCTTCGAGCTCTTCGAGGGCAGCTTTACGGCTGAGGCGTACGCGTCCACGATCATCGATGCCGATGCACTTTACGACCATGTCATCGCCTGGCTTGCAAACGTCTTCTGTTCTGTTGACGCGGAAGTCAGCGAGCTCGGAGATGTGAACGAGGCCTTCTTGACCTGGAAGCACTTCTACAAAGCAACCGAATTCCTTGATGCCTTTAACCACACCGCGGTAGAGTTTGCCTTCTTCGATCTCGCCACAAACGAGGTCGATTTCGTGAAGGGCACGATCCATTGAATCTTGGTTCGTTGAGTAAACCGATACGCGACCGCTGTTGTCTTCGTTGATATCAAGCTGAGCACCAGTGATTTCAACGATACGGCGAATGTTCTTACCGCCTGGACCGATGAGAGCGCCGATCTTTTCTGGGTTGATTTGAACCGTAGTGATACGTGGAGCATTCGGGTTGATCTCTTCACGTGGAGCAGCGATAGCGCTTTCCATGATGTCGATGATTTCGAGGCGAGCAGTGCGGGATTGAGCAACTGATTCGCGAACGAGATCGAACGGAAGTCCGTTGACCTTGAGATCGAGTTGGAAGCCTGTGATTCCCTTGCGGCTACCAGCGATCTTGAAGTCCATATCTCCGAAGTGATCTTCTTCTCCAAGGATGTCTGTGAGGACGATGCTCTTGGTGAATTTTCCATCGGCATCGGCTTCGGTAACCATGCCAACTGAGATACCTGCAACTGTTGCTGCGATTGGTACACCCGCATCCATCATTGCCAAACAACCACCACAGATGGAAGCCATTGAGCTAGATCCGTTGGATCCCATGATTTCGGATACAAGACGGATTGAGTAAGGGAATTGGTCTTCAGGTGGAACGATTGGCAGAAGTGAACGTTCTGCGAGCGCTCCGTGACCGATTTCGCGGCGACCTGTGAATCCGAAACGACCTGTTTCTCCAACTGAGAAAGGAGGGAAGTTGTAATGGAGAATGAATGATTTCGTGCTTGGTCCACCTGTGAGAGCGTCGAGGCTTTGCGCTTCGTTGCTTGGGCCGAGTGTGGTTGTTACTAGGCCTTGTGTGTCGCCACGGTCGAAGAGAGCAGAGCCGTGAACACGTGGAAGAAGGTTTACGCGGCAAGCGATGTCGCGCAATTCTTTAGGTCCACGTCCGCCGGAGCGTACGCCTGTATCGAGTATTTGTTGACGATAAGCAGCTTCTTGGATTTCTTCCATGCACATGGAGAGTTGAGCTGCGTTGAAGCTTTCTTCACCGTACTTTGCGATGAGGGCTTCTTTGGCTACATCCTTGAGCTCTGCAATCTTGTTATTGCGCTCTTGCTTGTCGCCGAGCTTAACTGCGTCGATAACGCCTTGCTCGATTGTTTCCTTAACGAGTGCGAGTTCTTCTTCGCTCGCAACCACGAGTGGGAATTCTGTCTTTGCCTTACCTGCGATTTCGCGGAGTTCTTCGATTCCAGCGATGATAGGTTGGATGGACTCGTGAGCAAACTCGAGGGCTTTGATAAAACGGTCTTCTGGAAGTTGATCAGCGCTTCCTTCGATCATAAGCATATCTGTCTTCGTGCCTACGTAGATGAGGTCGAGGTCGGAGTTGTATTGCTCTTCGATGGATGGGTTGGCGATGAATTCACCATCAATTTGGCCAACGCGAACTGCGCCTACGGGGCCATTCCAAGGAATATCAGAAATAGCGAGAGCGGCGGATGCTCCGTTAACCATCAAGATATCTGGTTCGTGGAGTTGGTCGCAAGAAAGGAGAAGACCGATGATTTGAACTTCGTTTAGGAAGCCTTTCGGGAAAAGTGGACGGCAAGGACGGTCGCACAAGCGAGAGGTGAGGATTTCCTTTTCAGAAGGGCGTCCTTCACGCTTGAAGTAACCACCTGGGAATTTTCCGGCAGCGGCGTACTTTTCTTTGTAATCCACTGTGAGTGGGAACCAGTCTTGGCCTTCGCGAACTGTTTTGGAGGCACAAGCGGAAACGAATACGCTGGTTTCGCCTGTGATGACGGTAACGGCTCCGTTTGCGAGGTGAGCGAGGTCGCCCGTTGAGAATGTTAGGCCGACTTCGTCGACAGTAACGCTATGTTTTTGTATCATATGTATTTTATATGTGTAGCAGCGTTCGTTGGCCGGTGTCTTTGAGAGTTTTCCGAATACCTCTAGTTTGATGAGGTAGGGCTGGGGGCATTCGGAAAATTCCCTGACGGGTAGCCAATTTACGCGGCTGGGTTATTTGATTGGTTATTTATGACAAAAGGCCTGCGTTTCTTTGTCCAATGGGACTTGAAGAAATGCAGGCCTGAAATTGGTTCGCTTTACTTGCGAAGCATTGCGGTTAGCAAGAGAATGACTATTTGCGTAAGTTGAGGCGTTGAAGCAACTCTGTGTACTTACGAAGATCGTTCTTCTTGAGGTAGTTAAGGAGCTTACGGCGACGCGCTGTCATTGCTAGGAGTCCACGGCGTGTGTGGAAGTCTTTGCGGTGCTCGCGCAAGTGCTCAGTCAAGTGATTGATGCGAGCTGAGAGGAGAGCGATTTGTACTTCGCTGGATCCTGTGTCTGAATCGTGGATTTTATAGTCCGCGATGAGGGATGTTTTATCGATTGATTTTGTTTTAGACATTTGTGTTTTCTAATTCAAGGAATGTGAACGATCCGTTTGGATGATTCGCTAGCCAAGCTTCCGAGCTGAGCTAACCGCTAAACCCTTGCGGGCATTCCAAGGAAATGAGCGGTGTTGCCGCTGATTTCTAACGTAGGGTGAATGAAAAGAATCGTTTTTCGTTAGGGCGCAATACAAAAATGCGTTTTCGAAGGACTGGGCTGCCTACTCGGATCGAATCGTTCCAAGTGATTTTACGATGTCTTCAAATTCCTTTAAATTAAAGGGTTTTTTGAGAAACTGGCATCCCGCTTTTAGAGCACGCTCTATAAAAGCAGTTTCTTGGCTATATCCAGAGATTAGGAGTACTTTGGAGCAATATTGATTTTGAATCGCTTCTGAAACGAGTTCGGCTCCTCCTAATTCGGGCATGACTAGATCGCTGACCAATAGTTCGACGGGATTGTTGGCTCTCTTTTCTAGTTCGTCTAGTGCGAGTCTGCCATTTTCTACAGCGATTGTTTGGTAACTCAATTTTTCCAAGTAGAGGGTGACCAACTCTCTTATCATCTCGTCGTCTTCCGCCAGAATGGCGACTTTTGGTTTTGAGTGAATTTCTCCTGCGCTTTCAGACATTGTTTTTGTGGGAATGTCCGGGAGACCTTAGATGGTTGAGTTGTGAAGACGCATCGCGTAACGCACAAGTTCGTTAGGGCTGGAGAGTTGGAGCTTCGATTTAATGCGAGACCTGTGGGACTCGATTGTTTTGATACTGATTTGAAGCTCCGATGCGATCTCTTGATTGTTTTTCGACTGACCGATGTGTTGAACGATTAGAAGTTCGCGGTCGGATAGTTGGTCGATGCAATTGTGCATTTCTTCCTCGCTGGAATTTCCGCTGATGCGATTCAAAATGCGTGAGCGGAGTCGTTCGCTGATGTAAAGATTTCCGCTAGCGACAGATTTGAAAGCTTTTACGATCTCAGATTCTGGTGCGCTTTTCATGAGGTATCCTCTCGCACCTGCTTTTAGGCATCTCTCTGCAAATAGAAGCTCGTCATGCCCAGTGAACACGAGAACGTTTGTCGAGGGAAATTGGCGACGCAGGTCTTTAATGGCTGCGATGCCTTTGCTTTTTGCTACCGAGATTTCCAGAGCAATGATGTCTGGTCTGTAGTGACTGCGTAGGTCGCTCAAATGATCGACCATGCCTTCGACATGAAAATTTTGGTTGCTGCTGAGAATTCGCTTCAAGCCATAACCGCAAATCGGTTGCTCGTCTATGAAGAGAATGCTGCTACTTGATGTTAGTTGTATATCCACGCTGTATTTGGGTTAGAGCGGGATAGTACAGTTTTAATGATTTTTTAACAATCAGGCCTGAGCAGGATTCACTACTAGTGATAGGTAATCTACTTCTATGAGGCTTTGGTGTAGCCTCTAGCGCCTATTGGATGTGCCGGGAGAAGTAGTGATAAAACCGAAATGGTTCCTAGATAACTTGCTGATCCACCCACTGAACGGAGAATTGAACGAGCTCGGTTGCGTTACGGAGGCTGAGTTTTTCTTTAACGTGAGCACGATGCGATTCGATCGTTTTGATGCTCAGGTTTAAGTTTTCAGCGATTTCGCGTGTTGAAAGTCCTCTTCCGATTAGTTGTACGACTTCGAGTTCGCGGTCTGTTAAGCGCTCGATTGGAGAGGAGGTCGAATTTGTGTTTCCGCTAACGATTTGGTGCAGGACTTGGTCTGCTACACGAGAGCTAACGTAAATTTCACCCTTTATGATACGGCCGATTGCTTCGACAATAACTTGAGGGGGTTCTTTTTTCATGACGTATGCTTTTGCTCCGGCACGCAGAGCACGCTGAGCATAAATTGATTCGTCATGCATAGAAAATACAAGAATAGGGAGTTCTTCGGAGAGAGCTTTGATATTTTTGATAAGCTCTAGGCCGTTGTTCCCTTGAAGAGATATGTCGACGATAATTGCGTCGGGCATTTCTTGACTGATTGCTTTAACCGCTTCAGCTGCATTTTCTGCTTCGCCGCTAACTTCGAGGTTTTCCTCTTTTTCAATAATTTGAGCGAGTCCTTGGCGTACTAAAGGATGGTCGTCTACGATAAAGATTTTGAAAGCCATGTTTGCGGGATGTATGAAAAGTAAGAGTTTGAAAAGTAGTTCAAGAAAGCAAAATGCTCAAGCCTGATCGACGCTGATGATTGTTAGGATTCTGATTTTTTTAGGATAACGTATGGGTATTCGTCCGTATTGAGGAATTCTTTAGTCCCCTTAGAGAGTTTCCTAGATATTACTTTTCGTAAATCGAGTAAAAATAGGAAGAAAACGCGATACTGCAGCTATTTGCAGTGATTTTTTAGGATTAATATAAAGAAAGCTACATCCGACGGCGTCGAGTGTAGCTTTAAGCGAATTGTTAGCGAAGTAGCTGATGCTATCCTTGGTAGAAGCTCATTCTTCTATGTGTGATGAAGCCAATTAATATAGCCGCTCCTAGGAGAGCTAACTTTGTCGCGTTGTTGCTTCCTTTGTTTTCGAGCTGATAGAAGTTATTGTCGAATGACGCCACTAGTACCGGAGTCGTTTCGAAATTTACAATGTTCTCCTCTGAAATTTGTTTAGCTGTGTGAGCAACTGCTTCTTGGCTTTTAGCAGTTGAGATTGAAGAACTAATTTCTGTGGAGCCAATCGCTGTTGAGGACAGGCTACATGCTATTACGAATAGGAAGGCAGCGATTAAGTTTTTCATGTTAGGAGGGATTGGGAAAAAATAGAGAAATGCGTTAAATTGACATAAGTATTATTAGCATTTTCTACATTTTTTAACAATCAGGACATGACCTGTTTGGTATAAGAGTATTTTTTTCTTAACAAACATCAGGTAATCCCTGATGAACTACCTAGATTGAGGTTGTCGGTTTGTAAGAGGCTGGTAATGAGTAAATTGAAGTTTGCTAGGATGCTAAGGCACTAAAGAAGCCTATCGCTCCACCACAAACTCCACCCCAGATGACAAGCCAACCGAGGTGTTCCTTGATCATTTTTTCTACGATTTGCTTAACTTGTTTAGGCTCTAATTGATCGAGTTTGCCCTTAACTAGTTTCTCTACAGTAGGATAGAAGTCTTCGTAGTGAGAATCGCCTTTTGTTAGATCGATTTGCTCGAGGACCTCTGATATGCGATTTTTGAATTCGTTTTTAAAAGGCTCACGTAATGGCTCGAGTGCTTTGGTACCGCCAAACATCGAAAGCATGCCACCAAACTTTGAATTTTCGACTACTCCAAGAAAGCCGTTAAAGAGTGAATTAAGGTCGATCTGAGATTGGATAGAGGCTGCTGTTGAACTCTCGTGTAATGCGGTGTTTGCAAAGTTTTTGAAATTTTCTTCGGTGAAGAAGTTTTCCATTACTAACTTAAGGATGCCCGATTTGAATTCCTCAAATCGTTCTTGTATTACTCCCGATCCGTAGAGGCCAGGAATTTTCTCGAATAGCATGTGTATTGCTAACCAGTTGGTTATGGCTCCAGCTAGAGCAAAAAGTCCGATGCTGAGGATAAAGGGTTTGATGCTAGATTCTGGTATTAAGAGTCCAGTTACCCATACAATGAGAGCGATTGAGTTTGTGACTAAGCTTTTGTTCATTTTGTTATTTGAGAATACTCAAATTGTAAGTCTGTCGATAGCTGACTTCCTCATGAAGTGTAGTTTATTGTATAAAACAAAGGTATCTCTTAATGTCCATGGACTTGGTAACGATAGATTAACTGTTTCTATCGAATTTTATGGACTCAGACACAAATAGCAGCCTTTTGGCAACTTTCCAATTTACGTCATCCGGAAGAGTCATAGTTGCGGGCAATTTATGCAAGGTGTTGTTTGGCTGCGATTTGGTGGGTGATTCTGTATACGACCTTGTTGCGGATTACGATAACTGTGATCTTAAGGCTTTGCTGGCGAAATCCATATTAAAAAGAAAGAATTTCGTCTTGAAGACGACTTTGCAAGGGTCAGAGACAGAGTTTTCCGTACGCCCGTTGTACGATAAAGATCAGTTCATCTGTTTTATTGCATCGAGTCGAGTCGGGCAGTCGGTGGAAAATTCGTCATTGAGCGAGTTGATCGTTGGGATTGGGCACGATCTTAAAACACCTCTCAACTCGGTTTTAGGATTTGCCAGTTTATTGGGTGAATCAAGGTTGTGTAGTGAGAGTGGGGAGTATGTGAGGGCTATTGAGTCGAGTGGGCGTGACTTGCTCCTTATTATTTCTGATTTGGTAGAATTGGCAAAAATTGAATCAGGAAAAATTACACTGGATCGTGAGTGGTGCTCGGTTGATCAGCTTGTTAAAGAACTTCAAATTGAGGCAGGGTACCGTAATGGGAAAACTGGGAGCTGTTCTCAGTTTCTCACGGTGGTTTCGAGTGATTATGAGTTCGAAGCGGATGGTACCCGCTTAAAAAAACTAATTTCGAAATTATTTAGCCTCGCTGAGGGGCAAATTTTAAAAGCAACCTTTGGAGTTTATAAAGAATGTGAACTCGGAAGTCTCGTATTGGAATTTCAGTTATCAGAGAAGGGGGATGCTATCTTGGGAGCGTTGAACTTGAGAGACTTGGCCACATCCACTCCTAACAATTTCGCATTAGTTACTCTTAATGAAAGCCTTCGGTTGATGGAAGGTGCAGTTGAAATCTTGGAGTCTAAAGAAAATTGTCTTCGAATCGTATTCAGAAATTTGAATATTCGAGCACTATTTAAAGAAGCGGATCTAAAGGACAAAGCTTTTTATGATCTTACCGTCTACAAACCGCTTTCTATATTAGCTGTAGATGATTCTTCTTTGAATCGACTGGTCTTTAAGAAAATTTTTGAAACCACACAACATTCGCTGACTGTGGTATCAAGTGCAACAGAAGCTCTAAATTTTATTGAGTGTAACAATCCTGATGTAATTATCACCGATATTTGTATGCCGGAAAAGGACGGGGTTGAGTTGGTGGAGGAAATTCGACGAATGAGGGGAGAGGCTATTCCCAGGATTATATTCGTCTCCTCCGATCGGATGAGCTTGCTGGATCGTGTGTCTCCAGAAATCGAATATGGTTTCGTGGAGAAGCCTCCAAAGGCAGAAAGCTTAGCGAGTGAGTTATACAAACTCGGGGTTGAAATATTAGACATGGATTCAGCTTGTTATGCCGAATCTTTAACTGAGTGTGAAGAAGCAGTTTCTCATGCGATCGATTGGAACGAGATTAAAAATAGCCTTAGTTGTTTGAACAACGATAGTTGGTTATCCCTCAAGCAGCGAATGGATATTGATCAGCTTGAAAAATTTACTGATGAATTGCATGAGTTTGGGTTGCGTAACGATTGTGAAGAGATATGTAAAATTGCAGAGAATATGAAAGCATATTTGATAGAATTTGATTTGGCATCGCTCGAACGAGTGCTTGACTCTTTTGACGAGAAGCAGTCTTGAAGAATTAGAAATTTGTATTCATGAGTTTATATAGCATCCAGAAATTTAATCCTGCAGATTTCTTTGTATTGGTCGTGGATGACCTTGCAAAGAACTTGCAACTGGCATGTTCAGTTTTGAGAAAGAGCGGCTATCGAGTATCGCCTGCAAACTCAGGGAAACAAGCGCTTGAACGCATAGCAAATGTTCGCCCAGACATAATCTTATTGGATTTGATGATGCCTGAAATGAGTGGGTTGGATGTGTGCAAGGAGTTGAAAAAGGATCCAAGTACTTATGACATTCCGGTGATCTTTTTGACAGCAAGCCACGAGATGGAGGACCTTCTCAATGCATTCGATTTGGGTGCGGTGGATTATGTCGGGAAACCTTTCTATGCTTCGGAGTTGCTAGCTCGTGTTCGCATTCATTTGGAATTGAAGCATTCGAGAGAGCAACTGCAGAAAGCAAATGATAGCTTAGTCGATCTGAATGCAGAAAAGAATGAGTTTATGGGAATTGCATCGCATGACCTCAAAAATCCTTTGACTTCAATAATTGGCATTTCGCAACTCATCAAAAGCAATGAGGAGATGCCTGTAGAAAAAATGAGGTCTTGGGTGGACAAGATAGAGGCCCAGAGTGAGAAAATGGTCTACATTATTAAGAATTTGCTCGATGTAAACCGCTTGGATCAAGGCGAGCTTCGTTATAATCGAACCCATCTGGATTTATCTCCGATTGTAAATGAAATTTACTTACATCAACTTGGGATGGCGGAACCTAAGGATCAGGAAATGATAATAACTACTGCCGGTGAGCCATTGATCGTTAATTGTGATCAAAATATATTGATGCAAGTATTTGAAAATTTGATATCAAATGCGGTTAAGTACACACCACATGAGAAGCGAATTTGGGTAGAAACCAAGAAAGATGGAGATTATGCCGTTTTCACAGTAAAAGATGAGGGGCCTGGCCTTTCTGTTAGTGACCAAGATAAATTGTTCCAGCGCTTTAGTAAATTGTCTCCTCAACCGACAGGAGGTGAACATTCCTCTGGGCTTGGCCTCTCGATTGTTAAGCGATTTGTTGAAGACATGGGGGGAGAAGTGTGGTGTGAAAGCATCGAGGGGAAAGGCTGTCTTTTTGGAACGCGTTTTAAGCTTTGCCAGTAGCAATCACCGGTAAGAATTTAGTTTAAGCTTGGGTCGAAGCAGGGAAGTTCTCCTGTGTGGACAGGTACGTGTTGGGTAATGCTTTCTAAACGGTCATCGGCTTGAATTCGATGAAAGATTCGGGTTAACAGTTCGACATCTCCGTCCGCCCTGTGCCGTAGGTCATTTGCTATACTGACGTTGAGCCGATCCGCTATTTCATCCAAGCCGTGGTCGAGGCGTGAAAAGTCAGGCCACAAAATTTGAAAGATATCCATCGTATCGATAAAATGGATTTCTTTTGTTGGGGTGTTGTCTTCGTGTAGGTGTTTGTTGATGAATTTAAAGTCGAAACGGTAGACATCGTGCCCAAAAAGAACGGCTTGTTCGCTGAAAGAACAAAGTTTTTGCAGAGCAGTTAAGGGAGGCGGGGCATCTTTTACATTTTCATCTGATATATGTGTTATTTGCTGGGCGAGTTCAGGTATTGGCATTCCTGGGTTTACGAAAGTGGAGAAAGTATTTTCCGTATTCATCCCCAAGCCTCCTATACGGGCTGCCGCTATTTGTGTGATTTCATTAGTCTTAGCGCGTAAACCGGTGGTCTCTAGGTCAAAGACAACTATCTCGCAAATACCCATCAGTGGGTGATAGTTTTCTATGTTTAGAGGGTTTCTAAGTTTCATAACGTGTTCGCCTACAGGGGATACGACGCTCTTTAGCGAAACCTAAGCGTGTCCTGGAATTTGTGGTCTTTTCGGGTGGTGTGGTAGGTAGGATAGTTGACTTTCGTTGGTTAAGCGTGAGTTCGAGAACTCATGGGAAACGAGCGTTTTGAATGATTTGGTATGCATGTAAAGAATCATGACATTCGCGGACGCTGTACTTACGGAGAATATAAATAAGGGGTATGGCAGTAGTATTCTCGAAGGGCATTAAGCTTCTTTTCTCATATCAAATTAGGGCGTTTAGAACGTGGAGCTTGCTTTTGCCTCTATGCTTTGAGTTGGGTCTTCAATACAATCAGGCGTTTAACTCTATTTATATAAACCCAAATATTTGGTATTATTCTATCGCTCAAAAAAGAGCGATTAGATGAAGACAAATAATAGATCAGCAAAACAAGGGCGTGTTGCAGTAATCTGCAGCATGGCCTGGTTGGAGCTAGAGGGCAGTTTGCAATGACAGTATTTCCAGAAAACAAATTGGATGAAGCCATGCTTGGTAGGTTGATTAACTCCCTACGTCCACCCTCTGCAGTGGTGATGCGATTAATGCGGGCGTTACAGTCGGAGGATATAAGCCATGACGAAGTCGAGGAGTGTGTGAATGAGGATCCCTTACTAGCAATCGAGGCAATAAAATTGGCTAACACGGCTAACAATGGCGGGCGGTTAAAAGTCGATTCGATATCTGAAGCCCTATCCATTATTGGTTATATGGAATTGGTTCGATTGTGTTTGCGGTATTCGTTTTTCAAATTGGTGCCTAAGCGACTACATTCTTATGGCCTGGATGCGGATGCTTATTATCGTAAGTCGCAAGTTTGCGCTAAGGCGATGGACTATTTGGGAGGAGGGACTGAGAAGGCGGGGAGTCATTATTACACGATTGGCCTCCTTCACTCTATTGGAGAGATGATCATTGATAGATATCTCGTTTTAAATGGACTGGAGCACAATGTATTCGAAGGGATTCGACTACGACCACTTGCATTGGTTGAGTCCAACTTAGTTGGTTACAACCAGGCAGAAATCGCTGGGCGGATATTGAGATCCTGGAAATTTGATGAGTCAATCGTGCGTCCAATTGAAGGACAGTTTGATCTTATTGTTGAGCACGAATATAAAGACGCTGCAGTTGCTCTATCTACTGCTCGCTACCTGACTGAACTTATCCTCGAAGAAGATGCAGGCGGATCTTCTTCGAGTTCGAAGACATCTCATATGGTGTACAAAGGAAAATCTCTTTGCCGGCTCGTTGACTTCATAAGAGAGGATCTGAATGTGGGGTAGTGTCGCTCAGCGTAAGCAGCGGCCATTACCGAAACTGTTTACTCATCTTCAGCGTAATCGCTCATTGGCAAGCAAGAGCAAACAAGGTTTCTGTCGCCATAGACATTGTCTACGCGCCCTACCGACGGCCAGTATTTGAATTCTAGAGATGAGGGTGACGGAAACGCTGCTACTTCACGGCTATAAGGCGAATCCCACTCATTTTTTGTTACACTAGCGCTTGTGTGAGGAGCATTTTTAAGTGGGTTCTCATCCACTGGCCACTCGCCTGACTCAACTTTCTCCATCTCCGATTTTATTGAAATGAGGGCGTCACACAATCGATCGAGTTCTGCTTTAGATTCACTTTCTGTTGGCTCTATCATCATAGTGCCTGGAACGGGCCACGACATTGTGGGCGCATGGAAGCCATAATCCATCAAACGCTTGGCTATATCTTCTACTTCGACTCCAGCTCTCTGTTTCCATTCTCGAAAATCAATTATGAATTCGTGAGCAACCAGGCCGCTTTCTCCTCGGTAAACGATAGGGAAATGCTCCTCTAGTCGCTTGGACATGTAGTTAGCGTTCAAAATAGCGATCTTAGTCGCGTCAGTTAGTCCTTCGGTTCCCATCATCCTAATGTAGGCCCAGGAGATCGGTAAAATGCTAGCGCTTCCGTAAGGTGCTGCGGATACAGCTCCAACAGCTGTTTGCTTGAAATCGCTTAAGCTATGACCGGGAAGGAATTCTTTTAAGTGTTCGGCTACGCCGATTGGTCCAACTCCAGGACCTCCTCCGCCGTGGGGAATACAAAATGTCTTGTGAAGATTGAGGTGGCACACATCTGCCCCGATCTCCCCTGGGCTAGTGAGTCCACATTGAGCATTCATATTGGCCCCGTCCATATAAACTTGTCCGCCGTTTTCGTGGATGATTGTACAAATCTCTCGTATAGAAGATTCGAAGACACCGTGGGTTGAAGGGTAGGTAATCATCAAAGCCGCTAGATTGTCGGCGTGCTTTTCAGCTTTTGCCTTCAAATCATTGACGTCTATATTGCCTAGTTCATCGCACGCGACTGGTAGTACTTTCATGCCAACCATTACCGCACTTGCTGGGTTAGTGCCGTGAGCGGAAACGGGAATAATGCATAGGTCGCGGTTGTTGTCTCCTCGACTCTGGTGGTACGCTCTGATGGCTAGGAGGCCCGCGTACTCCCCTTGCGATCCAGCGTTGGGTTGAAGTGAAACGGCCTGGAATCCTGTGATCTTGCAAAGCCAATCTTCAAGTTGCTCGATCATTTCTCGATAGCCATCGGTTTGCTCTTTGGGAGCGAAGGGATGGATACTACCGAATTCAGGCCAAGTGACCGGGACCATTTCTGACGTCGCATTCAGTTTCATTGTACACGACCCAAGTGGGATCATCGAAGATGTGAGGGACAAGTCTTTGTTTTCCAAGCGTTTGAGGTAGCGTAGTAATTCCGTTTCCGTGTGATATTTGTTGAATGATGGGTGGGTTAGGAAATCTGACTTTCTTTCGAAGGCTTCGTCTTTTGTTGCGATTTCTAGCTTAGATAAGTCGTTAATGGCTATTGGCGCATCGGGGGCAAAGCAATTGAGGATATCTCGTATGTCATTGGCGGATACAGTTTCGTCTAAAGTGAAGCCAACAAGATTATCACCTGAATAGCGGAGGTTGATCTGCAATTCGTCCGCTTTCTCTTTGATGGTTGTGCACTGTGTTGGGCTGACTGATACGGATAGAGTGTCGAAGCGAACGCCTTTTTCAATGGAGTAATTCCACGTTTCGAGCTGTGCTTGAGCAATGGCAGTGAGTTGTTGAACACGTTTTGCAATGTTACGTAGGCCATGTGGACCATGGTAAACGGCGTAGGCGGAGGCAATATTGGCGAGTAGAACTTGAGCGGTACAAATGTTACTGGTGGCTTTATCGCGGCGGATGTGTTGCTCGCGTGTTTGAAGCGCTAGTCTTAGGGCAGGGTTACCGTTAGCATCTTGGGAGACGCCTATAATGCGACCTGGGATTTTTCGTTTGTGGGTGTCTTTGGTTGCGAAAAAGGCGGCGTGTGGTCCGCCAAACCCGATTGGGACGCCAAAGCGCTGAGCGCTTCCGACTGCGATGTCGGCTCCCCATTCTCCAGGCGCCTTATAAAGGAGGAGTGAAAGCAAGTCACAGCAAGCGATGGTTAAGGCTTTATTTTCCTTCGCTTGGGCAGCAATTGTGGAATAATTCTTTAATAGTCCGTTTGTATTTGGGTACTGGAGGACGATTGCGAAGGCGTTAGAGAAGTCTTGTGATTCGGCAAAGTCGACTAGTTGTACGTCAATATTTAGTGGGGCTGCTCTTGTTCGTAAGATTTCGATAGTTTGCGGGTAGCAATCTTGGGAAACGAGGAGGGTATTGCGGCCTTTTTTGCCGGCAATGCCATGAGCCATGCTCATCGCTTCTGCTGCGGCTGTACCTTCGTCAAGGAGAGAGGCATTTGCGATATCCATTGCAGTGAGGTCGCTAATCATAGTTTGGAAGTTCAGGAGAGCTTCCATGCGACCTTGCGAAATTTCGGCTTGGTAGGGTGTGTATTGTGTATACCAGCCTGGGTTTTCCAGAATGTTTCGCAATATGACAGTTGGCGTCAGTGTATTGGCATAGCCAAGACCAATATAGCTTCTTCTAACTTCGTTTTTCGAAGCGATTTCTTTGAGTTCTGCGAGCATTGCAGACTCTCCGGTTGGCTTAGGGAGGCCCGGAATCTCGCTAATGCGAATTGATTGAGGTACTGCTTCATCGATGAGTGCGTCAACAGTTTCAAAACCGATTTTTTGTGCCATAGATGTCGCTTCTGCAGAAGATACTCCGAGGTGGCGTGGGGCGAATGCGTCTAGTTTTTCTAGGGAAGTTAGCGAAACGTTGTTGTCTGCTTTGGAAATGACTGTGTCGGTCGCGGTATCTGTCATGGCGGCAAACTAGAAGAGCTTTGCTGCGAATCAATAGGAATTCTTAAGTTTTGCGTGAGGTGAAAGTGAATGTCCGAAGAGTCTCAGTTTGCTGAGTGCTAATTTTGGCGTTCAGCGAGCTGAAGCCCTACAAAGTATATATGTTGATTGGAGAATTGTGAAGAGTGGCAAATTGCTCGACACATCGGATCTATCTTTTGATCTCTTATTAATGACGAAGAAAGAAAGAGCGGCGTACGTGGATGCAGAGTTGGAGAAATTGTATCCTAATCCTCCAATCCCTTTGGATCATACTGATTCTTACACGCTTTTAGTTGCAGTTTTGTTGTCGGCACAGTGTACGGATGAGCGGGTGAATAAAATTACTCCTGACCTCTTTAAGCGGGCGAACAATCCGTATGAAATGGTGAAGGTTCCAGTTGATGAGATTCGAGCAATTATTCGGCCTTGTGGTCTCTCTCCTCGTAAATCCCAAGCAATAAGCGATTTATCCAAATTGTTAATCGAGGAGCATAGCGGGGAGGTCCCGGATAATTTCGAAGATTTAGAGGCTTTGCCAGGGGTGGGGCATAAGACGGCATCGGTTGTAATGGCTCAGTCGTTCGGCTACCCAAGCTTTCCCGTTGATACTCATATCCATCGTTTGGGCCAACGTTGGGGCTTAACAAGTGGAAAAAACGTTTCTCAAACGGAAGTGGATTTGAAGAAGCTCTTTCCTAAAGAGCGCTGGAATGACCTGCATCTTCAGATAATTTACTATGGCCGAGAGTATTGTACTGCGCGTGGTTGTGACGGAACGATTTGTCCTATATGTAAGACATTATACCCGAATCGGAAAAAGCCGTTCGCAGCGAAGAAGGCATAAAAAAGCCCAGCGGGTTAGGGGCTGGGCTTTGCAAATCTAGTGTTAGTATCCTACTGTGCGACTATAGGAGTTATCTGTTGCGGCATATTTTTCAACGCCCCATCTATGCTGTTGGCAGTTGATCCGCCTCCATCTACGAGATTTCCGCTTAGTGTGTTAAACCATGATACGTTGCCACCTAAGAATACAATGTGGCCACCATCTCCCCCGTATATTGCGTTGGCGTCGTTCCATTCTGAATTGGTAAGAGTTGCTTGACGTGTAAATGCAAGAGGGGTGTGCGATGGTGCACTCGTAGTTAAATCGGTGACATAATCGAATGATAATGTTCCTGTGGTCGCAACACTGAAAGTTGTAGCAGCACCAGCAGGTGTAGATCGAGTTACGATAACACCTTTATCAGTAGCAAGGCTGTCACTCTCACTTATCCACATGGACACATCGTTTATGTCGACTGCAACAGCTAATGTGGCGGCCACATTTTTTATATCGGGTGTTGCTGCAGATGTGTCGATTCCGGTTGAGGACACCTGGTGAGTAGATCGAACCAATCTCTCCCCATTTTGCCCTGCAAAAAGCAAGGATGCGACGCCTATCTGACGGAGCTTCGAAATGTCGGCCGTTTTACGTGCTGTTTCCCGCATTTGCCCCACAGTTGGAATGAGTATCGCTGACAAAATGGCTATGATCGCGATGACCGTTAGTAGCTCGATCAGCGTGAAGCCCTTCTTAAGCGAGTTAGTCTGGCGTGTTTGCTTGTTCATTGTTAAATAGTGGCTCGGGTACAGTTTATTTAAACTTGGCTGTTAAAAAAGTATGATTTTGTTGATACTGCAAGTTACATTTGGGCTTTGAGGTGCGAAGCATCTATAGCACGAGGTGTTGATGATACTTAACCTTATCCTTCTCTAGGGGAATCCACTATGTTGACCATGGCTTAGGGGTAGAAAATTTTGCGAGCCGAGTTAAAAAATCTTTGCAAGCAGGCAAACAGACTCCAGTTATGAAGGCGATGAAAATCTATTTGGACGGCAATTTTGTAGATAAGGATGAAGCGAAGATCTCGGTCTTCGACCATGGTCTCCTGTATGGAGATGGAATTTTTGAAGGAATTCGTATCTATAAAAACTGCATTTACCGTTTGGAAGAGCATTTGGAGCGACTGTGGTACTCGGCAAAAGCCATCTTGCTTGAAATGCCAATGACGATGGAAGAAATGTCGGAAGCGGTTTGTGAATCCTGTCGCCAAAATAACCTTACCGATGGCTACATAAGGCTGATCGTCACTCGAGGACAAGGTAACTTGGGATTATCGCCCGAGTCTTGTGTGAAGCCAACTGTGATTATTATAGCAGATGCTATACGCCTTTATCCGGAAGAGCACTATACCAAGGGGTTGGCAATCGTGACCGTGCCGACTCGACGTGTTGCTCCAGCGGCTCTTGATCCAAGTATTAAATCTCTCAACTATTTGAACAACGTGATGGCAAAGATGGAAGCTGCCCAATGGGGAGCTTTAGAGGCTATCATGCTGAACGATCATGGCTATGTTGCGGAGTGTACGGGAGATAACCTCTTTGTGGTTCACAAAGGTGCCATTTATACACCGGGGGTTGCGAACGGAGCGCTTCGTGGAATAACGCGTCAAGCAGTGATGGATTTGGCAGCTTCTTTGGATATCAAGTTGGAAGAGAAAAACCTCACACGCTACGATATTTGGAACGCAGATGAATGCTTCCTAACTGGTACGGCTGCAGAACTAATTCCGGTTGTGAAATTAGACGGGCGGAAAATTGGTTTAGATGGTCCGGGTCCAATCACGAAAAAGCTGCATGCGGCGTTCCATGATGAGGTTACCACTCATGGAACCATGATATAAATTGCCCACTAAACTAGGCAATTGGTTGGCCAACCTGTTCGTTGTTCGTCAAAATAAATTTAAAAAGGGGAATCGCTCAATGAGTGATTCCCTTTGTGCGTTTGTTCTTGTAGCAAAGTAACCATCGAAATCTTGGAAAATGGCACAAGTCATGCAATGTGATTGTCTTGTTCTGAATCCTGTAATTCTATTGTTTCGAACCGAATATAAACCAACTAATTATGGCAAAGCCTTTAAAATGCGATCTCTGTGACAGCCAGGCCACGGTGCATTTGACTCAGATTGTAAATAACCAGATTCACAAAATTGATTTGTGCGAATCATGCGCTGAAGCAAAAGGAATTACGGATCCGAATGGTTATTCTTTGGCGGATTTACTTGTTAAGCCGCCGGCAAACGAAGAAGTGAGCGAACCTGCGGGTTCTTTAGTTTGCTCGAAGTGTGGCTACACGCAGCGTGAATTCAAAAAGACTGGCCGCGTTGGTTGCCCATCTTGCTACGAAGCCTTTTCCGGACTGATTCGTCCCGCTTTAGAGACTATGCACAAAGGAGAAAACCATCGTGGAAAAGTGCCCCTTAAAGCGATGGAGCGTCGTAGTTACGAAGACAGGCTCAACGAGCTCGAGCTTGATCTTAAGACGGCGATCGAAGAGGAGCAGTATGAAGATGCGGCTAAATTCCGCGACGAAATTATTGAGCTCAAAAAGAGTCTAGCGGCTCAAGAAATAGAATAATTATTTGATGCTAATCAAAAGCATATTTGGAGGGAAATCAGAGGTAACAGGCAGTTCGACGAAGAAGTGTCCTGTTGTTTTGATGACGCGCATTCGTTTGGCTCGCAATTTGGCCGACATTCCATTTCCTGGTTGGGCCAAAGCGGCACACCGAGAGGAAGTTCTTGGGACATGTCTACCCGCAGTTGCGTCCCTGGCTCAAATGAAACGAGGCATAACAGCGGAGTTGGGCGATCTCAGTGAACTGGAAAAACAAATTTTAGTAGAGCGCCATTTGATTAGCCGTGAATTGTCGTCAACTCCGGATCAAGCGGGAGTAGTGATCAGCAAGGATCAGTCAGTTTCGGTGATGATCAACGAAGAGGATCACATGCGAATTCAGGTGATTAAGTCCGGTTACCGTTTCAAGCAGGCTTGGAATGCTATCAATGGGCTCGATTCTGAGTTGGAAAACACGTTGCCATTCGCCTTTTCGAACAAACTCGGCTTTTTGACGGCTTGCCCGACTAATGTAGGGACCGGCATGCGAGCATCGGCTATGATGCATTTGCCTGCTTTGGTTATTTCGAGCCAGATGGAGAAAGTCGTACGAGCAGTTAACCAATTGGGGATTGCTGTGCGAGGGTTGTTTGGTGAAGGCTCTGATGCGAGTGGGAGTATCTTCCAGATATCGAATCAAACAACCTTGGGCGAGTCTGAGGAAGAAATTATAAAACGCCTTTCGGCCGTTCTTAAAACGATCATTGATCAGGAAATGAACGCCCGGGAAAAGATTTTAGAGAAGGACTGCAACAAGCTCTACGATAAGATCGGTCGGGCATATGGCATACTGCAAAACAGTCATTTGCTTACCTCAAGCGAATGTATGAATTTGGCTTCACTTGTGCGTTTTGGTGTCGATTTGGAAATGTTCCCCGAAAAGACCCGCAATGTCGTAGATGGAATTTTTATCGAATGTCAGCCAGGCCATATTCAGTATCACGCAACGGAAACTATCGAATCTTCGAAGCGAGATGCATTTCGGGCACAATATATGCGAGAGCTGTTTGAGAATGTAGAGAAGCCCATTTACAGCTTAAAAAAAAGCGATGGGTCGGATGAGGGAAAAGACGCTGAACAGGAGGATACAAAGTAAGAATTTATGGAACCAATGAACAACTTCACTCCACGTGCCCAGCAAGTACTTGCTTTGGCTCGCAAGGAGGCAGATAGATTCCGCCACAACTATGTAGGTACCGAGCATATTTTGCTCGGCTTGATAAAGCTTGGCCAAGGTGTGGCTGTTAGCGTACTTCAGAAAATGGGGCTCGACCTCGAAACCGTACGAAATGCTGTTGAAAAGCAGGTGGGCTCAGGTCCGGAAGGGAAGTCATCTGGCAGCATCCCGTATACGCCGCGCGTGAAGAAAGTTTTAGCCCTTGCGGGGAAAGAAGCGAAGGCGCTCAACCACAGCTATGTAGGCACTGAACATATTTTACTTGGCCTTCTTCGAGAAGGAGAAGGTGTTGCCGCTAGAGTGCTTAAGTCTCTAGACGTGGATATCGAACGCACGCGTAATGAAATCCTTCGTGAGCTCGATCCTCAATTTTCAGGCGAATCGGAAGAAGCCGTTTCACATGGTAGTTCGCCTTCAGCAGGTGATGAAAAGAAAGAAGCTAAGACACCTGCGTTGAAAGCATTTGGTCGCGATTTGACAGAATTGGCCAAGAAGGGGGAGCTTGATCCCGTAGTCGGCCGAAAAATGGAAATCAGCCGAGTAATTCAAATTCTTTGTCGTCGTAGCAAGAATAACCCAGTACTCATTGGTGAAGCAGGTGTCGGTAAGACCGCTATCGTCGAAGGTTTGGCGTTGGAGATTGCGAGTGGCGTGGTTCCTGAGATTTTGGCTGACAAGCGTGTCGTAACGCTCGATTTGGCGTTAATGGTAGCAGGAACGAAATACCGTGGGCAATTTGAAGAGCGAATCAAAGCGGTTATGGATGAGATTAAGCGTGCGGGTAACGTTATAATTTTCATTGATGAGCTTCATACTATCGTAGGCGCTGGAGCAGCCGAAGGTGCGATGGACGCATCGAATATATTCAAGCCAGCGCTTTCACGCGGTGAGTTGCAATGTATTGGAGCAACCACTATTAATGAGTATCGCAAGTACATTGAAAAGGATGCTGCTCTTGATCGTCGTTTCCAAAGTGTTAAAGTGGAGGCACCTAGCATCGAGGATGCGATTTTAATTTTGAAGGGTATTCGTTCGAAGTACGAAGATCACCACAAAGCTGTATTCACAGATGTGGCACTTGAGGCCGCTGTTAAACTTTCCGAACGTTATATCACTTCGCGGTATTTACCTGATAAGGCGATTGATATCTTGGACGAAGCAGGATCGCGTGCACGCATTGCCTCTTTGAATCGTCCGCCAGAAATCGAAACACTTTCGGAAGAAATCGAATCGGTTTGTTCTAAAAAGGAAGAAGCTATCAGTAAGCAGCATTTCGAAGAAGCGGCAAAGTACCGTGACCAAGAGAAGCAGTTGCGGGCTAAACAGGAGAAGATTTTAGAAGATTGGAAGAGTAGCCGCGAAGAACAGCGGATTACAGTTTCCGAGGAAGATATGTTGAGGGTCGTCTCTGATATGACGGGCATTCCTCTTCAGCGTATGGAAAAGAAGGAGACAGAGCGTTTACTTCGTATGGAAGCAGAGCTCCAAGAAATTATTATTGGACAAGACGAGGCCTGTACTTCGATTTCAAAGGCGCTGCGACGGAGCCGTGCTGATTTGAAGGATCCAAATCGTCCTATTGGTTCATTCATGTTCTTAGGCCCCACTGGTGTAGGTAAAACTTTCTTAGCTCGTACATTGGCCGAGAAAATGTTCGGGGACCGCGATTCAATTATTCAAGTCGATATGTCTGAGTACATGGAGAAGTTCTCTGTGTCACGTATGATTGGTTCTCCTCCAGGCTATGTAGGTCACGAAGAAGGTGGGCAACTTTCCGAGAAAGTTCGCCGCAAGCCATACTCAGTTGTTTTATTCGATGAAATCGAAAAGGCTCACCCTGATGTAGTGCAGATCATGCTTCAAATATTTGAAGAAGGCCACCTAACTGATAGCTTGGGGCGTGTAGTTGATTTCCGTAATACAATCATCATAATGACGACCAACGTTGGCGCTGAAGTTATCCAACGCCAGACAAGTATGGGATTTGGGACTACCGGTGATTTGACGGATAACTATGATGCGATCAAAGAGAAAGTTTTGGACGAAGCGAAGAAAGTCTTTAAGCCAGAGTTTTTGAATCGTTTAAATGACTTGATAGTATTCCATAGTTTGGAAAAGAAGTCGTTGGTTCGCATTGTTGACTTGGAAATCAGCAAATTGCAGAAGCGTCTTGTTGATAAGAAAATCACAATCGATCTTTCTGATGAAGCAAAGGAATTACTTATCGATAATGGCTACGATGAAAAATACGGGGCTCGTCCTCTCAGAAGGTCTATCGAGCGATTCCTTGAAGATCCAATGGCTGAGGCCTTGCTTGGTGGAGAGATTAATGAAGGCGACGATGTTAAGGTAGCTCGAAACGGCGAAGAATTGAAATTCGAGGTTTTGGATAAGACTGAAGAAGTTTCTTCTGAAACTGAAAAGTAGTTTAAACTACGAATAAACTTTGGAAAAGCCGCTCGTGTATTACATGAGCGGCTTTTTTTTGAATCCTCTTCAGGCCTTTGTTCGTAATATGTTTAAGTCAGTTAGTTAACAATCGATAGATATATTGTTTAGCTGGATTCATACCCATATGCTTAAGATGAAGCGAATTTTACTTATCGGAGTTGTGCTCCTTGGAACCGTCTTTCTGTCGATGGTTGGCAATCGAAATTCGTCTACCGAAATTCAAAGTCTTACTAGTGTAGAGCATGAGTTTATTGATGAGTCGGCCAAGGATGCTGCGGTAATCCCGATTACAGATGAAGTTCGCCCTAATACAGTTAGTGACGTTTTGCTGAATCTACCTGTTTTGAGCTTTCCGAAATCGTACCTTTCAACAATCGAATCAAAAACGGTTCGCGTAAGTGAAACAGAAGTGAATCGGATCACCTTATTTGAATCTCGAAGGTCGCTTATCCGTAAGGAGGAAACCTTTTCACTGGATGCTAGAGCAGGTGATTGGATCTTGATTAAGGATGCCTACATGAAAGGGGATGAGTTGACTTTTGAATATGATCAATCTCGCGTTTCGTCGGTCGAGTTTGAAGAATTTTTGAAGAGTGAAAACCTCGCTGTTTCTTGGAAATCCAGATTATCAGATTTTGTTCAAATTAAGATTTATAATTCATCTCTGAGCCGGTTTGAGGATATTTCGACAATGGCTGCGACTCGTTTTGCGAGTGTAATTGTTGAACCAGATTATATCAATTTTACTAGCGAAGTCCCCAACGATTTCAATTCGGCAAGGATGTGGCATTTAGACCAGGTATCAGCGGTGGAGGCATGGGGAGTCGAAACGGGCTCGCCGGATGTGGTAGTTGCAATTATTGATACGGGAGCAGAGACGGACCATATCGATCTTGTAGATAATATATGGGTGAACGAACTCGAGATAGCTGGTAATGGAATAGACGATGACAATAACGGCTTTGTAGACGACGTAAATGGTTGGGACTTTTTGGATGACGACAATGACCCGAATGATACTGATGGGCATGGAACGCATGTGGCCGGAATCGTCTCTGCAACAGGTAACAATTCATTGGGTACAACTGGAATTGCATGGCGGTCTAAGGTTATGATTTTGAGAACTGGTGATAATGACGGCCTTTCTAATCAGGCGATAGCGGAGGCGTTGCGATATGCAAAAGCGATGAGGGAGCGTGGTGTGAATGTTGTCGCAACGAATAACTCCTATGGCGGTTCTTCTTCTAGTAGAGGTATGCAAAGTGTTATTCAAGACCAAGAAGATGCGGGGATTTTGTTTGTTGCTGCATCTGGAAATGACGGTAGTAACCTAGATGGTGGTTTTACACAATATCCAGCGAGTTATGCTGTTGATACCATAATTTCAGTGGCAAATTCAACCCAAAGCGATTCGCTTTCTTCGTCTTCTAATTATGGGACGCAAAGTGTTGATTTAGCAGCTCCAGGTACAAGCATATATTCTACTCTCACAGGTGGGTCAATTGGTTATCTTTCTGGAACATCGATGGCTTCGCCTTTGGTGGCAGGAACGGTTGCATTGGTCGCTAGCTATGATCCAGAACTTTCCTGGGAGGATATTAAGAATAGGATTTTGGATACGGTCGATGAAGTAGATAATTTGCAAGGTCGAGTTCTAACTGGAGGTCGCCTGAATGCATTCGCAGCAGTCGATTCCGAATTTTTGAATTTTGATATTGAGATAACAAGCCACCCGGGGGCTTTAGTGATTGTGCCGAATTCCAGCTATCCTGTTGAGTTTGAAACTTTGGTACCTGAAGGCGTTGGTTTGAGCGTCGAAATACTGGAAGGGGGGCAGTCTACCGCTTCAATTACTGGATCGAACGTTACGTGTTATTTCGAAGGCGAGGGTGTGTATACTGTACGATTTAACGCCTTTATTTCTGATACAGTGAGGAGCTTGGATAGAACCGTGCTTGTTGGCGAAACAGGAGATGTTTTGGATGGACTGCTGCATTACTACTCATTTGAGGATGTGGGCACAGAAGTCACTGATTCTGCTGGTGGCGACAATGGGGTCCTCACGAATGCAATTGTAGAAGAAGGTGGGCTTGGGGATAGTGTGCGTTTGACAGGTTCAAATAGCTTTATGCAGTTTGAATCGGAATCTTCGTCGCAAATCACTGTGACGGCACTCGTGAACGCCGATCAGATTTCTCACAATGCTCATCCACGCATCGTAAACACACCTGATTACTATTTGTATGTTTCAAGCGATGGAGGCATCGATACCCCAGACGGGAATCGTGATGTTTATAAGTTTTATTCAAACCGTATTGATGGTGACTTTGGGGTTTGGAACACGGAACCAAAATCGGCAATTGTAGGCGAGTGGGTTCATGTCGCCGCTACGTATGACAGTTCTTCTTTAGGCAATTTTCCGTTGATCTATTTGAATGGGGAAAGCCAGACGGTTCGAAATCAAATTTTTCCTACTGGCAGTCAAAGCGTGAGCGGGGGAACTGCCTACATTGGAGATCGTGACGATGGAGAACGCCCATGGGATGGTTTGATTGATGAAGTTCGTCTTTATGATCGTGTGTTGAGTTCCAAAGAACTTGCTATTGTCGCGTCACAATACTTCAAGGACAGATGGAACGGGTATGGGATAGAACAGTTGGAGTCGGAGGATGAAAAAAGCCTAGTATTTCGCTTTGCTAACGGGTTGGGCGAAAGCCCAAATGCGAATTATGATTGGAGTCTAGTGGATACAATCGGATCAGCGAATTTTTTGGGAGATGGGAGTGACTCAATCGTCCTTAATACTCAGTTGCTAGATCGTGCCGTGCTACAGGTTCGTGTGTACGATGATGCGGCTTCGGAGAGTTTTTACTACCCGCTAGAGCTAAATACTGAGCCCGTACAAGCAGGCACTTTCGTCAGTGCAGATGGAAGCGAGACGTTGCTTTGGGTTGAGGTCGACGAGTCATTAGAAACTGGATATATTTCGATATTTGATGAGGAAAGTGGCTACTCGAGATTTCGAAAGGAAATATTGATAGATTCTTTTGGCGTGATATCAGCGACTGATAATGTCGGTGGAACCTTATCTGGGATCGCTCGTGGAGACGTGTCGATCAGTGTAAATGAGCTCGGCATTATCGCCTCCGCGGCTTTGGTGGAGGAAACTGTGGATGTATCTTCTTATTCTGGAAGCTATTCCGGCGGGGTTGTCGGAGTCTCGGATTCGTATTTAGACATTATTGTAAACGACTTGGGCGGCTATTTGCTTGCTAGGCGTGGTCGTCACGATGAAATTCTAATGGGCACGCTTGATAACGCTTTGTTGAGTTCTGCATTAGATGGAGGTTCTGATTACGTTGGAAGTTTTTCTGATGATGGAAGTTCGTTTTCGGGCACGATAACTACAGAAGGGACTACTTATCCGATCTTTTTGTTGAAGTCAGGCTATAGTTCCTCTTCGGAGTTTGCGAATCTATCGACGCGTGGAAATGTAAAGACGGGAGAGCAATTATTGATAGGCGGTTTTGTTATTCCGGAAGGTGAGGATCGAAATATTTTGGTGCGTGCAGTGGGACCGTCGCTGGAAGCCCAGGGGGTTCAGAACGTTCTGCTTAATCCTAAAGTCGAAATCTTAAGCAACTCAGCAATCGTTAATTCGAACACTGATTGGCACCTAGCCTCTAGTATCTTGGAATCTGTGTTCTCGAGCGTTGGGGCGTTTGCTCTGCAGGCTGGTAGTACAGATTCTTCGTTGGAGGTGGCGTTGTCCCCCGGGGCCTACACGGCTCTAGTAACGAGCGAAGTAATTGGTGAAACGGGTGAAGCGTTGGTTGAGATTTATGATTTAGATCGAGGAGAAGAAAAAGCTTTGGTGAACGTTTCGACGCGTGGCTTTGTGAGCAAGAGTGACGAATATCTAATTGGAGGATTTGTAATATCCGGGACCGAGCCGAAGAAAGTCTTAATTCGTGGAGTCGGGCCGGGCTTGATGGCTCAAAATGTTGAGGGCTATTTGCCAGACCCCAAAATTTCATTAATCCGTGAATCTAAAGTCATTGCTTCTAACGATGACTGGATGGGCGGTACGAGTGTGAGTAACGAGTCGGATGCGAGTTACCGAGCATTTGAGATTATTGAAGAAGCAGCGCAGAATGCGGGAGCATTCGACTTGAGTGAAGGCTCGAAGGATGCAGCGATGGTGCTCTGGCTAGACCCGGGAGCTTACACAGTGCTCGTCAGCGACGAAGGAAATGGCGAAGGTGTTGCTTTAGTTGAGATATACGATCTCCCTTAATATCTAAGCGGCACTTGATTTACTGGAGTTGCATCTTTTGGTGGGAACTGTCTAGTGTCATCTTATGTTTATAGATGAAACAAAGATTATCGTTTCAGCAGGTGATGGCGGGCGTGGTTGTTCAAGCTTCCGCCGGGAAAAATACGAGGCATTTGGTGGTCCCGATGGAGGTGATGGCGGAAAAGGCGGAGACGTTTATTTAGAAGGTTCGAATAACGAAAACCACCTGATAAAATATAAGTTTCAGCCTGTTTGGAAGGCTCAAGCAGGCGAGCCAGGTCGTGGATCACAACAAAATGGAAGAGGTGGCAAAGACTGTGTTCTACTTGTCCCGCCAGGTACGATCATGGTAGATCCAGCGACGGGCGAGATTGTCGCCGAAATTCTTGAAGTGGGTGAGCGCAAGCGAATTTTGAAAGGCGGCAACGGGGGCTGGGGGAATTTGAAGTTCAAAAGCTCGGTCAACAGAGCTCCAGAACGCTGGAATCCTGGTGAGCCGGGGGAAGATGGTGAGTATCGCCTTATTCTAAAAAGTATCGCTGATCTTGGTTTGGTTGGGTTTCCCAACGCAGGGAAGTCCACTTTGACGAACATGATTACTAACGCTCATCCTAAGATGGCGGCTTATCCATTTACGACGCTCCATCCACAGATTGGTATTATAGAGTACAAAGAACGGTACGATCGATTGCAGTTAGCTGATATCCCCGGTTTGATCGACGGAGCGAGTGAAAACCGTGGATTGGGTCATCGTTTTTTGAGGCATATTGAGCGCTGTTTCCTTTTGGTTTTGATCGTTGATATGTCTGGAATCGACGGGCGCTCGCCGATTGAGGATTATAAGCATTTGATTAACGAACTTGGGTCCTACGATGAGTCGCTCCTGCAAAAGCCACGATTAGTTGTAGCGAACAAAATGGATGAGGAGATTTCCGAGGAGAACCTCAAAGTCTTCAAAAAAGAGGCGGATGTGACTGTCCAGCCGATTTCGTGCCTCACTGAAGAAGGGATCGAAGAATTAAAAAATCTTTTATGGGAAAAGGTTTCGATTGCTAAAGCTGCGGAGAAAGAAGCCGAGGAATCTAATAGCGAAACTATCGCTACTGACGACTCAGCGAATCCATAGCAGAATATTAGTATATCATGGCCAGACTTAAGCCCGTTATTATGAGAGCCAATCGCCTTTTGGGGGCAACTTTGGTTGAGAAACAACTTGTCTCAATCGATGATCTTGATTTGGCGAACGAACGCCTTCTTGAATTGATGTCTGTGAAAGGCAATGAAGTTCAAAAGGTTAGCTTGCTGTCCATATTGCTAAATGAACAACAATGCCTCAGTGAGCAGAAGCTTATGACGCATTTGGTAGAAGACGAGGGCTTGGGCATTGTAGATATCAGGAATTTTGAGGTGCCTGAGGATGTGAAGGACCTTATCCGCTTAGACGAATGTTGGTCTACGTGGACTGTGCCTTTCGACTCAGTTGAAGATACCCTTTATCTTGCCAGTGCATATTATTTGAGCCCTGTCGTTAGGGAGTTCTGGGAAGAAAAATTCAATGGCAAGATTGTTTGGTACGCCTCTACTATCGAAAGTATATCAGAGTTTTTAGAAGGTGTTGAAGCAGATAGAGCCAAGCTTGTGGTAGCTAATGGAAATTAGAGGATGGGCTTAGGAAGACTACAGAAGTCGATTGTCAATCACCTCGATAACTTAAGCTATCTCGACAAGGATAAGGCTGAGGAGCTTTTAACCTTAGAAACTGATTATAATGGTGTCGCATTCGACGAGCTCCTGAGCCTGGAATACAACGTTTCGTCGCACCAATTAAACATGGCCAAAGCGAAAGCCTTTGGCGTGCCGCCCTTTAATATTCGATCGTATTCTGTTACTCAAGAGACGTTTGAGTATGTCGATCAGGAATTTTGCTCCAATCATTTAGTGGTCCCGGTGAGTGTTGTCGGTGACTATATCGTAGTCGCGTTTGCGAACCCATTTGAGCTAACTGTATCTGCTCGGATTACCGAATCCTGTGGAAAGCAAGTGGTTCCACTCCTTAGTCCGGAGTCGGACATCAAGGATGCTCTCAAGCAAGATCAAGCGCCAATGGATCCCAATTTCGATGATGTCGTCGAAGCAATGGGGGCTGACTTTGCTGATGATGATGTCGATATCGACGAAGAAAATGACTCGGAAGATTCGGCTCCGATTATTCAATTAGGAAATCGGATTATCGAAGATGCGTATTATTTGGGAGCGAGTGATATTCATATAGAACCGCGCGAAAAAGAATTGGTTGTCCGTTATCGAGTAGACGGGGTTTGTCAGGAAAAATTGAAACTCCCTCCGAAAGTGTCGGGTTCATTGGTTGCTCGCCTTAAGATTATGTCGAATCTGGACATCGCAGAGCGTCGCTTGCCTCAAGACGGGCGTATTGTTTTCAAGCAGTATACGAAAAAGAATATCGATATTGATTTGCGTGTATCCACTGCTCCCCTGAACCACGGGGAAGGCGTTGTCATGCGTATTCTAGATAAGCAAAAGTCTACGTTGCCACTTCCTGCGCTTGGATTTTCTGAAGCTAATTTGGGTCGTTATCGTGAGGTGATAAAGCAGCCTTACGGAATGATCTTGCATTGCGGTCCTACTGGATCGGGTAAGTCGATGACTTTGTACTCTGCGCTAAATGAAATCAATTCAGCAGGAATTGTAATTCGTACTGCAGAGGACCCAATCGAATACACTCTCAATGGCGTGAACCAAATGCAGATGAACCGCCAAATTGGCCTGACGTTTGCGAACGCTCTGCGAGCGTTTTTGCGTCAGGATCCAGATATCATTTTGGTAGGAGAAATTCGTGACATTGAAACCGCTGGTATCGCAGTTGAGGCCGCTTTGACCGGTCACTTGTTAATTAGCACGTTGCACACGAATGATGCGCCCGGGACTGTCGCTCGTCTGACGGATATGGGTGTGGAACCGTTTATGATATCTTCATCGCTTTTGTGCGTTTGCGCTCAGCGTTTGATGCGTCGTGTTTGCAAGACGTGTCGAATCCAGTATGAGCCGGAGGGACGGGAAAAAGAAGTTATCGAACAAGGAATTGATTGGTCTGGCCCAATCTTTAAGCACAACCCTAAGGGGTGTCCTCGTTGTAATAAAACGGGCTATAAAGGCAGAATTGGTATCCATGAATTGATGACTGTGAGCGAGGATTTAGTTGAAGCTATCAACAAAGGTAAGGAAACGGCGGATTTGAAAAAGATCGCGATGTCAGATGGCATGAAATCCTTGCACCAAGATAGTATGCTGAAAGTCAAAGAGGGAGTCACTACGATTGCGGAAGCTCTCAGTACGGTGCCGGCCGATCTTTGATGATCACGAAAAGCTGGGAATTCCGCGCTTTACTAAATTTGAAGGAACTCTAGGCATTTATGTGTCGATGCGTCGAAGTCATCGATTCGAATAGATAGATAACCTTACATTTCTGAATTATTATGGCAAAAGCAACTGCTAGACATATCCTCGTTCCAACTGAACCAGAGTGTTCTGCTCTTAAATCTAAAATTGAAGCTGGGGCGGATTTCGCGGATTTGGCGAAAGAGCACTCTCAATGCCCATCTGGTCGTAGCGGAGGAGAGCTCGGTGAATTTGGCCCAGGAATGATGGTTAAAGAATTTGACGAAGTTGTTTTTTCCGCCGAGGTGGGAAGCGTGGAAGGCCCCGTTAAGACTCAATTCGGCTATCATCTTTTAGAAGTTACCAGCCGCACGGATTAGAATTCGATCAAGTCTTTTTATTAAAAGTACCCATCTAGAATTTATAGATGGGTATTTTTTTATTCAAATATTCCAGCGAGTTTTGGCTGCCTTGGTTGGTTTATGGACTTTGAACAATTTCGGATCGTGAGTGCGGTTGGCGTGCTCTGCGGTCTCTTGATCGAGAATCTCTAGAAGGTTGAGGACTTTAACGAGCTCGTGCTCGTCAGGAATATCCTTGGCATTACTGTGGGCGTAGTGGCCTTCGCAAAAAACGTGGATTGCTTTGCTTACTTGTTTGGCAGCTTCACGTACGTGATCGTTTATGAATCCGTCATCATTAGGTTTATAGCGTCCTTCTTCCATTAACTCTTTAAAACGAGTTTGATAAGCCAACTAAATAAAAGGCTTCCACAAAAAGTGGGGTGGCTGACGGGACTCGAACCCGCGGCCCTCGGAATCACAATCCGATGCTCTAACCAACTGAGCTACAGCCACCATGCTGTAATAAATGAGAGTCGTGTACTCTCCATCAGCGTGGAGATCTGTCAATGTTAAATTAGCCAAAAAATTGAAGGAGGCTTTGACGAATCATTCATTGACGCAATTGGCTAAGTTCATCTATGGCTACTCTCTATGAACCGAATCGAAAATGCATTTGCCAAGGCTAAATCGGAGGGGCGAGGAGCCTTTGTTTCGTATGTTTGTGCGGGCGACCCGGATCAGGAAACTTCGTTGGACGTGTGCCGAGCATTGATTCGTTCAGGTGTTGATATCTTAGAGTTAGGAGTACCATTTTCTGATCCATTGGCTGATGGGTTAACCAATCAACTCGCGGCTCAGCGAGCTTTAGAGGCGGGGACTACGCAGGAAGATGTTTTCGACCTTGTACGTGGAATTCGGAAAGAAAACGATGAGGTCCCTATCGTTTTTTATACTTACTATAATTTGATGTTCAGCAATGGTCTCGAAGAGTACATAAAGCAGGCCAATGCTGCAGGTGTGGATGGGTTGCTAGTGCTCGATTTGCCTCCAGAGGAAGCAGAAGATCATATGGATGCATGCGAAAAGTATGGGATGAAAACGGTGTTCTTACTCGCGCCAACGACGCCACCGGAGAGAGCAAAATATATCGCCAGTCATGCAACCGGTTTTGTATACTACGTATCTAGGACAGGGGTAACTGGGGTTCGCAGCGATCTTGCGGCAGATTTACAGGAGAAAGTGGCACTCTTAAGAACAGCGACTGATAAACCTCTAGTAGTTGGTTTTGGCGTTTCGAAGCCTGAGCAGGTAGAGCAAATTTGCCGGTTGGCTGATGGAGTAGTAGTCGGTAGCGCGATCGTTAATACGATTAAGGATAACTTAGGCGATAAGAATACAACTCTAGAAAAAATGGAGACGCTTGTTTCTGGGCTAGTTGGAGGGACGAAAGTTTCCTAGCAAAACGATTCGGATACAAAAAACGCCTTGGAAAGTCCAAGGCGTCACAATTTTTAAATCGTTTTAGACTAAGGCTATTTCCAGTTGAGTACTAAGCGAGTGTAGTAAGTTAGGTCCAATTTTTCCAAGTCATCGTCGGCTTCGCTATCGTAGTCTGTGTTGAATCCAAAGCGTAAAGACCAACCATCAGCTTTCAAAGGGAGTTGGACACTTGTGTCGTGTACAGCGCGGAAGTTACTAAGCTCTTCAATAGAAGGTGTGATAGTGAATCTATTTACGAGGTCTCCCCATTTGAATGTTTCTTTGTGGGAGATTCCGAAGTCCAAACTCGCAGTGCTTAGGTCGTCTTTATCTTCGTAGGCTTCGTAACGGTAACCAAGGCCTGCTTGTACATCTAGTTTACGAGTATCTGTATTCGCGAGGACGCGGCCAAATCCAAGAGCAGCGTTCGTGAACAAGTCGATTTCCTTGACCGCGTCTCTTCCGAACTCGCTGCGTGCGTACCAATTCCATTTTTCACTAAATTTGTTTGTATACTGGATGCCACCTCTAGCGTCGTCTGTAGTCGGGTTTTCAGATTCGTCTGTGTCTTGGAAGTTCAAACTGGCAAAAAACTCGAGTTTGTCTGATTGGCCGTCAAGCGTCGCACGGTAGCTAGCTGCCAGAGCTTGAGAATCGGAATTCCCGGTTTTACCTATTAAATCGAAACTGGCTTCGTGGGCCCAACCGCGGCCTAGATCTTTCATCGCTGCGAGTTGACGTCGTTCTGTCGGGCTTGTCTTGCCCGGTTGCCAGCTTTCTGTGAGTGAATCGAGGTCTGTGGTGTTCGTGTCGCCGTTTGATGATGACACGACAATCGCATCGTTTTCACTGGATACAGTTCCTTGGAAAGTGCTCCCGTCTTTTGTGGATACGAAGATGGGATTGTCTGTTTCAAGACGCTCGATGTTTTTTTGATCAATCGTAATTTTACCACCAAACGGGGTATCAATGGTTAATGCGCCTCCATCTAGCTCAACAATCGTTCCATTAATAGACGAACCGTTCTTTGTGATTACTGTATCCGCAATTATGGGTGAGAGCGCGAGCTGCGATAGGGCAAATGTTGTAAGAAGCTTTTTCATGTGCAGTGGGTAGTTGATTGTTAACTGTGTGATTAAAAATAATGTAACAAGGTGAATTGCGACTATTTTGAAACGACGGGGTAGAGGTTAACATTTATTTGATAGAATAAATGCATTATTCGGGGCTAATAGTCTCTCAATGACAGAGTCTTCCTCATTATTGGGTGGCTTTTTATATGTATTCAATCATTGAATGAGAAATATTAGGTGATTGGAATTAACTTATGAGTGCGTCGTTAGATGATATTTGGGAGTCGTTGCGAGAGGAAGCTGAGGAAGCGGCTTCTAAAGAACGGCTATTGGTAGCTTACTTGCAGGAGACGATTTTGGGACAGAAATCGTTGGAATCCGCGTTGAGCTATACCTTAGCAAGCAAATTGAAGGACGATATTCTACCAAGTATTACACTTCGTGATTTGTTTTTGGAAATCTTGGATGAACATGAAGAATTGAGAGAGTATGTTCGAAGCGACCTTCATGCAGTTAAGGAGCGAGACCCGGCTGCGGCTGGCTACATGTCTCCCTTTTTGTTTTTCAAAGGATTCAGCGCACTATCTTCCTATAGATTTGCTCATTACTTATGGCACGAAAATCGCCGGGAGCTCGCCTTGTACTTACAAAGTTTGATATCCAAGACGTTTGGGGTGGATATTCATCCTGCTGCGAGAATTGGGAAAGGAATTTTAATTGACCACGCGACTGGTGTGGTAATTGGGGAAACTGCAGTGGTTGGAAATAACGTTTCCTTATTGCACAATGTGACACTTGGTGGAACAGGCAAGGAGTGCGGAGACCGCCACCCGAAAGTGGGAGATGGCGTCTTAATTGCAGCGGGAGCGAAGGTTTTAGGAAATATCAAGATTGGCGATGGAGCCAAAGTGGGTGCGGGGAGCGTCGTCTTGCGAGATGTACGACCGCACTGCACTGTGGTTGGCGTTCCTGCGAAAAACCTTGGAGCTTGCGGCGAGAAATTGCCGGCCTTGGGTATGAATCAACAAATCGATCCAGCTGATTTTGCTGGTTTCGATCCGATGATTTAGCGATTTTTAAGGCCTTCAAGGCGAAAACTGCTTCGAAATTATTTCGAAAATCGAAGCTCACTCTCTGCTTGATTCCGATAGACCGGACTGTAAGTTCGTCGCCATGCCTAACACTTTCGGCAAACTCTTCACTATCAGCACATGGGGCGAAAGCCACGGCGGCGGCGTTGGCGTCGTTGTGGATGGATGTCCTGCGAATCTACCTTTGTCAGAGGAAGACATCCAACCTGAGTTGGATCGTCGTCGTCCCGGGCAAAGCGAAATAACAACCCCTCGTAAGGAAGCGGACCAAGTACAGATTTTGTCTGGGGTTTACGAAGGCAAAACGACCGGTACGCCAATATCGATGCTTGTATTTAACAAGGATGCGCGTCCGGGGGCCTACGCTGAGATGAAGGAGAAATTTCGCCCCTCTCACGCTGATTATACTTATCAAACGAAGTACGGACATCGCAACCCAGAAGGCGGTGGACGTTCTTCAGCTCGCGAAACGATTGGTCGAGTCGCTGCTGCAGCGATTGCCAAGAAAATCCTTACGTTGAAATCAAACGTGGAAACCTTGGCTTTTGTTCAAAAAATTCAAGACATCGCCATGCCATCAATGGATGCTATCAGTTCGGCAGCAATTGAGGCAAATATCGTTCGGTGTCCACACGAAGAAACGGCGAATGCTATGATCGATCGAATCAAAGAGCTGCGTTCTCAAGGTGATTCAGTGGGAGGCATTGTTGAGTGCCGTATCCGTAATTTGCCGATTGGCTTAGGTGAGCCAGTGTTTGATCGATTCGAAGCGGATTTAGCGAAAGCGATGCTTTCTTTGCCGGCAACCAAAGGTTTCGAAATCGGTAGCGGGTTTGAAGGTACTTTATTGAAAGGTTCGGAAAACAACGATGCGTTTGAAAATCGCGATGGGGAAATTCGCGCTTCTAGCAACCGTTCTGGTGGCGTCCAAGGGGGGATCACAAATGGGGAAGAGGTATATTTTCGGGTGGCGTTTAAGCCTACAGCAACGATTCTCCAATTGCAGAAAACTGTGGATTTAGAGGGCAACGAGACGGAATTAATGGGGCGGGGTCGACATGATCCGTGTGTCCTTCCACGAGCTGTTCCAATTGTAGAAGCAATGGCGAATTTGGTAGTATTGGATCATTGGATGCGGCATATCGCTCAAAATGATTCGTTCAAATTTTAACAATTAATAAAAGGCGAGCCAGCTATGTCTGATCCAATCGTATATTTGATATTAGGTTCCAGGAACGCGGGGCGTCGTGCTGTGTTAACGGATTTGGTAGAGTTTGGCACTGAAGAGTCTGAAAAATCGGTGATTGCTCTTTCTCCAGATGAGCCTGACACGTCAGCTTTCGATGTTCGCAAGCGCGAGGTTACGACTGTTGAGTATTCCTTGGATGCTCGAGCTTTAGATTTTGAGGTTCCGGATGCGGCGGATATTGTCTTCGTGATGGCTGATGGCGCCCAGAGTCCGGCAGAGTCTGTGTATTCGTTTTCCTTATGGCTAAAGAAGACGGGTTATGAACTCGGTCGCGTGCTAACGATTCTTGATTGCGAATTGATGAGTAAGCAGAAGGAGTTGGAAGGGTGGTTTGATTGCTGTATCCACTTTAGCGACATTGTTTTGCTTTCAAACCGCCAAAATGTTTCCAATAAATGGATCGGAGAATTGAAGGACGAATACAACAAGAAGCGTTGCTTTCCTTGTCTCTTCGAATATGTAAAGAAAGGCCGCTTGGCTAACCCAGCCTTGGCCTTGAGCCGAGAGACAAGACGGATATCTATGGTTTTCGAGGAAGCGGAGCCAGAGGAAGAATATGTCGGATACGTTGATGACGATGAAGAGGAAGTGATTGAGGAAGAATTGGAGCCCTCTATTGCGGGTGATCCTGAAAAGGACGCATATTTGAAATTTGTTGTTTCAGCGAAAAAAGAATCTCCAATCCCAGATATCCGTCCGTTCTTGAGTTAGACTTTGGGGCTATAGGGCGAGGTGTTTCTTCAGCAGCGCTTCATAGCGATCAATGACTGGCTCCCATTCGAAGTTTGCTGAAGTTTTGACCGCTTCGATACCTAGTTTTTTTCGCTTCTTCTCATTTGTTGCGATTTCGATGCTTGCTGTAATGAAAGCGTCTTCATCGCCAAGTGGGACGGTCACTCCATTTTCCTGTGAGCGAACGTGCATGGCTGCGGCAGCGTAGTCGTATGCAAGCACAGCATTTCCGCAGGCCATCGATTCAGTGAGAACATTGCCGTATGTTTCGGTCGTGCTTGGATAGATGAAGAAGTCTGAAGATGCGTAGATTTCTGCTAAGGCTTCGCGATTATCGAGGCTGATCGGGCCCGTAAAAATGGCATTGGGAAACATGCGTCGCAGCTGATTTTCAACTGGGCCGCTGCCAACAATGACGATGCGTGTATCCGGTTTTCTCCGTGAAATGGCTTCGTAGCAACGAAGAAGTAAATCGTAGTTCTTTTCAGCCGCAAGACGGCTAACGTGAACGATTACGAGTGTGTCATCATTTGCTTTCCATTTTGCCCGAAGCTTTAGACTGCGACGTTGGGGGTTGAACGTGTTGAGATTTACTCCACGACCGAAAACAAAAGTATCATTGAATCCCTTGTTTGCTAGTTGATCAGCGAGTTCTTGAGTGGGAAACATACTGCATTCGGTATTGTTGTGAACCCATCGTAGGAATGCGAGAACGAGCGGTGATAAGAACGAAGCCCCGTAATATTCACTGTAGTTATGAAAGTTTGTGTGGAAGGAGGAGATTACGGGAAGTCCCAATTTTTTTGCGGCTCTGATTGCGGAGATACCAAGAGGGCCTTCTGTGGCGACGTGGACAATGTCTGGCATGTTGTTTCGCCATTCTCGAATGAGCCTTACTTGACTTGGAATGCCGAGGCGCATTTCAGGGTAGTTCGGTATTGGAAAGCCGTATACGCGTACCTCAGACTCGTTTGTGTAGGTGATTTGTTCTTCGTCTCTTTGCAGCGGCCGGGTAACTTGAATGTAGTGACCTCGTTGTCTCATGCTAGAAGCGAGCTGGCTGAGAGTCATGGCGACACCATTGATTTCGGGTGGGTAGGTTTCAGTTACGAGGGCGATTTTCACTACTTGGTAAGTTGGTTGCTACTCACGCTAAGGTTTACCTGCATTCACATTATGGCAAAGAGAAAGCAGTGACATTATTGTTACGGCTCGATGTTAGTGCATTGGCTGTAAATAGAAATACCCGCAACCTTGAAGGTTGCGGGTATTTCGAGAAATTAGTTCAAGAATAGATTTATCGCAGTCTATTTTTGCGTATTGTTAGCATGAATAGAAAGGCTACTGCGAACATAGACAGAGTATTGGCCGTGTTGGGAACGGATACAGGATTGCTTCCGCCGCTTCCTGCAGTTGCTGTTTTCAAAGTCATAGTCCAATTCCATTGTTGGGCATTACTTCCTGAAGTTGGGTCTAGAGAAAATGTGCCGGTGTACATGTCACCAAATTCTCCGATTGCTGATTCGGAAACCGGGAAATCAGCCAAACCACGTATATGGGGATGAATCACATCTGTTCCGATCAATTCTGGTACGGGAAGAAGCTTCGCGACGAAAGCGCCTATTTCAGCGAATTCGTCTTCTGGTTCGAATTGGTGAACAAATGCATAAACAAACCATGTGCCACTTGGAGATGTGATGCTTTGGTCGCCCGGGGTCGGGCCCAAATTTGACATTTCAAAGTTTAGCGTCGTCGGATCGTCCTCGAAGAAGTTTATGCTTAAGGCATTCGCTCTAGTTATGAAAAGCGAACATATCGATAGTATGCAAATCAGTTTGATTTTCATGATGTTGGTATTTCCTGGGTTGGTTGTTTGAGGTTTCAGGCGTGACGAATCCATCGCGCCACAGTTGTAACAGATGAATAGTTGATAAGGTATGGATTAGAAAAAATCAACGGCATTGTGAGGAAAGGGAGGGCGAGACCTACGATAATTTAAGGAAACAGTTGCTAATATCAGTTAAATAAAATATAAGAATATCTTTAATTATCTTGAATCAAGAATTCTAATGCTTTTATATGTTCTACGTTGCCAATCTATGGTGTCTGGATTCAGCTAGCCATTGATGGCGACCGAACAACTAATTGACCAAGAAATGTTATTAGAAGTAGAGGATTTGCGCATTACCTTTAAGTCTCGCGAGGGTGAAACCGAGGCTGTGAAGGGCGTTTCTTTTACTTTAGAAAAAGGTGAAACTTTGGCGATCGTAGGGGAGAGCGGCAGCGGAAAGAGTGTGACCTCTATGGCATTGACTCGTTTGTTGCCCCAAGAACCGCTATGCTCTGTCTCAGGAAAAGCTCACTTAAATGGCACAAATCTTTTTGATCTATCTGAAAAAGAATTAAGACGAGTGCGTGGGAAAGAAATCGCTTACATTTTCCAAGAACCTTCGACTTCACTAAATCCATATTTTTCTGTGGGAAGCCAAATCGCAGAAGCAATTCGGGTTCACCGCCAAGATGTAAAAGATGTGTGGGGAGAGGTCGTTTCATTGGTGGACCAGGTTGGGATCAAAGACGCAAAAGCGCGGAGTGGTGATTACCCTCATCAGATGAGTGGTGGGATGAAGCAACGCGTGATGATTGCGATAGCGTTGGCATGCCAGCCTAGCATTTTGGTCGCGGATGAACCGACTACTGCTCTCGACGTCACTATCGAAGCTCAAATTATAGAGCTTCTACGGGAGCTGAAAGAGAGGCAGGATATGTCCATCATTTTGATCACCCATAACTTTGGCATTGTGGATGGCTTTGCTGACAAACTAGCCATTATGTATCGAGGTGAAATCGTCGAGTCTGGGCCTGCTCAAAGTATATTGGTGAATCCGCAGCACGAATACACGAAAGCATTGATTCGCTGTATACCAAGAATCGGAGAAAATCTAAATCGCTTGCCGACTTTGGACTTACAAGGTGGAAGGGGGATGGCGTGAATAGCAAGCGCACAAAACCTTTACTTGAAGTGGAGAACCTTGTCGTGAATTACGAAAGCTCTAGCGGTGCATTCGGGGGACGAAAGTCGATTGTTAGAGCTGTTAAGTCTGTTAGTTTTACGATTGAGAAAGGAACAACTGTTGGGTTAGTTGGCGAAAGTGGTAGTGGAAAAAGCACTATTGGGAAGGCAATTACTCGTATCGCTCCGCAGTCCGGAGGAACCATTCTTTATGACGGAATAGAAATCAGTGGCTTAACGGAAAAAGAGTTTTTGCCCTACCGAAAGAAGATACAGACGATTTTTCAAGATCCCTATGCTTCTATGAATCCTCGTATGAATATTGCATCCATCGTGGCCGAACCTTTGATGATTCATGAAAAAAGTTTGGGCAAGGGCGAACGGGACGATAGAGTCGCCTTCTTGCTTGAGAAGGTTGGGTTGTCTCCGGATATGATGAAACGGTACCCGCATCAATTTAGCGGAGGTCAAAGGCAGCGAATCTGCATTGCTAGGGCATTAAGCAGCCAACCAGAATTCATTATTTGCGATGAGTGTGTGAGTGCTCTCGATGTGAGTGTTCAGGCTCAAATCGTCAATCTATTGCAGGATATTCAAGATGAATTTGGAATTACGTATTTGTTTATTGCACACGACCTTGCGGTTGTTGAACACATGAGCGAGCAAGTGTTGGTTTTGAGTGCCGGTGAACTTGTTGAATCCGCTAGTGCAGAAGCAATTTATAAAACCCCACAACATCCATACACACGCAAGCTTTTGAACGCAGTTCCAAAGATGCCTACAATTGTTAAGTCTAACGCATTCGAATAGTATTTCAGAACAACGCCTATATTACCCACAAATCGAAAGAAACCATACAAACCAATGGCTAAGATCAAAGAAAGTACCGAACTAAGGACCAAAATTGGGTTCAACCCGGAAACAGGGGAAAATGAATATGATGAGGCTAGCCTCATCGAATATTTAAATATAAAACTTCGATCAAGAGGTAGTCCAATCTACGGGAATGAGGATGATTTTCCGTTTTTGAAAATGGGAGGCGCTCTTCTACGCAGCGTGGCTGAGAAAAACCGTCTTTTGAAAAGCTATTTGTGCCCGATTGATCAACGTATCCAAAATTATCTAGAAGATCTGTTTAAAGATTTTGATATGGATCGTAAAACTTGGGTGCCTACCAATGCGATGGTGCTTGAGAGGCATGGAATGGCTCGCACTTTATCGCTTCCGCCTAATAGCGATAAATTTGAATCGGACATCGTGAGCTCATACCGCGTGAAGCAAGGAATTTTAAACAATCCGAAAGCAGACCGTCGTACGACAAAGGGAGTCTTTCATGTTGCCGAAGGCGGCTTGCCAATAGCTGATGACAAGAAGCAAGTACCTTTGTCCGTGTTTGCTAAGCTTTTGGATGCAGCTTTGCAGCCACCGGAAAAGCTACTTGAGTTGCCGTTTACTTCTCACCAAGAGGATAAGGCCTGTACTTTTGTATCCTTAATGCTAAGACCTTTAGTAGGTCCTAGCGTGTTGGGGGTTGCTGAGGAGAAGCGTATGGAAGTGCGATTCTTTGCCCCAGGAAATTTGGTGAGCAATCTCGATTTCGTTGAGTCGATCTTTGGGAACGCAGGCGATCCATTCTTGGTGGAAAATGACTCTGCTTTGGATGTGAAGCATTGGTCAGGTCATACTGGATGTGTGATTCTTGCTCCCCATTTGAATAAGATGAAGAAAAAGGACCTCGGGCTACCGCATATTTCCGAGGCGACTGAGAGACAAAAACGGGACAGTATGTGTTGGGAGTCCGAGGATGAGTGCTACAATAATGGCGGTTCATTCAAGATTACGTCGCGCGACAGTCGTGGTGTTGTCGTTACTTTAATCTCAGACAACTACTACGGTTACTGCAAAAAGGAAGTGAAGACGCAGCTTTCTTATGCTGCTAATCTCATGGGTAATGTTGAGGAGGAGCATGCAGGGGGGGCGATCGGTTTTGCGAGTTATGACTTAGGAGAGGATTTTCGTCTAAGCAGCTATGTAAGGGAAGTGGACAGCACGTTCAAAGAACTTCAAACGTCACTTGGTGACAGTGTGGAGGTGTTTGAGGAAGGATACGCGACTGATAACACGTATGGATGTATTCGCTACGTTCCAGAAGATGCTCACTTTACATTACATGACCAGAAGGTTACGTGGGAAAAAGGTGGATCTTCACAAAGCATACAGCTGCAGCCAGATGTCACTTATGTGATGCCTTCTGGTTATCGCGTGCAAATGATTCGTCCCAATGAAAATAGGCGCTGGAGGCTTATTGGTACAAGTGCGCGTGCCACTTATTGTCACAAGCCTTGTACAGTGTCGGGCGGTGGTAAATCGGAAATTTCCAAGTCTCTTATGGACGCTATCGTAGTGGGTCCTGTGTTTACTGCGGATATCCAAACGGATTTCGATATCGTCGAGGAAATCGTTAACAAGGACTTCGGTGGGCGTTTTGTCGACGCTAGCTTGAATGAATCGAATCCACGCCCTTTATTGTCGGAAGAGCGTTCGCTCGGTTCGGTGATAAAATTGCTTTCGCCTTCTGATGAGTACACTAGAGAATACAGCGATTGGCTAGCAGGGATCCCTGGATACGTGATTGATATCGTATTGGTCGTAAAGCGTTTCTATAAATCGGATTGGGGGGCCGATTGGCGCAATCGATTCAGCGTGGACGTTGTGAACGGAAAGCCCGGTAACGAGCTAAAGTACCGTGATCAAAAACTTCTTAGCCAATACCTTCGTGTTGGATTTGAAGAAGATGGATCCTGGAGAATCTTTAGTTTGAGAAAGGATTTTTTCCCCGCCAGCAAGATCCAAACGGAAGACGATATTTCTGCGTCGATTATTGTTCCTGCGACTCATGTCAAAGGATTGGATAAAGATGTGGGGCTCGATCGTTCTCTTAAGTTTATCGTCAACTGCGAATACCGTCTTTTCCAGCGTCCGGATGAAGCGATTCATCGTGGTTACGATAAGACTACGGAAAGCGATTTTTCTCGCAACGCTGTGTTTTTCTCTAATTACCAACAGTTGGAGCGTGAGACCACGCAAGAGATGGAAGGTGACGCGATTCGTTTTGGGAATTATACAGAGCCGATGCAACGTGTCTTGAGAGAATTCAATAAAGAAGAGTCTCCGAAGTATGTAATTTCTTCTTCTGATCCACGACTTGTAGACGGCAAACCAACCAAGAATCCACGCTACCTACAAAATCGTTTGGATATGGAAGATGGCAAGAGCGTCTATTTGGCAGGTGTCTGTAGCAAGCTCTATCGGAAATTGGATAAGAGCATCGATGCCGTATTTCCCGTAGATGCAGTATTGCCGGGCCGTCGTAATAATCCACCGGAAAAGAATGTTCGTGCGTTGGCAGTGTATAACCCTATCCACTACCAGGAATTGCCTGAAGCGTTCATGGACTTTATTGCGAGCTTGACTGGGAAATCGCCTTCGACAACCGGTGCGGGCTCGGAGGGAGCTTTAACGAAAGGACCTTTTAATGCGTTGCTTCCGGTGGTGGATATCAACAATGCGTTGGTTTCTTACTTAGTAAGTGGATACGAGTGCTTTACGACATCTGCTGGTTGTATTGGGCCAAAGTTTAAGGTGGATCACGATATTAGCTTACTCGTTCCTGAGATCTGGTGTCGTATGAAACCATTTGAGCGAAAAGCCGCTTATATGGAGGAGCAGGGCTACTTGGATAAACTGGAGGACTTTGAGTTCGAAGGAGAAGTGGTAGAAGCGAGTCGCCTTGGCTCTCGTATCAATAGCCGTTTTGTGCAAAACTTTGGAGGGCGTATCTTCAGCAATCCTCAGTCTGTTTTCCCGGACTTTATTCTTAAGCCTGAAGTGCAAGATCTCGCATGCTACGTGGACGGAATTAAAAACATTGTGGAAACGCAGCGAAGTGTCGCTCTAAATTATTTTAAAGATGGATCGATTGATGATGCGTGTCCTCCTATTAAAGCGATTCTTCACATAATGGCTTATGGTGAGTTCGAAGGGAAGAAAATCGATGATCCAGCAATTCGAGAGCTCTTCACTTATGAAAATATGATCAACAGCGAATGGTATCAAAAGCGGTTGGACATGAAACAACTAAACGAGTGTAGACTGTGGAAACGACACCTTGACTATCTCGAAGCTCATCTAGAGGACCCGCTCTACGCTGATGCGGTTGAACCTGACAGTGAAACGAGCCTTCGCGAAGTGATTAAGGAGCGCTTAAGTACCTTTGAGTCCTCTGAATACCGCGAAAAGCTCAACGGATGCATTGGGGTAGACCCGAGTCTATACAAGTGATTTGATTTCTCTAGGCGTTTACAAATAAGCAATAGCGTCGTTCTCTTTTAGGAGAACGGCGTTTTTTGCGTGTAATTTTTAACAAAACCTGGACTTGGCCTGCCTGATGCTAAAATGGCAATCAGGGGTAATTAAGATGAACATTAAATTGTTTAAAACAGGGGTATGCGCTTTGGGAATGCTTTTCGTATTTCTAGAGATTGCACATGCGAGTCAATTCGAAGGTTCAAGCAATGCAACGATCCTTTTTTCATACATCAGTGATAAATATACCGAGATCTTCGGACTCGCGGGAGCAATCCTTTTGTTGGGGCTGCTTGTTACGAGAAAGTTTCAGATTTCGATTACGGGATAGTGATATTATTAGTCGGCTAAGGACAGGGTGGGTGCCTGTCCTAGCCAATTTTTTCACACACGCCATAAGGCTTGTAACCGTGGAATTGGGGGCGTACGTTTTCCTCTCAAAAGCAGGAGAGTCTGTGCGAATTTTATGAAAAAATACCATTTCTACGTATCCCACCTTGATCACTTTAAAGTGATTTTGCTAGCCGTTGTTTGTTGCCTAATCACAGCGTGCTCGAATAAGGAAGAGGCAGGAGAAAATGGAGGTGTATTCATTTTTGCTCGCGGAAGCGACGCTCACAAATTGGATCCGGCAGATGTCGATGATGGAGAATCGGTCAACACGCTTGCTCAAATTTGCGAGGGGCTTGTGCGCTTCAAAAGCGGTACACTGGAGATCGAGGCAGCTCTAGCAGAGTCATTTTCAATTTTGGACGAGGGGCTACGGTATCGGTTTGAGCTTCGTTCGGGAGTAGAATTTCACGATGGAACACCTCTGACTGCGGCGACGGCGGCCTATAGTTTTCGCCGGCAAATGGACTCGAACCATCCAGGGCATTTGGCCGAAGCCGCTTATTCCTATTGGAATTATCTGTATCAGGATATCGAATCTGTCGATGTTGTAGGTGAGATGAGTTTGGAGATTCGCCTCTCGAAACCCAATTCCTCTCTCCTTTACTCTTTGGCGATCTTTCCAGCTGCTTTGGTAAGCCCGAATGCGTTGGCCAAATATGGCGACCAGGTTCAACGTTATCCAATTGGAACAGGTCCATACAAGTTTGTGGAATGGCGCCCCAATGAAGCGATTGTCTTAGAGCGTAATGAGTCGTATTGGGGTGAGCGATCGCACTTTGAGCGATTAATAATGAAGGTGGTTCCGGATAGTACGGTTCGCACGCTTCAACTGAAGTCGGGAGAAATCCATGGAATGGATGGCGTACGCCCTAGCGATTTGAAAAATTTATCGGATGATGCTTCTGTAAATTTGTATCGAGAAACCGGATTGAATGTAGGTTATTTGGTATTCAATTTGGAGAATGAACGCTTGCAAAATCTGGCATTAAGACGAGCGATAAACCTAGCAATTGATCGAGACGCATTTGCTCGAGTGGCACTAAATGGAGCGGGGACGGCAGCGCAGTTTCCCTTGCCTCCAGGTTTTTTAGGATACCCGGAGAGTGGGGGCGATTTCGCTTACGCTCCAGAGGAAGCTCGAAAAATCGTTGATGAATTAGGAGAGGGAGTTTTGGAAGCTCCCTTGAAAATTCGAGTTATGAATGCTCCACGTGCATATTTCCCAGACCCTATCGTGGCTGCGACTTTTATCAAGGGACAGCTTGAGAATGTGGGAATCGCCTGTGAGGTCGTTTCGAGTGATTTCAAGTCACAGTTGAATGACCTGCGCAACGGAGATTTTGAATTGGGACTGATTGGTTGGATAGGCGATAATGGTGACACCGATAATTTTCTAAGTACCTTTTTTGCCAGCTGGGCGGCAAAGAAAGGTTCGGCGACGAACTACAGTTTTTATAGAAACCCGGAAATGGATGAATTATTGCTCGCAGCTCGGAAAAGTTCATCCAGTGGGGAACGCGCTCGCTTATATTCCGAAGCGCTCATGCTTAGCGACCGCGATATTCCGCTCGTTCCATTGGCTCATGGCGACAACATGATCGCGTTGCGCTCAGGCTTGACTGGGTTTGAACTGCAAAAAATTGGTGATTTACGATTGGGGTGGATTCGTCCTGAATGAATTCAGTATCCTCTTCTTGGTAAATGCTTTTTATCGTTCGGAAAATATTTGTAGTTGGTCTTCTGTACTTAGTCGCAAGTTTGGGGGTCTTTTTAGCGGTGAAGGCGATGCCGGGAGATCCTGTCATGTTGCGTTTCAGCAAGTATCCCGATCCAGAGAGAGTTGCATTGGAGCGAGAACGCCTTGGGCTGAATTTGCCTCTCCCGCAGCAATTTGTTCGTTATCAAAAGCATTTTTTGAGTGGAAGTTGGGGGCGTAGCTTGTCAACGGGTAGGCTGGTTCGCGATGATGTTGCGGCCTATTTCCCGGCAACTTTGGAGCTTGCCTTGTCGGCCCTTGTAATGGGGGCGCTGTTTGGAGTTACGCTTTCGTTATTGGCTGATTCGATCCCCAATCGTTTTCAGAAGACTACGCTTCTTTCGATTTCCCAAGTCGGTTTAGTTGTGCCCATATTTTGGATTGGCTTGTTAGCTTTGGGGGTCGGCGCTTTACTCCTAAATTGGTTTCCTTTGGGCGGCCGCTTTGACTTTGCTCGAATTGGGCCGCCGGCTGTAAGTGGCTTTTTGATTTTTGATAGTTTGATAGCGATGAACATTGAATCGCTTCGAGTGAGCTTATGGTATTTGGCTCTCCCGTCGTTGTGTTTATCTGTTTATCCTGCAGCGAATGTTTCTTCGGTCTTGTTTGCCCGCTTGCAGGAACCGGGTGTTGAAAAATTGAAAATAGCGTTAGCGGCTCGAGGATTTAGCAAGGCTCGGGTGTATGCGAAGCATATGCTTCGGGTGGCGAGCCCACCAGTTGTAATTGTTGTTGGGACGACTTTTGGCGGATTGCTTGGAGGAGCTTTTTTGACAGAGACCGTTTTTTCTTGGCCAGGAATTGGGCGGTATTTGGTGACCGCTATTTTGGAGAGAGATGTATATGTAGTTGAAAATTTGTTGCTCTTTTTGATTATGTTGGTCGTTGTCGTCGCTTCGATTTCGGACGTCCTTGCGAAATTTCTTGATCCTGAGCCTGAAACAAGCGGAGGGGTTAGATGAATAGACTCGCTCTCGGGTTATTACTTTGGGCTTCGGTCAGCTTTTTTTGGCTGCCTTATGATCCATACGAGCAGGGGCATTCGTCGCAGAGTGGGATGTGGCATTTGATGGGGTTAGATGAGTTAGGGCAGGACGTCTTTTCACGTGTGTGGTTGGGTACGGCGAACAGTTTTTTCTATTCATTTGGGGCGAGCTTCGTTTCTTTGCTACTCGCTTCTATATTATTGGTTGCAGAGCAGGCCTCGCCTCGAATTGTAAGACTTTGTATTCGATCATTGGTGTCGATTGGTATCGCACTGCCTGTAATATTTCTTGGTCTGTTACTAATGGTTTTTCTGCCTCCTTCACCTTTAGTCGTGTCGATGGCGATTGCGATATCGACAATTCCTTTCGCGTTTCGCCAAGTACGCGTTCTTTGGTTGGAGCAATCGAGCGCTGATCATGTGTTAGCGAGTCGCAATAGTGGTGCCGGTAAGTGGCATATGTTTCATTTCGCTTTGTGGCCAAATTTGGCACCGCAGTTTTTTGAAATTTGGAAAATTGTTTTGGGTGTCTCAATTCTTGAAATGAGCGCTCTCACATTTTTGGGACTAGCGGGAGATCCGAACTGGGCTGAGCTTGGTAGTTTGTTGCGTTATCATCAAAAATTCTTGCTCAACCAACCGTGGTTAGTTGTTTGGCCGGGCGTCTTTTTGTGTTCAATATTGCTAATTACTCGTCGTGTTTCTTATCCGGATAAGCTGTCATAAGGTGGGATCGTCATAGAATGAGAAAGCGATACAGAGGAAGAATTGCTCCTACGCCTACGGGCTATATGCACCTGGGACACGCTCGCACCTTTTTAGAGGCTCAAAGGCGTGCACAGGAAGCTGGGGGCGATTTGGTATTACGTATAGAAGATTTGGATAAGCAACGGTGTAAGAAGGAGTATGTTGATGCACTAGTTGAAGACCTGTCTTGGGTTGGTCTGGAATGGAATGAAGGCCCCGACGTAGGAGGGGAATATGGAAGTTATTATCAAAGCGAACGATTACCATTTTTTGAAAAAGCATTGTGTTCGTTGATTGATAAAGAACTGGTGTATCCATGTTTTTGTTCGCGGAAGGATATAGCTAATTCAATAGTCGCTCCCCACTCAGAGTCCGGGGAGACGATTTATCCTGGTACTTGTAGGAACAATGATCTTGGTAGTGAGATGAATCCCTTTGCGGTAAACTGGCGTTTTCGTGTTTCCGATGGTCAGGCTATCTCATTCAATGACGCCGTTTGTGGGAATTGTACATACACAGCGGACAAGGATTTTGGTGATTTTCTCGTTTGGCGTAAAGACGGTTTGCCATCCTATGAATTGGCAGTGGTCGTGGACGATATAGCGATGGAGATTAGTGAGGTGGTCCGTGGCGAAGACTTACTGCTCTCTACGGCTCGACAGATTCTTTTATACGAAGCGTTTGAAGCGAAGAGCCCGAATTTTTTTCATTGTCCACTTGTGTTGGATGAGAAGGGCAACCGTTTAGCAAAGCGAAGCAAGTCTTTGGGATTGAGGGTTTTGAGAGAAAGAGAAGTGAGTATTCAAGATGTTTTGGGCAATGCTCGATTGGGGGATAAACTCATTTATAAGTAAATATACTTGAGTAAGGGTACGCAATGCGTTCGTTTTGTAATGCGACCTTGGTCGCTACCAAAGATCGCAAATGAAAGGTCACCCATGAACTCAAAGTTTAATTTATTCAAATTTACCAAAATCGAGAAATCACTAATCAGCATTATTTTGATTACGATTTTTAGTAACCAGCTTACTTCGACACCGATTTTTAGTGGGCAATACTCGATCGAAAACTCAGACCTGCCAGAGTTGAGTTTTGGCACAATGGTTTCGGATCGAAATGGAGGTGCGTATTTAATGGGTTACTATTTAGAGCCGGGCTCGGGTGTGGAATCTGTGGGTTCTCCTATTCTTTCAAAATTTGGAGAGTCAAGAGAAGATGTGTGGTCTGTCACTATGAAGGAAAGTGGCCTAATCTCAAATTACTTTTTGATTCCGACTTTCGACGGCACTGACAATTTTTTTGCAGCACTTGTAGAAGAAGGTCCAAGAGCTGTTTTAAGCCTGAACGATGGTTTCGATCTGTCTTCGGAGTACGCTTTTGAGGTTGATTTGGATGTAGACGTGATTAAGGCGACGATTAGCCCATCTCGGGATGGAACCCTCGGACTGCTGCAAGACAGTGGCTCTTCAATTGAGATTCTCATGCTTGATTCTACAGGACAGAAACTTTTCGATAAGAGCTACACATCTAGCGAATTTTTGGCTGAAGATGTTGGAGTTGATGGGGGAACGAGCGTGTCAGAGATCCAAAGTGCATATTTGCAGCAATTTGAAGATCTCTCTGGGTACCTTTTGTCAGTTCAGGTTTTAGAGAATGATTTCACGGACCCTTTAAGCCCTACGGGTAAGTCAAAAAATATTGCTATTAGGCTGGGAGTTGATGGCTCGGTTTTGTGGTCGAGAAAATTTGAAATTCCCGTTGAGACTGCTATCCCATGGATTCCGACAGAGGGCCCCAATAATTCGATTGTTTATACATTGGGGGAGACAACGCGGGCCTTTAACTTGGACGATTTTAGTTTCTCAATCGAAAACACGACTCACCTGGTGAAGCTTGGAAGTGATGGGGAATTAGAGTTTTCAAAATCTATCCAAGACGTATTTGTCGGTTTCAATACAACAACTACAAACGATCTAGGTTTATACCTGACAGGTTACCAATCTAGTGAGAGTGATTTCTTGCATAATACTCCTGTTTTCTTAAAGGTTAATTCGAGTACGGGAGAGTTAGAAGCTGAGGCTTCATTTGATGAGACTCTAGCTGTTGGTACATTTAATTTCTTTGCAGGGGACTCTGAAAACTTGGTTGGTACTATTAGGTCTGAGAAGACTCCTGGATCTGATACGTATTTGGTAAATCTTTTTAGATTCGACGAAAACTTGGATAGTGTTTCGGCAGTAACCTATAACGTTGAAAATGCGTTTGCGACCTTAAGTCCGGCGCTTGATGATAAGTTGATTTTGGCCAGCCAAATTTTTGACTCCGTTGAAATCGGGGCCTATACCTTGGACAATGATTTCAGCTTGTTGAGCGACGGATGTGACATTTTCACTTCTAAAACTCTGACTATTCAGGATCCGAACATCGCAATCGAAGAGCTTGGGCTCAATGTATCAATAATTGATGTGTCTGTGTCAGAACATTCGACTACCTTGAAGCCTACAACGGTGCCACTAGAGAGGTATGAGTTAGCTTATACTCATTGTGGTGATCCTGTTTCAGGAGGTGAAAGTGGTGATGAGGCAAAGTTCGTTAATATTTCTACTAGAGGGAAAGTGGGTACTGCCGATAAGGTGATGATCGGAGGATTTGTGATTCGAGGGTCAAGCCCGAAGAAAATATTGGCACAGGCGGTGGCGTCAGAGCTTGGGGGGATTCCGTCGGATAAGCTTCTCTTAGATCCTCAAATACTCATCGTTCCTGTTGCCACTACAGATGACGTAAATACTCATATTTTTAATGATGATTGGTCGAGTGTTACTAACGATGCAGCTGAGATTACGATGCTAGCGTCGTCTGTTGGAGCGACTTTACTTACGACCGGTAGTACGTCAGCGGCTGCAGTTGCTGAACTGGAACCAGGTGGGTATACGGTAGTTGTTTCCGGAGCCAACGGCTCAGAGGGAATTGCTTTGGTTGAAGTGTACGACGTGAGCGAATAGACCGGGTACGGATTTCGAGGACTTCAATTTCGATTTAAGGGGAGGGGTGAGACTCTCCCTTTTTTTGAGGGCAAAAAATTTAGACACAAAAAAATCGGTCACATTGTTATTCCTGAAAGGAATTTCGTTGGTACCGACTTAATTAAAATGGTGCCCAGGGGGGGACTCGAACCCCCACGCCTTGCGACACTAGATCCTAAGTCTAGCGTGTCTACCAATTCCACCACCTAGGCACTCGGTTGGAAAGTCGAGAAAGAAGAGGCTTTTTTAGGGTAAGATCAACTCTTTATTTCAAATTTTTTCTGAGCTTAAGTTTGTGCCTTAATTTGCGAGGCATCTTGCAGTTAAGAAACTTCTGGAACCGCTTTGAAGTATTGTGTTCGTAGTATGTTTTGAGTTGATTCGTTTCTTTGCGTCAACCAGAACCATGGGCTTTATCCCTCATGACTTACTCTCGCCTCGCTACCTGTTTTATAAATAATGATAGATTTCGTCCGTAGACGCGTGACTGCGTGTTTTTTGCTCTTTATTGTGAGCGTTTGTGCTGTAAATGCAGATCCAAGCTTGGTTGAGCGACTGCCGGAGAATAAAATGCCTGGTTTGGTTCGAATATTGGAGAGTGCCATTTTGCATTCGAACGATGTGAGGGATCGCAAATTGAAAGAGCGTGAATCTTACGGAGTCGTAGAAGTTGGGAAATCTCTGTTGGGACCTAACCTAGATGTGTATGCGGCTTATCGTGGAGAGGACGAGGTTAGCGATTTGGGATCAGATTGGCAGAATCGAACAATTGCTGATGTTTCCTTGGAACAGCCAATATTTCACTGGGGAGCGCTAGCAGCGGAGCTCGAGTTTCGTGAGTTGTCCTATCAAGCCGAATTAGACATGAGTAAATTGACGGTTAGAAATTTGTCTAAGGCTGTCCGTGCGAAAATTCTGGATTTAGCTGTCCGTTTCATTGAATTGCGAAAGGAGGAGGAGGCATTGGAGCTAAGGCGAAAGGATCTGAACCTTCAGCAAAAACGGTACGAAAGTGGATTGGTATCTAATGATCGAATGGAGCTGATTGAGCTCCAATTTAGTCAGGTGGAAATCGGTGTGAACCGAAGGAAGATGAATTTGGATTTCACGGTGGAAGACATCGCCAGAGCTTACGGTTTGGAGGCTAATGAATTGGTTGCTTTACTGCCGAAATCTATACCCAAGCCGGATTATTTAAACGATGAGGACTTCCAATTGTTGGAGTCTTTGGTCGACACGGCAATCGGAGCGAACGAAGGTATTAGGAATTTTAAAGCAGCACTGGAGATGGAGCGTTTGTCACTGAAAAAGGTGAAAAAAAGACATTTGCCGAAGTTGGATTTTGCAACCGGAATTACTCAGAATGAGAGAGACATCGATGGTCGCGTTCGTGAGGAACAGTTGCTTTATGCAGGGTTGGTAGTGAATTGGAATATTTTTGATGGCAGAGAAACATCGGGGATAAAAATGTCTACCTTAAGCCGTGTTCAGCAAAGAGAAAACGCTTATCGTGAAACCAAAGAAGCTGTCGCTCGCAACTATAAACGCTCAATTATGAGGCTACGGTCTTCGCTCAAAAACTTACAGATTCAAGAAACGTATTTGGAGAGATCTGGTAAAGAATACGAACAGGTAGCACAGAATTACGAGCTAGAGAAGGTTTCTGAAAATGAGCTTAAAAAAGCTAGTGAAGTTTTACTTGCGAAAGATACTCAAACTCAGCGAGCTCGTGTGTCCTATATCAATGATTTAGTGAGTCTAGTTTCAGATTTAGGCTTCGACCCTTATGTGAAACGCTACGCGTCTTCTCAAGACGTTCGATTGTCTAACAAGTATTCAGGAAATTGATAAATGAAGTTTACGACTATTCTTAAAATTTTTGTCCCAATTGTATTGTTGGCTGTTTTTGTGTTTTTTGCGATCGAGACGGTGAAACCTGAGGCGGTAGTCGTGAAAGTCGAGCGAACGGACGCAGTAAAGTCGGTTTCAGGGACTGTTCGAGTTTTGACTGGTAAGACGATGCAGTTGAGGAGCGCCGAAAGCGGAAGAGTCATTGAGACCAAAGTAGATGTAGGTCGCGCTGTTCAAGAGGGGGAAATGCTTGCCCAGCTAGATACTGAAGACGTTGATTTAGAGATAGAAAAAGCTCAAATTGATTTAGATGCAGCTAAAAAATTGGCTGCACTTGGTTCTCAGCATAAACATTCGCTTGCGGCGAAAAAGGAGGACTTAGAGGACTTGGAGCGTATGCTTGAGCTTGGCTCTGCAAGCCTGTCTAGCGTAAATGCGAAAAAACGTGATGTAAAACTCACAGAAGAAAATATTGAGAGAGAATCGGCAAATGTCGAAAAGAGTATCCAAGGCTTAGAGAATTTTATTCGAGTATTGGAACGGCGTAAGGAGAAGATGCGCATTGAATCACCAATTTCTGGAGTCGTTTCAGAGGTGTACGCATTCAAAGGAGATTTGCTGGAAGCAGGAAATCCGATAGCTCTCGTTATATCTGATGATCGTGTAGTTGAAGTTCGGATAAGCGAAGAGAATTTTACCGGTATTGCGGAAGGGCAACGTGTTAGGGTGAAGTTTTTGGGCTATGGTAGTTCAGAGTTTAATGGGGCTGTCAGTAAAGTTCTTCCTGTCGCGGACCCTGATACGCAGCGTTATGCAGTCCACGTTGATTTGTCAGTTGAAGATAATTTGTTGTTTCCGGGGCTAACGGGAGAAGCAAATATCGTTGTTGATCAGAGGGAGAACGCCTTAGTGCTGCCTGCAACAGCAGTTCGCGGCTCGTATGTTTTCACGGTTAAAGACGGAATAGTGGAGGTCGTTGAGGTGAAAAAAGGCTACGAAAACATGGTAAGTGTCGAGATCCTCTCCGGAGTCGAAGAAGGAACGCATGTGATCGTTGAAGATTTGGATGCGTTCCGGGATGGCGACCGAGTGAAGACATCGATCAAAGAACTCTAGTGCCAAAGCGGGCTCGGGTAGGTTTTGTCGTCAATAAGCTTCGAGATTGAGCATTTGACGGTTACGAGGTCGTCTCTGTGGGTCATTCCGATCCACTGGCTGCCGCAAGCTACAACTTCTACTTTGATTTCCTTTTGGCTAGCTTGGTGATCAACTGCAGTGGGGAGATAAAATTCGCTTTTAGCCTCGGTTCCTTGGTCGGCCATGAATGATTCAAACTGATTTTGTAGGCTGCTGAAAAATTTCGCTTCGAATCCCCAGCAATTTAAGGATACGATTTCGTCGCCACTCAGGTTAACAGTTTCGCCTTGTGGGTTTTTGCCTTGTAGCGATCCATTTTGACTTTGGATTTCGCTGTGCTCTTCGACAGTTATTAACTGGCCGTTAGAATCAGCTTTGCAGATCCCTCGTGAGACACTTCCTTTATCTGATAGCGTATTGCTTAGTTTGTAACCGACAAGTGTGTACGATGATTCAGAGTTGGCTGAAAACGCTTTCGCTAACGCTAGGTAAGCTTCTCTCCCATAAAAATCGTCTGCATTGATAACGGCGAAAGGCTCTTTAATTTCATGCCGTGCGGCTAGGACTGCATGACCCGTACCCCATGGCTTTTGCCGTCCTTCGGGAACGGTGAAACCTGCAGGCAAATCATCAAGTGATTGGAAGCAGCAAACGGTTGGGATAATACCACTGTATTTTGAAGCAACTGCATCTTTAAAATCCGCTTCCATTTCCTTGCGAATGACGAAAACAATTTTCCCGAAACCGGCCTGTAGAGCATCGTAAACGGAGTAGTCGAGAATCCACTCTCCAGAGGGGCCAACGGGTTCCATTTGTTTCATGCCGCCGAAGCGGCTTCCCATACCAGCGGCGAGTACTAGCAATGTTGGTTTCATTTTTTGAGACTTAGGATTGGTATTTTGGAACTGGCAACATCGAAAGTTGGTAGGTTTGGAAGTGTGATTACAGGGAAACCGAACTTTATACTGTGCTTGCGGTTCACAGTACGAAATGCATAGCCTGTTCTTATCAAATTATGGAAGCCAAATATTTAGGTAAGACCGTCAGAAAGCCCGTATCAGAACTGGATGCATTCCCTGCGCCCGAAGGCGTTTCGACAGTGACAATGACTTCTGATGAAGTTGCGAGTTCCTGCCCTATAACTGGGCAACCAGATTTTTATACTATAGCAATCGAGTATGCACCCAATAAGCTTTGTATCGAATCGAAGAGTTTAAAGCTTTACCTTTGGGGCTTTGCAGCAAAGCAGATGTTTGCTGAAAAAATGACAAAGGTAATATGTGACCGTGTTGTTGAGGACATTAAGCCGAAACGTTGCAAGGTTACCACAGTGCAAAAGGCACGGGGTGGAATAACACTCGAAATTGTTTCCGAATATCCTCGGAACAATGATTAGAAGAGAAAGCTCAATAGTACCTGCATGGATCTACTGCACAAAATGGAACGGAAGCTAGGTTGGCTAGCGATTCCTAACCTAACAATTTACATCATAACCGGCCAAGTCTTAGCTTATGCCTTAAGCAACGAGTATTGGGGCACTCCGGAAATTCGCGGTACAATGAGTCTTATTCCAGCGAAGGTCCTGCAAGGCGAGTTTTGGAGGTTGCTTTCGTTTGTTTTTATCCCGCCACTAAAGCACCCGATTTTTATGTTGGTGGGGTGGTATGTGTTTTATTTTATTGGTAGCTCGCTCGAAGGAGCGTGGGGGGCCTTCAAATATACCATCTACCTTCTACTCAGCCTGGTGATCGTGGTCGTATCTGCGTTTTTGGTTGGCTTCGTATTTGGGATTCAAGGATATCCTGTAACCAATGCATTGATGGGCTCATCCATATTCTTTGCTTTTGCATGCTTGTTTCCCGACTTTGAAATGCGGATCTATTTCATCTTACCTGTCAAAGTTAAGTGGATGGGGTACTTTCTTGCAGGTATCCTTGTCTTGCAGTTGTTCGCTTTGCCATTGCCGCTTAAGCTTTTGACCTTAGCTGGCTTGATGAACTTTTTCCTCTTTTTTGGCGGCGAATTGAAAAATCGAATTCAATCAGGAAGTCGCCAGAGAAAGCGAGTGGCTGAGAAAAACAAGGACGCTGAAACACCTTTTCACGTTTGCGCTCAGTGTGGCGCTACTGACTTAAGTCACCCTGATCGCGAGTTTCGCTACCGTGGGGAAGAAGCGATTTGCTCAGAGTGCATATCTGAAAATGAAAAAAGCGGTATTCCTGAGAAGGAATAGCCGCTTGAAAATCAGTTGGGTATCTATGTTCTTCTTGCTGTGCTAACTCTTTACGCCACGGAAAATTGTTCCAAGGATCATTAGAGTTATCGCAGCAAAGACTGAACTACCCATAGTGTTGAGGGTCGTATCAAAGCTCGTTTGTTTGTCAGCATTAAGAATTGCGTAGAACAGAATCGCTGCAAACGCTACTGAACCTGTAACAAGGCATCCCATCCCGACGAAGTAAAAGCTCTTGGGTGCTTTGAAAGTCTTTAAGTGAAGCATTTGGGTATATTAAGTTGATGGTTGTGTAAGAAAATTTCCGCGTCAAAAGAGCACTTAAGTAGTAGTTCGGGGTTAATACTCAATTAACGTAATCGTCGGAGGAAAAAATTAAAATTTACCCGGTGAGTCAATGTGATTCGTAGCGTAAATATTACTTAGATACCTTCTTGGGAGAGGCTATTAGAGCATCTTTCATTCATTCAGTCGCATAATTGGCATGCTTGAAGAATGCCTCGCAATCCTGTTTCGTGATGGATCTCAACGCATCGGCCAG
>JAKYXN010000069.1 GCA_022538095.1 Puniceicoccaceae bacterium K14 | reverse complement strand
TTCCAGAAGAGGAATTGGAGCGTTGAGCTTCGTTCCAGTCCTTTGAGGATACTCTCCGCGTTGGCGACGACGATTCTGTATCCAGCTGGCGAAGGCCTGGCCACTCATGCCGCTTTGCTCGAAGCGGTCGAGGATAAGTTCCCGCTTTTCCTTGGGCATGCGAACGCGACCCAAAGCGTCGGTCTTGAGAATTAATTCTTCATCGGCAGTCGTAGATGTCATAGATACCAAACATACGACACTTTTCAAAAACAGCAGAGAACTATATCAAGGCGCTTGGCATGACGCTTACCTATCAACAGTACAGTGGCAATTACAGATTGGTTTCAAAACGTGACTGAGCGTTATAAATACGATGCCTTTGGTGGAGCCCATATCTATGATGGTAATTGGAACGCCCGAAGCAGTAGCGTAGTAAGCAATCGCTATCAATATACCGGTCAGGAATGGTGGCCTGAAATGGGGCTGCATAATTACAAAGCACGCTTCTATAGCTCTGAGCTAGGCTGTTTCATTCAGCAAGACCCCTGCGCTTCGATGCAGTGGGCATGAACTTGTATCGCTACGTAGGAAATAACGTTATCAATCTATTCGATCCGGCTGGAACCACTTCATATTATTGGGGAGGGAGGTCAACAGCTTTGAAAAAATGCAGGAGACTAAGGCTTCAGAAAGGGGAGAGGATGACGACGAAGAAAGTGAGCAGCAAAAATTAAGAATCACTGGGAGTTATGAGGCATCATGGGGGCTATGAATATGCGTATCCAGAATAAAACTAAGATAAAGCTATTAGCTGTCGCATTGGCGTTGCTTTCAGGCTGTTCGAAAGAAGAAAGTAGAGACATGAAACACCACCGAATAGAGTACCAAGAAACTAAAAAAATAAGCCCTTTTGTGGAAACAAATATTACTACATATTTAACAAACAATTACGGTTGGGATCGTGGGAATTATCGTATTCAATATCAAGATCTGGAAGCAGGTATAGAGCACTATATTATCATATACCTTGATGATGTTGAGAGACCGAAAGTGAGTGGGGGAAGTCTCTCTCAATCATGATAGATAAAGCTAGTTCAGAAGTTGTTGAGGAGCGTGCGTTCCAATGAGGGCATCTGATACTCTTCATGTGTTTTCTCGCAATGCGGCAGGCACGGCTAACGCCGGCCTTCGCCTCATGCCTTCGAAACTTCAGTCATGCTGCCTGCTCTCTGCGTTTCGGCACGTGTCCGTAAAATACGTACACGATTGCCTCCACTAGATAGATTGAAGGCGGCAAGGCAAAAGATGGACGAAATCGAGAGGGCTAGAGGGGGCACTCGTCAAAAGTCAAATTATTGAGTGTAGACATCAGCTGATGTTCTTTTGCACTGTGGCAGTTCACGCCTTACGGCGGGCTTCGAAGTCTCAGTCACGCTGTCTGAGCTCGGCACAGCCAACTAAAAGTGAACGTGGATACGTTGGGCTCAGCGATTAGTTATATTAAAAATAGATCTTAAGATCAGAGTGAAAATAGCAGGCTGCGTTTCTATTTTACTGATAGTTTTCCTTCAAGGGTGCGCAGTGAGCATCAGCATGAAAGAGCAGCGAATTGAAGGGCAAGATCGATTGGTGAACAAGATCTCTGAACGCTCGGCAAAGGCTGAGCTTGAGGAGAGATTGACGACTGAACAGGTTGTATTGTTAACCGTTGACAGCACGTCAATAGTTTTACTTGGCTGGCAAACTACGACGATAAACGGTTAGATTTTTAGGAGGCAGGTCATTAGCGTTAGGGATAATTAATGAATAATATACTCAAAGTACTCCTTGGTCTTATTGTGTTTTTAATAACATCTTTTAATGTTCGTTCAGAAAACTCAAATGGGTTCGATATTGCTCGTATTGGTGTTTTGGATGATGGTTTGAAAAATGAGGTCGAGTCCTTTTTTCAATCTATCAAAGAGAAAGATTATGAAAGAACATACGAGTTAAGTAGTGAGCGATTTAAGGTGAATTTTTCAAAGGATTGGTTTCTAAAGCGGATTGGGAGGTGGTCTGTAGATGAGCTGGATGTGTTGGCAATTAGTGAAACGAGTGACTTAGGGTTTTATATGATTATTTCCTATCGAGAATCTAATTCTGATATAGTAAACAGGTCTGTTACTGTTTTTTTCTGGAAAGTTGAGAATGGGAGTGCTCGTTTTTTTACATTTGCCGTTCCGTAATAGCGGCGTGCCGAATATCCTTAACCTTGCCCCAGTGTACGAACAATGAATAATGCGAGAGGGGGTACTCGCAAAGAGGCTGTCGCCCAAACCGTGAATACGTCAGAACCTGACTCTCCATTATGGGGTTGGCAGTTTGCGCTTTGATCGCGAGGTCATTTCGAATGTACGACAGCCAAAGCGTCTTTCTACTGATCTCTGTGGCTTGCTAGAACAATTGGAAGCGTGAAGATAGCGGGCTGCGTTTCTCTGTTACTGATAGTTCCTCCAAGGATGCTCAGCGAGTACGAACATGAAAGAGCAGCGAGTTGAAAAATAAGACCGATTGGTGAATAAGATTTCTGAACGTTCGGCAAAGGCTGAGCGTGAGGAGAAATTGAAGACTGAGAGGTTGTGTTATTAGCCGTTGGCAGCATGTCCTATGGATTTGATGTGCCTGGCCTATCAGAGGAAGAGCTCAAAATCTAAGTGGAATATGGGAAGTAGCCGGTAGAGATTTAATTTACTGATGATCCTAGCTCCCGCTTTTGCTACTGATGATTACTGGGACGTTGTAGATCGCTTTTTAGATCAGTATAATGAGCTCGCTCTGGCTCATTTGACGCAAGATAACAGTTAGGAAGTGGCCGAAAAAACAGGAAGCAAATCCAATTCAACAAGCCCTAAGACGGCCGCCTACGGTCTTCTTACCTGTTTGAATTTTTCTGACTACGTTTCGAAGAATTGAGGTCGCTTTATTGTAGCGACCTCAATTCCTGGTTTATCAAAATTCTACAGACAAGCGGGCACGGTAGGTTCTGGGTTCGTAGTGAAAGGTGGATCGTCTCACCTCTGTTACTCCGTCGAATAAATTAGTATATTCAACATAGGTTGTTTTCTCCGTTTCGTCTGCAAGGTTTTCGATGTTGATCTGCAAGCTCCAGGTAGCTTTTGCCATTTCCCAGGTGTACCGAGCTCCTAATCGGTACTCGAAGCGCTCTGGAGACCTTGGAGTTGGATAATTGTAGGCAATTGATTCCAAATTCTCGCTAGTGATTGTTCCGCCGTAAACGGTACCAGCTATAAGGGATAAGCCTTGCAAGAAGTTTTCCGTAAATTGGTATTTCGCGAGCAACGTTCCAGTGTTTTGGTTGTAGTTTGTAACTGAGGAGTTCGAGTAATCGTCGTAAGAGGTCTTTACTATTTCGACTGTATCATTTTCCGCGTATGTGTAGAGTGTTTCTCTTTCTAAATCTTTACTGTAGTCGCCACGATGAAAATTCAATGTGACATCCAAGTTTTTAGTTGGGGAATAGGTAAGCTTTAGATCAATTCCCTGGTTTGTCTCGGGCTTGTAAGTGTCAGAATATATATAAAGAGTACTGCCGTAGCTGCTGAATGTGCTGCTATCCGAATTTGCGAAAGCTGTTTCAATGTAATCCCTCCAGCTAATTTCGACATTTTCTGTCTCCAGCGGATTCGCCGCATAATAGTTGTTCGGTTCGATCGCCCGAATAGCGTTCATGACTTCGGTTGAGTCACTTATCTGAGTACCTGAATTATAAATACTTGTTCGGGAAGTGAAAGCGTACTTTTTGTCTTTTTCAAAGAATCCGATTCTTCCATTTAACTTTTTGTCGAATGCGTTGAACTTAATTCCAATTTCTCTGAAGCGTATCGGATCACCGTTACTCTTGTCGCGACCGCTTGAGTAATTGATATAGGCTGAAGCATGACTATTTAGTTGGTATCCAAAGGCTAGCGTTTCGCTTTTTTCGTTTAAGATTTCACTGAAGCTTAGTGAACCGTCATTCGAATAATCGACCCCGAGCAGCCGTCTGTAGCTATCTCGTCTAATGCTTGCAACGAAGGTGGCTCTCCCATCTAAGTATTCGCCTTCGTATGTTAAGTAGGTTCCATTGGTGTTGGGTCTATCTTTATTGGTTCGCTCGTTTATCCCGGCCAAAAAACTGTGTTTTGCTGTAGAGCTCTTAAAAAAGTCAGGGCTGTTGAAAGTATAGTTTAGGTTCAATCGATATTCATCAGTTCTACCGCTTAAGTCAAAACCAGCGTAATCCAGCTCAGAAGAGACAAAGTCCGAAGTTTGAACGAATGCTCCTGCCGACACTGTCAAATTTTCTGTGGCTAGATAGTCAATTGTAGCTAGCCAATCGATATATTCGTATCCAAAATCTATGTCACGATAAAGACCGATTGTTGGTTGAAGTAGTTGGCCTTCGACGAAAACGTTCCACTTTGGACTGACGTATAATAGTTGGCCCGTATAATACTCACGCTGGTTCGAATTGTTAGGAAAGTCCTCTTTGGAGTATGTGGCAGCTAAACGATAGCTTAGAGTGCCTTTTTCCTCATCCTTGAAAATTGAGGCTGATGTATCAATTGATGAACTAAAATAGCCGTCGTCTCCATCTGCTAAAGAAAACTTGTAATAAGACTCTCCTGTTGTGGGCATAATGGGGGTGAAATTAGCGATTCCCGAATGTCCAGGTGAAGAGAAATTATAAGAATATGAATTATATGAATTAAAGATGCCGACCCCTTGCATGCCCGTTGTGGAGTGCGTTGCCTCGGTCCCTCTGGAGAAATCTATTCTTTCAACATTGTGTAAGTCGACCAGGAGGCTCCAGTCCGCAAGAGCAAATCCTAGTTTTGTCACATTTAGCCTCGGACTGATGAGCATGATGTCAGCTGCATTTCCAAAATCGTTGACGCCGACATCACTAAGAAATTCTGAATTTAATACATCAACGGCAAAGGGCGTATCTTCTAAGGCACTATTAAGGCCGGTTGATGCCGTCGAATTGAATGAGTAGTAACCATTGTCGCCACTTTTGTCCAAAGCGAAGGGGCTAACGTTTTCAGCGTAGGCAAGAATGTAGGAACTGAATACAAAGAGACTTGTTGCTAGTTTTGCTTTTTTTTTGCTAAAAGAGTTTTTGTTAATTTGAGGGAGGAGGTTTGTTATGCGCATAGTAGTTAGAATAAATATGGTCGCGAGTGATACATTTCTTTGTCTCAAGGCAACAAGTTTTATCCGTATTTCTACTATTTAAGGTTTTCCCCGATAAAGGGTTGCAATTTCGTGAGTCTGAAATCGCAACTTCTTAGTGGATCGGTATTAAAGAATTTGTAGCGTCTTTTTGTAGAAGGCTATTATCTCGTCGGGGTCACCTGAGAAAAGGATGTAGTCTTCCATCCATTTGGGCATGCGTTGCCCATCTATCATTTTCTGAAGTTGATCGTCTAGACTGCTCCAGTAAGTGTCGTGGAAGAAAACAAAAGGTGAGCGTGGGCGAATGCCTAACTTTAAATTGCAAAGTTCAATTCCGATCTCTTCTAGGGTGCCAACGCCGCCCATATTAAAAATACAAAAATCGGCTACCTGAAACCATTTTTGTCGATTATGTCGGCCTTGCTCTTGGAATGTATTGAAAAAATCGACACCTACTTTGGGTGGTTGGGCTTCGAGTTCTAGGAAGGCTGCGCCGGTCATGCATTTATTGTTGCGGGCTACATCGGTAGCGAGGCCCATTACGCCATCGCCTCCACCTGTCAAGATTCCAACATTGGGTCCGAAAAAGCTGCTCATCCGGGTAACGAGCTTGGTGATGGAGTCTTCTTGTTCTTGGCTCATTTCAAGTGAGGAGCCATAAAACGCGAGGATTGTGCATCCCATAAATTGGGCCACGAGTTCTTCTTTTATAAAGAAGCCATGGTTGTTTTTATAGACGTGGCGGTAGAGTCCATTAAGGAGTGGATTGTACCAATAAACCTTCAGTCCCAGTTGTTCGTATGTTTCGAGGCGAGAGTGGGAGTCCGAGGAAAGGAAGAAATCCTGGAAAGTTGCCGCCTTGCGGAAGACGAGTTGGCGTATGTTCAACTTTCGGATATGGGCAAGGATCTCGATATGCTCGGTAAGGCTTGGGAAGTGATCAATGACCAATGTATCCGCTTTATCGTTTCCTTTTCTAATCGCTTGATTGAGGGTTCTATAGCCGAAGTGACCGTGGTCGGTTATTTTCTCTATCTCGGTTTGGATATCGTTTCCGCTCTCAATCAAGATACTCTGGTTTGGGGTGCGAGCGCTTTGGCCGCTGACCGAGATTTCGGTGGTGGGACGTATGCGAGCGTGATGGATATCAGGTCGCTTGTCCAAGGCTTCGTAGGCGACGTCCAACTTTTCGAAAAATACTTGGTTTTTCTTTTTAGTGCTCTCTTTGTCGGTCGAACTTAGCTTGGGAGCGTGGTAGACTTCGATGGATACAAGCGGGTTGATAACGATTTCTTCGCTTGAATTATAGATCTCGAGGACGATATTTGAACCACAGGTTTTTATGGGGTCCAGAAGAACGGCCGCGGAATGAAGACCAAAGTTTCCTTCGCCTCGGTTTAAAACGACGTAATGTTCCTTGAGGTACAGGGAGCAGCTGGAAAGTAGTCCGGCTTTCGGTGGTATGCTTACGACGTCGATGTCCTCACGAACTTGGGCTTTGTCCAAGTAGGCACGGGGGAAAAAGCCTTGGATAACATTTTCGTGTTCCTTTTTCCCCATCGTTTGGGGCATGGTATATTTTACTTTGTGCGGCGTGAGATAGACGAGGCCTGACTTATCGATGGAGGTGGTATTTGGGAGCTTTATTTTGTTTTTTTCGTGTGCATCCCAGACTTCGGTAGCGGTGAGTTTTTGTGACTCAGGGGCATAGAAGAGTCGCCCAGCAGCTGTGCCAATTTTGATCAGATCCTTGAAGAAACGCATGCAGGGAAAGGATCGGTCGTAGACGAAGCTTTTGCATGTGAGAATAAGTCGATCCTTGTTTATTCGTGGAGGTTTGGGGGCTAGGATTTCAATTCCAACTCGAGCGAGGGTGCTTCTTTCGCTAAATTGAAGATGTGGGCGAATGGATTTAGCTAACTCAATTTCTGCGGCGTCCCGTAGCTTAAATGTAACAGTGAGCTCGTAGTGGTCGGGTGTTTCTAGCTCGCGTATGCTTGTAATGCGGCCGTCTTCGCTTATCCAAAATTGATCAGGAGTCATATGGGCTAAAAGGGGAACTTTTTTAATTTATCGATGATTTGAACCATGGGGTTCGTTTGATCGTTTACAAGAAGTGCTAATCTGCTAGGACATGCAATTGCGAAGCTACCCGAAGGGGAGATTTTTTGCTACTATCTCTATATTCTTTAGATACTTATGAATAAATTGATTTCCATTATCGTATTGGCGGGCATGTGCTCTCACTTGAACGGGCAGGAGGCTGTCAGTGATCAGCCTTCTCAAGGAGTTCCGGAGTATTCACCCTTCGAATTGTTGGAGGTGTGGGGGTGGCTCGTGGGAGAGCAATTCCAATTAAACGTGCTAGATTTGAATGATGCTGAGGTGGACGCAATTGCGGATGGAATTAGAAAATACGTGAAGACAGAGATACCAGAAGTCGATCTGCAGTTTGCCTTGCCTCAATTGCAACGCTATACGGAGTTGAGGCAGAAGCGTGTGTTGGAAGAACAATTGGAGAACGGAAGAGCGGAGGAAAACGCGTTTTTCGATGGCATGGTTGGCGAGCCGAATATTCAGTCCTTGGGGACGGGCTTGCATTTTAAGATTATCGAGAAGGGCGGTGAAGTGAAACCGACCGACACCAATTTAGTAAAAGTTAACTATCGTGGAACTCTACTCAATGGTAAGGAGTTTGATAGTTCATACTCTCGTGGCGAACCGACGGTTTTTGGGTTGAATCAAGTCATACCAGGCTGGTCTCAAGGAATTCAACTAATTGGCGAAGGTGGAAAAATCGAGCTGTATGTTCCGTCAAAATTGGCTTACGGAGATGCCGGGAGCCCTGGGATCCCGGCGGGATCGGCTTTGATCTTTGAAGTGGAACTGCTTGAAATTTTGCCGCCAGAGGAAGCTAACCCTGCACCTGCTCAGCAAAATCCACCTGGAAATTAGGCTAGGCCTTGCTTGATAGGTATTTGATCAGCAGCTTTTCAAACGAATCTTCCTTGGACTTATGCGCATTGCTTTGGTGACAGAAACCTTCCCACCGGAAGTGAATGGAGTGGCCATGACTCTTGGCAGGCTTTGCTCGGGTATGGCCCAATTGGAACATGAAGTTAGAATTGTGAGACCTTATCAACAAGGGGAAGACGCAAGTGAACCGTTTGAGTTTTTTGGTTGCAGCCAATTATTAATTCCCGGGCTACCCCTCCCTGGGTATGACGGGTTGAGCATGGGGCGACCGGATATTTTTCGCGTGTACCGGAACCTCAAGCGATGGAAGCCTGACATTTTGCATATCTCAACGGAAGGACCACTGGGACTTGCCTCCTTAGTTGTGGCACGGATACTTAGAGTGCCAGTTAGCTCAACGTTTCATACGAACTTTCATCAATACATGTCGCACTACAACTATGGCTTTATACGCGATTTGTTTTGGGTGTATTTGCGTTTTACTCACAATCTTTGCCAATGCACATTGTCTCCAACAAGTGAAATGGCGAAAGAGTTGCAGGCAGAGGGATTCAAAGGTTCAGGTGTCTTGTCGCGCGGTGTAGACACTAAACTTTTTAATGAGAATCGGAGAAATAACGAGCTTCGAAAGAAGTGGGGCGTCGCGCCTTCGGAGAAGGCGATTGTGTATGTTGGACGCGTTGCGAGCGAAAAAAACATCGATTTAGCGATTAGGGCATTTGAAAAAATTCGCTCGCTCGACTCCTCAGCCAAAATGGTTGTGGTTGGAGATGGACCAGAGCTGGATCGACTAAAGGCGGATTATCCACATATTTATTACGCGGGTATGCAGAGTGGTGAAGATTTAGCGGAGCACTATGCTTCAGGCGATTTGTTTTTGTTTCCTAGTGTGACTGAAACCTTTGGAAATGTAGTAACTGAGGCGATGAGTTCCGGCTTGCCTGTCTTGACTTTCGATTATGCCGCGGGCCGACAATACATACGCCAGGGTGAAAATGGTTATCTGGCTGAATTCTCAAACGAGTTTGATTTTATGGAAAAGGCGGTTTCCTTGTACTTTCTTGACAATGATATGCTAAGAAAAATCTCAAGCGCAGCGATCACAACGGCTCAATCTATTAGCTGGGACCGTATTGTTGATGTATTTGTGACTACTTTAAAAGAAATTGTTGAGAAAGATAAGAAAGTCAGCTTTTGATAGCATAAAGAAGGAGACTTTAAACTCTCGGTTCAATTGAGATGAAGGTAGCATTTATAATCAACCCGATTTCAGGCAAAAAGGCTAAAGGAGCTTACCGTAGGGATCGAGTGGATGCGTTCATCGAATCAAGAAAATTAGATGCCGTATCTTGGGAAACTGAGCGTGCTGGGCATGCTGTAGAGCTGGCAGAAAGAGCGCTCGATGAAAAAGTAGACCGCGTCGTTTGCGTTGGGGGCGATGGAACGATCAATGAAGTCGCAAAGGGGTTGATCAATAGTAATGTATCATTTGCTTTTGTACCGATGGGTTCGGGGAATGGGCTCGCACGCCATTTGAACATTCCCTTGGATTTTGATGAAGCATTGGAAAATTCGATCGATGGCGAGATTCTTGAGATGGATACAGGCAGCGCCAACGGGAAACCGTTTTTCAACGTGATGGGCTTGGGCTTGGATGCAGAGATCGGGAAGCGATTTAACGAAACCAAAACGCGTGGATTTATAACTTACCTGGGCGAGGGATTTAAAACGATTACCTCCTATCGCTCTAGCATGTACTCAATCAAGGGAGCGGGGCATTCTGAGAGTTTGACCGCCAAAATTATCGCAGTTGCGAATTCGTCTCAGTACGGTAGCGATGCTTTTATTGCACCCGGGGCATCTGTATGCGATGGTAGATTGAATTTGGTGGCAATTGGGAAGCCTAATTTCCTTGGGCTGGTGGATTTGTTTCGAAGGTTGTTCGGGAAATCGATTTACGGTAGTAAATTTGTCACTACGATTGTTGCTGAGAAATTTATGATTGGATTGAAGGGACCTTCGTTTTTTCACGTGGATGGTGAAATCTACGAATGCGGCGATTCATTGGAAATCGAAGCGATACCGCGTTCTTTGAGGATTTTGGTTCCATCGAAGGAAAGCACGATTTAGGGCAGTCCTCAAAAGAGTTCGGTTTTGTCTGAATTCCTCAGGGCTTGCAGATCAGGGTCTTCTGCGGCTTCTTCTTTGAAGTTGCTATCTAGCTTGTAAGTTTTCTCTAGGTGGCTTTTAGCGTCTTTGAGTTCACCCAAAAGGCAGCAATAACAGGCCAAATTATACCAAAGCACGGCTTCTTTGGGATGACGTGTCAACGCCTCCGAAGCCACATTTTTTGCCGCTTGGATTTTATCCAATTCGCGGAGAGCATACGCCCAATTGACCCATCCGAAGGGGTCTTGAGGGCGTTTTTCAGTTAGGGTATGGGCGGTTACTTCAAGCTGAAACCAATTTTCGCTTACTAGGTGAAAGCGATTCCACATTCGGAGAACGTCCAGGTCGTTTTTGTCTTCGTCTACAATTGCTTCTAGCTCAAGTTTCGCCTCCTTGATCATACTGAGATCCAGGTATCCGTTCGCATATTGTAGTCTGGTGGATGTACGGATCATGGCGAATGGGCAATTTTAACGAGCGATTGAGCCTAGTTCTGCATTCCTTTTTCTGAATAGTAAGGAACGAGAGTCTGTAAGTGGCCTTGAATGATTTTTGAAATCTGAGCCGGGGCTGTGCTGGTTTTGTGAAGCTCGAAAATCGCGACGAGAAGGGAAAGTTCGATATCGACCGCTTTAGGAGAAGTTGCCTTCATCTCTTTTAAGATCTCGAGAGCTTTCTTTTCCGCTCTTTTGTAGTCGTCGTAGTTTTCCTGTGTTGGTTGCTGGGCCATTGAAATCTGTTGCTAGCGTCTTTCCGGGAGCGTTCAAGTGGATTTCGCCGTTTTGCAGTAAGATGTTAAAATGAGTGCCAATCGAGCCCTTTTTGAGTACTGGTTAGCTCCAAAATCTCATTATAAAGATATAAAGACAAAAATATAATTAATTGCTTGAATATGAGCGGGGACAACTTATAAATGAATCTAATGCTAATGGCTATTCGGCCACAAAAGCAGAAATGAGAAAGCAACGACCTTTTTGAAGGTATTCTCAAAATGAATAAGCATTACGACGACGCACACTTTGAAAATTCAAATATCCAGATCCGAAAAGGCACGGCAAGAAGAACAATACTTCGTGTATCTGCAATTGGTCTGATTTTTTTGCCACTGCATCAAGTAAGTTCGGCTGTGGATGATGTTACAGAACTACGCGAATTAGTCTTAAATCTCTCTAATGAAGTGAATCAACTTCGTTCCGAGGTTGAGAGATTGCGTATGGAGAGACTTGAACTTAGAGAATCAGAGAATATAGACCGTCGTAATTACGCTGGTGATACAATTGTTGACCCAGTAGAAATCTCATTAAAGAATGTGCCTAACGAAATGCCTAACAAGGTTTGGGATTGGTATGGAATGATTAAGGTAGACGCATTTCACGATAGCGCGACGACTTCTACCCAAGAATTTCCGTTTTGGACTCTTGAGGGTACAGAGGGGATAAGTGAAACTGACATGACAGCCAAGCAGTCCAAGCTTGGATTGAATTTCAGCGAACCTTCTGATGTGTTTGGTGGAAAACTGACAGGTAAACTCGAGCTCGATTTTTTTGGAAATATCGCTCGCCCTGGGAATGTAGGCCAGAATCACGCTTATCAGCTGCGTAGTCGACACGTTTACTTGAATTGGAGCAATGATCAGTGGAGTTGGCTTGCAGGCAAAACATCGCAAATTTACGAAGTCGTTGTGCCTGAAACAATCAACGCTGGTTATTATCGCTACCAAGGGCGTATTGGGCATCGTAGGTTGCAGGCGAATATAACTCGCAAGCTTGCGATTGGTAATGAAGGCAGTTTGTCGATTACTGGAGGCATTGAAGAGCCAGTTGGCACAACTCACGGTGGAGACTTAGACAACGACGGGATCGATGATGCTACCCGCTCAGAACTCCCAGAGTTCGTGAGTCGGTTGAGATATGACTTTAAAGGATTCGGCGGACATAAATCGCAAATATCTTTTGCTGGATTGTACGGTGAAGAAGAAGTATTTGGAAAACGGTATAGCTCCTATGGAACGGTAGTTGGTGGAATGATGCCACTGACTGATTGGCTCCAACTTAAGGGGACTTATTGGTTCGGCTCGAACTTAGATAGTGCTGGAGCAGGCATCGCTCAAGGCATCAACACGATAGAGGAAAAGGCAATCGAGTCGCATGGAGGTTGGGCGCAGCTGAAGATAAAGCCGGGGAGTCACTACTGGTTTAACATCGGCTATTCCCAAGACGATCCATCTGACAAGGATTTGAATGATGGGCAACGCTCGCTCAACGAAACGACCCTTGTGAATAGTTATTTGAAATTGGCTGAAAGTCTTACTGTCGGGCTCGAATATTTTAAAGTGAGCACCTCTTATAAGGGCGGAGAAAAAGCAACGAATCATCGCTTCCAAACTTCAGTAATGTATAAATTTTGACACCGAATAAAAATGAACACGAAACGAAAAATGTTTGGGCTAATATTGTCTGTCGCAGGACTCTTAATGCCTATATTCTTTGATATTCAAGGACTTGATTTTGTCGGGGAGATCTCCTTAGGGATTTTTGTTATGGCGGCATGCTTATGGATCTTTGAGCCGATCCCGATTTGGGCAACTTCCCTACTTGTAATATTTTCTCAAATACTACTCCTCTCTAAGGAAGGGCCTGTTTACTTATTTTCCAATCCTGACTACATCGCGCTCGAAGAGAGCGTTAGCCAAGGGGAGGACATGGAGAGTTTGTTTGCCGTTCCTTCAGAAGCGTTGGAAGATGAGCATCTTTTGCTCTATGACGAAGAGAAAAGGACGGTATCATCATTAGAGGTAGATATAATAGAGGATAATGGGTCGATTTGGATTTCATCGGAAGAACTAGCTCCAGGGGCACTGATTGTCATTGAGAAAGATCACTGGAAAGTGACGCATGAGCCAATTGGATTTCAAAATTTTTATAACACATTAGCTCATAAAATTATCGTACTCTTTTTGGGCGGCTTTTTCTTAGCGGCTGGAGCTGTCAAGTTTGGCTTGGACAAAAACTTGACTCGTTTGATGCTTCGGTTGTTTGGTACGAAATCCTCTTTTGTCGTGCTCGGCTTACTTGTTGCAACTGGAGTGCTTTCGGCCTTTATGAGCAACACGGCGACTACAGCGATGATGATTACGGTCGTTTTGCCAATTATCAGTCAACTGGATACAGGAGATAAACTTAAAATGGCAGTAGCACTGGCTATTCCATGCGGAGCGAATATTGGTGGTATCGCAACGCCGATAGGGACACCGCCAAATGCAGTTGTGCTGAGCGCTCTCTCAAAGCAAGGCTTTACAATACCATTTGGCGATTGGGTTGTCTTGGCATTCCCAATAGTCGCGATAATGATGTTTATTACCTGGAGGTTGCTTTTAATTTTCTTTCCGCCGAAGTCAAAGCGTCTCGAATTAAAGCTTGAAGGAGGTTGGAACAAATCACCCAAGGCAATTGCGTGTTATGCGATTTTTGGCCTTACGGTATTACTGTGGGTGACTGACAAACTGCACGGAGTTTCTTCGTACATGGTAGCCTTTCTCCCGATAGCATTGATGCCTTTGTTTGGTATTATCGAGAAGAGTGATATCAAAAAGTTTTCTTGGGACGTACTATGGTTAATGTCAGGGGGGATTGCCCTGGGCATTTCCATGAAACTAGGGCCAGCAGAGTGGTTGATAAGCTTAGTTGATTGGTCTGCTTTTGGGGCCTTCGGGATTATCATGGTCTTGGGTTTGGTGGCGTACTTGGTAGCGAATGTGGTATCTCATACCGTGGCTGCGACAATTTTGATGCCGATAGCGATTTCTTTAGGAACTAGCGGTGGAACGAGTACCGACTTTAATTACATCTTGGCCTGTGTTACTGTTGGGATCATGGTGAGTTTCTCCATGCTGTTGCCTATATCGACACCACCGAATGCGATTGCGATGAGTACCGGGATGATCGAATCGAAGCATCTAATGCGAATAGGCGCGGTGGTTGGTTTGATTGGCTATTTATTAGCTTCACTTTTTGGATACTTCCTTTGGGAAGGAATGCTTCCAAAACCTTTTTAACGAAATAGAGAACACGAAATTGGGATAAAAACATGAGCAAAATATACATATTATGCGTAGACGATGAACCCGATGTGCTTGAGGTAATCGTTAGAGAGCTGGAAATTTTTGAGGACTATTTTCCTGTAGAAACGGCTTCGAGTGCAGATGAAGCAAGAGCAGTGATTCGCGATATTGAGAAATCCGGTGATCACTTGGGGTTGATTTTGTGCGATCATGTGATGATTGGCGAAAATGGAGTCGATTTGTTGATATCTATGCAAAATAGTGATTTCACACTGGATACGCGCAAAGTGCTCTTAACCGGACAAGCAGGGCTCGAAGCGACGGTAGATGCTGTCAACCGAGCGAGTTTGAGCCACTACATCGCCAAACCGTGGTCGAAAGATGAAGTTATCAAAGTTGTAAAAGAGCAAATGACACATTTCTTCCTGCGATCGGGGCACGATACACTTCCGTATGCAATGATCCTCGACCCAATGACTTTGGCTAAAGCGCTTCATGATGGACTCGGAGGCGATCGATAGATAAGTTCTGCTTTATGTTTGGCGACAACGACGTAAATGAGTTAATTGCTCGTATCGAAGAGTTGGAACTACCTGTCTTTACATTTAGGAAAGGTAGCCAAATTTTGGAAATTGATCAACCGAATGATGCATTGTACATTATTCTAAATGGCGAAGCTCAACTGTATAGGAAAAATGAAGATGATGATCTTGTAGTTGTTGATACATTGAAGCGGGGGTCGTTTCTTGGCCTTATTTCTTTCTGGACGAAGCAACCTAGTTTTTCTAGCTCAGTTGCGAGTGAGGATCTTGACTGTATCCGAGTCGATAGAAGAGCCTTTGACCGTTTGTTTGAGCAAGATCGGGTCTTTTCCAAGGCAATGCAGAGCTTGTTTATTGATAACTTAACAAGCCGTTACAGGAGATTGGTTAATTTGAACTTGAAGGTTGATAAATTGACTCGGGACCTGGAAATCGAGAGAAACGACCTTAGGCAAGCAATCGAAGACCTTGAGCGGACGAGGCTGAAACTGGTCAATAAAGAAAAGTTAGCGACTATGGGACAGTTATTGGCTGGGATTGCGCATGAAATCAATAATCCAGCAAGTGCTTTACTTAAGAGTGTGGAATCGCTGATGAGTCAGTTTCCTGAGCTTTTTCATGGAAAAGAAAGCATTGTAGAGAGCCAAGACAACTACGAGCTGCTTCGATTGGGAATGGAAAGCCATTTGATGGATTCCGCGACTCAACGAGAGCGGATGAGGTTTTTGGAGAATGCGTACCCTCATTTAAAACGCTCACTAATTCGCCGTCTTTCTCAAGTGGATGACTTAGGAATTCCATTGCTTGAGAGCAGTATCATTGCCGCCAACAAAAAGGCAGAAAACATAGATACGCTAACGTCTCGAATACGCTTTTACGAAATAGGCATCTACTTGCGAGGGATAAACCTTTCGCTCGAACGCATAGTAAGACTGGTAAAAAGCCTAAAAAACTATGGGCGACCTGACAGTGGAAGCCGAGAGACAGTTGATCTTAGAAATTGTGTGCACGACACAGTGACCGTACTAAACAATCGCTTGAAGCACTATGATTTTAGTCTCGAGATGCCTCCAACCCCTGAGGTTTCTTGCTATCCCGGAGAGGTGAATCAGGTTTTGACTAACTTGATTGTGAATGCGTGTGATGCGACCGAAGAGGGCGGGGCAATTCGAATCGCTTGCAAGCAAGTGAAAGGCGGGGTCTCTATCATTGTTGCAGACGAAGGAGCTGGGATCCCTGAGCATTTGATCGATAAGATTTTTGAAGCCAATGTTACTACAAAAAACTCTGGAGGTAATTTTGGCTTGGGTCTTGGTTTGGCGATTTCTCGAGAAATAGCTCAGAAACACGACGGAAAGCTCTCTGTGAAATCAAAACTTGGTAAAGGGTCTGTATTTGATTTTTGGTTGCCTTTGTGAGCGCTTGAAGTCCTGAAACCGAGCTCTTCGAGGACTTGATTTATCATTATTGAGTGTTTGACCGCGAAAGTTATCATTACTGGACCCTGATTATTACAACCTTGTAATGTTTTAGTGGGTTGTTTCGTAATCTAAATGTGGTTGAATAGAAGCCAGCAAAACTTCTGATTTTCATATTTCAGGATATTAAAGATTTTGGTGGTGAGGTCTCTCTGTTGGAGGTGAGGGTTTCACCATCTTGTTTCGAAACACTAGAAACGCAGGCAAGCAATTGCCTGCGTTTTTTGTTGCAAGTAAAAGTTTGGTAGAGTGAGACGAGATACAATTAGAAAGTATTCAAAATCTTGAAGCAACATTACACCTTTGTCATATTGGAGATTCCTATTCTGTAATTTTTGTTTGGTTGAATGGGTTTAAGCAAATTTTCTAACGCTTATTAGAAGCTGTTAGCATCTTTAAAACCAAAGATTACACAAAAAATGAACTCCAAAAAATTGCAAAACTTCCCAGTACTTATCGGCTTATGCGGTGTAGCATCCCTTGTACGGGCCGAGTCTCCTCTTTTAGAAGCGTGGCCTACATCGGGGTCTAGTGAATTCGCTGCAGTGTTTGAAACAAACGAAAGTGAAGGGGAAGTAATTATCTGGCCGTCTGAAAGTCTTAGAAATACGAATACAAACGGAGGGCAAGAAATCCCTGTATTAGCGGATGTGCAACGTGTGGAGCATTCAGATGACTGGGTATATGTGTACAGTACTGGTCTTGCGAGCCATCGTATGGGCCCTTGGTACTTTGACAATGGATCAATCTTCGGAAATTGGCCGACTGACCAGAATTTGATAACGCAACTTCCTAAAAATCCAGTAGAAGCAACCGAGAAAGTTACAAATAATTTGGGGGCCTTGGGAATTTGGGTCAATGGAGTTGCTCTATTTAACATGCTCGACGGTTTTTCTTATTCGAATGCCGATGGCGAAGATGTCCAAGGAGGACCAGGCGATGCTGAAGGTGGCGCCGGCGGAGATGCCGGAGGCCCTCCAGGTGGCGGACCTCCGGATGGAGGAGGCGCAGGCGGCCCGGCTAGCGGAGATGGCATTTGGGTGCGCAATGCAATGCTTGCAGAAATCGAGACGTTTGATTCTGGCAACGCTCACCAACCGCAGAGCGGTGAATACCATTATCACGCAAATCCAACTGCGTTGAGGGTGCAATTAGGGGATAATATGGTCTATGATGAAGTGACAGATACCTATTCGGAAGACACCTCCGATTTGACGCATTCGCCAATTTTGGGCTACGCTTTCGATGGTTTCCCAGTGTATGGTCCTTATGGTTATAGCAATGCTCTCGACTCGAGTAGTAATGTTGCTAGAATACGGAGTGGGTTTCAGGTCAGTGATGGATCGAACGGTACGGTCAATATGAATACCGATGGTCGCAAGGTTTTACCTGATTGGGCGGCTGATTTTCACGAAACTGATGCAGTACTCAGCGAAGATCTGTACGGACCGGATGTCGATGACCAATATCCTTTGGGGTGGTATATAGAGGATCATGCGTATTTGGGAGATTTGGGTTTTACCCAGGGAGTGGATTTTGACTTGGATATATACAATGGACGTTTTTGTGTGACTCCTGAGTACCCAGAAGGAGTGTATGCGTATTTCTCAACTATAGCCGAAGATGGTTCTCCTGAGTTTCCATATGTGGTGGGGCGCCAATGGTATGGTGAGGTCGTTGGTGGGTTAGTTGACCAAGTAACCGAAGATGTAGAGTTATACTACGCAAGAGGAGACAACACTCGTCTCGCGAATATTTCCAGCAGAGCAAGCGTTGATACCGGAGAAAACGTTATGATTGCAGGATTTGTTCTTGAGGGTGAAATTGACAAGGAGGTTTTAATACGTGGAATTGGGCCCGGCCTTTCTGATCAAGGAGTTGATGGTTATTTGGAGAATCCTACGATTTCCTTAGTCAATAGTTCGAATGAAATTGTTGCCTCTAATGTGAATTGGGAAGAGAGTGACAATGCCTCGGAAATCGCAGAACTGGCTTTTGAGTTAGGTGCATTTGCTTTGGAAGAGGGCAGTAGTGATTCGGTGCTATACGCTAGCTTGTCACCAGATTTGTATACAGTGGTGTTGTCGGGGGTGAATGAGACCACGGGTGTCGCGTTAGCGGAAGTCTATGATGCAGATCTTGACTGGGAATCGGACGAACTCGCGAACATTTCGACGAGAGCTCAGGTGGGAGCAGGGGAAGACGTCGCGATTGCAGGTTTTGTGATTGACGGTGATGAAGCGAAAACGGTTCTGCTTCGCGGAATAGGGCCGAGCTTGGAAGACCAAGGCGTAACGGATTATTTAAGTGATCCGCTTTTGACTCTCTACGACGATGAAGGAGAGGCTATCTATGAGAACGATGACTGGAGTGAAAATGCGAATACAGATGAAATAGAGGAGGCCGTTTCCGCCTCTGGAGCTTTTGAAATAACATCAGGTACAGCTGATTCCGTATTACTTGTTCATCTTCAACCTGGAGCCTACACTGTGCATCTTTCCAATGTGGGTACCGAACTTGGAGTTGGTCTAGTAGAGATCTACGAAATCCAGTAAGCTAATACTTTGGCGGTAGGTATTCTCTGTTGGAGGTGAGAGTTCTACTGCCCTGTTTCGAAACAATAGGAAACGCAGGCATTTTGTTGCCTGCGTTTTTTCAATTTTAAGGCTAATCGACTAGTGGCTAACTGATCGGTTGAAGGAGTTTTTCGAAATTGTAAGACTCCTCATCGGTAGAAGAAACTACAGAGTCTGCATAAGCCATTTGAGGAGCGACAAATTCGATGTACGCGGGTTCTACTTGCTCGTCAAACTGGCGCCTTATCTCAGCTTCGGTTCGTCCACGCTCTTTTTGATCTCGAGCTAAACGTCTTGCATAGCGTAACGACGTTGGGGCATTGACGAATATTCTCAAGTCTAAGCATTTGCGTACTTCAGGGCTATAAAGGGCAAAAATTCCTTCAATTATTACGAATTGCTTCACTTGTATTTTTTCTGAAAATACAATTGGCTTATGTATTTCGAAATCATATGCCCTCTGGTTTACGGCTGTACCCTGGCTGGCAAGTTTTACATCCGTCTCAAGCGCTGCGAAATTGATAGCACAGGGCAGGTCCCAATTGTACAGTGCTTTTTCGTCCGCGGTTAAGTTCGTTTGCTCAACATAGTAGTTATCTAGTTGGATAAGGGTCGTGTTCTCTTGTCCGAGATAGTTCGCTAGGCCCTTCGCCAAGTATGACTTTCCGCTACCGCTACCTCCTGTTATTCCAATTAAATTTGGCATTGGTTCTACTCTTTGATAATTTGGCAGGATTGGGGCAATACGATTTCGTATTTATGCCAAAATAGAAGAAGAGGAAAAGAGCCTTTTGATTCTGCCTGACTAGGAAGAACCCAAATCAGTTACACTGTTAAAGCCAGTTGCCAAACAAGCGTTAGCGTGAGTTGATTTGCTTTAAGTTTTACTTATGAAAAATTTACTCCCTTGTTTTCGTTTTTTAATTCTATTTTCTGCTGTGAATAGCTTATCGACTGGTTTGCTATGCTTTGGGACCGATATTTATGTCAGCCCTGTGGGAGAGAATGATAACCCAGGTACTTCGGAAGAACCCATTTCATCTCTGGCTAAAGCTAAAGAGTTGGCAAGGTCAGCCGCAGGAAAAGAACCTGTTACCATTCACGTTGCAGATGGAACTTACTACCTTCCTGAGACATTGGTCTTTACGCCGGAGGATTCTGGAACGGAATCAGCCCCCGTCTTTTTTAAGGCAGAAAATGAAGGAAAGGCCATTATTAGCGGAGGTTCTCTACTGAATTTGAAGTGGAAGAAATATAGAGATGGGATCTTCAAAGCGAAAACGGCAGCGGACCTCAAAATTGATCAACTCTTTATCGATGGAGAACGCCAGAGAATGGCGAGATATCCAAACTACGATGCTAGCAAAAAAGCCGAAGCCTACCAAGGCTTTGCAGCGGATGCATTTTCAAAGGAAAGAACCGCTAATTGGGCAGATCCAGAAGGTGGTTACATCCACGCGATGCATCGCTTGCGATGGGGTGGCTACCATTTCCTAATAACTGGGAAGAACGAAGAAGGCGAAATTGCTTTTGAAGGAGGCTGGCAGAACAATCGCCCAGGCCGCATGCATGACACTTTTCGCATGGTTGAAAATATTTTTGAGGAGCTCGATGCGGAGGGTGAGTGGTATCATGACTCGGAAAATGCAGTTTTGTATTTCAAGCCAACGAGCGACATGAATTTAAAGTCAGCTAAGGTTGAAGTCGTTCGCTTGAGGCGTTTGGTAGAATTCCAGGGGAGCGAAGAGAACCCAGTAACGGATATCACTCTTCAAGGATTCATTGTGCGTCATGCGGCTCGCACGTTTATGGATACAAAAGAAGAGCTATTGCGATCTGACTGGACGATTTACCGCGGTGGTGCCTATCTTTTGGCCGGCACTGAGAATATTCGTATTCTTGATACACATTTCGATCAGGTGGGCGGAAACGCAATATTCGTTAGCAACTACAATCGAGGAACCTTAGTTAAAGGCTGTCACATCGAAAATGCGGGAGCGAGCGGTGTTTGTTTCGTTGGGGATCCCGATGCTGTTCGAAACCCTCTTTTCGATAAAGGAGCTAGGCAAGACCTGACGAAGATTGACCGCACTCCAGGTCCTAAAACAAACAATTACCCCCAAAATGGTACTGTCGCTGATTGCTTGATACATGGGATTGGAATTGTCGAGCGCCAGCCAGCGGGCGTGCAAATTTCGATGGCGATGGATATCACAGTGAGGGACACCTCGATCTACGACTGTGCAAGAGCAGGGATCAACGTGAGCGAAGGCACTTGGGGCGGTCACTTGATAGAACGTTGCGATGTTTTTGATACTGTTTTGGAGACGCATGATCATGGCTCGTTTAACTCATGGGGCCGCGACCGATTCTGGGGTGGAGGCGATAGTCTAGGTACTCAGCAAGCAGTCGACGAGGATCCCTCATTGCCGTTTCTCGATGCTTGGAAAACGACTGTGATTAGAGATAGCCGTTGGCGATGTGATCATGGCTGGGACGTTGACTTAGATGATGGTTCTTCAAATTACGATATCTACAATAACGTGATGCTAGCAGGTGGCTTGAAGCTTCGTGAGGGCTTTCGTCGCCGTGCTTGGAATAACATCATGGTAAATAGTGGCCTTCACCCGCACGTTTGGTACAACAATAGCAACGACGAGGTGTACTCTAATATCCTTATGGATTTTCACCGCGATATTCGTGTTAATTTTCCAGGGAAGAGAATAGATGAAAACCTCTTCTTCTCAAAAGATCCTGCAGCTATGGAGACAGAGGGAGATTTGGATTGGGACGAGAATTCTATTCTTGGGAACCCTATGTTCGAAGACCCTGCAAATGGAAATTTCCGCGTGAAGGCGGGTTCCGATGCGTTTAAGATCGGGTTTGCAAATTTCCCAATGGATCAATTCGGAGTAAAGAAGCCATCATTGAAAGCGCTCGCTCGCACTCCTGTTATTCCAGAATTGGTGGAAGCCGTTGGTCGAACAGCTAAAGAGGCTCCTATTGTTGAAAAATGGATGGGGGCGACTCTGCACGCTATTTCAGGCGAAGAGTACTCGGCGTACGGAGTACGTAAGGATCAAGGAGGGGTTGCTCTTGTCAATGTGCCAAAAGGATCGGACGCAGAAAAGGCAGGTTTTGAAGCCAATGATCTAATACAAGGGGTAAACGATTCTCGCGTATCCAAGGTATTAGATCTCTACGAATCTTTTGAACAAGCCAAGAAAGGCGATGTTGAAGTAAATATTGTGCGTGATCAGAAGAACCAAGTGATCAAGGTTAGGAAGGAATGAGGTTTGCGGTTATAGTTTACCCTCTGACATTTGGTGAAATGATCGATTAGTTTGAGTTATCTTTGCTTGCCCACGAACAATCGGTTTCTTTAAGGTCCCTCCAAAAAAGAATTATATGAAAAAAATTATTGAAAATTTATTTGGTGCACCAAAAGAGAGCAGTGATGATTGGAACCAAGAAGAGCGTGAAGCACTGATTGATTTGCTGGTGTTCGCAATGTACGCGGATAGGCATTTATCTATTGCGGAAAATGTCGTGCTACAGAATGAGATCGATAAACTCAAATGGGAATCTAGTACATCTATTGAGATTTACTTAAACTCTTCGACTACTCGTATTTCTTCTTTGATCACAACTGATGAAGGTAAAGAGGAAGTACTAAATTCAGTGAGAGAAAGGCTGGTTAGCTACGAATCTAGACAACGCGTGTTTTTTGTTTGTGAGTCATTGATATCTTCTGATGGAAAAACGGAAGAAGAGATCGTGTTTCTAGATAATTGTAGGAAAGTCCTGAATGTTTAAGCCCTAGAAGGTGAACCTGTATTGGGCTGATCCTGATGTAGTGGCGTCGGCCCCTTGATCGGACAGATGAAGGGTTAACAGCATCGATTGATTGTTGCCCAATTTATGGGAGAGATCAAAGCCGATACGAGCCCAGGTGTCTTCCTCGCTTTCAAGTGGAAGGTCAAATTCGAAGTCTCCGATTATGCTGCCACTCACTCTAAGGACATCATCCTCGAGTTGATGAGCCAATTCTAGAGAGGTGCGAAAAGTGGTGTTTCGAGAGACAATGTAATTAACAGACAACCCGAGTCGCAATTCCCGACCGATGTGACTCTGTGCATCGTATTCAGCTGGGAAGCCTCCTTCTGTTTCAATGTAGGCATCCATCTCGGACTGAGACCAGGTAAAGGCTAAATTGGTATCAAAGGAGAAATCTCCCATACTTGCGAAGTCCTTCCAGTCGACTCGAAGTCGACTCGAAAGCGTATCTATGTTTGTGTGACCGGTGGATGAATCTTGTAAGCCGCCATTTAGGTAACCACGGTAGATGTCGGCATCCCAGTCTCCCGAAATAAGATTAATTGAATATATGAGTGGGTGATGTTTCGGGCTTAAGTTGAGCTCCCCATATAAATGTTGACCGTCGATTTCTGTATTTCCTTCAAAGGGTAGGTCTTGATCAATGCTACCGTAGCCGAGCCCGAAGCCAGCTCTGACAGTCCCTTTTCGAAAATCTTTGCTAAGTCCAAATTCGCCCAATGATGAATTTGTATTGCGGTCATTGTCTTTGGCAAAGTCACCCGTTATCCAAAAATTGTTTGGCCCATCAAGCATTGGATTGTCCATCAATATGCGATGGTGAACTCCATTTTGTAAAAGCGTAGTTCCTTGTTGGGCACTTGAGGAAAAAGCGAAACCTGAACTGGAGAAACTTTGTGATAGATTGTTATCCATGCTGAGGATACCTTTTTTACTTCGAGCCACCCAGATAAAATCAGATCCATTTTCATCTTGCCCGGTACCTGCGATCGTGTCGCCATTCGCACTTACGGATGTCGCTCTTGATAGTTGGATCGATTCCTCTACGCTGACTCCACTTTTTTCGATCCATTCTTTAATAGTTGTAGTTCCACTTTCGAGCGACCAGCGAATCGCAGTATCTTTGATAGGAACAAAGGGGAAGACAAAGACATCGGTCTCTACGGGGTGAAAATCCATGTGCCATCCGACAGCGACGAGGCCGTTATCACTGAGGGCGTTAAAATGTGTGTTTCTGTATAGTTGAGGTTCAACGATGTTTATAAAACCGCTACTTTCGCTCCAATAAAAGGGAATTTGAGCTGTAGACATCACAATACTTTCAGGGTCAAATTGAACATCAAAATAGCTCGTGCCTATAATTGCACCGCCATTGAAACTAATGTCAGTGATATTTGGTGCGATTCCTATTTCCGATATGTCGAGTTTGACGAAATTGGTTTCTTCAGTCCATCTATAGATCCCGAATTCATTGTCGTAGATATTGCCAGCTTGGGCGAAAATCACTGATCCATCGTGATTCACGTGTGTTGGTGCGATTCTGTCGCTTACAGTTCCGGATTGATCTACTTCTAAAACTTCAAGTTGACTGTTTACCCATTTGGCAGGTTGTTGAATTTCACCACTGTATAGGAAACCGACTATAGTGTTACCATCTCTGCTCATCGATATCGCGTAAGACGAATCAAATTCGTCGAAGATTTCTAGCTGCGTAATACCGTTTTGTTGAGACCAAGTTAGCGCTCGCTGATTACGATCTGACGTGAGCTGATTTCCCAACGCAATAGTACTAGAGTCGTTTAACATGAAAAAATCTGTATAATGCGCATTTGAAGTTCCACTATCAAAAATCAAAGCCTTTTCATTGTTAAAGTTCCAATTATACACTTTGTAACTTTTTGTAACGTAATCATAATTCCCTTCTATGAAAGCAGTTCCAATTGTATTTATAGATAGAATACTTCCTTTCGTTTGAATTATTTGAGGATCTTCGTTTGTACCTGCGATTAAGCTTTTTCTCACGACCATATTTGATGATGGATTAAAACTATGCTGTGCGTAGATGAGCGTATTGCCATCAGGGCTGAGCATTACCGGATTATGAGAACTGGCGGCGCTATCGATGAGATAACCAATGTATTCAGGAGCTGATATAACTTCATCTAGGTTTTCAATCGATGGATTTTCAACTTGGGTTTGTAGCGAATTGAGTAGTGAGGGATTAGACGAATAAGGGATTAAAGGATCAGAGACTAATTCTAACTGGGTTTGTGCCTGTGTAGGAATTGATTGAAGTGCCAACACCATTATGGTTTGGCCGATCAAAGAAGTTTTCTTAGTCATAGTATGAGGTTGGCAATGTGCTGTAATGATTGTTATGGTTTTACTGGAAAATGCTTAGCTAGCAGCATGCCAACGAATAATTGAAAAATCTAAGTCATTTATATCAAGCAACTTAAATTTATTTCAAACATTTGGGCGTTTGCCCGTTTAGCCACTTGATATTAATGCCCTTACCTTACAGGAATATCTTACCCGCTAGACCTCATAAAACTGGGTTTATACCCTTCCACGATGGCGTTGAAAGAAGTTTGGGTGTGTTTTTCTATTGGGAGGCAAAGGTACACAACCTGGGAAGTTGTCTATGTTTTGATAGTCAAAATGATGTTTTAGCCATTCTCTGGTAGGTCACTCGTTTTCAAATACATCGAGCTGTTCTACAATCACTTTCGTAAGCATTCGAGCCTAGGCTACAAATCTCCAGTGCAGTTCGAAAATGAAGTAGCGAGGGGTTTGCAGTATTCAATTAATTAATGCTAGGCCGTGTGGACAAAATGTGTAAGTTCTCAAGTAATTGATTTGCAATAGGATGCAAAAGTTATATCAAGTTTTCGATGATAAAGAACAAAG
>JAKYXN010000068.1 GCA_022538095.1 Puniceicoccaceae bacterium K14 | reverse complement strand
ATGCCTCTTGTGAACGTAACGACTTTCCATCACTCAATATCCAAACAAAAAAAGCCGAAGCAAGCTTCGAGGTATTAGACCCAAGGGGAATAAATTAGTCATAACTCCCTGATAAAACACTTTCCTCATACTGAGAGCTTTGTCTTTTCCGTAAACAGCGTCGCCCTTCCTCTTTTCAAAAATCATTTTTAGCCCAAGGTAAACCAAGTAGCAAGCGCCTGCGTATTTGAGAGTAACAAATGCATAAGCCGACGTTACAAGTATCGCAGATAGTCCTATTGCGCTCGCAAATATATGGATACAAACACCAAAGATCACACCGAATGTAGAAACCAAACCAGCCTTTTCTCCCTGCGAAATACTCCTTCCAATGATGTAAAAATTGTCAGGCCCCGGTGCCAAGTTTAGCAGAATCGACGCAATGATGAATGCTCCAAAATTATCTATACCAATCATGATTCCTTACTACTTCAACTAACTCGACAAACGCTCCTCTAATCAACAAAAGACCGCCAGCTAAAGCGACTAGGCAAATCATAGAATCTAAGAAACCGGTTGATCGCCTCTTCTAATCTGAATCGGATATCTCCGCGTCAAATCCCAAGGCAGCCGCCGCGGTTTCCATAAACATTTTCCGCACATTGCTAGCATCGCCATTTCCAAAACCGCGTCGTTGAATCATAAGTACGTAGATGATTTCTCGTTCTGGGTCAATCCAGGCCTGCGTGCCGAACGCCCCTCCATGCCCGTAAGTTCCTGACGAAAGCATAGCAGTCACACCTTGCGATTCTCGAACAATACCGGTAGCAACGCCCCAAGCGCTTCCAGGAACGAATCCAGTCTTTAAATCGCCAGTAGAATTGCGTGAGAGCTCGGCTACGGATTCCTTGGAAAGTATGCGCGTTCCGTTCAATTGACCGCCGTTTAGTAGCATCTGACAAAAGGCGGTGTAATCAGCAGCCGTCGAATACAATCCGCGGTTTCCTAGTGGAGGTCGGTCCGGCGAAGCGGTGGCCCAGAAACTCGTATCCGCGTTTACTTCCCCTGTGTCGCGATCCTTTGCATAGGCGACGACAAGGCGCTTACGTTGGTCGGCATCCAAGTAATGAGTCGTATCCTTCATCCCAAGTGGGTCGAATATCCGCCGTTGCAGAAAAACGTTAAACGGTAAACCACTAACTAATTCAACGATACGAGCGGCCGTATTGATTCCTGACTGACTGTAACGCCAGCGTTCGCCGGGTTCACCCTTCATCGACTTGGACAAGTAAACAGGTATCAGATCGGCCAGGGAATTAGCTTGTGCCATTTCCTCTACAGTCACTTCGCTCAACCCTGCGGTATGGTTCAACAATTGGCGAAGTGTAAGATTCGCTTCAGTACCCGACGGTGTTTTGAGATCGGCGAATTCCGGGATGTAATCAGCCACTGGATCATCTAGGTTAAGCAAACCCTCATCCACGAGAATGAGGACAGCTACTCCACAAACCGGCTTAGTCATGGAAGCAATCCGAAAAATCGTATCCGTTTCCATAACAAGAGCCGCATCTCGATCCCGTTGGCCCACAGCTCCGAAGTGAAGAGTCGAATCGCCAGAAGAAACCAAAGTGACCGCCCCCGTAATCTCACCCGACTCCACAAAATCCAGCATAGCCTCATCGATACCAGGAAGCGTCGGATGAGCGCTAAGGCGTGCAAAAAGGAAAATGAAGATAATAAAGAAAAAGAGGGATACGCGAGAATGTTTCATGGCGTAAATAACGGCATAATAAATGCCTCGTGGCTAACGAATTATTCAAACAAATTTGTCATTCATTCTCTGCAAAAGCCGATTGGATACGGTGGTTGTCTAACAGGCATTGCCTGGCATAGCTCGTCGCCCAACCCTCAATTCTTCTTTTGGATCTTTATTAGCATTCCTTCTAAAAAAGCCGCAACGTCGGCTAACGCCAACAAAAGGCAGGGTACCAGCAATAAGGTTGTCACGGTAGAAAACAAAACCCCAAAGCCAATCGAAACGGCCAAGGGAACGATAAACCGGGCTTGCATGGATGTTTCGAGTAACAGAGGCATCAATCCAACAAAGGTTGTGATAGATGTGATAAAAATGGGTCTTAAGCGACGTTGAGACGCATTCAGCGCTGCTTGGAACCCGTTCAGCCCCTCCCTTTCGTAATCTCGATGGGCATGTACAAGCACCAAAGCATCATTCACCACAATCCCTGACAATGCCAAAACGCCAACGAAACTCACCAAACTAAACGCCATGCCCATAACGAGGTGCCCTAAGATCGCTCCTCCAATTCCAAACGGCACAACCAAAGCAACTACCAAAGGTTTCGTGTAAGAATCGAAGGAAAACGCCAATAGGGTATAAATGCCCAAACACGCTAACCCCAAACTCAACCCCAAAGCCGCAAAAGTCTCTTGATCTTCCTTTTGCTCGCCCGTAAATTCGTAATCTAACTTAGGATACTTACTCTGGAGCTCGGGTAAAATTTCACCCTCTAGCAATTCAGCAAACCCATCTTCATCCGCCTCTGCCCTTAATTCAATCGACACCGGAACAACTCGTCCTCCGTTAGACCTTACGATTTGCTCAAGGGCCTCAGCCGTTCGAATGTTGGCGACTTCTCCCAAGTAAACAGTACCAACTCCTTCTAAGCGGATTGGCAATCGTTCCAATTCGGATTGGGTTCGTACAACATCGAGCGGACCCCTCACCATAACTTTCACCTCCTCTGATTCATCCTGAAACCGCACTGCCTCAATCCCAAAAAACATTCCACGAACGGTATTCGAAAGATCACTCTCATTAACCCCCAAAGATCTTCCATTCGCATTTAGCTCGAGTTCGTAGCTCAACATACGCAACTCCGTCCCAGCAGCAATCGAAGAGGCTACGCCGTACGACTGAATAGCCCTCTCTAGCTCCAAGGCCGCATCTCTAGCTAGATCCATGTTAGGATGACGAAGCTCCAACAAAATCGGTTCCGATCCAACATCTTCACTGCCGCTCACACCAAAAAACTCAACTCCGGCGAGATCGCCAATCGTTTCTTTCCAAACTCCCGCAATCTCCTCCGCTCCCAATGAGCGCTTAACCTCCGGATCCAAAAGAAGCTTAACCCGCACATTCAGTCGACCCCCTGAGTTTACATCATTATCGAAGGTCTTATCCGCTAGGGAGCTCCAAGTTCCGATTATTTCATCCTCCCTCAATTCCAGATTTTCAACTACCTCATTAAGCGAGGTTGTCAGCTGCGATTCGACCTGTTGAGCAAACTCAACGGTAGAGCCTGCGGGCAATCTTGCAACTGCCATAACCGTGTTCGATTCGAGTTTTGGAGTTAAAGCCGTCTTAACAACCCCTCCGGACAGAAGTCCAAAGCAAAGAATCAAACCGCCCATCAACCCCGCTAAGCTAAGGTAACGGCATTGCAAAACGACACGTAAGATACGCTCAAAGACACCTTCTCGAAAGCGTCGCAATCCATCATCAAAAGTCTTTCGTATTCCAATCCATGATCGACTATCCTTCGATTCGGAAGAAACCAAATGCGCTGGCAAAATAAGCAATGACTCCGCCAAGGATATTAAAAGTACGGATACAACGACTACTGGAATATGAAATAAGATTTTCCCGAGAAACCCAGGCAAAAAAAACATCGGCATAAACGCCACAATATTCGTCAAGACAGCGAAAATCACCGGACCACCCAGCTTACGTAAAGCCGCATAAGCCGCTCGCCGCCCCTTTAGCCCAGTCTGTTGATACTCGTACACGCCCTCTCCGACAATTATGGCATCATCGACCACAATGCCCAACGAAATGATGAACGCGGTTAAGGAAAACATGTTAATCGTCCCGCCAAAAAAATAAATCGGAATAAACGCGCCGATAAAGCAAATCGGGATTCCTAGCATCACCCAAAATGCAACGCGTCGATTCAAAAACAATGACAAGCTAATCCATACTAAAATCAAACCCATCCATGCATTGTCGATCATCAGCTTAATTCTCCCTTGAAAATCAGTCGTGGCGTCATCAACCAACTGATACGCCATATCCTCAGGCAATGGGTTTTCTTGGAGGTATTCTTTTAGACCCTCAACAACATCTCCGGGACGTGCATCTCCCTCGCGAAATAGATCCAAGCGAACCGCAGGCACTCCGTCAAAGTGAGAACCGCTTCGAGATTCCCCAAGCGTTTCACTTACATTGGCTACCTCCGACAATGGCACCGCCTGACCTTCAGCGCCAACCAATACGGCCAAATTTTCATATTCACCCACCGTATACATTCTATTATTCAAGCGAACCACAGACTCCTGTAAATCGCTCCGCAAATAGCCACCTAGTTGATCAAGCGAGCTTTGGCGAATCACCTTAGCGACTTCGCCATGAGTGAGTCCTAATCGTTCCAATACCAACGGGCTGATCTCAACCGTGATCTCTCGCTGCCTCTCCATTCCATGCTCCACTCGATTAATTTCAGAATTCTGAAGCAACCCTACTCGTATTCGCTCCGCAATTTTATAAAGCCCAATTCCTTCACGCTTTCCGTATAGCAGTATCGACAAAACAAGATCATCCTCCCGCATCAACCTCACTATTGGCCGATCCGCCTCGGCAGGGAAAGTCGAGATTTGGTCGACTGCATTCTTTACATCTTGCATAACCGCGTTCGCATCCGCTCCGCGACTGATATCAACATAAACGATGCCGACACTCCTTCGAGCTTCGCTACTTATTCTCTTAACACCCCTCACAGACTGCAGCCTTTGCTCCAATGATAACAAAACCCCCGTTTCAATTTCCTCTGCAGAAGACCCCGGTACTGAAACTTGGATACTAATTCGGTCCAAAGCAAATGCTGGAAAAACCTCTCGCTTCGTCTTTAGGAGAAAGATGCCCCCCAACAACAATAGCAGGAGCATACAAAGATTCGCCGCCACTGGACGGTTCACCATAACGGCCATTAAACCAAGCCCCCGAGAGGAGCTACTCGTAAGCGATTTTTTATGCATCTCCATTTGTTATCTCCAGTCCCGTTCATTTGAGACTTTTACCACCTGCCCTTCAGGCAGAATCCCTCTTAAGCTAAAAGCAAACCGCTCTCCTTCAATGAGACCACTATTCAGGTAAGCAATCCCTTCCCGAAATCCAGCAACCTCTACGTGTCTGAAAGCAGCTATTTCTCCTTCATCCACAACCCAAACACCCTTATCATCAACGATCACATCTTCGGGTACGGCAACGAGCTCACGAGTCGATGACGCCATAAGCTCGCCACTCACGAGCCCCCCTAAAAGAGGACGCGTCTCCGTTTCCGAAAAATCAAACCTCAATAGAACACCCGGTCGATTCGTCTCGCTGTCTACATCTACTAAATACGACTGCAAGAGACCACTCACATCGTAGTTATCAATCATCGCTTGAATCGATAGGTCCGAATTCTCGCCTTCGCTACGCAACGCCTCAATTTGAGAAAAAGGAACTCGGGCGACCACTTCATAAACATCGCTTTCCACAAGATGAGCAAGCGTTTCGCCTACCTCTACAAATTGCCCGATATCTAGAGACTTACTCAGCACGAGACAATCGACATCCGCAATTATTCGACAGCGCTCGAGGTCCAATCGAGCCTTTTCTACTCTGCTTTTATGCAGAGAAACAACCGCTTCTTGCTGCATTATCTGAGGCTCTCTAAGCGCCAAAGAAAAATCCGCCTTCTCCTCGTTATTTATATTTCGATACGTCTCAACGCTCTCGGAAGCAACTCGTGCCTTTCCTTGCTCTAACTTTAGTTGGTTCTCTTCAATTCTCAGTTGAGCCTCTTCCTGCTGCAAGTTCAACTGATATTCGATTTCCTCAATCCTCAAAAGCTCTTCTCCCTCTTGTATTCGTCCTCCTAAGTACAAATTCGGATGTATGTATATCACCTTTCCTCGAACTTCCGGCATGATGTACCGTTCCGAAAAAGGTCTCACCCTTCCTGTAAAACGAACAGTTTCACGATAAGGCACCTTCTTTACTCTACCAACATCTAGAGTCATTATATCATTTACTTCAGAAACCTTCTCGACCTCCTCTTTAGCAAGCGTCAAAATCACGAACCCTAGAACGCACACAGCCAAAACTATGAACGGTCCCAATACATTCCTTGTAAAACTTTTCATCTTCTTCCTCTCAAAATCCTCAATCAGCTCGCCATCCCAGAGACATCATCAGTTCGAGCCTATCAAGACCGAGGTCTCGCTTCATTCCCGCTAGCGAGATACTCAACTCTTGTTGGTATATCAAAGCCGCCAACAAACGTTCATAACCTTCAACGCCGTTCAGGTAAAGTCTCTCTGCTTCAGCAACACGATCCTTGGCGAGGCTTAAATCATTTAAAATTGAATCGTATTTGTCTTTCGTATACTTATATCGAATCATCGCTAGACTCACCTCTTCAATTGCATCAATTGATGCTTCCTCAAGCCGAGAAACTATTTCCCGAACTTTTAACCGTTCAATTTCGATACGCAGTTTTTTCTCCCCACTATTAAAAACATCCCAAACCAATTCCGCGAATAGCGTGGTCAACTGAGTCTCAAACAAACGCGATAATGAACTCGCAGAGCTTTCAAAGTCCCAACCTAGCGAAATCTTAGGCCAACGTTCTGCAAGAGCTCTTGCCAAGTCAGCGTTACGGACTTCGAACTCTCTACGCAAAGCGAGCAAATCAAGTCGTTGATCCAATAAATTCGATGTATTCAAATTCTCAAACGATACAGGCGACACGCGAGCTGGATTACTCAAAATCATTACTAAGTCCTCGACTCGTCCTTCCCCACAAAATGAAACCAATCGACGTGTCGCCCGTTCACGCGACTCAGTTGCTTCCAGGCTCCGAGTTCTTAAAGACACCAAATTCGATTTCTGCTCCATCAGGTCCAAGCGTGACGCCTGCCCTTGGGTAAACATTCGATCTACTAGCTTTAGCTGCTCGCTGGCATTGTTTATCAAGCCCTTGTAGATGGACTCTTGCTCAATACTCGAACTCAGTTGCAGACATTCGAACAAGACTTCAGCTGCCAAAGAAGCTCTGACACTTTCGTATTCAGCCCAAGCTATTTGTTCATAGGCTACGCCAGCTCGATATGCGGCTCGCAATGAACCTCTCATATCCAACTCCCAATCCGCAGTAAGCCCAATCCCCACAGCTTCGACGCCATCACTGCTCTGACGCTTCACCCTTTCCTTTTCGCTGCTACCGGTCACCGTCGATTGTAGGCTCGGTCCCATGCCCGATCGCTGAAAACGCTTTTGAAGCCGCGCCTGCTCAACACGCTCTTTGGCCGATTTTACTCTCGGATGCCCCTCAAGAACATCGGCGATAATTTCAGGCAGACATTCATACCCATAACCCAAATACCATTCATAATAAATCCCCTGATCAAAAGAGGCAGTGCTATCTTCTGTCACACGATCAACAAAAGACGCACAGGAGCTGAGCAACCCCAAACACAGGAGTCCTAAAATTCGACCCGTCATAACAGTTCTTCTTAACAAACAACTGCAAGGCGAGCCCTCACTCGCCCTGCAGAGTCATTAACTATACTACTAAAACTCGTAGCCGATCGCTAAACCAAAAGACACGTAAGAGTTGTCCTCGCTCAATGGGCTATCTTTAGCATCCCCCAAGAGTGAATTATACTCTACCATCCCCATCAACAGCCATCGATCGGTCAAACGCGTGCGACCAATCATCTCCAAACCAACTCGATCTATCCCGCTCCCAGGGGTATATTCATCGAACTGAGACAGAGATGCTTGCACATCAGTAACTCCATAAAACGATTGCATATAGTTTGAATCAGACCAGTGGATAAACGGACCGACCTCCAGAAACAGATTTTTCATAACCGGAGCTCCTACCGAGATGCTAAGTTCGGAATGGAGTCCATCATGCCCCTTGCTATCAAGGCCCTTTGAAAAGGACCATTCGTATTCGGCAAACCCAACTTCGCCGGAAAAGAATAAATTCGCCTCAAGCCCTTCGTCAATATCGCCCATCCCTTTTAAGAAACTCGAATAGTCATCTTCCTTCCGCCCATCTGCCATGCCCACGGCAAGACCGACTCCGAATCCCTCATCATGCCCTTCGTCAGGCATTTTATACACGTATCCTCCTATGCCATGCTTTCCGATGAAGAATCGATTCTTGTATTGAATATTAATATACGGAAGGGGATCGGCTTCAGTCTCACTCAATCCAGGTGTGATCGGCTCAATGAAGACCCCTGCCCCTATTATCACCTTCCAATCACCCTCTTCCTCTTGCGCAAAGCCAGTTGCAGCCATACATGCACTGGCAAGAAAATATATTCCCTTATTAGTATTCATCATTAATTCCTACTCCATATGTTCAAAACGCACCGTTCTTTTAACAACGGCACGACTTGAGTTCGGAATACATCTTAATGGATCACACCTTAAACCTCTATTTCAGGAGTGTTAAATAGATTTAAGAAAAGGAAATCTGCACGTATAGCCCTGGACTCGCGTTGTCCAGTTCGACTTTAGCGCCGTGAGCTTTCGCAATCGCCAATACCATACTCAGTCCAAGCCCAACCCCATCGTTCGCCCGACTCTTTTCCATCCGATAGAATCGCTCAAAAACACGCTCACGTTCTTCTGTCGGAATTCCGGAGCCAGCATCTTTCACAGACAAGGTCACTGCCTCGCCAGGTTTTACGCCGCATTTAATCACGCTATCCTTGGGAGAGTACTTGCATGCATTATCCAATAAATTGGATACGAGTTGAAATAGTAAATTCGCTTCGCCTTTTATCACGACCGGCGATGCATCGACTTCTATAACTTGCCCCTTCGCCGCGCAGACAGGTGCATACAATTCAGCTGCATCCTGTACTAGGGCCGATAGATTTACATCGGAAAGCTCAAGCCCCTCCGGGTTGAGCTCTAGCTGAGAAATCCTTAAAATTGAACGAAAAGTTGAAAGCAATGAGTCGACCTCCTCCACCAACGTTGCGACCTCGTCCGCAGCGATAGGCTGCCCTTCTTTGACTATATCCTCTAATCGATTGCGTAGGCGAGTCAGCGGCATACGCATGTCATGAGCAATACTATTGGATGCCTCCCGAAGATTCGCCACAGACTCCTCGATCTTCCCTAGCATCAAATTAAGATTAGTGATTGTCTCGCTAAACTCACTCCGCTCACCAACTACTGGAATGCGTTTACTCAAGTCACGCGTTCGGACAATATCATGAGCCAATCGATTAATACGCGATAGATTCCGCAGCAGACGGCGATTTGCTAGTAACCCAGCAACCAATGCAAGTAAACTAACGCAAGCCAGACACCATGTACTCAATTTGAAAATGACGTGCATTTCATTCCAAAATTCTGTGTCTCGTCCTACAAATAGTCGATACCCTCCTTCGAGTATTACTTCTACCAATACTAGATCATAATCTGGATTATAATTTCCCTCTAATAGCCAAGTAAGCTCCCACACCCTTGGAGCGCCAGGACGCGGCACATCAACCAACTGGTACACGCCTTCTGATAATAGCAAAGCTTGATCAGACTCCCACGAAGGAGTATTGCCCAACCTCACCGTACCGTCAGCCTCCTCCAGTTTATAATAGCGTTCGCTCGCGATGCCTTCCTTGTCAGTCAAAGCGACATCAAGTCTAGCGATTAATTCACTTTCCAGGGCACCCAAACCATCGAGCTGAAATCTAAATTGCAAAGCCTCCGCTTCATGCTTCGCATCGGCAATGGCTCGATTTAGGATCGTCTCACTTTTAACCGAATACCGCTGGTTTGTCACCATCCAAACAGCTGTTAAAAGTATCAAAATATAGAATACCCAAAGTTTCATCCACCCTCTCACTTCTCTGGACCCTCCAATTTATACCCCATGCCCCTAACCGTTGTCAGCAAGGCGGGCCCATCTGGAAACGCCCGGTCGATTTTTGAACGAATCCGACTCACATGGACCTCGATCACATTCGTCTGAGGATCAAAATGATAATTCCACACCTGCTCCAGCAGCATTGTTCGCGAAACAACCTGCCCCTCATGCCTCATCAAATACTCCAACAAGGAAAACTCCTTGGCGTGAAGTTCGATCCCAACACCACCTCTCGCAACCGAACGCCCTAATAAGTCCATTTCCAAATCATGCACGCGCAATACTGTCTCTTTCGCAGCTCCACGCCCCATTCCTTCACGGCGAGCCAAAACTTCGACCCGTGCCAACAACTCTACAAATGAAAACGGCTTCGCCAGGTAATCATCTGCCCCCGAACGCAACCCCTCAACCTTGTCATTCACTTGATCCATAGTGCTAAGGATAAGAACCGGAGTATCTTTATCGCTATCCCTCAAAGCCTTCAAGACAGTCAAGCCATCCATGATCGGCATCATTCTATCCAAAACGATCACATCGTATTTCTCAGATGTCGCCAAAAACAACCCCTCGCGGCCGTCCAACGCAACATCAACCACGTAGCCCGCTTCCTTTAGTCCCTTACTAACAAAGCTCACTACGACAGAATCATCCTCAACCAAAAGTACGCGCATACAAAAAAGACCCTACGCCCAGCAACGCACACCACAACAACAAGAACATTAAAATTATTTCATAAAACCGTCCAACTCATTCTCAATCCTTGTTTCAGCTAGATTTTCTTTCGTAGTGAATATCGAACTCATCCTCGTGCGTGACAACAAAACCGTGCCTCTGGTAAAAATTGTTCGATCTACTTGAACGTAATGCGCCTAGCCTAATCGGCAACCCTCTCGCTTCGGAAGCCTCTATCAGTTTTTCGATCGCCCATGACCCGACTCCTGATGACTGAAACCGGGGGTCTATGTATAAATGCCCTAAATACAAACAATCTTCCTTTTCTGATACCGCAATAAAACCAATCAACTCATCTTCGCATTTAATCAGCTTTGTCTCTTTAGCTCTATACGATGACCGAAACCGCTCTACACTCCTCTCGCGATTAAATCGTCCAATTGCCACAAGGCTTTCTTTCATCGCATCAATCCGCAACTCAACCAATAGATCAAAGTCTTCTGCTGTTGCTGGTTCGTATGTTAGATCCATTTTTTAGAAAGTGCCTAGTAATTCAACTTTGCACAATCCTTTATCGATCAACTGCGAGAGCGCTGATTTTCTGAGCATCTTGCCTCAACCTATTTTTTTGACTAACACGCGAAGCATAGGAAAACAAACGGAAGCCAATGCTGAGACCGTCCAAAGCGAAGGGCAAAACTTAGAGGCCACACGGTGAGCCGATCAGCTGTGGCCTAATTCCATTTGTCCCAATTAACGACACCATTTATAGTAGTTGATTTCTCTACCATAAGCCTGTCTAAGAAAACTGAGCGCACAATACTGTTGCCTATTTTCGTCCCTCCATCCCCGGGATTAATCTCAATCGAATGCAATTCCGATAGAATTCCGTTTTCGAGAATATAGTAGCCGAGGGTTCCTGATGAAGAGCTCCCATGGAGATAAACCCATATCCTAGTTTTCTTCCCCAAATTTTCTATACTTACTGATTTAGGATGTGCGTTGATCTCCCCAGCCTCCACGAAATCGTTTCCTTCTCTCAGATAAAGCGTGAAGTAGCTTCCTGAGGTACCAAATGTGTACGTCGGGAGCGATAGTAGAAGATCCTCGTATCCATCCAAATCGAAATCAGCGATAAAACGAAAGCGCTCAGATGATTCAACACCATCCAAACCAATTGCTGGAATGAGCGAAGGATCGCCGGCATCGCTAAGAACCGGAACCATAGTGAAAAGCGCTGATAGGAATAGTTTTTTCATCACACCTCCCCCTTGAAACACAGAGTGTTTGATCCATAGCAGGCTTGTCTGCGAAACGTCAATTACACAGCGATCGTCGAGTAGATGGTTTTCTGGGAACTCGTAACCACCGACTTCTTCGAATCGCTATCAATTAAATCAACTGAACCGTGAAATTCGTCTAACTGTAATCGAACGGAACAGTAAAGTAACAACGTGACAGCTTCCTTGCCAGGCCATACCGAGAAAACGGCTGACCTCAACCCAAGCCTATCGATTACTCGCCAGTCGCAGGCTCACTCGACTAGAGTATGCTACGCCACGTTCTAGAGACGGAAGGAATACCCAATTGGCGAAGGCGTCATCGAATTCTTCACTGACCACGTCATTGGACAAGCCGCTCGCTCCCACGGATACGACTTGTCCGAGTTCGTTGATGATTATGTCGAGAGTCATTTTCTTGCCGCCCAGCCGCTCCAGCTTCTCAGCGAGCTCATGGCGATTCGGACCATACACTGCAAATGGCTCTCTATCCTTAACTTTCGGATATGGGACTATTTCTGCCCCTTCTGCAAAACAGACAAATTCATTAAACGCGAACGTTTGCTCTAGAGTAGTCACCAACGATTGCCCTTCATACACGCTTGGCTTGTATCGACTTTTTAATACTGCATCGCGTGCCGCGTACAGAAACGATGGATGATCCGCCTTGATATCTAAAATCTCAAAGACCTCACCCTCTTCATCCATAGTATAAACGATTTTAGTCACTCCTGAAATATTTGATCCAAGCAACTCTTCAGGATAAATCGGAGTCACTTGCTTAACGACCCGAGCAGGAGTCGCATCTATATAAGGCTGAACCTTGGGTTTAATCGTCTTCTTTGGTTTCTTACTCGCGACGGTTTTCTCCTCGGTCGCCTTTTTGACTTTTTCTTCTTTTTGCTGAGCAACTGCTTTCTTCCGGTAAGGATCATCCACGAATATCTCTTCACCCTCCGAAAAAATTAAGTAACCGTAGCGAGAGTCCCCGAAATTTTCGGTCGCCTCAAACCCTGTATCAATCATTTGCTTACCCGCCCGAATATTCCCTAGATCAACGATCTCACGCGAAGTCGAGCCATCCTTTGCCTCAACCACAAAAACAATGAAACAATCCTCAAAATCCCTCTCCGCATCGACACTCACCCTAAACCTAAAATTGAAGCGCGATTGATCCCCCTCGAAGCTCGCTCCTGCTCCCGCCTTTTTTTGTAAAACCCGAATTTCGCCGTCGGTGTACCCTTCTGCTTCAACGAGGACAACGTTCTTCTTTATGATCACCGTTCGTTCCCCATCCACTGCCACGATTAAATGCTCCCCACTCATCCCTATCACTGGATGCATTCCACTCTTAGATTTTACCAAAACGTGTGTTTGAGCGACCGCTTCGATCGCTAAAACAAATGTGGCAACAAGGTAGAAAATTCTAAATCTATGTGGTCGAACTAGCATCCTGAGGATTTTAACATTACTTAGCTTACGCTATTCCAAGTTATCAATTATTAGAGGAACGGCAACTGGAATTATTCCTTTTAATAGAATGATTACCTTTGCTTTACCGAGAAGTTACGAACTTACGGAAAATTACCATTGAATCCACGGTTTTCCCCACCTAAAGAGTCGTGCCATGAGCAAACTAACTATCGCAATTGGCTCCGATCATGCCGGTTACACCTACAAGCAGGCAATAATTGAGCACCTCAATGGGCAAGGATTCACCGTTAAAGATTACGGCACCGACTCCACCGAGTCTTGCGACTACCCAGATTTTATTCGCCCCGTCGCCGAAGCAGTTGCAAATGGCGAGTACGATCGCGGAATTGTATTAGGTGGTTCCGGAAACGGCGAAGCGATCGCTGCCAATCGTGTTCCAGGAGTACGTTGCGGACTCTGCTGGAATGAACAAGTTGCCATTTGGAATCGCGAACACAATGACGGCAACGTGCTCTCCATCGGCGAACGTACGATCTCTCAAGAAGAAGCTCTCAAAATTGTGGATACATGGCTCGCCACCGAATTTGAAGGAGGACGTCACGTCCGACGCATCGAAAAGGTCGACGCAAAGCGTTATCCATAGCCAAAGGAGAATTTGGCAAATAATTTGAGGCGGTCCTAAAAAAGGCCGCCTTTTTTGGAAATTCGATCATTCGAAAAGAAGGAACTAAGCCACATCAAACGAGACAAAATATCCACTATGCCAGTTAAAGCCTTTTTTTCTACCCTACTCGCCATCCTATTCGTGTCCGTCGCAGCGGGAGGTTGTTCCTCGGCACAAGAAGTTCCTTCCGAAGAAAAACCACTCCAAAAGGTGAGCCTGTCTCTCACAACACCAACCCCTTCTTGGCAGCTCACCCCTCGCTCAGCTTTACAAGTGGGCGAAGAAGTTTGGTGCTTCTATGATTTGTCCCGCAGAGAAGGCATGTTTGCCCAGGTCATTTCCCAGGTCAGTGCCGAATTCTCGATAGCTACCCTCAACGATTCGTTTAAACACTTTGTTCTTGGCAAGACTTGGTCATGGGAATCAGATCCCCATGTCAATTTCATCGACTCAATGGATGACATCAGCGATCAACTTAAAGACGCCGTCCCAATCGAGATCGTACATAAATAGTTTACAACCAACGCGGACTCAGACCTATGTCAGCTTCCTCCATTCCAGCAACACACTTTCCACAAACGCCAAGCATTCTATTGGAACGCGATCTTCGCCTTTCCAAATCAGGCGTGACCGACGAAGCCCTGCTTTTGACCTATCGATGGATGGCCTATAGCCGCTTCGCTGATATGCGTATCCTCGAGCTTTTTCGCCAAGGCAAGATGAAGGGAACCGTGACTTGCTCCGATGGAAACGAGGGACTCATCGCTCCCATGGCTCTGATGATGGACAAGGAGATCGACTGCGTGTCCTGGACACACCGTGGACTCCCCGGACACCTTATCTGGAGCGACCATCTGGGAGATCACATTTGCCAGTACCTTGGAAACAGCGGAAGCCCTACAAAAGGTCGCGAAGGCAACGCCCATCACGGCGATCCGAAAAACCGCTCTTATCCGATGATCAGCCACCTCGGGAAAATGTCGTCCAACGTAATGGGCGGAACAGATTCTCAAAGGCGAAACGGCCTCAAATCAGTCGGAGTTACTTTCTTCGGCGATGGCGGATCAAGCACAGGCGAGATTCACGAAAGCATGAACCTTGCTTCAGTGCTCAACTTACCTGTCATCTTTGTAGTCGAAAACAACAAGTACGCTTATTCCACTCCATTGGGTGAACAATACGCCGGCGAACTCGTCGACCGCGCGAAAGGCTACGGTATGAAGGGAATATCTCTAGACGTGGCAGACATCGAGGAAAACATGCAAATTTTCTGGGATGCGATTGAGGAAACGCGGGAAACCTCACGTCCAATGCTCATCGAGATGCATTCGCTTCGTTTGCGAGGCCATGCGGGCTACGACACCTGCGATTACATCGATCCTGAATTAACCAAGAAGTGGATCGAAGAAGATTGCCTCCCCAACTTCCGTCAGCGCCTCGTAGAAAAAGGATATGGAGCTCGTCTTGATACCGAAGACGCCGACTTAAAAGAATTCGTCAACAATACTGTAACTGAAGCCCTCAAGCTCCCCCCCTCTAAATTTGAAGGCCTCAAAGAAGACGTTTACTCCCCAACCTCACTAGAGGTAGATTGGGAAAAGGAAGATGAAATCGAAGCGCCCACCCTCACGTTTGCACAGGCAATCACTCGAGCTTTAGACAAAGTTCTGCAAGATTCGCCCAAGTCCTTGATCATGGGCCAAGACATAGCCGGCTACGGCGGGGCTTTCAAAGTCACCGATAAGCTCCTCGAAAAATACGGTCGCGAACGAGTCATCAACACACCGATCTGCGAATCTGCAATGGTAGGCTACGCTACCGGACAAGCCGTCAATGGTCATCGCCCGATAGTCGAATTCCAATTTGCCGACTTCGCAACTGATGCTACCACACAAATCTGCCTCAACGCAGGCACTTACAATTACAGATCAGGAGCAAAATCTCCATTGGTGCTACGCTTTCCTTGTGGCGGCGGACTGACATTCGGCTCATTTCACTCTCAAGATCTCGAAGCCCTCTACACTCATCTTCCAGGCTTAAAGCTCATTTACCCAAGTACTCCTCAAGACGCCTACGACGCGGTTTTGGCCGCTTACGAAGACGATAATCCAGTTTGTATTTTCGAACACAAAAAGCTCTATCGCCTGCTCAAGGCTCCGGTAAAGTTTAACCCAAACTACAAAAATGTTTGGCAGCCAGCGTTACGCCGCTCCGGAGATTTCGCCACGATTGTCACCTATGGAGAAATGGTTCTTCACGCCAACTCGGCCTGCGAATATCTGGAAAACGAATACGAAGTAGCTTGCGACTTATTCGACGTTCGGGCCCTAAAACCTTTGAATTTGGATGCCATCAAAGCATCCCTCTCAAAAACGGGACGACTCATTGTGATTACAGAAAGTCGCCGCAATGTCGGATTCGGCGCCGAACTCGTCGCCAGCCTAAGCGAGGACTGCTTCTTTGATTTGGAAGCGCCGCCCTTGCGGATTGCTTCCGAAGACATTCCCGTGCCCTTCGCCTCAGAATTGGAAAAAGAGTACCGTCCGAGCTCTGAAAGCATAATCGAAAAAATAGCCGACTGGATGGAAGGAGCCAACGCATAATGTCAGCCAGCGACAGCAGCAAACTCGACTGGTCAGCCATCAAAGTATTCGCCATGGACGTAGATGGCATCCTCACAGACGGTTGCATCTACGTATCTTCGGACGGGTCGGAAACAAAGCGCTTCTCTATAATAGATGGTCTTGGCCTCGTTCGCTTACGAGACGCCGGCATCCAACTCGCTTGGATATCAGGACGTGGGTCTTACGCCACCAACCTGCGAGCCAACGAACTTAAAATCCCTCACGTCATCCAAGGGCGCAAAGACAAGGAGACCGCACTCACCGAATTACTCGAAAAGCTCGATCTCAAACCCGAACAAGCGGCCTACATGGGAGACGACGACATCGATACCGCAGCGATCAAACTTGCCGGCATAGGAATTAGTGTTCCCGAAGGACAAGACTCGCCAAAAGAAGCGGCTGACTACATAACCGAAAGATCAGGGGGCAACGGAGCTGTACGCGAAATCTGCAACCACATTTTAAAGGCCCTTCCTCAATAATCGCTTCTCCTAAAAATGCTCAGAAAACACCGTGCAACAATTTTATCTTGGGTCGCAGCCCTCGCATTTTCAGCTCTAAGTGGCAACGCTCAGGAAGCCATCAGCCTCAACGCTCCTGTCGAGAACTTTAAAACCCCACTCTTCAACGAAGACGGCTACCGTTCCTGGCATTTGAAAGCAGACCAAGCGATTTACCAAAACGAGACCGAAGTCAAAATACTTGGCCTCTACGCCCGACAGTTTTCCGGTGACGAAAAAAACGAAGTAATCAGTACTTTGGAAACTCCAGAAGGCACCTACGATTTGAACAACAACCTGGCCCACGGAGCTGGAATAATCACTGTGAAAAGCGATCAATTCCAACTCACAGGACAAGCCTGGATCTGGCAAACGCAGAAAAACACCGTCACGATCCACAAAGACGCTAAGATAAAAATCTTCGCCGAAATCGGAAACATTTTGAAATGAAACACACCCACCTTATCTTAACCTTTCTCGCTTTCTTCGCTGCAGCCCTCCAAGCCGCCGATGAAAAGCCAATTCTTCCCACCGAAATCGAAGCCGAATTTCTTCAGTTAGAAAATGACGGTGAAGAAGCCTACGTCATAGCCAAAGGCAGCGTAATCTTAACCGCAACCAACCTAGAGCTCCTCTGCGACAAACTAGAACTCTGGGTAAAACGTACTGGCCAGAAAGACGCCACCATCGGCAATTTCGGCGACTTCGAAAAAGTCCTTGCTACCGGCAACGTACAAATCACTCAAGCGGAACGTATTGCCAAAGCAGGCATTATGGAGCTAGACCCACTTAAAGAGCAAATTTTCTTACGAGAGAATCCATCCGTCTACCAATCTGGGACAACACTAACAGGACATGAAATGATCATCAAACGTGGAGAGGGATTGGTGATTGTTCCTGGGACAGCAAAGCACAAGGTTCGCTTCGTTGGGCCAGCTATCCAAGATCTAGGCTTCGAATCTGATAAGAAAATCGAAGAGAAAAAGGACGAAGCTGACGACTCCGACTCTACAGAAACTCCCAAGCCGGAAGAGGCTCCTGAAGAAGAAACCGGCGAGGCCCCTACAATAGATCCTTCTAAAGAAACCGAAGAATAATCATGGTCGAAACAGCAGAGCAACCAGAGCCCACCACCGAGCCTGAACACGCTTCCAAGACGATAGAGGCCAAGGGACTGGTAAAACAATACGGCAACAAGAAAGTCGTAAACGGAGCCAGCCTCCAAGTTTCAATGGGCGAGGTCGTCGGACTCCTCGGACCCAACGGAGCTGGAAAAACAACAACCTTTTATATGATCGCTGGGCTCGTACAAGCGACCAGCGGTTTCGTTCTTCTGGACGACACCCCAATTACCCATCTCAAAATTCACCGCCGAGCCAACCTCGGCATCGGATACCTGCCCCAAGAGCCAAGCGTCTTCCGCAAACTCACCGTATGGCAAAATGTGCAAGCGGCGGCCGAAACACTTCCATTGAAACGCAAAGAACGCAAAGAGCTCATCGCGAAACAGTTGGAAGAACTCCACTTACTCCCCCTCGCGGAACAAAAAGCATATACATTAAGCGGAGGGGAACGCCGTCGCCTCGAAATAGCCCGCTGTTTGGTCACCAGTCCAGATTTCATTCTAATGGATGAACCCTTCGCTGGAGTTGACCCAATCAACGTCGCCGAAGTACAAAAAATAGTTCTTCATCTCAAAGAACGTGGTATCGGAATTCTCATCACCGACCACAACGTACGCGATACGCTCGAAATTACCGACCGAGCTTACTTAATCCACGAAGGGAAAGTAGTTGTGACAGGTGATAGTGAATTTCTGATAAACGATCCGAAAAGCCGGAAGATCTACCTGGGTGAAAACTTCAAAGTTTAACCTATAGCCCGTCCAACTTCAGCCCTCTCTTTAAGCATGCCCCCCATTAAACCAATCAAGAAGATAGATGGCCTTGCCGTAAAAGACTTCTTCACGAAGTACGAGACGACCTTGAAACTGGAGTTCGTTGCCGGGGGAAAGAGGAGCATGAACAAGGTAATCAAGGAAGGAAGCGTCAATCGACCCTCCCTCGCCCTCACTGGCTTCTTCAAATACTTTGCTAACAAGCGCGTGCAAGTACTCGGCGCCTCCGAGATGACCTACTTGCGCAGCCTTCCCCAAGAAACGCTTGCTAAACGACTCAACGAAATCATCGACCGTGGCATCCCCTGCCTAGTGATCGCCAGAAATTACAATCCGCTTCCTACCATGCGAGAAATCGCTAACGAACGCGGGCTGGCAATCTTTCGAACGTCGATGATTACCATGAACTTCCTCAACACCGCCACCATCTCATTAGATGCTGAGTTTGCTCCCACCACAACCGAGCACGGTACAATGATGGATATCAAGGGAATCGGTACGTTAATTCGCGGCTCGAGCGGGGTTGGAAAGAGCGAAGTCGCCCTGGCTCTCATCGAACGCGGGCACAGTCTTGTTGCCGATGACCTGACTCGTATCAAACTTTTGGACGAACGTGATCTCATGGCCTCTGCCATGGAACTCAACCGAGGCCACATGGAATGTCGCGGCATCGGCATCATCAATGTTGGCGAAATGTTTGGTGTGCGCAGTATCCGACTGGAAAAGCGTATTGATTTAGTGGTGTCCTTACTCGAGATCACCGAAGATGTTGACGAGGATCGCACTGGACTAGAACAGAATTACTTCAGCTTACTAGGCATAGAAGTTCCGCACATAGAACTTTACGTCCGACCTGGTCGAGACATGGCGCGACTCGTAGAAGTCTCCGCTATGGTTCAAGCCCTAAAACTCCTGGGGCATGACCCGGCAAAAGAATTCAACGATCGCCTAATCGCCCTAATGGCGAAATAAAAAAAATTCTCAGCTCCAGTTTAAAAAAATTTTCCGCAGAGATCCATTTTGGTGGATACGCTGCAAGCGAGCCCTGAAAATGCAAAATCAGCTCAAGGGAGCATACTTCTAAGGGCTTCATTTTAAGACGTTTCCAAAAGTCACTTCGCATGCAAAAAAGATCGGCTTTGGCAAAGAAAAGTTATCAGCGCTGCAATGTTAACAACTTGTCGAAAAGTATGGCTTGAATCGAGAGCCGGTCTTTACGTTATTGTTACGGACTTGATTCTAGTGAGCGTTCTTTTCTGCAACGTCTTCCGCTAAAGTCATCCATCCCTCTCCCAATTAAGTATCCAACACCTAAGTCATTCACTCTCTTCACCTTATGCAGAAAAACGAAAAGATCCTCCCAAACGCTTGCTTTTCGTTTCAAAGAAGATTCTTTCATTCGCACTACCAAGTTATTCCCAATGGTAGCGGCTCATGGGAGCTCTAATTGTGAATAACGCCTCTAATTTCCAAATAAGTATGCCTCAGGTCACCGAACCAGCCACAATTTGGCAAAACGTTAAGTCAGAACTCGTCGGACTCCTCCCAAGGGATGTCATCACAAGCTGGTTCTCAGATATTAGCTGCCTAGAGATCACTGAAGATGTTGTTCTTCTTGGCGTCGAATCCGAGTTCACCGCAATCTGGCTCAACGACAACTATCTAGACCTGATCACAAAAGCATTCCAAGGACGCTTGGCTCGCGAAGTTGCTATCTCAATTGTGGATACATCAGCGCACAACGCGGCTCAGAACGGCAACAAACTTGACGAGAGTGAGCAAGAAGCCGCTCCTCGTGCAGAATACCCTTCCCCCAGCGAACGCTCAGCAGCTCGTAATGCTAAGGAGCAGAAAAGCGAAGCTAACCTAAACCCACGCAACACTTTTGCCAACTTCGTCATTGGCAATAACAGCCAATTGGCTCACGCCGCTGCTATCGCAGTCGCCCACGCTCCAGCGGGAGCCTACAACCCACTCTTCCTCTACGGAGAAACTGGACTCGGCAAAACTCACTTAATGCACGCCGTAGGACATCATATCCTACAAAACGCACCCTCGACCCGAGTCGTCTATCTCTCTTGCGAAAAATTCACCAACGAATTTATCAGTGCAATCCAAGAGAACACCTTGAGCAAGTTCCGCAAGCGCTACCGCAACGTGGATATACTCCTCATCGACGACGTCCAATTCCTCAGCGGCAAAGAACGAATCCAAGAAGAATTCTTCCATACCTTCAACGACCTCTTCGAATCGCAAAAGCAGATTTTCCTCTCAAGCGATCGTCCCGCGAACGAAATCGCCAAGCTCGAAAGCCGTCTCGTATCCAGATTCCAGTGGGGACTCGTTACAGATATCTCAGCTCCCGACCTTGAAACACGCGTTGCCATCCTACGTAAAAAGGCCCAGCAACAGAACTTCGACGTTTCCGACGAAGTCATCAATTTCATCGCAGAACATATCGTTAAAAACATCCGTCGCCTCGAAGGCGCTCTGATAAAAGTCTGCAGCTACTCTTCCCTAACCGGCAAGCCACTCGATGTAAGTGTTTGTGAAATGCTCTTGAGCGACGTCCTCATGGAAGCCGCCAAACAACAGCTAACGATCGAAGCCATTCAAAAGGTCGTCGCCGATTACTACGATCTGCGACACGCCGACATGCTTAGCCGTCGTCGTCCCAACCACATTGCAGTTCCACGCCAAATAGCGATGTTCCTCGCTCGCGACCTCACTAAGCACTCGCTTCAGGAAATCGGGACCGAATTCGGCGGACGCGACCACGGTACCGTGATACACGCCTGCCGCCAAGTGGACAATCTCATCGAGCAAGACGACCAACTCCGCCACAGCGTAGACTATCTCAGGTCGCAACTCACAAAGTAGGGCCTCAGCTCGCTGAGAGCCGCAGAAGCCTCATCAACAGCAAGCCTTTTAGAAATTCAGTTGCAGAAGCCGACCAAATAGTAGGCCTCGCTGCTAACAAGGCACTCAACCGTTCAGTCACTTCAAATTGCTGGCTTCCACGGCTTGCTGCCGACGCAGCACTCCCTGCGTGTTAAAACTACCCCCTCCCCATCCAACGCTAATCATTGACCTCAGGTCAAAACCCGTTCACCAATCTCAGAAATAAACTCTCAAAGCAAATTTCCAAAATGTCTCTAAGCAACGAACAAAAGCAAACGATCAGCCAACGCCTCGCCGACGGCGCTTCAATGGCGGATATCCAACGCCTCGTGAACGAAGATTTCGGGTTGAAAATGACGTACATGGAAGTTCGTTTTCTTATCGACGATTTGGAAATTGAAGTCCCCGACAACAAACCCGAAGAGCCAGAAACTCCCGAAGAAGACGCAGCGGCCACTCCGGCAGCAAGTGCAGACGCGACACTCGTTCCAGAAGGAGTCAGTGTCGAAGTCGATAAGATCAAACGCCCCGGAGCTGCCATGAGCGGATCCGTAACCTTCAGCGACGGCATCACAGCCGTGTGGTATATCGACGAAATGGGACGCCTCGGATTAGATCCTTCCCAAGAAGGTTACCAACCCTCCGAAGAAGATATCCAAGACTTCCAACTCAAACTCCGCGAAGCCCTACAGGGCCCGCAGATATAAGATAACCTAAATTACACTTCTCTTCATTCCAGCTCAACTAACCACGTTGAGCTTTTTTGTATTCAAAATTCGGTACTTTTTCTTTAGGTATTCAGTAGTGTCGCTCGTAAAGATTCGAAGCTTTTCAACCGTGGAAAGTGCGTTCTCACCTGATTCGGTTTAATTAGAAGGTACACGAAAAGAACTGCTACCAGCCCAATGACAAGTTTACCCACCGATGACCTCCAATCATAAATGATCATTCGAACGCCACCCCATAAAGCACGAACACTACAAAAAAAGAACGAGATTCCCTGCCTCTTTGAATTTTCGCTTTCAGTTCAAATAAACGCTATTTCCACATTTGCCAGCACCCTCCTTTGCCTCCCTTTAAACTCAGGAATAGAACGCCATACTTGAATCAAAATTTACTGAAAGAAACCCTCTCGATCACAATCGACTAACAGCATAAGCCCGAACCATCTTGTAAACAATTCCACTATGTTCCTTTAAGAGCCTTCGGCTGTTTCACGTCTCGCATTAAACGTATAAGTGTTCAACTAGCAGCGGGTCCTTGCACAGCTATGAGTATTCTCTATCCGCACTCATCCATCTTTGGATGGTTTCTGGAATCAGCTTAACCAATTTCCACACAAAAAAAGGCGATTCACCCAGAATCGCCTCTTCTATAATTAAAACCGGAGAATCAAAGATTACCGCTATTCACCAAACCTAAGACTACTCTTAGCAGCAGCCAAAAGAAGGTCACCTGGCATCCGCGATCTGAAATTAGGATCTACATACTGAAACGCGATCTTTTGGTCTCCCGTAACGATGAATACAGACGGAACAGGGAGTTTATCTTGGTTCACTCCATCCGACCAGCCACCAAGTCGATCCTTTTTCTTGTAACGCTCCAAAGTTCTTTCCTCTAACGTAAATGCGACTCCAAACGCTTCTGCGGCCTCATGTGGAGAATCTGAAAAGAGCGAGTAATTCAACCCGCCTTTTTCCGTAGACTCCTGTAATTTCGACGGTGCATCCGGGCTGAGAGCGATGATTTGATAGCCCAATTCAATAAGTTGAGGTTCTACTTCGACCAGCTCTTGAAGATGAGTGTTACAGTAAGGACACCACCCTCCTCGGTAAAACACAACAATCGTCGGCTTCCCATCGTAAATTTCAGCAAGTTCCACAGACTTGCCCTCTGAATCAAGAACAGCCGCATTCGGAGCATCGCTTCCAATTAAGACGGGCCGTATCGAATTCGCGCCGACACTCGCTTTGGTCGAAACTGCAAAAGCAATAAAGATAAAAATCAATACAGACACTTTAATTAAATTGAATCTTTTCATATTTCAGTAGGTTCCAACGATTCAGAACGAGGGATACGCTGTTAAACGTTTCATTTGGATAATCGGTTTCAGAAAATCGTACAATTCAATCAAAGAATCGAAAAGAGAAGTACACCTAGAGCGTGTTCGTGAATAAGATCTCACTATCGCAACCATATCATAATGCATGCGAGGGTGAGCATAGTGGTAAATGTGTGATAGAGCTTTTCGTAACGCGTTGCTATTCGGCGGAAGTGCTTCAACTTTCCGAAGAGATTCTCTATTTTATGGCGTTGTTGATAGATGTGCTGGTCAAAGGCAGGATTTTATTGCTCTATTTGATTTCACCGCCATGAGGGCGATACCGCCGATCCCGTTCACACCGTTTCTGATGGCATCGCTGTCGTAGCCCTTACCGATTAGCGCCGCAGATCCTTCCTTCAAATATCTCTTCAACAAGGGCTTGCATTGATCGAAGTCCGAAACGTTCGCTCCGGTGAGAATAAACCCCAACGCGTCGCAAGCCATATGTATTTTCGTGGACAACCCCGCTCTGAAACGAGCGATCGCATGGGCAAGCTGGCGTAGAAGGGACACGGCCAAGGCGATCTCCTCGGATTGCTCACGCGTACCTTGATTCCGCTTACACTTTGCACTTCCAAGCCATTGGTCGACCGATGGCGAGGATTCTTGCTCGACTACCGCTTCGAATAGAGGAATAGAGGCTTCGATTTTCGTTCCAGTCCTTTGAGGATACTCTCCGCGCTGGCGGCGGCGATTCTGCATCCAGCTGGCGAAGGTTTGGTACTTCACGCCAATGTGGACGGCGAAGGCCTGGCCACTCATGCCGCTTTGCTCGAAGCGGTCAAGAATGAGCTCCCGCTTTTCCTTGGGCATGTGTACCCGACCCAAAGCATCGGTCTTGAGAATTAATTCTTCATCGGCAGTCGTAGATGTCATAGATACGAAACATACGACACTTATCAAAAACAGCAGAGAACTATATTGAGGCCAGTAAAGTTTTAGGGGAGCGCGTCACTAATGAAGCAAACTACGACGACAAACGGTTAGCTTTGACGGAAGCAGGTCAACTAGGAAGCCAATAGTATACGCATTATGCGGATACGTGGCGGCGAAGGACAGCAGGCAGCGTGACGGAGTTTCGACGGCACAAGGCGAAGCCCGGCGTCAGCCGCGCCTGCCACAGTGCAGGAGAACATAAGTTGATTTATAGTAAGGTTTTACCTACTTCCTTCCATCACCTTTAGAAAAAGGAAACAGCTTATGCACCGAGCTATTTCTCGTTCTATCCCTAAATAAATTGTATCCATTTTTTCTAATATAGAAAAAATCGTTAACTAAAACGTACAACATAATTGATCCTATAAACAAAGGCCCAACGGACAAGATCATAAGACTAAGACCGTCAGACTGTCTAAAGTACTCTTCAAGTCCTAAGTGTATTCGTAAACCTAAAACCATCAGGACTAACGATCCGATAAGAGAAAACGAACAAATCAAAGCTCTAAATAGTATTTTCATTGGCCAGAACAATTCTCATTATACTCAGCTTTCAAATCACTTAGATTTCCTTGAACATTCAATACTTGCCAAGCAGCGTCGTGGATAGCATCGCTCCCGAGGCCATCTAACCTAGCATACTAAGGAGCCAAGAGGATAGCACATTGCTAGGCCGTGGCGGACGAAGGACAGCAGGCAGCGTGACTGAGGGACGAAGGCATGAGGCGAAGCCCGCCATTTAAGCGGATTACAAAAGGTTTAGTATTCAAATGTCAATCATTTATTATTATTCAATTTCTGAGACCCTCTCCTTTTTGATCTTTTTCGGCCCCGATATTTGTCCCTAATCAACAGACCGGTTCTGTAAAAGTTGTATGCAAAAAAAAGTGCGAGAAGAACCAGCATAACTGGTTCATATCGAGGATCTACCTTTGTCTTCTTAAATACATGTTGATTCAGATACAACGAAACACCCAACGCAAAGAAAAGCCACGCTTGAAAATTTCTTTTAATATCACTCTCCACAGCCATACTTTTCATTCATATATTGTTTAAAACCTTTATTGTTATTCGGACTAGGCCGTGTGGACAATATCGAATTTGATCCAATCAGTTAATGCTGAGAGCGTTGCGAATCCCATATAAGTTTCCGGTTTTCTATCGTACCT
>JAKYXN010000067.1 GCA_022538095.1 Puniceicoccaceae bacterium K14 | reverse complement strand
TTTGTTCTTTATCATCGAAAACTTGATATAACTTTTGCATCCTATTGCAAATCAATTACTTGAGAACTTACACATTTTGTCCACACGGCCTAGTAGAATTCGGATAAAACAAAATAAGCCCAAACCAACCAGATAAATGCAATGTAAACAAAAAATATGCATGACCATACTTATTCATAAAGCTATTACTAAAGTCTTCTCTATCTTCATACTCCAAAGCAATCGAGTAGGCTCCTCTGTCTTCAATACGAATTCCATAAAGCAAAAAAATGGCCTCAATTTGCTCAATCAGATCATTTGTCTGAATATTCTCAGCATTATACGTCACGGTCTTATTTCGAACTAACTTATCCATATTCGAAACCCAAATAAAAGGTTTTTTAGTACGCATCTCATAAAACTGACGAAGTGAAATAACATCCATCCCCCTGAATGATACTCGATCAACTTCATCATGGTCTTTTGAAAATGAATTTGTTTCTTCATCAATATTAGACGGAATATACTGTAGTGCCCAGAAACATAATGCAATTCCTAATGTAATTCCTAGGAAAAGGATACAAGTTATTTTTCTAGTGCTAACTCCTGAAAAAAATATCATTATTCAGAAAGCGATAAATGATCCCAATCCACTTTATGCAAAGTCCTTTTTGAACTCGAAACAAAAAAATCTGAGTATATAGATTTATCAAAAGCATCTAATGGCTTTCCCCACATACTATAAGCCTCATCCGAAAGGCGCAGTAACACAAATGCAGTCTCTTTTCTACTACTACTCTTAATAACCGCAAACATGCCTCTTCCCGAAATAAATTCAACAGTATCAGCATGAAATACTAAGACATTAGATGAGCCTCCCCCAAAGCTACTACCAAACAAATCGGATACATCATGATAGCCAGCCGCTAATTGATTAGCTCCCAAGCGAGCAATTCTGTTAGCAACCAAAAACGCTTCGTCCCATGCCAATAGATCTGAATCATTCTGAGTGTTTACAATATATGAAACAATTATCGGTATATTCAAAAGCAACAGAAATAGGAGAACCATTAGAGATTTTAAAAACATAACCAATTCCTTATAGAAACTAAAATTCCATCGAATACCTAATGTTCTGAAATTCTTCAGATAAGTAATCGATACGCAAATAAAAAGGTTGAAACAATTAAGGCCTTTCGAAAGCCTAAATAAGGCAACTGAGCAAAATTTCACGCTCACCCTCTACCTACAAAACAGCGACATAAGTTTACCCAAATTTGAAAGCTAACAAAGTAGAGAGAAATTTTAGCCTAGATATAATCCATTCTCTACTCACCTGCCAGACAAAATCGTCCCCTGTCTCGTACTATTCAGTATAGGCCACAGCATTCATGCTGTGACAAAAACATATCAGATAAAAGGATACAAATGAATGTACACAAACAGGGCCAACTTATTTCAATTCGGAAGGTCGCTTCTAGGCTGATGAGCTCGACCGTCTCGTTGAAGTCGCTCCTCAACACCGATTGCTTTATTTGACAGCGGCGTACACAGGTCTCCGCATTGATGAATTTCGACAATTGCTGGTCGCTGACGTCCATCTAGGCGACGAAAATCCTCATTTCAAAGTTCGCTCTTCCACGACCAAGAACAAAAAGGACGAACCCCACCTAGCAAAGTTCGAACATGTTAGTTGTGAACCTATTCCTGATTGTTGAGTCTTCGTAGTCGCACAAATAGCCCCACAATTTCCTGTCTCTAACAGGCATGATTTGACCCATCGCTAGGTTTGTTTCGACGTGTCAAAAGCACAATTTTACGGTGCAATTCAGGGGTCAGAAAAGGGACAAAAATTCTGATTTTGGGGCGAATTGGACTGCTCCGCAGTGACGTGTCGCACGCGAGTGCTCGGGAGCAGTATTTTACACCAAGATTGTCGATTCTTCGATTTGACTTAAGGTGCTGTTTTCAAACGACTTAAGTCATTTTCTGAGAAAAGCGTTGCATGACACGGATTCAGCGCGGGGACTAGAAGCGTCCTTGGAGGCTAGAGTTGTATCCAGTTAGTTCTGTGTAGCCTTGACCTAATCGGGTGCCTTTTTCGTCGTAGGCGTAGCAGGCTCCTTCCCAGTAAACGAATCCGCTCAATTTTCCATCGAGTTCTTGGTCATCTCCTAAAGCCTTAACCCGAATGCTTTGGTTTTTGCCGTTTGAATCGGTCCATTCTAATTTATGATCCACAGGGTAGGTGCCCTTGCTTCGAGGGCTTTTCCAAAAACGTGTGGGAACCCAATCGAACTGTTCACTCGGAATTTTCTCCATGGAACCGTCCGCCTTGATTAAGGTAAGTACGGAGTGCTTGTCTTTTTTGCCGTCGTCCCTCCGCATTACATATGCCATTATTTCGGTGCCATCATTTAGAATAAGACTGGTCCAATTCCATCCGATTTGATTGGACGACAGTTGACTGCTGCTAAACTCATGGTCCATCCAGGCGAGACCGTCTACTTGATATTTCTTGTCACCTATTTGAAAATCGCCGGATGCTTGGAGTCTGCTGTAATTTATGTAGTAACTTTTTGAATGCGGTTCGTCGCCTTTGCGTGAAACTCCGTTGTCACCAAAAAGATTTTTGCGCTTCAGAGGAGTGAGATCTAGCTGGAAAACTCTGTCGGAGTTGATTGAGAAACGACAGGACATCTTTTCTGACGTGTCATCTGCCATTTTCAAAAACCAGTTTTCATTGAAGACATCTAATTCTCCGATTTTCGCCCCAGCATTCCAACCTTCTGGGTTGAGTCGCTCTTCGTGGTGAAACTTCTTTGTTTTCTTATCGAACAGAGCTGCGTGGGCCATGTGAAATTGGTCGAAAGATGTGGGGTTATCTTCGTTCTTCTGGGCTGCTCTAAAGAATGTAAGTTGGAATCCAAAGGTTTGCTGTTCGTCAGGAGTCTTACAATGGCCTGTTAGATACCACCATTCACTTTTAAAGGCAGGATGGCTTCCATGATCATGTGGAAATTGCAGTAAATCTCCTGACTCGGGTAGGGCGAAACCTTCGCTATCAAAAAGGCTTGTAACGGGAGAAGCACCTTGAGCTGTTATCGATTGCAAGAGTAAGAGTGAGAAAATTAAGGTGAATAAATAGTTCATTCTTCTCTTTCAATGGGTTGTTTTAGTATCCGATTTGCCACAACATAGGCAACGAGTGCCGTCGATAGTATGATCCCGGCGCATAGGATGATCAATTGTGTGATCGGTTGAGTGAATTGAAGCGTCCACCCGAAAGATTGCTTGTTTATGATGTAGATCAGTACGAGACCAAGCATTTGTCCAAGGAGTATGCCAGCTAAGGATCCAAAGGCAGCGATCGCTGCGCTTTCCCAAATTGCGGCTCTGCGAATCATGTTGCCCGATACTCCAATCATACGAAGGGCGCCGACCTGCTTAAAGCGTTCCAGTAATAAGCTAAAGACCATAGAGCCTAGGCCAGCGACAGATATGAACAATCCTGCTGCCTTTAGAGCATAGGTTACGGAAAATACACTGTTGAAGATTCGCAATGTTTCTTCACGTAACCACTTGTTGGTTACAACGGATAGAGATGGAAATTTCTCTTCTAGCTCGGTAGCCAAATGCTCTATTTGAGAGCTGTCATTTAGGTGGAGAGCGAGACCTCGAATGCCATTGTCCGCGGTGTATTTTTTATAGCTTTCTTGGGATATGCCAATTGAACCCTGTTCATTGCCGTAATCTGCATAGACGCCGATAATTTGAAATTCGGCTGTTTGATCGGGGAATTCTAAACGGACGAAATCGCCTACGCTCTTCGAAAAACGTTCCTGAAAGCTTTCGCTAATGACTGCGTACCCAGGGGTGAATAAAGATGTAGGGCTCATCGGCGCTTTAAACCAGCTTAGCGTATTGTAGTCGCTCGCATATTTAAAATCATAGCCAGTTAATGTGGTATACAAGCCATCGTAGCGAATGCGTCCGCTGTATATCGTTGAGCTATTGCTGATCCGTTGATCATAGAGAATACCTTGAACAGTCTTAGCGCTCATTCGGGCATCTGAATGTAATGAACCGGATGCCTTCGACCGGATGTAGAGATCGGCTTGAAGGATATTGCCAATCCAGTTTTTGACCGTCATTTCGAAGCTTGCTATCAGAATGATCATCGCGGCAGTCATGCCTACAGCCACTGTTACACCGCCCAGGGCGAGTCGATGCCGCGTGACCGGATTCCTTAACTGGCTCACTCCTAATTTTGCCGCTAGATCGAATCGCGATAAGAAAGGCGTAGAAGATCCCAAATAGCCAAGACAAAGGACTGCGATAGAGACGAAAAAGCCAATGAGAGCAATCACGAGAAGATACCCACCAACTGGAATTGAATGGCCACTTGAAGACTTCAAAGGAGGGAGTAAGTATCCAACGATTGATAGCGCGAGAGACGTAGCCGCAATGAACCAGTAGTGATGTGATTTGTAGTTGGATTGCTTGGAGTCCTGTCTAATGAGTTGCGCAGGGGGCATTTTGCTAGCTAGTTTAGCGGGGAACCAGCCCGCCAAGGAGCAAACAGCGATGACAATTCCCCACGTGGAAAAAAGGTCGCTTTTACTTATGGTAGCTCCGGAATTATTTGAGAAGTAGTACAGCGTATCGACGGTTTGGCTAACCATACCCGTGGAGAGTCTACCTAGAAGGTTGCCCAATATAATTCCTAAACCTCCTCCGATAATCCCAATTAAAAGCGATTCACTCAGCCAAAGTAGCTTGCTAATCCACCTGGGACTTCCGAGAGAGTGCAAAATGGCGAACTCTTTGTGGCGTTTGACAACAGATGAATCCAATGCCTGGAAAACGAGAAATGCTGCGACAATTAGTGAGAGGGTAGAGAGCGCTCGCAGGTTCATTCGAAGAGCTTGGGTCATCGATTCTCCTGTTGATTTACGCTGACGCTGGGTTTCGACGATCCAGTGCTTTGCTTTATTCTCTGATAGTATATCCAGAATTTGGTGTTCGGAATCTAAATCTGAAACGAGAAGTTCGAGTCGGTCATAAGTCAGATCTTGATCGAGAATGTTGGCAAATTTTCGGGCATCGACAACTATTACTCGGGACGAAAGATCCTTTTCGCCGTTAGTGGGAAAGCTGCCCAGGTACTTTAGGTCTAGTTTTTGAGAGTTTACAATGAAAGCGATCTCTTGTCCGATCTGCCAATCGTTACTCGCTGCGGTTGATGCGTCGCAATAAAAGCCATTGCGTGTATCCATTGTTTCGCGAAAAACTGGGATACTTGAAGTGAGATCGTCATTTTTTGACGATGCCTCTTTCGTCTCCGAGCGACCAACGTGATTGAGCAAGGCGTAAAAGTCTAAACCAATTACGAGTAACTGTTCGACTCCCGTGTTAGGTGAGGCGACTTGTATATTCGATTCAAATACAGGAAAGAGCTCGGTTTCTGAATTGATGAGGATCTTACGAACGGAGGCGATATCTTGCAAACTCAGGTTACCCGATGAGCTTGTGAGTGTTATGTCGCTACTGCCAGTGATTTGATCGGTGAAAGACTCGAACGAGCTAACGGTTGCCTTATTCGCGATGTCGATTGCGATGTAGAGTCCTGCAGCTAGGGATACAACGAGGCAAGTGGCGAGTAGTTTAAGCCAGTTGCGACACCAATGTCGGAGCATTAGCCGCGAAGCTAATTTCGCTATTAGGTTCAAGTTGGATTTGCCAATTTCCATTAGGAGTTAGCCTAGTGTCCTTATCTTTTCTTGCTCCAGGACTAACTGCCGATCGCAGACAGAGGCGTCGTGTTCGCTGTGGGTGACCATCAACAAGGCTGCGTTTTCCTCGGAGCAGACAGCTTTAAGAAGATTTAGGGCAGTTTTTCCGCTTTCAGAATCAAGGTTTCCTGTAGGTTCATCCGCTAGAATTATTTTAGGTTGATGGGCGACTGCTCGCGCAATGGCAACTCGTTGTTTTTCTCCTCCACTCAGATCGCGGGGAAATGCGTTTGAGCGTTCCGCAATTCCTAGGCGTTTCATGAGATGCTCTACTCGTGGGGCTATTTGATTCTGCGGGACACCCGTTAATTGAAGTGATAACTCAATATTCTCGAAAGCAGTTAAAGTGGGCAGTAAGTGAAAGAACTGAAAAACCGTGCCTATTTTTGACTTACGTTGATTGTCCAGTTCTGAAGGTGCCATGTGGCTGATTCGGATACCGTCGAGGAGTATTTCTCCTTCGTCAACGGGTTCGATTCCATTGAGGCAATGGAGCAGTGTGCTCTTTCCGCTTCCGGAAGCTCCGAGTAATGCGACTGCTTCGCCCGGTTTGATCTCCAGTGAAAGATCCCTAAAAAGTGTTCGTTGCCCATACGACTTCGAAATATTGGAGCAAACGAGCGGGCAATTGCTAGTGATGTCTTTCGGTGGTCGATCGTTCATTTTTAATCCAAATGCGGTTCAAATATTTCAGGATGCAATAAATAGGTTCAAGTATGGTCCATTGTTCCTGATTTTGAGTGAATATGGCAGATATATGTTGTTCAATTACCATAATTGGACAACCTATTGCTTGGTTTGAACAACTTTGCAACACATTAACGAAGAGTATTAGTTATTCAGTTACAGATTCAAGATGAGGCTAAGGGCATAAAATGACGGGTTCATATGTAGTACTGGGGGCAGCCGGAGGGATTGGAGCAGAAGTGTGCCGTTTTCTTCTAGAAAAGGGAGCACGTGTTCATGCAGCTGTGCACTCGCTGAGCAATATAGATTCAATTAGTGAATACGATTTTGAGTCCATCAGGGAAGTGGACGTGGAGGATTGGGAATCAGTCGAGACTTACACGGATGAGGTCTTTGCGTCCGATGAGGCTGTATCGGGTATGGTACTGTGCGTGGGGTCTATTACGATAAAGCCGGCCCATCTCGTACGCCGTGGGGAGTTTGATCAATCTGTTTCTAAGAATCTGGCAAGCGCGTTCGCAGTTGTCCGTTCTGGAGCGAAGCGTCTCAAAACCGGAGGATCGATTGTATTGATGGCGTCTGCCGCAGCTCAGATTGGCTTACCTAACCATGAATTAATCGGCGCAGTTAAGGCAGGGGTCGTTTCTTTAGGAAAGAATGCGGCTGCGACGTATGCCAAGAAGGGAGTTCGGGTAAATTGCGTTGCCCCCGGATTGGTTCGCACACCCTTATCCGAACGTATAACGAACAATCCAGCATCGCTTAAATTTTCTGAAGCGATGCATCCGATCGGCCGAATCGGGGAACCCCGTGATGTAGCGTCGGCGGTATGTTGGTTACTAGATAAAGAGAATTCTTGGGTGACTGGGGAGTGCATTTCGGTCGATGGTGGGTTGGCTACACTGAAGCAGTGATGCCGCTTTTCTTTTTCGAATCATGTAAGAAAGCCCTCGACTCTTTGAGCGAAGAGGCCTGTGCATAGGTGTTCATGGATTGGATTTTATTAGTTCCTCTGGCTAACGGGCTCGTCTACACGATTGGGACGCTGTTTTTGAAGCGAGCCACCAATGCGGGAGTTGGTCCGTGGCGAACTACGTTTGTATCCAATTTATTGCATGGGTTGTTGGCGTTACCTCTATGGTTCATAGGGCCGCCGCTCTCCAGTCCGTTGCAACTACTGATTCCGTTGCTGATTAGTTTAAGCTTCTTTGGAGGACAGTTGCTCACCTGCGTAGCGATTCATCGGGGAGCTGTTTCTGTGGTAACTCCAGTAATGGGAGTAAAGCCGGTATTTGTCGCGTTTATAGCGATATACGCCTTGGGAACATCTCTTTCGGCATACGTTTGGGCGGCAGCCGGCTTGAGCGCTATTGCTGTTTTCTTGCTCAAAGGAAAGAGCGAGGCAGAGAGGCAACGCATTTTGGCTTCTATATTTTGGGGAGGAAGCGCTTCGTTGCTCTACGCGGTATATGACGTGATGCTGCAGAAATATGGAGGCGATCTCGGCTTTGAAAATATGATGTCGGCTGTGTTCGCTTTTAACGCGCTATGGTCCTTTGCTTTGATTCCTTTGTTCCGGTCGCCTGTTTCCCTCGTTCCGAAGAAGATATGGTATTCACTGGCCGCTGGCGGCACTCTCGTTGGTCTGCAAGCGATATCGATGGGGTGGGTCTTAACGAAGTTTGGGCGTGTGACCGAAGTTAATATAATTTATAGTTCCCGTGGAATCTGGAGTGTCTTGATTGTTTGGATATTGGGGCATTGGTTTGCCAATCGAGAGCGTGAGGCGGGAAGAGGGGAAATGACTCGACGATTGCTGGGTGCCTTGATCATGATAGCAGCAATATTCCTAACGATGATCGCTTAAGCGTTATTTACTTGGAGGCTAATGAAACGAGCATTCGCAACAGTCATCTTTTTCATTTCTCTCGGAATAAGCTTTTCTTTGGCTAAGAGCTTAGAGCCAAGGGGTGATGGACTGTATGCTTTGCTTGAAACCGATTTGGGGGTGATGGTTGCGGAACTCAATTACAAGAAAGCTCCCCGCACAGTGGCCAATTTTGTTGGGCTAGCGGAGGGAACTATTCCATGGTACGATTTAGAGTCGGATGCAGTTGTGATGAGGCCGTTTTATGACGGATTGACATTTCATCGGGTGGTGCAGGATTTCATGATCCAAACAGGATCGCGAAGTGGGCTCGGGCAAGATGGCCCTGGCTATTGGTTTGATGATGAATTCGGGAAAGGTCTCCGACACGATCGAGAAGGAATATTGTCTATGGCAAACTTTGGTCCGGATCTAAATGGGAGCCAATTTTTTATTACGCTAAAAGAAGCTCCGTATTTGAATCGCAAACACGCCATCTTTGGCCGGGTGATTCGCGGGAAGCCGATTGCGAGTAAGATCGGCTGGTCGAAAAAGGATAAGAAGGGCAAACTGCTGAAACCGGTACATCTTATCCGAGTGAAGATTGTGCGAGTGGGTGAAGATGCCCGTGCGTTTGATCCCCTTGTGTTTGATTGGCCAGAGCCAAGGCAAAAAAAGGTCAAAGCGATTCGCTAGTTTGTTTAGTGGTCGTTGCCGCCGTAGATCCACATTGGCTCCGTTTTACCTGCTCTGCGAAAGCCTAAGTTAGCGTAAAACGCAGTGGCATGTTGATCAGCTGTGAGCATCTGCTGGTGAAAACTTTTGTACTTCGCTTGCAAACGCCTCATCAACTCGATCCCGATGCCTTTATTTTGGTAATCTGGGTGGACGAGTAAATGTGGGTAGTACACTACGAGGTGTCCGTCGGATATCGCATTTCCGAGTCCAATTAGTTTTCCACCCACTCGTGCCGTTACCAGAGTGTGTGCGTTTTTAAGAGCAGGGAGGAGTTGATCTGGTTTCTCTGCAGAGGACCAATTTACCGAATGATAAAGCTCAATTGTTTCTTTCTCTTCGAGAGTGTCTTCTGTGCTGTATTCAACTAACATTTATAAGATCGAGTTTATTTGCTATGCACCTTTCGACGCCAAAGTACAAACGGTACGGTTACGAGATACATTGTTATTCCGTAGACAGCTGACGGCAAAGTCGTTGGCGGCAATGCGGAGGCTTCCGACGCAATGAGCAGCCCGACTGCGATTCCTAAAGTGCTATTTTGCACGCCCGATTCGATTGCAATCGTAGTTCCGTCGGTTTTGTTGAGTTTTATCAGAAGGGCCGTTAGCAATCCGATAATGAGTAGAATGACATTAAGGAGAATAGTCGAGGGAGCTAGGGTCGAGAGATTTTCTGAGAGGACCTGAAAGTTTTTGGCGATGGCAGCGACTGCGATCAAAACGAAGAGAATCAGTGAGGCCTTAGCGATGCCTCCCGAGGCTTTGGCCACGAACTTGGGGGCATTGGCAGTCAGCAACATTCCAAAGATGACAGGGACTGCGGTGATGAGGAACATCTGTATCCCTAACTTGGAAACGTTTACTGTTTGCCCATCTTGTCCCATGAAGTAGGAAACGAAAAAAGCCACCAAAAACGGGACGGTTATAGTGGAGAGTAAACTCGTTGTTCCAGTAAGGGAAATCGAAAGAGGGGTGTTTCCGTTCGATATTTTTGTTAAGATATTAGTGGTGACTCCGCCCGGGCAGAGCGAAAGAATCATAAAGCCAACTGCGAGTTCAGGGGGTAGTTTGAACGCAAGCGCTAATACGAACGCAACGATGGGTAATAGTATGAGCTGGTTAAACAGGCCAGCAGCGAAGGCTTTTGGATATTTGAAGACGTGCAAGAAATCACTTTTTCTCAGTCCCAGTCCAAGGGAAAACATGATAAATGCGAGGATTAGCGGTAGGGCGATTTTTACGATCATTCCATTAAATGGGTATTAATTAAACGAATTAAGGGATGCAGGAATTTTAACTTTGTCTGCGTTTGAACTGAGAATGCAAGTCAAGACAGTCGATGCTAGAAAGGTTCATCGAAGCTTGTAAAAAATTTGCTGCGAGATGCGCTACCCTCTCACTTTATAGAACGGGAATAAGATTTAGCTTTGAGTTCTTAGAAATCTAGCTCTTGTTTGAGGCATGGAAAATGCATCTTCTTCTTCTGTATTTGATTGTGTTGTAGTCGGCGCAGGAATTTCCGGGCTAATGGCGGCGGCTAGGCTTCAGAATGAAGGTTATTCCTGTATCGTTCTAGACAAGGGACGTGGCGTTGGGGGACGAATGGCGACTAGACGTTTAGAAGAAGGGAAGTGTGACCATGGCGCTCAGTTTTTCACAGTATCAGATGATCGTTTTGCGGGATATGTTGATAAATGGAAGGAATTAGGGTTGGTTTTCCCGTGGTTTGGCGAGGAAGAAGGGCGAATTCGTTACAGAGCTCATCCCGGCATGACCGGAATCGCAAAATACTTAGCAAAGGACTTAAACATAAAATTGTCATTTAAGGTCGATGCGGTTTCACGAGAAGACGAGTTATGGTCTGTATCGGCTGCTGGGGAAACGGTTCAAGGTCGGTCTGTCTTAATGACATGCCCGGTGCCGCAAGCAGTAGATGTGCTTGAAGGATCGAGTATTGAGTTAGACCCTAAATTAATGAAGGACTTGAAACAAGTGAAGTACCGGAAAGCTCAAGTCGCGATGCTTCGCTTAGATGGGCCGAGCGGTATCGCGTCCCCTGGTTTTATAAAATTGAAGTCAGGTGGACCTTTAGATGTCATTTCGGATAATCAGCAGAAAGGTGTTAGCGAATCAACTACAGTTACAGTGCACAGCAGTCATGATTTCGCCGATGAATTCTTTGATAAGTCTAAAGAGTTGGTATTGGAGCGCTTGGTAGCAGAAGCGAAACCCTACTTGAAATCCAATATCGTGGAAACCAGCTATCATCGCTGGGGATTTGCCCACCGGGTTGGTGAGTCTGATAAGCATTTTGCCATGGATATAAGTAAGAAGCTTTGGTTTAGCGGAGACTCCTTTGGTCAAGCCAAAGTAGAAGGAGCTGCTCTAAACGGATTGGCTGTAGCCGAATCAATTGCGGTTCATATTTAGAAGGTAACAGTTCAACGACTTTATTGCATATGTCAGCTAATAACGAAGAAGGTCTATTGTCTGAGGAAGAGTCCAACAGAGGTTTTGGAGGAGCGATCGCTTTCGACAAAACTGGAATGAGAGTCTTCTTGGTCTTAACGCTCTTAGCGGTCGCAGCGGTCGCATGGATTGGTTGGAATTGCTATGCATGGCAGGAGCGTAAGCAATTAAAAGGAAGTTTAATTGCGTTAAGCGAAGGGAAGGTCGGGCTAGCTTTCGAAAAATTTGAGAAAGTCGATAGTCGTGCTGTGTCCTCAAGTCGGTACCTATCACTTCGTATTGATTTACTTAGTATTACGGATCCCAGTGTTGCTGTTCAGCTCATTTTGGATGAATTCGATTTTTCGCCTCAAAGCAATGGAGTGTTTTCAATAAGCCAAGAGAGAACTTTGAATCTAGGCATTACACATAGCATCCGCTTGGAACTTTTAGAAGCCCTTAATCGTTTTTTGGAAATAGCAGACAACAATAAGCTGAATGAGTCTACCAATGTTATGGTGGCTAAGTCTTGGTTGGCTTTTCGCGAGCAAGAGAGTGAGAAGGCAATTAGTAATTTGAAAGAAGCCTTACGTGTGAATCCGTATTATCGAGAGGCCCTTCTGTTGCGTTCGCAGATGCAAGCCGCGAGTGATAATCCCCTTGGGAGAAACTCTGCTCTCGTTAGTTTACGTGATATTGCGAATGGAAAAGATGCTTTGGCTATGGATGCGATGTTAATCATGTGTATTCAATCGAAGAAGCTTTTAGGGAGAGAAGATGCGGCGTGGCTTATTAAGCAATTAGCTAATCACCCATTTTTTAATCACTACTATCGACTTAATGACCCAAGCTTGCTGCGCGTACTGGTAAGTCAGTTTTTTGAATTCGACCCTAAGTTTGCTTTAGCTCTATCAACTAAATTGATTTCTCTCGACAATATCTCTGCAGAGGATTGGGCACAGCGTGCAGTGGTTGCATTGGAGAGCGAAGATATCGATTTATACGAAGAATCTATCCAAAATGCGAAAAAATTGAGTGCAAATAGCGAAATGTTGAATGCTTTGAACGCTCGTTATTTGTATCTAAAGGGTGAACACAATCTTTGTATTGAACGATGCCTGGAGGCTGTTCGCTCAGAAGAGTCCGATGTTCTTAAAGACTATTACTTCGCAACTTTATCCAAATTTGTCGAAGATAGTACGATAAGCCAGCAGTTGAAAAGCCAAGCCGTAGCTGAGTTGTTGTCGTGGAACGGTGCGAGTTTAAAATTATGGACGCAACTCAGAGAACTGGCATGGTTTTATTGGCCAGATAGAGAAGAGGACATTGTAAAGTCTATATTTGCTAACGCTATTTTTGAATACAGATTGGAGCTGGGCTCATTGTTGATGAAAAAAGGCCTTTTTGAGGAGTCCCTAAGGCTGCTTGACCAGTTCGAAGAAAACCCATCGTTGGCCTCGTTTGAAATTAGGTTTAATTGTCTGCTTGAGCTTAGGCGGTTTGACGAAGCAAATGATCTTGTGAAAGAGACGCAAAGCTTGGGGCATTTCCAGAAGGCATTTGCATCTCTAAAACTTGCGGTGAAGTCCGAGGTAGGAGGCGTCGAGGAAAGAGATTTGTGGGGTAATATGGATATGGTTGTTAATGACTATGGTTCACAATCCAACTGGGCGGCCCTTGGCGTTTATGCTTTGGCTTCTGGTAAAGTAGAAAGAGGCCAAGATTACCTTCGGCGTTGGTTTGAATTAGCCGTTTCGAATGCGAAGGAAAAAGGGGAAACCGATGCTGCTAAAATTTATTTGAAGAGACTTTTGGATATTGGCGACGCTCCGTCGGCTAAAGGCGTCATGGGGCTGTTGTTGGAATGGGAGCCCGAGAATTTCGATTTGGTCTTTGCTCGCTCGTATTTAAGCCTGATCTTAGAGGAGAAAATGTTAGAAGCCAAAGATTCTATGAAAATGCTTTTCGAACGGGATTTTGAGAACTTGGCGTATCGTCTTGGGTGGGCATTTGCTCATCTGAAAACAGGTCAAAAAGAGCGAGCAATGGAATTATATAAAGAAATCGATTCTCCTGATCCTAATGTGTATCCATTGTTGCAGTATGTCATTTTGGCAAAAAATGGCGAGATGGAGCAGGCTCAAGCTTTCTTGGAATTTTTAGATAGCGTCAGATTGTTACCGGAAGAACAAGCTCTGGTGAATAGTCTACGGCAAGAGGAAATCTAAGTAGACAAGCCGAGTTTGGAGCAATTGGACTTGAGTAGTTTGCGTGCTCGATAGAGCCTGGTTTCAACACCTCTTACGGAACATTTGGAAATTTCGCTGATTTCTTGGTAGGAAAGTCCTTCGTAGTAGTGCAGCAACAGAGTAGTCTTTAGCTCGTGGGGAAGCTCGTCTATAGCTCCTCTCAATTGCTGAAGTTGTTCTTCTCGTTCACTGCTTTCAATGGGGCTTGGTTGTTGGCAGGCAATTTTTTCTTTCAGTGGCAAGGAGTCATCATCGTCTCCGTTTGACTCCCATGATTGCTCTGGATGACGTTTTAGCCAACGCGAGTGATTCTTGCAAAGATTTGCTGCGATAGTGAATAACCAAGTTGAAAGTGGGTACTTTGGGTTGTATTTTTGCCGTTTCGTGAAGATGCGAACGAGTGTTTCCTCGACGATATCACTAGCGGTTTGGCTATTTTGTAGATAGCGATATGCAAAGTTGAATAATGGGCGCTCCCACCTTTTGATAAGAATTGGGAGCGCCTGTTCATCCCCCTTTTGCAGGGCTTTCATTAGGGTAGAGTCGGTCTGTTGGAGGTCAGACATTCAAATTTCGTATTCAGATATTGGGGTAGAAGTATTGTCTGTGTTAATTATTTTCTCGAAAGCTTTTTGCTGTTCTAGGCTTAGGAGTTGATACATTTCATTGATTAAATGAATGGTCTCCTCAATGGATTGTTGCCGAATTTCTTTTTGCTTTTGTAGCAACTCAAATAGAGCAATAAAATCAATTACGTCGTCGTTTTTTCGAGAAGCGTCGAATGCTGTATAGCCATGCTCTAGGGATTCTAGTTCGCGGTACAGCGTGTAAAACAAAGGCTGATGTGAATTATGCAGTGATTCAATGGCTATGTATTGTTTTTTGCTTAAGTGTAATTCGTCTTTAAGCCATGTAATAGTCGATTCGCTCAAATTAACCTCTTTCGAGTAAGGCGCTCCTCTTTTGAGCCTGTAGACCGGGTCGATCATGGAGCGGTATGAAGCAATTGACTGGTTTTCAGAGGATGTGTTGCGAGGTCCTGTGACGTTGGCCAAAAAGACCCCTAAAACGACTAAGGCAGCTGCGGCCAGACTAGCGTACAATGGACGTGAAAGGAGGAAAACCAGCTTGTTGCTACTGATGTCTAAATGAGCACTCTCCGAGCGTACTCTTTTTGATGTTCTCTGCAAAAGCTCCTCGTCTCGCTGAAAGGGCACTTTCCATGCATCTAGCAGTTCGTCTAACTCATCGTGATCTGGTGGCATTTGGGTAATGAAATGGGGCGTTTGGTTTTCAGTGAATAATTATACGCTTTATGCTACGAAAACCCTTCAAATTTGCAAAAAAACTCAAAATTGAAGTATGATGACAGGTATTAGCGTATAACTTTAAGTATCAAATATCCCAATTAGCGTTATGAAATCAAAGTGTTTCCCCAAAAAAAATTCCACGATACTTCGTATCCTCTCTATTTCTTCCCTTTTTCTTTGCTTGTTGCAAAACGCATCTGCGTCACCGGGGGACGTTAATGGGGTTTCTAACGGTGATTTAAATGTAAATGTAACCAAGCAACCGAAATTCCCGTACGCTCTAAAAACAAAGGGCATAACAGAGGGAAGTGCGACTGTGATCGTGTCTGTCGATGAAAACGGTAAACTTGTTGATTGGATCGCTACAGAGGCGACTCATAGGTCGTTTGCTAGAGAAGTGAATAACGTCATTGAAGAGTGGATATTTGAATTAACTGAAACCCGGAAAGAAGGAAGGTCGACTGTTGTGCAGATCGAAGTGGATTTCACTGTTGATGGTCCTCTAGTTATTAACCCAGACATGGTTTCAGTGATGCGTTCCGAATATGATTTAGGCCTTATTGATACGAGCGAAATGCTCAAGTATTATTCGGTTAGAGACTTGGATAGACTCCCTGAGCCAACTTACATCGAAAAGCCGATTATTCCGGAGGAAATAATTGGAAATAAGTTGGAAAAAGCAGTATTTGAATTTTACATCGATCAAAAAGGAGAGGTTCACCTCCCGATTCTGCGTAGCCGTGATATCGAAATGAACGATGAGGCTTTGATTATTGCTCAAGAAGCTATTCGTAAATGGAAATTTATTCCACCGACTGTTAAGGGGAATACTGTTGTCACAAAGGTCGCTCAGCAACTTTATTTCAGAAAAGGTGAATAGCTTAGGTCTTCGCTAAAATCTCTTGCATTTCATCTGATGGAATTTGCATTGTGTGATTGCTGAGGAGTTGCCAATGGCCATCTTTGCGCACGTAAGTGCGCATGAAATTATAGTAAACGCGTCTCTCGGGTTCATTGCGCGTTTTCATTCTATAATTTGAATAATCTTTGAAAGTGTATCCATAAATAACTGCCGTGTTGCCTTCCAGCAGGATTTTAACATTGTGTTGAGTACGTGCAGATCCAACTAAAGGTCCAAGTTTGTTGCCTTTGGGCAGAACTAAGTTCGGGGTTTTAGCTCTTGCATTCTTAACTTTCTTTCTAGCACGTTCTAGAAACGCTTCTTTGCCTATTTGTGTGGAATTGGCGTGATTATGTATCCAAACAAAATCGGGATGCAAACATTGCTCAAAGATATCTAGATTAGTTTCTAGTACGGCGTTTTCCCACTCAGCATCGAGAATCATCAATGTTTCTTTTGTTGATGTTTCAGCAAGTAGTAAATGCGCAGTGAATGCTAGGAGTAGAGGGGCGATTATTATTTTCATTATCTCTTTTTTTGAGGGGGTAAAATGGAGCTATACAATGGGGTTTATAACGTTATCAAAGAGCGTTCGACTGGAAGCAATTGCGAGGTGTCAAAATGTTGCAATTTCTCTCGCAAGCCGACTTCTCGTGGGGTTCCTTTGAGGATTGCGATTTGGAGCAAGGTACTGCGTAGGTCTTGTGTTGATGTGGTTGGAGGGACCAGTGATTGAGCGGTCCTTGTGTCTCCCGATATGTAGTGGGAAAAGGCTAATAGAGATTTTATAAAAGGTGACTGTCCATTGTTTGCTGCCAGCTTCTGAGCCTGGTATCTTGCAGCCTCCGTATCTTGCCCGAAAAGGAGATGGAGATAAACCCAAAGTGGCTTTTGGCGTGCGGAAATAAAGTCATCGCCGAGATCTACCGATTTCAGGATCTTCAAAAGGTCTTCTTCGCTTTGTAAATCCATAGCGAGCTGAATCGCTAATTGACGGGCATTGTCTCCATATTTCGGATGCTCGCCTATTTTTAAGTAGAGTTGAAGTAGAAGGTCTTTTTCACCGAGGCGGAGCAAGTGATGTTGTATAAATGCGAGGTCTTCGTCCGTGGCTTTGTTGACCGATGTTTCTATATTGAATTTGTAGCTGGCATCGTTTCCAGATTCTTTGAACGCCAGTGCTCGCAAAATTGCTTCTTCAGCTAGCGACGAAAGTTGCTGGGTTTGCTCGCTTGTCTGATCGAGCACTTCGTCTGAAGCTCCAACGCCAATTTTAGCGATTAAGAAATTCTGATAGAGTCGTTTGTCCGATTTGGCGGTGTCCTCGTTGAGAATCTGTAAGACTTGCTCATAATTTCCTGTTTCGATAAGTAATGCGGTGTAGATGCGAATGGATTCGTTGTCTTCAAGGTCGATTAATTCTGAGGTCGTTTGATCGAGATCGTTGAGGTAATTCGGGTCGATCAAAGCTAAGGCCGCTAACGCCCTCAGTTCATCCGCTTTGGTACGAAGTGAATGGTTCATCAGCAAATTGGCAGATTCCTTTCGATCGTCTGGCGAGTATGCCTTGGCAACTATTATCGAGCGTAGCGTTTTAACTCCGATTTCATCGTCACGCGTTTTCCAAGTGTTTAGGATTTCTCGGTTGCGAGCTTTTTCCTGAGGCGTGCCAAATTCATTTACCAAAGAAAAATAGAGGCTATGTAGTTCAATATTCTCTGGGTATGTTGAGATATTGGCACTCAATTCATGTTTGGCCAGGTGGTGTTGATCGTTGAGGATGAGTGCTCGAGCTCGCGTGAGAAGGTAGGTTGGGCTTGGTGTCTCTTGATGTCTTTTCCAGCGCTCTAAGTAATAAAATGTAGCTTCGGGAGATTTGTTAAAGAGGCTAGCCCGTGTTGCGTGCTGCCAGTCTTCTTCGGTTGCTGACTCCGAGTTGATAACAGATTCCCAAAATTTGTAGGCCAATGGGTGGCCATAATCGAGAGCCAACTTTGCCAAATGGCGTGAAGCTTCTTCATTTTTGCCATTTAGCAATACGGCCGTGTGAGCTTTTTTGAATGCTAGATTAAATTCTTGGTTCTCGTGGTATTTTTTCGAGGCTTCGAGAACGCTGTTTGATCGAACTGATTTTAGGTAACGATAAGCTGGGAGCGCTGAGAAGCATAAACCGAGTAAAACGAGTCCTAATAGAATGGCGACGATAGGACGATTGTTAAACAAGCGTTTGGATTTATCGACTGTCGTAAGCATGCAGAGCGTGTTGCAGAAAGGAAGATTAATGGCAACGCCTAAGGAGTTCTGTCGCCTCATTGGGGCACAAAAAACCGTAGCCTGTTGCGATGAAAAAGAAAGCTCTAGAGATTCCCCTAATCCGATTGAACCTTAAAAATATCGCTCTAAGCTACGGTTTTGAAAATATGTACAAGATTGAGCGCTAAAGTAAAATTAAATTTATCTCTAGCGTGCAAAAAAATTCATAGCTTGGGTGTTTTATACTATTTAGCTTACGCTAATTATTTAAAATGGCCCCTTTGTCGTTGCTCTTGGTGAGCCTCTTCCTACTGCTCGGGGTGTGGAGTACGAGTATTGGCAATGGATCTGGATGGCGGTTGCTGCCTTGATTATTGGAATGAGCAAGTGTGGGATTCCAGGCCTGGGGATTCTAAATGTGGCTATTTTGCAGAACCTTCTACTCGCAAAGCAAGCGACTGGATTTGGTCTCCCGCTACTTATGGTGGGCGACTTATGTTCGCTCCTTATTTTTCGTCGCCATGCGGATTGGGCACAGTTGCGGCGCTTATTTCCCTGGACAGCAGGTGGGGTTGTTTTGGGCTACTTTGCTCTTGGAGCTATCTCAGACTCAGTCGCTCGCATCTTAATTGGTTTCACCTTATTGGCTTTGTTGGTTCTGCATTTCGTAAGAAGCAGGCGGAAGGGAGAAGCTGAGGTTGTGGTAAATTCATTTGTCGCACCGATAATTGGAGTCATGGCCGGTTTTGTTTCTATGGTAGCAAACGCAGCCGGGCCAATTATGATTATTTACTTATTGGCCATGCGACTGCCTAAAATGGCCTTTATTGGGACAAGCGTAGTTTTCTTCACTTGTATGAATGCCTTTAAATTGCCGTTTCTGATTCATCTCAATTTGGTTACTCTAGAAAGCGTGGCGGCAAACATTCGCCTGACTCCGTTGGCAATAGCCGGCTGCGTGATTGGTTATTTCTATGCAAAAAAGATTAGCCAAAAGTATTTTGAGGCGTTTGCCTTTTGGTTAACCGTGGCAGCAGTTTTGTATATGCTGCGCGATGTAATATCACTTTAGGAACTAAGATGCCACGAAAGGGAGCTAGAGAACTTTGGAAGGATAAGATCGAGGGTAAGTCGACTGCCAATTCAGGAACCATGGCCTATGGGCCTTCGACCTTCAGAGGCGTCATATTGGGAATTGATCCGAGTTTGCGTGGAACAGGTCTTGCAGTCGTAGAGTTTGTGAAGCCGAATCAGCCTATTATGCTTCATTGCGAAACCTTGAAGCTGAACAATAAGTTGAGTATGTGCCAATGCTTAGCGGAGATCAGCACTGCTGTTACGAGAATGTTGGATACGTATCCAGTGGATGCTGTTGCGTCCGAACAAACGATTTACGTACAAAATTTCCAAACTGCTCAGATTCTGGGGGCCGCCCGCGGAGCCGCCTTGGCTGCGGTCGCCGTCAAGGGATTTGAAGTCTTCGAGTATCCGCCGTTGCGAGTTAAGCAAGCAGTTGTGGGCGCTGGGCGAGCGAGCAAAGAACAAGTGGCCCGTACCGTTAAGTCATTGTTAGGGCATGGAGCACTGCTTGGGTTTGATGAATCAGATGCGGCGGCAGTGGCATTTACACACGCGTTTACCCATAAATCCTAAGTCGAACTAAGCTTCAAAACCTTAAACTGCTTATTGTTTGCTAGCACTTCTACGTAGTCGAAGTGCTCTTTAGCTGCTTTTTCAAATGGGACAAACGCATTAACTACAACGTAGGCTGCTCCGTCTTTTTTGAGAATTTTGCGCATCGATCGGCTGAATACATCTGCGGCGCTAGAGCTTTGCTTTGTGCCTTTGTGGAAGGGCGGGTTGCAAAGCACAATATCTGCGATTTCCTTATCCCAATGTTTTGCAGCATTGCTCGCTTCAACGGATCCTTCGATTTCAAATTTCTCAAAATTGGCAATGCAGCAATCGATAGCTGCTGCATTGTTATCTGTGGCAAGGACTTTGTTCGCTCCGAGTCGCTTGGCCTGAATCGATAAGTAACCGTAGCCGCATCCTAAGTCTATCACCGTTTTTCCTTCGAATGATGGGAGATTTTCTACAAGAAACTTGCTTCCTTGATCAATTTTTTCCCAGCCAAATATTCCTGGCTTACTCGAAACTACCAGCTCCTCGTTGAGCTCGATGTTTCGTATCAAGCTATAATCTTTATCGTTTAAGAAATTTTCCTTAGCCTCGCCATTTTTTTGCAAAATCACTATACGAGCACCCAAACTTGTTGTCTGACTTTCGGCACTACAGGCAAAAAGAGCTGACGCTTTTTCTCCATAAGTTTTTGTACCTTCTTTGCGCACGCCTGCAAGGATTAGACGTCCACCTGGCTTTAGTATACGAAAAGCCTGATTAATGATGTGATGTGTAGCGGATTTGTCCTTACCGACGCGATGAGCTACCAAATCGAGTGAGGAATCGGGAAACGGATTAAAATCAAAATCCGAAAATCGAACGTCTTCAAAGCCTTTGTGTCGAATGGATCGTTCCAACTCGTACCGATTTGTAAGTACCGATATGAGCTTTTGTGGCTTGAGGTCTCTAATACGTGTGTTTTCATCGACAACAAGCAGGCCTTTTTGGCCGTTTTCTAGAGTAATTGCTCGAGAGAGCATTTGGGTCGATTGGCTCATTTTATAGTGTGGACGAAATTATATCGGAGGCTTCCTTGTCGCTCAATTCGCGATATTCGCCCAGCTCCAAGTCGCCAGGCAGTTTAAAGCAAGCAATTTTGCTGCGATGAAGGGCGATTACCTTATTTCCTACGGATTCGAACATGCGTTTTACTTGGTGGTAGCGGCCTTCGGTAAGGATAAGTGTCGCGTGGGTTTCGTTATGAATTTCCAGTTTAGCCGGAAGCGTCACTTTCTCATCATTATCCAAATATACGCCATTTGCAAATGCCTGTACGTAACTTTCCTCGATGGGTGACTCGGTCGTCACTTGGTAAACTTTTTCCTTCTGTTTTCTTGGCGAAGTAATGTCGTGGCTCCATTTACCATCATCTGTTAAGAGCACTAAACCGGTAGTATCGACATCTAATCGACCGGCGGCATGGAGTTCTCGATGCTGCACGTATGCAGGTAGCAATTCCGATACTGTGGGATAATCTGGGTCTCTTGTACTGCAAACGTAGCCAACAGGTTTGTTCAGGGCGATGTAGTAGTGTTTGCGGTGGATCAGTTCTCGTTCGTCGAGTTTTACTTTATCAACCTCAGTAACCTTGATATCTGGCTTTTTGGCGGTTGTTCCATTCACCCAGACACGTCCGTTCTTGATAGCCTTCTTGGCATCTGTTCGGCTGAGTTCTGTTGTGTCTCCAATGAACTTGTCCAATCGCATAACGGGCAGAAAGAACTCATGCTATGACAACTTGCAACGGTTGTTTTTCGAAGACCGTAAATTTTTTGGGAATAAACAAAAGCCCTAGTCGCTCGTAGGTACAATGCCGTTTTCAGCAGATGCTGGAATCGCACAAAAAATAAACAATACATACCTATGAAAAAAATCGGTTTCAAATCCCTAACACGTGCAGTCCTTCCTTTGGCTGTTCTTGCAGGAGTTTCCGTAGAAGCTTCCTCTATCAAAATCACGGTGGAGAACCTCAGCCCAGACGATGGCATTTGGTTCACTCCAGTCTTCCTTGGCTTCCATGATGGGAGTTTCGATACATTTGATGCGGGCAGCGCAGCCTCAGGATCGATTGAAGCTCTTGCAGAAGGAGGCGACACTTCTGGATTGATGGGCGATATTGGTTCTGTTTCAGGCGCTATCGGTCATACACTTGTTCAAGATACAACTGCAATGGGCCCTCCGGGCGTACTTTTCAATCCAGGATCATCGAACTCTTATACCTTTGATTTGGATTCGACGGACAACCGTTATTTCTCCTTCGCGTCGATGTTGTTGCCTTCAAACGATGCTTTCTTCGGGAATGACGATGCCATGGGCTATGAGCTTTTCGACATCAATGGTGATTTCAACTACGGTTTCGAAGTTAACATTTATGGTTCGGACATTTGGGACTCGGGCACAGAAGAAAATGACGGAATGGGAGCTCCTTTCTCAATGATCGGTGGAGTAAGCACTGACACAGTAAATGGAGTTGTCGCTCAACACGCTGGATTGGATAACTTCATAGGAACCAATTTGGGCAATGGAAACCCATTAGGATCTGCATTCTCTGCCAACACAGCCTTGGTACGTATCACAGCGGAAAAAGTGCCTGATGCGACTCCATTTATCGGAGCAATCGGTGGATTGGCTCTGCTTGGATTCAACGTAGTAGCTCGCCGCAAGCGTTTTGCGGAAGAAGCGAAGGCATAGTTTTTTAGTAAGTAGTACAAAGTTTGTCTCATCGTTGCTTGGGCAACGTGTCCATTTAGTTGGGTGCGTTGCCCAACTTTTTTGTTAGGGTTCTGCTGTGTCTCAGAAATCAGACATCGCAGAGCTTCGGTTCGCTGTGAGTCGAGGGCAGTGTGAGTGGATGCGTTGCATCGGCAATCAACGACTTGAAACCCTACAGGTTGCCGGTGAGATTTCCTGGAACTCGGAGCTTGTCACAGAGTCGCCATTGCGGAAGCATCACCGCGAAATAACTGACTCTTGCCCATGATCCTGCAGACAATGCTCCAAAGGCTCTACACGAGCTTGCAAAAAGGACCCAGCTTGAATGCGCGTCCGCACAATTCCCGCCAGAGAATTGATGCCTCTCAACTGACTTTTTTCCATAGTGGGTCGGTGGATGCCTTGCTTCCATCGTTGTTTGGTAAAAATGGGAAATTTAGTTTTGCCGCAGCTGTGCCTCCATTTCGTAAGCCAGACCAGCCAGAAGAGGAGTGGAGTGACGAGCAGAAAAAACACGCCGCCGACTATGAAAAGCAGACCAAGCTAATCAACAAGCTGCAGGACATCGCAATCGACGCCCAAGAATATTTCAACGATCATGGAGACAATGCGCTTTTCATCGGCTACCCGGTTATTTCGATTCCCAACGAGGAAGAAGATTCACGGTTTAAGAAACCGGGAATTCTAGCCCCTGTCGCGTTTATCCCAATATCTCTGAGTGTAAAGAAAGGTCGCAAACCGAGTGTCACGATCGCAGCAGCAGGCGAGGGAAGCGATCTGCTGATTCCAAACCCCGCATTGCTCGCATGGCTTGAGCAGCAAACGGGCGAAGAAATACCGGAGCTCTTCGAAGATGAAACGGGGGATGATCCTACACGAGAATTGGGCGAAATTCTCGAATTTATCCATAAAAGCCTGTCTCTTCAAAAAACGAAAGAGATTAGCCACGATGTCGTTCTGAAACCGATACAAAAAATCGATCAGCTTCCGCGAAAACCAAACCTCATGCAAAGCGCAGTGCTTGGTTTGTTTCCCATAACGAATCCCGGTCTACTGCGCGATACGAAATGGATGATCGAAAACGAGGATAGCCTTGAAGGTCCCATTCAATCGTTTCTTTGCAATGAAGCTCTGCAAGCTCCGGAGGAATCGCAAACGGCTCCAGAACCCGAGGAAAACCTCGACCAGTCGAAATTGGTTCCAGGAACCTTTGCCGAAGACAATTTTATAGCGCCGATCGATCCTAGCCAAGCGCGAACTGCAGCGAGTGCTCGTAGTTCCGATGTGTTGGTTATTCACGGTCCTCCAGGTACTGGAAAATCCCAAACGATCACTAACATAATTGGGGATCTGTTAGCCAGAGGACAGCGTGTGCTTTTTGTCTGCGATAAGCGTACAGCCTTGGATGTTGTGAAGTATCGTCTAGACCATGTTGGCCTCGGAAACCTTTGCGGCATCATACACGACCCCTCGCGCGATCGGCGAAATTTCTACATGGGATTGCGTGATCGTTTAGAAACACTTTCCAATTCCGAGGTTCCAGCTAACCCTTCCCGTAAAATGGCAAAGGTGAATAAGGCGCTAGAAGAACTGGATACAGAGTTAAAACGTTACTATTCGTTGTTGCATGGTCCAGTGTTTGAGGAAATGTCTTTTCATGAACTCGTGGGTAAATGGTTCGAATACAGACGCAGTTGTTTGGGGCGAGTAAACCTGCCAGATCTAGCGGATATCTCGGTCGAATTAGTCGATTCGAAGAAAATCGACCTTGGCGAAATTTTGCGCCGAGCTGACGATGCTAATCTCCCAGAGAATCCACTATTCGAACAACTGGAGCTCACTCTTGAATCGTTTGTGACTCAGGGTAGCTCAAGGTTTCGAAAAGCCTTTGCGGAATACGAGGCTTTGGCTGCCAAAGTCGATGAGCAATCGAAGGCCTCTTTGCTCGCGCTTGTTCCACGTTCTCCGCTCAAAGAGCAAGCTAGTTTTCGTGAAGAATTATTAGATGTCCTTAAGAAATTACTACAAGACGGTGAAAATGATTTGATCGCTCGCATCTCCCAAATGGAATCGAGTGATACCCAGGCACTTCGTACCGATTGGGAAATTTTGTCAAATCAAGCAGAGTTTGTAGAGGCCCCGTTGGAGCGTGAGCTCGTGCTACATTTCTCCGGAAATTTGCCTCGTTTAGCACAACTCAATGAAGACCTTGCTGTGCTGGAGGAATGGGACGCTGTGAAAAGCGGGTTCTTTAGCTTTCTCCAATTCGGTAAAAAGAAAAAGGTAAGCGCAGCTTTAAGCCACTATGGATGTAGCCTAAGCGATACAAGTTTAGAAAGAGTAAGGGGATTTTGCCAGGGGCTCAAAGCTCGCTGGTTGCTAAGTGACTCCTTGGATCAAGTTCAAGGCGTGACCGACGAACTCAAAATTCGTTCGGAAGACACACTCAGGGCGAGCGTTAAAACGTTTAACTATTTTTCGCGGATTTGGTCAAAGGTTCGGTTCGACGGAGAAGACGATTTTCTCTATGCTGCTATTCAAGGGGCGTTGTTGCGTGGTGGCGACGCGGTGAGTTCGCTTTGCGAAGATCTTCGATTGTCTGCCAAACGTGCCCAGGAGATTGATGCTCTGATATCACGTTTGACGGGCGATGCGATCTTAAACGCCGCAGCTACCAACTCTTTTGATCAAGAACTGCGAGCTAATGGTAGAGCGGTTCCACGTTGTAGCAACTGGTCACGTTTTTCCAATACAGTGGAAGATGTTATTCGTATCGAAGAAACACTTCAAAGTTTGCCAGGCCAACTTGGGAAAGCTGTCAAAATTCTTGCCGTGGCCGATTGTGATAAAGATGGGGCCCTCAATGAGCTTTATGCGACCGCTTATCGGAACACGATTCGTGAGGTGATAAACCAGTCACCTGAGTTGCTTCATATCGATTCCGCTCGTATCAATGCGGCGTTCGACGAATACGGAAAGCTCTTGCAAGAAAAGCAAACCACTTCGAAGCGCTTTATCGAATACTCCTGGGAAAAACGCCAACGCGATCGTCTTGTATCGAATTCAGGGAGTCGATTGAGTACGGAAGGCACTGCCTTGCGACAGAGACTCTTTATTCGAGGCAAAAAAGCTCTGCGCCTGCGGCAAATGATTGCGTCGGGAGAAGGGAATCCGGAAGGTGATCCGCTTTTTGATCTCTGCCCTGTATGGATGGCCAGCCCATCAACAGTGGCCCAAATTCTGCCTCGCGAAAAGATTTTTGATACCGTCATATTTGATGAAGCCAGTCAGTGCCGTTTGGAAGAAGCATTGCCTATCCTTTTGAGAGCTCAACGCGTAGTGATTGCAGGTGATCCAAAACAGTTGCCACCTACACGCTTCTTCGAAAGCGCTGTCGTCGAATCAGACGACACGGGAGCCGATACAGTAGAGGAATTAGCCGAGCAGCAAATGAGCGAGGCGGAGGACTTGCTTTCTGCAGCGTTGAACCTCGATGTGGACGAGGCCTTTCTCGAAGTGCACTACCGTTCGAGGCATGAAGCTCTGATAGAATTCTCCAACCGCTCGTTTTATAACAGTCGCTTGCAAGCAATCCCCGGTCATCCAAAGAATAAGGCCCTCGTAACGCCTATTAGTGTGTTGCAAGTCGATGGCTTGTATGAAAACAGAACAAATCGTGATGAGGCTTTGGTCGTAGTTGATCTTGTCGCCGAATTATTGGACGATAAGAAGCCGCCTAGTATCGGTATTGCTTGTTTCAATATAAACCAACGCGATCTCATCATTGAATCACTCAACGAACGAGCGAGCGAAGATGACGATTTCGCCAAGCGTCTTAGCCAAGCTCAACAAAGGAGAGGGCAGGACTCTTTCGAAGGACTTTTTGTGAGGAATCTAGAAAACGTCCAGGGTGACGAGCGCGATCATATAATAATTTCCACAACATTTGGTCGCGATTCCCAGGGGAAGTTTCGTCGCAACTTCGGGGCGGTTTCCCGCCAAGGGGGCGATAAGCGTCTCAACGTGTTAATTACAAGATCTCGCAGCGCAGTCCATATTGTGACGTCGATCCCCAAGGAAGAGTATATGACGCAAATGTCTCGCTCTTCCAGTGGCCAACTGACAGGTCGCGAGCAACTCTACGCATACTTGAAATTCGCTTCCGACATCCAAAAGTCTTTCGATAATTATCAAGAGTACTTGAATACAGTTTCAAGTACAGGAGAGACCGAATGCACTGTCCACAATATAAGCAGCGCCAGTCTATTGGCTGAAGGGATAGGGAGGAGCTTAGCCGATAGTCGTAATGTTTCGAGTATCACTCATTGGGGCAACGAAGGGTTTTGTGTCGATGTTGCTCTTGTGCATGATCAAAAGCCTGAAGATGTTAGCATTGGTGTGCTAGTCGATTTTAACCGTTTTACAAAAACTCAAGATCCAATCGCATGGGAACATTTCAGAACGAACATTTTCCAATCACAGGGCTGGAACTTGCATCGTATCTGGAGTCCCTACCTATCGCGTGAGCCCGAAAATGTATTCGAAGAATTATGTCAAAGGCATAAGGATATGGGGAAGTAGAATTATGAACGAGTCGCCGGAGAAGGTGTAAGAGTACTTGTGCTAATTCTGGAGCCTGTAAGAATTTTTGTGTAACTGGCGTCTGATGTGCTTTAAAAAAGAAAGCATATCATATGAAAGAAAAGATTAGAGAAGAGCTTCTGG
>JAKYXN010000066.1 GCA_022538095.1 Puniceicoccaceae bacterium K14 | reverse complement strand
CTGAGCTTGTCGAATGGCAAAGGGACTGCCGGCACTCCAACTCAAAATGAAAGAAGCTAATCCCAAAATGCCGCGCAGCGGCTTAGTTCAACAAGTTGGTATACTCAACGCCGTTAACGCACCGTGAGTGACCTCGCCGTTGACCGTCCGCTTCGCGCCCGGTCAACGAGTGCGCGGATTGGCATCCGCTTGTTGCCCTTCGCTGCGCTCCAGTCAACAACCGGAAGAAAACAGCTGCGCTTCATCGAAACTTGCGTTTCGCTGAATGCTCGTGTTTGATTCCGCCCATCCGTCCGTTAGGCAAAGTAAGAAAACATGACTTGGAAATGCGCAGAATGCGGTCGCGAGTTTGTAAGAGCGAACCAGAGACACAAATGCGGAACTGGAGATTCAGCATCTATTGTGAGGAATCGACCTGACTCGCTAAAGAAACTATACGCAGAACTCGAGGAGTTCGCCAAAAGCCTCGGCAACATTGAGGTCGTGGCAAGGGAGAGATACGCACTTTTTCGGAGCACGCGAATCTTCACCGATATTTCAGTCATGAAGGACTGTATCCGCATCGCCATTCACCTGAACAAAAAAGAAGAAAGAGAGTTTTTCATAAAAATTGTTTCTGATAAAAAATCACATACTCACGTAGCCAAGCTTTTTAACAGAAACGATTTCAAGAGAGTTAAGCCTTTCATCGTAGAAGCATACAACTTCTCCATAAAACTAAATGCCTAAGAAATCGTGTGATACAATTCGTTACAGTCGCTGCACGACTTCCTCTCTTGTATCCGCTCGCCGTTAGAAGATGAAAAAAATCCCAGCAGCTTGGCTACTTCTGTTTCTTATCGCGGTATTTGCTCTGATTAGATTTATCGACGCTGACTCCATTCCGATCAGATTAGATGCTACGGGAAGCGAAAGAACATACCGAAGAATCGATACTGTAGACCCACAAAAAGAACAGTTGCTGGAAAACAAGAAGCGTCTTCTCGCTTCTCTTCAGCGGCAGTATGATCATCTAACGGTCGTGATTGCTGAAGTCGAACTAGCAAAAGAAGAGAAACTGAAATCTGCACTTAGGGAAAGTATTCAAAAATTCCCTGACAACGCCGAGTTTAAAATTGCTTACGATAGGGTGGTTATTGGAAACACGATCTATGTTTGTGGATTCCAAACGATCCCATCCATCTCTAGGATCGATGAAGATATTCTTATCTTAGAGACTAGAATAGATGAACTGAAATCAATATGGGAGTCTAACCATCAAGTTGAGCAAACGGAGGCAAGCTCCGCTGCTCACTAGTACGCTGATATCCGCTTGTTGCCCTTCGCTGCACTCCAGTCAACAACTGGAAGCAAACAGCTGCGCTTCATCGAAACTTGCGTTTCGCTGAATGCTCGTGTTTGATCCGCTCACTCGTTAGCGCTGAGACCTCTGCGTTAGCAAAAATTAAATTGCCCAAACTTGTTGAGCATACTATGCCACATTTTATTTTAGCCTACTACAAGGGCAAGACTCCAAGGACCTCTGAGGAAGCCGCAAGTCACCATGCAAAATTTGAAGCGTGGATACGATCCTTAGGAACAGAAACTCTTGTTAAAACAGTTCCGCTAAAATCATCCAAACTTATAAGCAAACGAGAGAAATTAGATGAAGATGATACAAAACGGTTACTCGGCTATTCTATCCTTAAAGCAGATGCTCTCGATACTGTAGTTCGCATCGCTAAAAACTGTCCGCACGCTGAAATAGGCGCTATCGAAGTGGCGGAAATCGAAAGGTAGAAATTGCGGTAGCAGTAGGAATGAAGATAGAATTCAAACGACTCAGTGAGGTTGCTCGATCAGGAATAATCGAATTAATGAACAATCAGCTTGTTCGAAGGCAGATGCCTCTGGCACCTAGCAACTTTAATGAAATTGATTGTGAAAGGTTCATCGCAGCTAAGGAACAGCTTTGGACTGAGCATGGTTACGGTCCCTGGGCATTTGTGATTGATGGCCGGTTTGGCGGGTGGGGAGGCCTTCAGTCAGAAAATGGAGAAGCTGACCTCGCTTTGGTATTACACCCTAATTACTGGGGAGTCGGTAAAAAAATATACACCGAAATAGTCAGAAGGGCATTTGACGAAATGAGATTCGAGTCACTTACGGTGTTGCTCCCTCCAACGAGAAAGAAGATCAAAGCTCTCTTCAAACTGGGGTTTAAGGAAGATGGAGAACTAAGAGTCGATGAAGAACGCTTCATTCGTTATAGACTCAAAAAGTGATAAAATGGAAGGCTAGCAAAGCGCTATTCACAACTTCGTGACGTTACTACGGTCAAAACGTGAGAGCTTGGCATTCAGTATAGGATAATGAATACAAAAACCACTGCGATATTCGGATCGGTACAGTTAGCGACCTATCTCCTTGTCCTGTCTTTTGCTTTAATCACGTATTTTAAAATGGGGCACTGGCCTAGCTATGGTAACCCCGACCCAAAAACAATATTCACATCACTCTTCGCACCTTTCATTTGGCTGCTAGTTTTTGCTTCTCTCGTATCTCTTGGAGTGTATCCAATCTTAGCAATGATCGAAGGAATAAAAGGAATTCAAAAGAGATGGCATTTCTGGATTTTTCTGATTGGAACTTTTCTTTGGGTCCTTGATACCTTCTACCTACATTTCATGAACCTACGGCAAGGCGGGTTATTGAGCTGGGTATTCGACTAAAAATAAGCCGAGACCTAGATGTGGCATGCGTTCCAGCAGTTGCGCCCCATCCGTTGTATCCATTCGACGTTTTACTCTAAACTCCAGGAAGCACGAGCAAGAAACCTGCTTTGCTGAAGGCGATTCAGCAATGAAATCGCATTATTGAAAGAAAAGGAAAATGAGTAGAAATCTCTCTCTTTTAACTAACGATTTTTAGGAAGCGTTTTGTATCTTGCAGGGACTCTAGTAGGAAATGGGGTTTATGCTCAGCTAACACTTCCATCGAATGGCAGCCAGTCGCGACTGCGATTGCTTGAGCTCCAATCACTTTGCCGCACTCTATATCGTAGGGCGTATCGCCGATTACGAATACACGCTCTAAGTCGAATTTCTTGTTAAAGCGTTCTTCGGCGAGAGCGAGCGCGTGGGCGCTGAGGTCGTTTCGGTTGGGGCTCGCGTCAGCGAAGCCGCCGAAGTCGAAATAGGACCATAGCCCTAGCTGGTCTAGTTTGAGCTTTGCTCCGCGAACGAGGTTACCTGTCAGTAAAGCCTGGCAAATTTTTTCGTCTTGAGCGAGTGTGTCTAGTACCTCTTTTACGCCACCTAGTATATAGGCGTTGGAGTTGGGCATCTCCTTTTCGAGGTTGTCTAGATAAGAATTTTGGAAAGCTATTTGTTTTTCTTGATCCGCTTCTTGTCCGAAGAATTCGATGATTGCTTTTGCAATCCATCGATCGGTTCGTCCTGAGTACGGAATTTTGCTCAGATCCAGTTTCTCATTACAAATTTCTTCTGCTGCTGTTACGAGAGCGCGCTCGCCGGCGCCTCCGTTCCAAACGAGTGTCCGATCGATATCCCAAAGGACTAAGGTTTCTGGTATCATTCTTTGAGTGACGGCTCGATAGCCATTAGTGGCTATTGGAAAGGAGAACGTCCTTTGCCCTCGACTGGCATGCCGAACTTACTGCCATCTTTTTCTATGACGAGGTTTTTGCCCTCGCTGTAGGTGATCACGATTCTACCAGTTTTGTTGATCTCCTTTTGCTCGCCTTCTGCCAATGGACCATCGTAGAGAACTTGGCGTGGCTCAACTTGGAGTACTTTGACTCGAAGGTCGCCGTTGGCAATCAGAGTGATTGTCTCTTGGACATCGGGTGCAATTTGCTCAACAACTGCTCCAGAATCGGTAACAGTGGCCTCTGGCTCGGAAGAGATAAGAACTTTTATAAGCCAAATCAATAAGACGATGCTAAGAAGGGAGGCGACTGCAATCGCTGAAACTTTGACCACCAGTTCGCGATCTAGGTTGGCAAACTTGTCTTTGAAATTGTTTAGGTAGTCGCTAATAGAGGGTTTAGGCTCGGCGGGGGAGGCGTCTTCGCTATCGATTGAGTCGCCATCAGCGGGAAGGTTGCTTGCTTGAGCGAGCTCGACACGACCATAGAGCTCGCGGGATTCGCGCTTTGAGCTCTTGCCACTGGCGAGTAAGATCGCGTTGTAATCGGTGACAATTTTCTCTGAGCTAATCTTTAAGTATCCAGCGTACGATCTCAAGAATCCGCGGACGTAGATTTCCGGAATGCTGATGTCGAAATTGTTGCTTTCGAAGCTGTTGAGGTAGTCGCCGCGTATTTTAGTGGCTTCGGCAGCTTCACGGATGGTAACTCCTCTGCGCTTTCGCGCTTCTTCTAAACGTTCGCCGATAGATTGCATAAAAAAGGGTTAAGTGGCTTTTCGTTGTAAAACAAGCAATCACATTAATTTAGTGTGAATTTATTTGCCAACTGCAATCTAGGGAACGTCGTAATATTTTAATATTTTGATTAACGCCGCCTCTTGCGTTGGCAGATATTTGCTACGCAAACAACATGATGGGCTGTGTCCAACATGCTTTACTTGTCAGGGTCTCGTTGCACGAGACACAGGCTGGCTTAGCCACAAAGGTTTATTTGTCTTGTGGAATCTGCCGTTGCTTCAGCGACACCTGCGTCCTGAAAGGCCCCTGATAGATAAAACTTTGAGCAGGATTTCTTTGAGTTTTGAGATGGCTCGCTAGCAGCGAGCCCTACAGTTTCCAGTGTTCCCTAAGCGCCTAAATTTAGTATGAGTCGAGATCGACTAGGATCTCCCGTGGGCTCGAGCCGTTTTCGGGACCGACGATTCCGCGGTCTTCTAACTCTTCCATCAAGCGGGCAGCACGGTTGTAGCCAATCCGTAGACGGCGTTGTAGCATCGAGGTCGATGCTCGTTTGGTTGATCGTAAGACATCCAAGGCTTTGGGAAAAAGTTCATCGCCGTCACCATCGCCTCCGCCGCCGAGTTCAAGGTCGTCTGGCGCTTCGATTTGCTTTTGTACGTCTTCCGCAAATATGGGTGGGCCGTTGTCTTTGAGGAATTCGACGATGTCGCTTATTTCCTCATCGGATACAAAGGCGCCTTGTGAGCGAACGAGTGCGGAGGAGCCAGGAGGCGAGAAGAGCATGTCTCCTCGGCCAATAAGTTGCTCTGCTCCACCACTGTCTAGGATTGTTCGACTATCGATTTTCGAAGAAACTTGGAATGAGATACGGCATGGGAGGTTGGCTTTGATCACACCCGTGATGACGTTTACCGATGGGCGTTGCGTTGCCAGTACTAAGTGGATACCGGCGGCACGAGCGAGCTGGGCAAGGCGAGCGATGCCTGTTTCTATATCGGCTGGCGCGACCATCATAAGGTCAGCGAGCTCGTCCACGATACATACGATGTAAGGGAGTTTGTCTGGGACTTCTTCTTCGAGAACGCCAGCGTCGCGCGGGACTTTGATTTCGAATTCCGCTTGTTCTGCTTCAATCTTCTCTTCTTCCGTCTTCTCCTTTTCTGGTTTTTTGCGTCCGTTGAAACCAGCGATGTTACGCACACCGTGCTTAGCGAAGAGTTCGTAGCGATGTTCCATTTCGTTGAGCAGCCACTTGAGCGCTCCTGGCACCTTCTTGGGATCTGTCACAACGGGGATCAACATGTGTGGCAGGGAATTGAAGATTTTCATTTCCACGATCTTGGGGTCGACCATGATGAAACGCAGGTTTTCGGGGCTGGAGTGGTAGAGAAGCGATGTGATGATCGCATTAATACACACAGTCTTACCCGCACCGGTCGCACCTGCGATGAGAAGGTGAGGCATGCGTGTGAGATCGGAGATAATTGGCTTGCCGCTGACGTCGCGCCCGAGAGCGATTGGGATAACGGCTTTTGAATTAGCCCAGTCTTCGGACTCGAGGATTTCGCGGATACCGACTGGGGCAGGAACCATATTGGGAACTTCGATGCCGACGCAACCTTTGCCTGGTACGGGAGCGAGGATCCGGACGGATTGAGCACGCATGCCGAGTGCGATATTCTTATCGAGGCTGGAAATCTTTTCTACGCGTACGCCGGGAGCGGGGTAGACTTCGTAGCGAGTGATGACGGGGCCGATGTGGATTTCCCCCATGGTCACATCGACTCCAAACTCCTTGAGTGTTTTCTTCAAGCGTTCGGCGTTCTCAGCGTGTTCGGATTCGGAGTCGGATTGGTTGGGTTTCTCAGGCTGCTCTAAGAGGTCGAGTTTGGGGAAGGTGTAATCGCCCTGGCTTTCTGGGAGCTTTATGCGTGCTTTTTTAGTTTCCTCAGGAGCGACGATTTTTAGGGCTTCGCTGAGAGGAGGCAGCTTTTTCTTAGGTTCTGGTTCTGCTACAGTTTCCGGTTCCGCAATTGGTTCTGGTTCCTCGATTGGGTCTTGATTAGGTTTTTTGAGCTTCTTCGGGCGCTCAGGCTTTTGTTTCTTTAGGGCTTTGAGCTGCTCTTTCTCTGTTTTGAGAATATTCTTCGCTTCTTCCTTTTCTAGCTTGAGGCGTTCTTTTTCTTCCAGAGCGGCTTGCTTAGCGAGGAGCTTGGCTTCATTGCGTTCGGCTGCGTTCTGAGCTCGAGTTTCCCGCCATTTGGCGTAGCTGTCTGTTGCCTTTTCAAATATGCCTGCGGTGTTTGGCATTATGATAAAAACGAGGGACCCCAGGTAAATGGCACCTAAAATAATGGCGGAGCCGATGTGGCCGAGGTAGAGCTCCATAAAGGAATTGTACAATAAGTGCCCGACTGCGCCTCCTGGACCGTTGTGATAGAGAGTGCGGTCGGTAAATAGCGTCTCTTGAATGGAGAGGAGGCCGGAACCCGCTATGATGCAAGCGACTATTATTAAGAGCATCAGCCACTTGTTGCGTCTGTCCTTACGTTCGAATAGCCATGCGATGATCACGAGAAAGACTGGGACAAGCCAACCAGCAAAACCGAGACTCATGAACAAAGTTTGAGACACGATGACACCAAAAATACCGATGGCGTTCTTCTCCGTGGGGTGGGTTGTGTGCAAAGAGCTTTGTTCTGGCGAGTAGTCTGCCATCGCGACAATGAGCAATACTCCTAGGAGAATGTACACTCCAGCCCACCACCAGCGGCCTTGCATGCTAGGTTCTTTAATATCTGATTCGCTCTTGGCGGGCGTGGTCCTCTTCTTCGGCATATGTTGGTTTAGATCCTGCTGAATGGGTTAAGATTCGGAAAAAAGCTATCTAGTACCCTTTATAAATTGCAAATCACAAGATAGTTTTGTGTGAAAACTGCAAGGCATCATCATGAAACCAATTTTCTTTAATCCACTCTACCAAGAACGCGTTTGGGGCGGTCGTAATCTAGAGGCTGCGCTGGAGCGCACTCTACCTGAAAATAGCGTAATCGGCGAAAGCTGGGAAGTGGTCGATAGACCAGAAGCCCAATCGGTTGTTACGGGAGGCGAATTCGAGGGACAATCCATCCGCAGCCTCATTGAGGAAAAGACTGTGGAAATCATGGGTGAAGGGTACGATGCGAGTCGTCCGTTTCCTATCTTGATAAAGTGGTTGGATTGCGCAGACCGCTTGAGCTTGCAAGTACATCCGCCTGCGGAAATTGCTCCGGAGCTTGGTGGCGAGCCAAAGACAGAAAATTGGTATATCGCTTCCTGCAAGGACGACGCATCACTCATCGTTGGCCTTAAAAATGGAGCGACCTCCGAAGAATTCGCTCGTCGACTTGAAGACAATTCACTGGAGGAATGTGTCCACCGTTTCCCAGTTAAAGCAGGTGACTCCATATTGGTAGAGAGTGGTCGCATTCATGCGATCGACGCGGGCAACTTGATTTTAGAAATCCAGCAAAACTCAGACACAACCTATCGTGTCTATGATTGGGGTCGCGTAGGCCTCGACGGTAAGCCACGTCAGTTGCACGTTGAGCAATCGATGAAGTGCATCGATTGGAATGATTTCGAACCTGCTGCGATGCAGAGCGATGGCGAGCAGGTTGTTTTGGCCGATTGTTCTGAGTTTCGTTTGGTGAAGCACTCGGTTGATGGAGAAGGGGCGGGGGTAGAAATCCCAGCAGGACAGCCGAGTTTGCTCAGCGTAGTTGACGGTGAAGTCAGCGTTGCGGGTGAGACTGTGAAGCGTGGAGACAATGTGTTGTTGGCAGCGAGTGTAGATTGGGTCATCGAATCCGACGCTCCAGCGGCTTTTATCATCACAGACCGTTTTGTTTAAGTTCTTGCGCTGGCTGCCTTAGGAGGGAAGGTCGGAACTTGCAGAGAGAAATACTCTTATCGGGTCAGTTTTTTCGTTAAAAGGGAGAAACTGACTCAAAATGTTTTTGAATGAGGAGCGATAGTCGCTCAAAAATCGAAGTTTGGTTATGAATAACGCAATGGATAAAGAAAATACGGATGCGGACCCTGAGGATGTAGTAGAGGAATCAGCAGTAGAGGAGCAAACTGAGGCTGCTGCCGAGGAATCTCAAGTAGATGAGGAGTCTGTAGAAGTGGAAAAAGAGCTCACTTTGGAGGAGCAATTGGAAGAAGCGAAAGCTAAGGCCGAAGATAATTATTCGAGCTACTTGCGTGCGATGGCCGACTTGGACACTTACAAGCGCCGTGTGATGCGCGAGAAGGACGAGTTGAAGCAATACGCGACTGCTGGGATCTTAGAATCGTTTTTGCCTGTTTATGACAACATGGGCTTTGGCTTAGTTTCCGCAGAGCAAAATGCAGATCCAAAGGTCGTTTTGGAAGGTATCAAAATGGTTTTGACTCAGTTTAAGTCGCTTCTTGGCGAGCATGGCGTGACAGAAATCGCACCGGCTCCAGGAGACGAATTTGACCATAATTTGCACGAGGCTTTCCAAACGAAACCAAGCGACGAGATCGAAGAAGGCAAAGTTCTTCAAATGATTCGCAAGGGTTTCTCTCTCAATGGACGTCTGGTCAGACCCGCGAACATCATCGTGTCGGGTGGCAAGGCAGAAGAGACTGAGTAAGTGAGTTGCTGATACAAATCTTAAAAAGAAAATAAGCACGTGAAGGAAGATTATTACGAATTGTTGGGAGCCAGCCGTCAAGCTACCCAAGATGAGCTCAAAAAAGCTTATCGCAAAATGGCGGTTAAGTATCACCCGGACAAAAATCCAGGTAACCAAGAGGCAGAAGATAATTTCAAAAAAGTCTCCGAAGCGTATGAAGTATTAAAAGACGAGCAGAAGCGGGCAGCATATGATCGCTACGGGCACGCGGCATTCTCCAATGGAGGAGGAGGTGGCGGTGGCGGCGGAGCGGGTGGACCTTTCCATGATCCGTTCGACATCTTTAGCGAAGTCTTTGGCGGTCGCGGAGGCGGCGGAGGCGGAGGTAGCATCTTCGAGGAATTCTTTGGCGGCGGCGGTGGTGGCGGCTCTTCCTCTGGTGGAGCTCAGCGTGGTTCGGATTTGCGTTATGATCTTGAGATCGATTTGATCGAAGCAGCCAAGGGAACTGAAAAGGAAATCTCTTTCCGCAAGCCGACTACATGTTCCAAGTGTAATGGATCCGGTGCGGAACCAGGAAGTAGTGTAACAACCTGCCCGACCTGTGCGGGGCATGGACAAGTAACTGCTTCAAAAGGGTTCTTCTCGATTCGTCAAACTTGTCCAACCTGTAACGGCTCGGGCAAGAAGATAGAGAAGATTTGTTCTTCCTGCCGTGGTGAAGGCCGCGTCAACGAAACAACGAAGATTAAGGTAAAGGTACCTGCTGGCGTGGATACTGGCTCGAAGCTTCGTTCCGCGGGTAATGGCGAAGCCGGCCCGAGCGGGGGTCCTGCAGGTGATTTGTATATCGTTATCCATGTAGCTGAGCACGAAGTTTTTCAACGCCAAGACGAGAACCTTTATTGCGAGATTCCTATCAAGTTCACTTTAGCAGCTCTTGGCGGAACGATCGAAGTACCGACATTGAGTGGAAAGGCGAGCGTTAAGATCCCAACTGGTACTCAGACTGGAACTACGTTCCGATTGAAGGGTAAAGGGATTCCAAGTTTGCGTGGAGGGTACTATGGCGACCAAATGGTGCGGATTAAGGTGGAAGTTCCGCGTTCTTTGTCATCAGTACAACGCGAAAAACTTGAAGAATTTGCTCTGGCTTGTGGCGATGCCGATGAACCGGAAGCAAAGAGTTTCTTTGAGAAAGCGAAGAAATTTTTTGATTAAATTCGTTTAATTTTACTATTTGATGAAATGCCGTCCTTGAGGGGACGGCATTTTTTTTGACTCAGCTCGCAATTACAGTCGGGTCAAAGCTTTCTCGCCGATTTCTTCTTCACTTCATTAAGAGTTCACAAAGAGTGTGTATTTATGGGGAATGGATGAAGTTAACCATAATACATTGGGTTTAAAAAAAGTTGGGCGAAAAATTAGCGGTAGCTTAGGAATTAAGGCGCTTGTATTGGTTTTTATGGGACTGATACTGATGATTCCGCTAGCGATGATCGATGGCCTTTTAAATGAACGCCAGTATCGCAAGGCGGAAGCAGTGGCTGAAATCGGCCATAGTTGGGGCGGGCAACAAACCGTGTGCGGGCCTATTTTATCATTACCTGTCGTCTTTAAGAAGGAGGTCGTCAAAAAGAGGCTTATCAATGGTATTGAATCGTTTGAGCGAACGATGGATGAGAAAAAAGACACTTTGTATGTCTTGCCGAATGAGGTCGAAATGTCAGGCCGTCTAGATCCAGATGTTTTGAAAAGGGGAATCTTTAGCGCCGCAGTGTATCGTGCGAGTGTAGAATTGGGCGCTGCTTGGACAAAGCCTGATGTTCGGGCTATGGGTTATGAAGATGTCACGGTAGAATGGGCGAAAGCGACGGTTCTTTTTAATGTGACTGAACCACAGCGGCTGTTAAGTATAAGGGCGGTTTCATTCGATGACACTGAGCTTGCAGGGGAGCCTGTCCGTTTACCTTTATCGAATAGAGAGTGGATTGGTTTTCCCGCTGATTGGTCTAACCAGTCGGGTTTGGAAGTGAATCTTGGGTTAGAGATTAAGGGGAGTGAGCGGTTTCATTTTTTGGTTTTGGGAGATGAAAGTGAAGTCAACTTGAATTCGAGTTGGGCTCATCCGTCGTTCGAAGGAACCTCGATTCCTCTCCAGCGAACAGTTCGTGATAACGGCTTTGAAGCGAATTGGAAATTCAGTGCTTTTGGACGCGGGTTGCCAAAGCATTGGTTGTCGACCTCTGACGTGTTTTCCGACGCTCTGGTGAATCGGAGCTCGAGTGGAGTAGCGTTGATTGATCCAGTGGATAACTATAGGTTGGCGGAGCGAAGCATGAAGTACGGCGCGTTGTTTGTCGCTTTGGGGTTTGTGGTGTTTTTCTTATTCGAGGCGATTTTGGGTATTCGATTGCATGGGATGCAGTACTTTTTAGCAGGCGCGGCCCAAGTATTGTTTTTCCTGATCGTTCTCGCGTTGTCGGAAATCGTGGCGTTTTCCTGGGCTTATCTCATCGGGGCGATTGCTTCTGCGGGACTTGTTTCGCTCTATGCGATTTCGATGTTAGGAAACAGACGAAGGTCAGTTCCAGTCGTTTCTATATTGGCGAGCTTGTACGGTGTATTGTTTGTTATCTTAAAGGAGCAGGATTATGCATTATTGGCTGGATCAGCTCTATTGTTCTTGGCTCTAGCGACGGTAATGTTTTTGACCCGGAAATTGGATTGGGCGGGTTCGCGGGCCACTTAATTTCGTGCAATTGAGGAAAAAACTGCTAAGCCGTTTGTTGATGATTGAAGTAAAAGCAGAAGTATCCCGTGAAAAGTTTTCCGAAGTCGAAGATTTAGTCTTCGAAACGGAAGATGCGACTCGTTGGAATTTGTACGAGAATTTCGATGACAAAGGTTATTGGGTGCAGGGGATTTTTGATTCGATTGAAGATGCTCGTACGGCTTGGAGCGAATTAGTGAAAATTGCCTCAATTGAGGTTGAGGCTAATTTTGTGGAGCTGGAGGATAAGGACTGGAAGGAGAGCTATAAGGAGCATTTTAAGCCTTGGTCAATTGGACCGATGCATTGGGTGCCTGAATGGCTGCGTGAAAGCTATGAGTTGCCTGAGGGGCATAGTGCCGTTTGGTTGGATCCTGGTTTGGCATTTGGTACTGGAAATCATGGTACCACTCGGCTGTGTGTAGAGCAATTAATCGCTTTTAAGGAAACTGAAGCAAGCGAAGATACAGCAAGTGTAATCGATGCCGGGTGTGGTTCTGGGATTTTGGCTATATCAGCAGCGAAGCTTGGATACAAAAACTTGTCGGCTTTTGATAATGATGCAGAAGCGGTAGAGATTGCTAAGGATAATGCTTCTTTTAACGAAGTAGAAAGCGTCTCATTTTCTGTGGGAGATTTGGTAACCGGCTTTCATTCAGAACCAGCTAATTGTGTGATGGCAAATATTTTGGCCAATGTCTTGATGCAGTTTTCCAATGAAATTATCTCTGCGGTGGCTCCTGGAGGGTGGTTGATCCTAAGTGGAATATTGGGTACGGAAGCAGAGCAGGTAAGAGATCATTTTGAAAATGCTGCGGCTTGGTCAGACGTGCAGGTGACCTATTTGGATGAGTGGTCGTGCGTGCGTTTGATTCGTTCGACTGGATAACTACTTGCTTTCTGAGAAGGGGAGAAAAGCTTCGAAGCTTGCTCCCTCTTCGGCGTTTTTACCGCTGAGAGAGCCTTTGTGTTGTTTCATTATGCTAGCCGCAATTGAAAGGCCGAGACCCAAGCCTTGGCCTGGCGGTTTTGTCGTGTAAAATGGTTCGAAAAGGTGTTTGAGCGTTTGGGGACTCATGCCCGGTCCATTGTCGGTAACTTTGATCGTGTATCCGTTTTTTTCGTCATTGCAGGTATTAGTCGCAGTCAATGAAATCTCAGCTGGCTGCTCGTCCGAATTTAGCTGTACAGCGGATATGGCGTTACTGATGAGGTTGGCGGTAACTTGATTGATCTGTCCGGGGTTTGCTAAGAGAGGGAGCTGGGGATCTTCGATTGAAGTATCAAGTTTAATACGTTCTTTGAGCTCGTGCTTGAATATGTGTAAGGTGGCCTCGATATTCGTTTTGGGATCGAACAACTTAACGTCGTCTTCGTCTACGCGAGCGTAGATTGAAAGACTGTTGCTGATTTCGGTGATGCGAGCAGAGCCTTCGACAAAGCCTTCAACGAGCTCTTGCCAATCGCAAATCTCTTTCTCGTTAAACTCCCGCTGCCCTTGGACAATTTGCTTCAGTCGTTTATCTAGTAGGTTTGCATTCGCTTGTATGAAATTTATGGGGTTGTTTATTTCATGAGCGATGCCAGCAGAGAGAATTCCGAGAGAAGCCATTTTTTCCGCGTGAATTAGCTGACTGTGTGTTCTCTTGAGAGTATTGAGCGTTTCTTGGAGTTTTTCGTTTTTTTCTGTAAGGGCTTTTTGGTAACGCTGTAGCTCTAAGTGCGTGTCTATGCGAGAAACAACTTCTTCGAATTGGAAGGGTTTGGTAACATAATCGACTGCTCCATGGTGGAATCCTTCCACGATGCGTGCGACTTCCTTCAATGCACTAATGAAGATTACAGGAACGTTTTTTGTACTTTCTTCGCGCTTAAGAGCATCGCAAAGCTCGTAGCCATCCATCTCTGGCATATTGATATCGAGCAAAAATAGGGCTGGTGGGTCTGCCAATGCGGACTTTAGAGCAGTGAGGGGATTGGAAAAAGGGCGTAGTCGGTAGTCTTTTTTGCCGAGCATTTCGCAGATCAAACGCAAGTTTGGCTGCGTATCGTCCACAATCATTACACTTTCTTGGGGCGATTTTTCCATTGCTGTGTTTGTAGGAGAGCGTTTATCGCACTTTTTGCAAGTGGGCTACGAGCTCTTTAAGTCTCACAGGTTTTTGTAGGTAAGTTTCTATGCCATTAATGAAGATGGAACTAGGATCGGTTGTCTCTTCACTGTAAATTGCGATAAGTCTTGGGCGAATATCGAAATCCAAATTTTGCACTTCGTTATAGAAGGTCTCTCCATCGATAGAAGGCATCGTTAAATCGAGAAATATAATGTCGACAGGCGATTTTTTAACTAAGTCCAAAGCTTCGGTTGGATTGTCGCATGAAACCACTTCGCAATCGATTCTTTGTAACATCGATTCAACTACTCGACCCTGTTGAGTTTTCTCTTGGACGGTTAGTGCTTTCAGTCCAAGTGAAACTTTAAGGTTGGCACTTTGGGAGAAGGGCGCAGAGGGCGCTTCTAATCTCACTGGAACCCTCAAGCAAAAGGTGCTGCCTGTTCCTAGTTCGCTTTCTACTGTAAGCTTTGCTTCAAGGCGGTCTGCTAGTTTTTTGCAGATCGACAGGCCTAGGCCAATACCTTCGTGAGATCGAGTGAGCGATTGATCTACTTGGGTAAAGGCTTCGAATATTTTTTCGTGGCTCTCTGAGGCTATCCCAGGACCGGTATCTTTGATGGAAAACTTAAGTTCAGCTAAGGGGCTTGTTGTCAAGTTGGCAGAGATCTCGATGTGTCCCTTTCTGGTGAATTTACAGGCATTGCAAATTAGATTTCGGAGTATTTGGCGAATCGCCTCGTTGTCTGAAAAAACTGGAGGTAGGGCTTGAGCAGCTTTTCCGTTTAGATACGAGAGTTTTCTAATTTCCACCGCGTCCGTATCTGCCTTCGAGGAGAGAGCGAGAGCCACCATGTCTCCAAGCAGTATGTCTAATTCGATTGAAGCGAGCTTCCGTGGTGTTTTTCTGTCGAAATGGAGGAAGTCTAGTATGCCATCTATCAAGCCTAATAGGTCTTCGCTACAGCGTTGAATGATACTCAAGTTTTCCAAGTTCTCTTCTTCGGGATCTTGGTTAAGCATTATGCTAGTTAATCCAATGATTGGATTAAGCGGGGTGCGTAGTTCGTGGCTAATTACAGAGAGGAAATCGGATTTTATCTTGTTGGAGTTTTCCAATTCAATAACCAATTCTTCTCTCTGAATCGCCTGTTCCTCTAAAAGATGGGTCTTTTCTTTTAATTGGCTGAGTGTGTTTTGGAGGTCTTGAGTTAATTTGGTATTACGTTTTGTGAGCTCGACTGCTTCTATCGCGTTGCGGAATACGAGTTTGAGCTCTTCTTCCTTCCATGGCTTTTTAAAGTAGTAATAAATGTGCGACTGGTTGATTGCGTCTACGATCGCTTCCAAATCGCTGTAGCCGGTTAAGATAGTGCGTACTGCATTTGGGAATTCCGCCCGAGTTCGTTTTAGGAACTCGACGCCAGTTTCATTTGGCATCCGTTGGTCGGCAACAATGAGATGGATCGGTTGGCTTTTGAGAATCTCGTAGGCCTTGTTACAGTTGTCTGCAGTGTAGACTTCGAATTCATCTTCAAACGTCATACGAAAAGCAGTTAAGCTGTGCTTTTCATCATCAACGTATAGAATTCTGTATCTCTCGCTCATATTACTTAATGCTTTACCCTAGAATTACTTATTGAAAGCGATTCGCAATCTTTATTACACGTTCGTAATCGAAATTTAGCGCTATTTCTAACAACGCGGCTGCTGCGTCGGGTTGTTCAGTAGCCAGAGAGTCTATAATCGTTTGGATTTTTTCAACATAGCCGCCGAGGCAAGCTTGGATGAGTTCGTCGCTTTGTTGTTTGCTCAATTTGAGTTTTGCGAGTCGCTCATTGAGAGATTCGTCTTGGTCTGAGTCTTGCTGAACGTCTACGAGTGGGAGGTCTAGGAGTTCTGCCAGAAGACGGATTAACTTTAATTCGTCGAAGGGTTTGGTCATGAAGGCGTCTGCTCCTAGGTCGAGAATTCGTTGGCGCTGCTCGTTGAAGGCGCTGGCGGTCAATGCTAGGATTTTAGTGTTTGAATTGCCTGATTCCGAATTACGTATCTGCTTTACCACTTCATATCCGTCGACTTTGGGCATGCGGATGTCTAACAAAAGAATATCGGGAGAATTTTTGGCCCAACTTTCAAGAGCTTCTTCACCGTCTTGCGCTAAGTCTACTGAGAATCCTTGCTCAGATAAAAAGCGTTCTAAGTATTGAAGGTTATATAATTTATCATCAACAACAAGGACCCTCTTCGTTGAGGCACTTTTGTAAGGAATCTTAACGGGCTGAGTAATTAAAGCTTTTTCTGCTTCGTCAGCTCGGGCATAATCTACGGTAAAGCCAAAGCTCGAACCGTCGCCGATCTCGGATTGCATATGAATGTCGCCACCCATTAGGCGGCAATATTCGCGGCAGATGACTAATCCTAAGCCAGTGCCGGTAGAATTGTTTTGTCCTGCCTCTCCTTGCGTAAAAGCATTAAAGAGTTTCGCTTGATCGTCCTTTGAAATCCCGCATCCCGTATCGGTAACTTGAATCCATAGCTGTTCACCTTTGAGAGAGGCATTAAGGGATATCGTACCATTGTCCGTAAACTTAACTGCGTTAGAAAGGAGATTGAAAATTATCTGCCTAAGCTTAGTGCCGTCAGTTACAATACGAACAGGAAGGTCTGGTGCGAATTGGGTTTCAAATTCCAGGCCTTTCTCTTGGCATTTACTTTTGAAAATAGCCGAAGTCTCATTTAGGAGAATGGAGAGGTCGAGTCTTTGTTCGATTAACTCAATACTCTGGGACTCGATCTTGGCCATGTCTAAAATGTCGTCCAACAAGCTCAATAAATGCTCACTGCTGCTTTGTATCAAATGAGCAAACTCCTTTTGCTGTATTGATAATGTGGTTTCTCTTGAGAGAAGGCGGGAAAAGCCGAGAATTGCATTCATTGGCGTACGAATTTCGTGAGACATGTTCGCTAAAAAATCGCTCTTTGCTTGATTCGCTTTATGGGCGATTTCTTCTTGCTCCCGTTGCTTTTCAATCGCGGCTTGAAGAGTAGACACATCCATTTGTACGCCAATATAGCGTTTGACGGACCCATCTTTGTAAAAGTGCGTAGGAATACCGCGCATCACAATCCAGGTCCAGCGACCATCTCGTCGCTGCATTCTGATTTTGTGAGCGTATTCTTTTCCCTTTCTCGTACAGAGGTGTTGTTTGACGATTATGCGTTTGATATCGTCGGAGTTAGAAATTCGCAGCAGTGTTTTTTCACTTTGTGGCAGCTCGTCTTCATCGTAGCCTAAAACTCTGAAAAACTCTGGGCTGTACCGAACTCGATGCTCTTTTGGAAACCATTCAAACATGCCTCCGGCACCGGCCTTGTTTGCTAATAAGATACGCTCTTTCGCTTTTACGAGTGCATTTCGCATCCGTAAAACATTCCGAACTAAAAGAACGGCTAGGGATAGACAAACTGCAATCCCGAGAGCAGCTTTCCAATAGGAAGAATAATCTTTGACTTGGCGGATATCTATGTTGATCCAGCGATCTTGAATGGCCAACAATTCCTCCTCGGTGATGCTATTTATTCCTTTATTTAAGATACTGAGCAAAGGCGTCAGGTTTGGGTCGTCGGCGATTGTAAATGCCAGGTTTTGTTTTTCTTCCAGTGTATCTACAATTACAATACTTGCTGCAAACTTGTATTGTAGGAGGTGGGCGCAAATTGCATAATTTCCTATGTGGCCCTCAACGATGCCATTCGTGACGGCTTCAAAGCCTTTTTCATCGGACGCGACTTTTACAAATTCGACCTTGGGATAAAGCGCTTTAAGTTTATTTGCATATGTATTCCCCGCTTCGATTGATATTTTCCGGTTGGAATACATTGAGAGATTATATCCAGAAACATTGTCTTTTCGAGCGGCAAGAACGAGGGGGAGGCTAAGGTAGGAGATTGATGATCTGGCTTCGTCTCGGTTACCACTGCGAAGGTCGGCCAATCCATCATTGAGCGATGACCGGACAGAAGTCCACCCCGAGAAAGAGGGAAAGACAAGCTGTAGTCCGGTGCGTTCGGAAATCAATCTGAGGACATCGTGCTGAATCCCTTGTAACTTGCCGTCTTCTCCACGTGAGGAAATGGGAGGCCAACTCGGATCGCCTGCGTAACGAATCATTGGATATGATTTAAGAAATGCCAATTCTTGGTCATCTAATAGAATCCTGCCGTTTGGATTTGGATGAAATGGGCGTTTGTTGATCGAACTCTGTCGATTTAGCCAAATTGATTGCAGATGCTTGATTGTAGAGGTGTCAATTTTTTCAAGAGCTTCTGAAATTTTCTGCATAACCTCCGGGCGGTTTTTGAGGCTAACTGGGCGAAGAGGGCGTTCCAAGATTGGAGCTCCCGTTGGGTCGATTGTCGCAGACCGGTGTGGAAAGGGTGTCCATTGGACAACTGCTTCTTCTTCTACCCATCCGATAATGTCGGGTGAGTTTCGCACTTCCTTCAATAAGGTAGGGAAGTCTTCGAATACGATCCAGTCGACTTCGGGGTAGTGTTCTTGAACGTACCTTAGAATATAGGATTCGGGCCCAGCGATGGCGACATTATTTCCTGAGGCTTCGGTGAGTGATCTTACGTTAGAATTAGGGCGGGCGAAGAAACAGACTTGGTTGCTGAAAATTTCCGGACCAAAGGTGTAAGTCTGTGAACGAGCTTCTGAATAGTATAAACCGAACAGGGTATCGATTTTACCATTCTGAACCTGCTCTTCGAGCTCAGGCCAATCCGCAGTAACAATTTCAATGGGATAATCCAGGTGCCTTTCAAGTTCCTGAATAAGATCGACTAAATATCCGAAGGGTTCGCCATTTTTAACATCGCTCAAAGGAGCGTAGCTTTCGGCGATACCGATACGTAAGGCATGAGAATTGTCAGCTGACGCTTGGACTAAAGTCCAGAATGCAGCAATAATAAGTGAGACGATGCGACGGCAAGAAGGCATGTGAAAGTAAGAGGATTTGGTGCCCTTTATCTAGGGTTCGAAGGAGTATGAGCTAAATTTATTTTATTAGGCAAAGGTTATTTGCTAAACTGCGATTCGTTACGCTTTGGCAGCAAGTCGCTTTGTTAGGCTGACTAACATGTTGAATGCCAGGGCCAAAAAGGGAGAAGCGTTGTGATGGATGGTTTTATGCACCGTTTTACACAAAAAAATCTTTATTATTCCTGATTTCAATTACCTTATTGTAACCGAATTATAGTTACGGTAAAGATATCATTTTGTAGATAATTCTCTTTCTTTGTTTAGGTCGGTTGCAGGGAATTTTTGTAGCCACAATTGGATTTTCCTTTGTTTGCGAAGAGATAAAATTCGATTGCTCTGGGATGAACTGATTGGACTGCTCTAAATTTAGGGTATGGTTTGGATGCCGGTCACCTTGTCAGTAAAGCGATAGTATTTATAAGAAGGCGTCTTGGGGGAATTGGAGAATGCATGATTACGATTTTAGTATTCAGTTACCCATACTGTTGCGTGACCCGTATCAATTTAAAGTATTGAAGGTTGCTATTTTGCTACTTTGTTTCGAGGATACGGGGTATGATAAAGCCCCTTGTCGTTTCATTTTATTTGTGCGTTGTCCTTTCGGTTTCTTTTGCTAAGCCTTATTTGGGGAACGGAATAAAAATTGGAGAAGTTTACCAGGATAGGGCTACTGTTTGGGCTCGATTGACTAGTGTGAAGGCAGGAGATTCATTAACATATGAAGATCCAGCTCCTGGGGAAGGTGGAGATGCCGTCGTTCTATATCGTGAGAACGGGGTCAGATCTCGATGGATACGATCCGAAACACGTTCCGCACTGAAGGAAAATGATCATGTTGTTCAGTTTGATCTTGTTGGCCTAAAACCTGGAACTGAGTATGAGCTCAAGGTTAATGTTTTCAGTAAAAATGGGAGGATTTCAGCTTCTGCCAAAGGGCATTTTTGTACGGCTTTTGCTGCTGAAAAAGCGGAGACAGTTCGAGGCGTTGTGGTTACTTGTCAAGGTATTGGAACCATTGATGATGCGAAGCTAGGCCACAAGGCGTATGCGGATATGTTGAAGTTAAATCCGAATTTTTTCGTGCACACAGGTGATATTGTGTACTATGATAAAGACTACGAGAATATTCATCCTCTTTCGAAAACTGTCGAACAAGCGCGTGAACGTTGGAATCGCATGTTCTCTTTCCGTTGGAATAAAGACTTTCATTCAAAGGTGAGCTCGTATTTTTTGAAAGATGACCATGATACGCTCAAGAACGATTCGTATCCAGGCCAGACGTATGGAGAGTTAAGCTTTGAGAGAGGCTTGGAGATTTTTAATGAGCAAACGCCGCAGGGAGACTTGCCTTATCGAACAATTCGTTGGGGGCAGGATTTGCAAATTTGGCTGTTAGAGGGACGTGACTTTCGTTCTCCTAATGGGGCTCCCGATGAGCCAAAGAAAACGATGCTTGGATTTGAGCAAAAAGCTTGGCTCAAGCGAACAATCAAGGAGTCGGGTGCTACATTTAAATTGGTGATTAGCCCTTCGCCGATTGTTGGTCCGGACAAAGCGGGAAAGAAAGACAACTTGTCTAACGATGTATTCAAAACGGAGGGTGAAGAGATCCGGGAGTTTCTTTCTCAGCAAGAGGATCTTTTCGTGGTTTGTGGAGATCGTCACTGGCAGTACGCCTCAAAAGATGCAGAGACGGGGCTCTTAGAATTTGGTTGCGGACCCATTAATAACGAACATGCGAAGATTGGTGGCAATCCTGGAAAAATGGATGAGCATATTTATTTCGGTGGAGGAAAAGGTGGCTATTTGTTATTTGAAGTAAGCAGAAAAGCGGGGATTCCGAAAATTGAATTCAAATGGTTCGCGAACTCCGATGGAAAAAAAGCAAGTATAGGCGAGTTGAATTATTCGATGGCTTTTGAGGCTTCAAGTGATTGGAAAAAGTAGAGCTCTTTTGTTGCCGAGCCCGTTGCTCAGCGCAGTTTTCAATTTTGTTTTGCCTGAATGCGAGGTGTTTGGAATTTATGGGCAAGGTTAGAGAACATGCGCTCTTCGTAATTTTCGAATGGGATCGTTTGGAGCGTCGGCATTACGCTTTGGGCTTCGTCTCCCATCCAGTCGAGGATATTCAATAGCTTCAAGCTAGCGTATGAACCTCCTTTTAAGAGCGATGTGATCCGATTGAGCCCGACCTCTTTGTCGCTGTTACGAATAAGAAGCCAAGCTGCGATTGCTTGCACTTCGTGTGATTCATCGTCGATTGCAATGTATCCAGATTTTTTGTCATTTAGGAGAAAGGCTCCGATGATGCCCCAGTAACGTAGACCGGAGTCGTCGTTTTTAAGCAAGTCTCTCAATAAGGGCAAATTGATGGGATCATTTTCTAATGCGAGGTCTGCGGCAGCCAACAAGTCAGGAAGGTTGTAAAGATTTGGGTCTCGAACCAATTCATAAATGGTTATGTCGTTGTCCGTCGCTCGCTTTACCATTTCCGATTCGGGCAAGAGACCGGAATCATGAATTTGCAGCTGCCAATCATGAAGAGCTTTTCGCATGGAGGTCACCGTTTCGCTGTATTCGGTTTTTTCTGCCAGATTGTTTATGTTATCTGGGTCTTTTTGTAAGTCGTACAATTCCACGGTCCAGGTCTTGGGTTCAAAGTAGCGTGACTGTTGTTCAGTTGCTTGTCCGGTAGTGACTGCATGCTCCCATGCTCGGGTGGCTTCCATTTTCCAAAGGTATTGGAGTCGTTGCATCCAGGGGACGTAGGGCATATAGTTTCGAATATAGAGAAATCGTCCGTCGCAGACGGAACGAGCGTTTTCATTTCTTTCGTCCATTCGACCACGATATGCGAAATGAAGTGAGCGTTGGTTTTGGGTGTCTTTTCCAAGGAAATTAGTTCCTTGCATGTGTTGGGGGACCTCAGTCTGGGCAATGGTTAACCATGTTTGAGGCATGTCGATAAAACTGACCATGCGATCGATTGTATCTCCAAGGTTTTGAGAGGGCCAAAATTCCTTATACGATTCAGGTATTCGAATTATTAGAGGGCAATGAATCCCACTTCGATAGAGGAACCGTTTGCTTCGAGGAAGGACGCCCCCGTGGTCTGAATTATATATTACGATCGTGTTTTCCGAAAGCCCTTGTGCTTCAAGATTCTTGAGAGCTTCGCCGATGTCTGAATCCATCTTTGAGACAGCATCGTGGTATTTCGCGTAGTTTTTTCGGATGGCTTCGATATCTGGGTGGTAGGCTCTAAGCTGGGTATCTTGCGTATCGTGGAGCGTGTTATTCACATCTCCTTGTGCCTTACTCTCGTGGGAACTTCCAAAGTTTATGACTTGAAAGAAGGGTTGGTTTGACGTGAGCGATTGCCAGTCGAGTGTATCTGGGTTGTCCCAGCATGTTTTGTCTGCTCGACCGCCGATATTGTAATCGGTCTTTTTGAAGTTTGCAGTGAAGTATCCGTTTTTTCTTAGCAGGTCTGGATAATACTGAATATCATCGTGAGGGATTAGGTGGCGGCTTCTCATTGGGTGGGTGCCCATCGATATCGAGTGAATACCTGTTATCCAAGTTGATCGAGAAGGCGCGCACACTGGAGCATTGGCGTATGCTTTTGTATAACGAAATCCTTCTCGTGCGAGTTTGTCTAAGTGCGGGGTCTTAGCGTTTTCGTTGCCGTAACAGCCAAGCCAATCGACACTGTTGTCTTCACTAACGAGCCATAGAATGTTTGGCCGTTCTGCCTCCTGGGTAAGAGCAGATGTTATAAAGATATGCGCGAGTAGAGTAAGAAGGAATGCGAGGGAGTGCTTCAAGGTAGTTGGGGGACGGGTTTTAAAACGAGTAATCTGCTCCCTCTCTACTTAATTGGCAATCGAGATCGGCTGTTTTTAGTTGATCTAGCATACTTTGGAAAATTTCAGGTTTTTCCATTTTAAGGTCTGCGCTCTCTCCTGGGTCATCCTTGAGGTTGTATAAGGAGTAGAGAGAACTGTCTTCCCAAAGAGTGTCATGGTCATACTTTGGCATGGGGGTAAAAGGTGATTTCCCTTTTGGAGTCGGTCTGCGGATGATTTTATAAGTCTCGTTCATGAGAGCCATGGTTTTGACTCCTTTGTAGAGGCGTTGGTATCCAAAGAATAACGTTCTTTCAGGTTCCCAACCTGCGTCCATGATTAGTGGAATTAAGCTTTCGCCGTCGATTGGGCGTTTTTGTTTCTCTTCAAATGTGTATCCAATTATTTGAGTAATGGTTGGGAAAATGTCTACCGTACCTGTCATTTCGTCCGAAGTTCGGCTGGCCTCGATTTTGTTTGGCCAGTAGAAAAATGTAGGGACTCGGATGCCTCCTTCGTAGATTGTGTGCTTGCTTCCTCGGAAAGGTCCTGTAGAGGCGATTCCCTTCCCGGTTACCCCTGAAGAGGGACCATTGTCGCTTGTGAAAATTATCAGGGTGCTATCGGCGATTCCGAGGTTTTCGAGTGTTTTGCGGAGCCGTCCCATTTGATCGTCCATGGCGGTGATACAACCATAATAATGCTGTGCTTCTTCCGAATAGTGTGAATACATTGCACGGTACTCAGGGCCGGCGACTACCGGTTCATGCGGCGTGTGAAACCAAATACAGGTTAGAAATGGCTTTTCCTGTTTGGCAGCGTTTTCTATGAAGGGAATCGCACGGTCCATGATGACGCGACTATCGTCGCCTTCCATGTTATCTCTAATTGTAACGCCGTTCTCGACATAGGGATAGTTTTTCCAGATTTCGCCTTCTTTTTGACCCCAATTGTTCCAGCCAGGAGGAGTGATGGCGGGGTTCCATGTGGGCACGGCGCTTGTAGTTACAAACGACTCTTCAAATCCATGATGCCAGGGTGGAGAGTAATGGCCGCGGCTGCCGACTTCGTCTGGCTTTACCCATCCTAAATGCCATTTGCCAAAAATTCCGGTTGCGTAGCCGCATTCCTTTGCCGCCTCTGCAATGGTGATTTCGCCGACGCGCAAACCGTTTGTATGGGCTGCGAGAATACCTTGGCGCCAAGGATGCCTCCCTGTTAGAGTGCTGGCACGTGTTGGAGAGCAAATTGAAGAGGAAGCGTAAAATCGCTTAAGCTGTAAGCCCTCCCTCGCCATCTTGTCCATATTGGGCGTTTTGACGATTGGGTTGCCGTTAAAGCCGACGTCTCCCCAGCCGAGGTCGTCTGCCATGACGAAGATTATGTTGGGAGGGACTTCGGCATTTGTTTGCGAGTTTGATACTATCATCAAACTAAGTGACAAAAGAAGGGTAAGTCGTAAGGGAGTTTTCATTCCGTGAAATCGATTAGAGATACGAAAAATACTGCCCAAGCGCTGTCAAATGTCGAGCGTTGGAGTGATATCCAAAAAAGCCCGAAACCAATAAGGCTTCGGGCTTTGTTAATTAAGTTATATTGCGAGTATTCGGTCTCTATTGCTAAAATTTCAATTTGAAGCCTGTTTGGATTCTCCAACGTGATAGGTTAGAGTAGAGCCCCGTCCGTACAGTTGTTTCTTCAATTGGTTTGAATTCATAGGCGATTTTTCCTTCGTCTGTGATCGAACCTTCTGCGACGGTTAAAGTTCCAAATGGGACCTCATCTACAACTCCGTGATTGGAGTTAACCAAGTTGCCGAAGTTCATGATATTGAGGAATACTTGGCCTTTGAGGCGCTCGCCAAGAGGGATATCCTGGACTATACTGATGTCGATTCTGTGGCGAAAGTCGGTTCGGAATTGATTGCGTGCTGTATTTCCGCCGGAGGCTCCAATTTGATCCAAAAAGGCAAACATTTCCTCCAAGCCAATTGAATTTTCAATATCTAGGATTGGATCGTCCATTCCAGTAGGAACGTAAAAGAGGTCGTTGTCGATGTTGAAGTTGCCATCGCCGTTGTAGTCGCCGTCGAATACTAGACTGTAATTTTGGCCACTTCGTCCTTCGTAAACAATAGAGAAGCGTGTTTCCCAGCCTTCTTTCCATTCCCAATTGTATCCAGCACGTAAGAGTATTCGGTGTTCGGTTTCGTACTCTGATGCGGTGACAGTCCCTGCGTTCGGATCAAGTGCTGGGTTGCCTTGCCAGTTGCTGCTAGCAGTCGAGCTCCCTTGGTTTGATACGTCGTTTGCTTCACCCCAAGTGTAGGTCGCGTTGAACCACCAATTGTTCTTAAGGTATCTATCAATCCCAAAACTGATGTTTGTGGAGTCCCCACCACTGCTATTTGATAATTGGAAAACATCCCGATAATCAGGACTAAGTCCATTCCCAGAGAAAGGGGATCCGCTGTAGAGTGGGCGCCCGTCTGGTGTAGTTCCAATTTGCTCTATGTTTAGATTCTTTGTGTAAAGAGCAGTTTCGTGGTCGGTATAGAGAATTTCCGCCCAAGCAGACCACGGGCTATCGGTCGCGAATTGGCGCTCGAGTCTCAAGTTTGTGCGTATCATAGAGGGAAGCTCGAAGCCGTCTTGCAATACGTCTACTTGCGATCTTGCAGTTGGGTCGAGAGCTGATGGGTCGGCAAAAAAGACTGGATTCTCAGGATCGAAATCATTCGCTAGATAATTAAGGAGTCCTCCGCCGTCTGCTCTGTTGAATCCAGATGGCGGTGCGCTTATATCGACCGAGCTTACTCCATTGTTAGAAAATGTATTCGAAATCCATACCCAAGGACTACGCCCTAAGAATCGGCCAATTCCCCCTGTTAGTTTGATTGGGTTTTCATCGCCGATGTCGTAGTTGAAACTAAAGCGTGGTGCTAGTAGGTCGGTGCCATCAACTGTATTGGTGTTGGGTACACCGAAGATTTCTTCAAAGGTCTGTCCATTCTTTCCAGGATTCTCTGGTTGAGTGTTGTCAGCTTCGACTGTGTCGTAGCGAAGGCCAAAATTGAGGCCAAGCTTTTCGTTTACTTGCCAGCTGTCTTGTACGAAGAAACCAGTGACTGTGAAATCAGATTCAGCGCCAATTGGAGTTCCTTCGATTCCGTATGCTCGGTCGAAGCGATCAATTTCATCAGCTAGGAATCCGGCAAGTCCTTCAAATTCAATTTCAGCAAAGGTTTCTTGAAGGAATAGGTTGAAGAAAGTGGACTCTTCACGATCGATTCCGAACGTAATAGCGTGGTTTTCAACTGTCCAATCGGCTCCCAGATAGAAGTTTTCAACATCTGTTGATAGTAGATTTGAATGTCGGGAGTCATCTCGACCAAAATAGAGTTCACCGCCTGAAGTGGTTCCACCTATTCGAGTAGTGCCTTCAAAATTATCGATGATAATTTCAGGGAAAACGTTTGGATTTATCGGGGTGCTGTCGAAGTCTGAGCGGCCGATACGCAATTCAGTGGAAAAATTGTCGCTCCAATCACTAAACATCTGGAAAACATAAGACTCATTTGAACGAGTATCCGTATACCAGTGCGAAGTTAGATTTGTTTCTGGTGAGAAAGAATTAAAATCGTCGAATTCAGTAAATTGAGGATTGTTGCCTTCGGTTTTATTCCATCTGAGCGATGCTCTGTGCTTTTCGTTGATTTGCCAGTCAATCTTAACTAATGACTTTTCATCGTTCAGTGTGGATGGTCCATCTGATCCAAAATCCCCTGGGTCAAAGCCATAATCATCAATCATTTTATCGATCACTAATTGTAAGTCGGTAGGATCTGGAGTGAAGCCTGCTGTTGGAGCTTGGATGTCGCGTTCAAGTTCTTCGTATGAAGCAAAGAAGAAAAGCCGATCTTTAATGATTGGGCCACCAAGTGTGAACCCTTGTGTAGTTTCTTCGAAGAGGTCTTTTTCGTCAGTAATCGGATTATCGCCACGCATATCCTCACCTTCGTAAAAATAGTAAACTGAGCCAGTTATGGCGTTACTACCACTTTTAGTTACGGCGTTGACTGTTGCACCTGTGAAGCCGGATTGACGTACATCGTACGGAGAGACTTCAATCGCAACTTCTTCAATAGTCTCAAGTGCGATTGGGTTGGCCAGAGAGGGGTTACCCGAACCTCCAAGTCCAAATTGGTCGTTAATTTTGACACCGTCAATTTGGATGCTGTTCATGCGGTTGTTTTGTCCTGCGACAACAAGTTCCCCTGCACCCGAAGATCCGTCCTGAAGTACTGCATACGGGTTGAGGCGAGATATATCGTTGAAAGACTTGTTCAATGCTGGAGATTCACTCAATTGGTTTCCGCCGATGACGGATCCAGCACCTGCGGAGCTTGCTCCGTATTGAAGAGCTTCGTCAGCTTGTACTGTGAATTCTTCGAGCTCATAAACGTCATCTGAATCGCTTAGTACAGCATTAACGCTTAGCGTTCGGCTGAGTTCTAAGTAGATACCTTTGCGTACGAAGCTTTGATAGCCAGCGGACGTAGCTTCTATGGTGTATGGACCGCCAACGCGTAAGCCGCGAACATTGAACCGTCCTGCTTGATTGCTAGTTGCTTTGTAAACGGTTCCAGTGGGTTCATGAGTAACTTTAATTTCAGCTCCAGAGATGTTTCCACTGGAGTCCGTTACGCTACCATTGATGGCAGAGGATGTTATACCCTGACCGAAAACACTGCCTTGTATTAGCAGTGCGAGTATTGTCAGCAAACCACCCAGAAAGATGGATGGCCGTTTGTAGTTGGTTTGTTTCATAGCTTAGTTCTTTAGTTTTTAGGTAAGGCAACTCAAATAGTATGCTTATATTGGAATACAAATAGTATGCTTATATTGGAATATACGCAATTTTTGCGCCTCTAAAAACTTTGTTAGGTATCTTTAACAAAACGGTCAATATGAAGCGCTTGCTTTTGCAATAACGTTACTAAATCGCGCCGCGAAAGTAACGTTTGAGTAGAGGGGGGGGAGTGGGTGACTTTGAGATTTGCCTCTTGTTTATTGAACCAGTTTTGGGTTATTGTACTGTTCGGTAAGCTGGATTATTTTGGATACAGTTCTAGATGTGTTTTCGTCACACAGAACGTCGGCTATTGAAATGATTCGCAACGCTCCTGCTGCTGCAACTTGCGAAATGTTTTCGCGGGTAATTCCGCCAATGCAAAAGAAAGGCAACGAAGGGTTTTGCGAGCTAACCCATTTTACTAACTCTAGGCCGTGTGGACAAAATGTGTAAGTTCTCAAGTAATTGATTTGCAATAAGATGCAAAAGTTATATCAAGTTTTCGATGATAAAGAACAAAGCCGACGAAATGCCCTCGGATATTCGCGAGGAGCTAAAAAAATTAACAACGAGC
>JAKYXN010000065.1 GCA_022538095.1 Puniceicoccaceae bacterium K14 | reverse complement strand
CTGGCCGATGCGTTGAGATCCATCACGAAACAGGATTGCGAGGCATTCTTTAAGCATGCCAATTATGCGACTGAATGAATGAAAGATGCTCTAGCTTTGCTGACTTTTTATTATTTCTATGATTTGAGAACAGCCGTCTTCAAGGAGGTCGAGGACATGTTCGAAGCCAGCGTCACCGCCATAGTAAGGGTCGGGGACTTCTGTGTCTGAATGCTTTTGGCAAAATGAGCAAAACGGGACTAGCTTGTTTTTAGTGATACCCGAGTGATCGAGGTCTCGAACACTTTCCATGTTGAAATCATCCATGGTGATAATGAGATCGTAATGATCCAAATCGCGTTCCGTAATGCATTGAGCCGAGCCGGTCATTGGCAATCCGCGACGTTTGCCTGCTACAGACATGCGGGGATCTGGGGGATTGCCTGCGTGAGAATTGATTGTTCCCGCCGAGCCGCATTCAATGACATCTTCTAATTCGGATTCTTCCAAGAGTGATCGCATTACATTTTCAGCAGCTGGGGAGCGACAGATATTTCCCCAGCATACAAATAGAATCGATTTAATTTTGGGTAACTGAGTCGTTTTCATCGTTTTCTATAGGATGCGTTAAGTGGCTATTCGTTCAAGATCGTAGAGATAAATTACGCCTCGTTCGAGGTGATTTCATTATATTGTTTGCGAATGCGTGTCAGAATCATAGTTTAAAGGCATTATGATCGAGCATGTTAAAAAAGCTATTCTCGCCGGTATAGGAGCTGCGGCGATTACGACAGAAAAAGCCGAGATCGCATTGAGCGATCTTGTTAAAAAGGGGAAACTTTCAGCGGAAGAAGCAAAAGACGCTGCCAATAAATTGGCCGATGAGGGGAAGGAAGAATTTGAAGTTGCGAGTACAAAGTTGCAGTCGGTTTTAGATGACACTTTGGCGAAGCTAGGACGCGGTCAAAAAGAGAAGATTGAGTCGTTGGAAGCTCGCGTTCAGGCTTTGGAAGAGAAGCTCGCTAGTGAAGCGTGTTGCTCTGAGCCGGCAACGAGTGAATGATTTCGTAACCTAAACGATTTATAGCTCTGAAGCCTTTCGAAATTCTTTCCAACGCAGTCCGTGCGAAGGAAATCGTCTCCGTACTCGCTCGTAATGGGTTTGTGGATTTACTCCATAGATTAGATTTACCGCAGCGGGTCCTTAGTGCTTTTGGTACTACAGGAAAAGATAGAAAAAATCAATGGGAGCGGATCCGTTGTGTATTGGAGGAATTGGGACCGACTTTTATAAAATTTGGCCAACTTCTGAGCATGCGTCCGGATGTGGTGCCTCAAGCATTGATGGACGAGCTTCGGTTCCTTCAGGAAACTGTGCCTCCAGCGGATTTTGAGGATGTTAAGCCGATGCTTGAGCATGAGCTTGGTGGGAGTTTAGAAGATTTCTTTGTCGATTTTGTAGATGAAGCTAAAGCTGGGGCTTCGATGGCACAAGTTCACTATGCCCGTTTGAAAGGGAGTGGCAAGCCGGTGGCAATCAAAGTCCAACGCCCTGGGCTACGAAAGAAAATTGAAGCGGATTTCGATATTTTATTTTGGTTTGCGAAGCAAGCCCATGAGCGATTGGAAGAGCTAAGAGGTTATGATTTGCCCGGATTGGTCGAAACCTTACGCGAGGGGTTGGAGCGTGAGCTCGATTTTAGCCAGGAGCTTAGGAGTATGCAGTTCTTTACCATACAAAACCCGTATCCAGAAGACGTATGCATACCACAAGTGTATGAGACTCTTTGTACGTCTCGAGTTATTGTTATGGATTGGATTGAGGGGGCGCATTTGGCGGAGTTTGAGAGTGGGAGTAATGCGGCAAAACGAATAGCCCAAATAGGTTCAAAGTCTTTGTTTAATCAAATAATGCTCGAAGGTTTTTTTCACGCGGATCCGCACGCTGGAAATATTCGAGTTTTGGATGATAGTCGCATTTGTTTTTTAGATTGGGGGTTGGTTGGACACATGACGCGTCGAATGCGTTATGGATTGTCGGACCTTTTTCTAGCCTTTGTCCGTGGAAGTGCTGAGGATGTCGTCGCGACGGCGATCGCATTGGCAGAATCGAGTGAACCTTTGAATCGTCGCGAGATGGAGCGAGAGGTGATGATCGCAATTCGCACGCATTATAACGTGGAGACCGGCGTGGGTAATATGGGTAAGGCGATCTTGGCTTTGTTTTATGTTTTTGGCCGCAATGGAATTGATTTGGCTCGGGAATATTCTTTGGTGGCGAAGGCAATCCTGTGTATTGAAGAAGCGGGGAATAGTTTGGATCCCAAGTACAATATTAGTGATCAATTTGAGCCGATTTTGCGAACCTTGATTCGGGATCAGAAGAGCCCCAAACGCATCTTATTGGAGGCTAAGAGCGGTATGAGTCGAAGCTTGAGCTACTTGCAACAGTTGCCGGATGAGTTGCACCGCTTGTTGAACAAGGTAGATCAGGATCGCTTGAAGGTGAACTTTCAGCACCGAGGCCTAGATAAGCTCGATCATACGATTGGAGATGCGAGTAACAAGATTACGCTCGGAATCATTATTGGTTGTTTGATCGTCGGCTCTTCTCTGATCATAACCACGAATAATCCGCCATTGCTGTTTGGTTATCCATTGATTGGGTTGCTGGGTTTTGTGCTTTCAATGGTCTTGGGGGCTTGGGTTGCGTTTGATATACTGCGAGGCGGACGACGATAGGTGAGTTCGATTTACAGTGTAAGCGCTTAATGCTGTTGTGATAAAAAAATATATAAATGGACATAGATTGGCCCTATACTTACCTAAGGGCCTAATCTCGTTGCGAATCAACTATTGTTGTAGCCTCGAATGATTGCCCTGCAAAAACTGTTTAGTTTGATAAATATTATTTATTTTTTGCATTTAGTAATTGTTCGAACCCGAAGAACGAACGTTTGCACTAACATTCAACCTAATAAAACTAATGCATAAGTTATATAGTACCTTTTTTATACTGGCTCTTAGTGTATCGATAATATCAAGTGTTGCAGGCCAAATTGAAAGGAAAAGTAGTGATCGTGTTAAGATCTCAACACGTTATCTCGAGAAAAATCGACAATTAGATAGAAGGGAAATCAACATTCCCGACAAATTGAGAAAGGTAAAAGAAGTTCCCCGTTTCACTGCCTCTAAAGCGAAATTGAGAGACTATTCCGAAAGAATGCTAATTTCGCAAGAATTTGAATTTAATGATGTATTGGATCAATATACTGTTGTTTTGGATGATGGGGTATTTCCATTTTGGATACAAAGAGAAAAAACTAAAGGTAAGCAATTGATGACGAAAGATGGAATAGCATTACAACAAATTGCAGAGGCTTTAGTCGAAAAATATAATGGAGATTTGTATTTCGTATGGGAAAATGCATTATCAGGTTTCTCTGCATCGTTTTCTCCTGAGGAAGCAGAAAAATTGTCGAAGGATCCACTAGTTTTGTCAGTTGATCCTGATTATTTAATGACAACAACATCTGTAGGGTCCTGGGAAGGGCTTGACCGACTAGATCAAAGAAATCTACCATTAGACAATTCTTATACGACTAGCCGAAATGGTTCAGGAGTTCATGTGTATATTATGGACTCGGGGATAGATGTTAATCATCCAGAGTTCACGGGAAGGATTGGAGAAGGGGTGTGCGGTTACCAAAGCGACATAATTGAAGTTTGCCCTCCAGGTAGCGATCCTGATGATTGCACACTGACCTATGTTCAATGCGATAGCACAAAAGACTATGGCGGACATGGTACGCATGTCGCAGGAACGGTGGGTGGTTCGACTGTAGGAGTTGCGAATGGAGTGATACTCCACCCTGTTAAAGTGAACGTTAGTTTACACGACAGTTATTTTTCAACAACAGCATATTTTTGCAATGGCATCGATTTTATATCTTTCAATGTTTCTGAGTACGAGTGGCCTGCAGTTGTATGTGCAAGTATCAGGACTGGAACTAGTGGGGCTTCAACTGGGTCGGCTCCGGCTGTTGCAGTGCAAAGTCTCGTTACAAGTGGGGTAACTTTTGTGGCTTCTTCAGGTAATGAGTTTGATCCTTTTGTAAGTTACGTACCGGGTAGTGTTCCAGGTGTTATTACAGTTGGAGCGACAAATGGAGGAACCGACCATATTTGGTTTGAAAACCAGGGCAGAGGGTCGAACCATGGTTCTCAAGTTGATATATTCGCACCTGGAGTGAGTATTTATTCTAGCCATCCAAATTTAGGCTACGTGAACTTGACCGGAACTTCAATGGCGACTCCTCACGTAGCGGGAGCGGGAGCTATTTATTTAGAAATAAATCCAAACGCGACACCTAGTAGAGTTACTCAATACTTGGTAGAAGAAACAGTTCTGAAAAACAAAATTCATGGGCTGCCTACTGGGACAAAAAATCTATTATTGCATATACCGCCAGTTGCTCCACCTACTTACCTTCAGGTCTCTGCGATCAGCCAAGGCCAAAATTTTCTCTACAACAGGCTCACTTGGATTGATAATTCAAACAATGAGACAGGTTTTATCATAGAAGCAGAACATGGATACGGTGAATCTTGGCAAGAAATTGCAAGACTTCCGGCAGGTTCTACGTATTATAATGATTACGACGCTGTTCTGTGCGATGATAATTCTTACAGAGTCAGGGCTTATAATGTGGATTATGAATCCCCGGACGCATTTAGTTTGTGGAACTATTACTGCAACTAGTTAAACGGATACAAAAAAGCCGTGACAAAATTGTTCACGGCTTAATTTTAAAAATTGTTCGTACAGTTTAGTGGCCGCCGTTCATGTAGTAATTGATTCGCTGTACAAGAGAAACGGATTCTTGAGGCATTTCGAACCAATCGCTGAGTACGATTTCAGGTGTGTTGTAATGTGTGTCGTAGAACTTCTTGGTAACTTTATTTTGAGGAGCTACCCAGCCTGCTTTTACGGATACACCAGCGAAGAGGCCTTTTGTTGTCGAATAGACTAGGATGTTTGCGTTGTTGTAGTCATTGCTTTCGTTGGCCTCAGACACTACGCCAACTGGTCCAGCAACTGCGGCGGCTGAGGCGCTGAGGTCAAAACGCCCAGTGTAGGCTTTGCGGATTGTATCGTCGTCCATTATGACGTAAATCGTGTCAATCTCCTTGCCACCAAGCTGCAGGCCAATGTTGGCTCCACCGGTTTGTACGAAGGCGGGTACGCCCCATTCTCCGGTGAGTGGATGCTTTACGATAAGCACTCCAAACCCGCCGTGGGCGCCAATGATGAAGCCGCCCCGATAGTCGACAGTCAGGATGAGGCCTTTGGCGTCCTTCAGAACTGAGGAAGGGATCGCTGTTTCTGGTTTGCTCATGACTTCCTCAAGAGCGTACTCGGAATTGACTAGGCGATTAACGAGAGTCTCTCTTTTGGTCTCGGCACTTGCATGAGAGAATAGGAGCGTGGCCAGAGCGATGGAAATAATCCGTAATATGCGATTCATTTGGACGAGTTAGGTAAATTAATAGAAGTTGTTCGCGGTAGGAACTCTGTTATCTTAAAATGAGTATTGGTAACTCCTTGAGCATTTTGCAATAGAACAGTGAAATTAGCTTAGTTCTTGTTAAAAAGAGAATTGCTCTAGTCGAGCTGATTCTGAGTATGCGAGGCATGCCATCGTCTCGCAGAGCGTATTATCGTATGTCCCGCCGTAAATTTTCCCGATTTATGGAGCGTGTTTCAAGTAATCGGCGTACGCGTTTTCATTTGATTGCGTTATTAATTGGCTTGCTGGGGGGCTTGGCGGCGGTGGCGTTTCATCAATCGATTCACTGGGCAGAGCATAATTTCATCTATCGAATGAAGGAATTGCCAGGTGGATTTGCAATTGCGGGGCTGATTTTGATGCCGACTCTGGGAGGCTTGATGATTGGATATCTCCTAAAAATTTGGGCACCGGAAGCGGCAGGAAGTGGAATCCCACAGACCAAAGCAGCTTACTATCTGAAGTTCGGACGTATTCGATTTCGAACGGCGTTGGCCAAGTTCGTCCTGGGGACGCTTTCCATTGGGACGGGAGCTAGTTTGGGTCGTGAAGGACCAACAGTCCAACTTTCGGCGGCGATTGCCTCTTGGGTAGGGCGTTGGCTTGGGCTCTCGACGCGCCAGGTAATGGCTCTTATTCCTTTGGGCTGTGCGGGTGGTATTGCGGCAGCGTTCAACACTCCATTGGCAGCGATCGTTTTTGCGATCGAGGAGATCATGGGAGACCTGAAGCACAAGGCTTTTGCGGGAATTGTGATGGTAGCAGTGATTGCTTCTGTGACTGAGCGTTCCTTATTGGGAACGAGCTCTATGTTTTTTGTACCTGGGCATTCGGATGCATTGTCTTGGAAGGCCTTGTTGTTCAGTTTGATCTTGGGAGTTATCGCTGCAGGCATTTCCCATGTGTTTGTTCAACTGCTGTTGGAGGTACGAGCCCGGAATAAGATGGTTCCGAAAAAAGTAGGTTGGATGATGCCGGGAGTGGGCGGCTTGTTAACTGGCTGTATTGGAGCATTTGTGTATGTCCAATTTGGTCACATGGGTATTTTTGGAATTGGGTATGAAGACCTGTCCGCTGCTTTGTTTGGGAAATTAGGATTGGGTATCTTATGCGTACTTCTTGTTGGGAAGTTTTTTGCCACAATTTTTTCTTATTCCTTTGGAGGGGCGGGGGGGATTTTTGCTCCAACTCTTTTTATTGGAGCAATGCTCGGTGGAGTTGTGGGCGTTTTAGCTGAATCGCTCGGCGTTCAAGGGGCATCACTGCCAAGTACTTTGGCATTAGTAGGGATGGGGGCGATGTTCGCTGGAGTGATTCGAGCTCCCGTAACCTCTATCTTAATTATCTTCGAGCTGACCGGGGACTATAATTTGATTTTACCAATTATGGTAGCGAACCTCACGTCGTATGCGATCGCGTCTAAGCTAAAGGAGATTCCCATTTACGAGTCGTTGCTCCTGCAGGACGGCATTAATTTAAGAAAATTTCCGATCTTGCGACCAAGCATGGGATGGCAAAGCCTCCCGGTTAGTACGATCATGACAAATACGGTTCACACGCTTTCTGCAGATATGACACTGGATGATGCGTATAGTGTGATAAAATCGGAGCGATTTAAGATTTACCCGGTGGTGGATGAGGATCGGAAGTATGTTGGCTTGGTGCATAGAAAGGGGATTCGAGTCGTTCGAGAGAAGTCTCCTGAAAAACGCGTATGCGAAATCTTCATATCCGACATTTTTCCTAAAGTATACCCGGACACAAAGATTCGTGAAGTTGCCAAGCAGTTTGTGAATACTGAATGGGTTGCGGTGCCAGTAGTTAGTCGATTGGACAAAGGTAGGGTTATTGGAGTGGTGACTCTACATGATATCACTCGTCAGCAATTTTTACAGGAGCAAAAAGGGGATTAATCTCGGCTGTGCACATGCAAAAAGTGCTTGGCATGCAGCAGCTAACAGTGCTTACTAATAATTATAATTCCGCTCAGGGCATTTGCCCAGAGAATAAATTTCCTCCATTTTTAAATAAGTTGACTTCGCATTGTGCGAAAGAAACTGTCCTCCGAATTTTAATTTTTTAGGTATTGGGTATATCTAAAATTATGGGTACGGGCTCCAGCGCAAGCTGGGGCCCATTTTTTATAAATTTCAGCAAAGTTCCTAGCTGTCTCAGCTCTTAATCTGACCGTTGCCTACAACTTTGTATTTATAGCTGCATAGCTCTTTTAGTCCCATGGGACCTCGAGCGTGCAATTTGTCAGTCGAAATCCCAATTTCTGCTCCGAATCCGAATTCAAATCCGTCTGTGAATCGCGTACTTACATTCCAATAGACAGTTGATGAGTCGATTGAATTGAGGAAAAGCTCTGCGCCTTGAGGATCGTCGGTGACAATCGCATCGCTGTGTGAGCTACCGTATTGGTTGATGAATGCGATTGCAGTTTCTGTCGAATCGACGACTTTTATGGAGATAACGAGATCAAGGTATTCCGTTCCCCAATCGGCTTCGTTCGCCGTTTCGTAGGAGATGCCGTTTTCTCTGAGAATCGCTGCGCTGGTTTCGTCTACTTTGAGAGTGACTCCTTTTTCTACCAGGTCCTTGGCGATTGCTGGCAAATGCGAGTTTGCGGCGTTGGCGTGGACGAGCAGGTTTTCCGCGGCATTGCAAACGGAAGGGTATTGCGTTTTGGCATTCACTACGATGTCGCTAGCCATTTTCAGGCTAGCTGCCTGGTCTATGTAAACTGTGCAAATACCATCGTAATGCTTGATGACTGGAATCGTACTGTTCTCCGCAACAAAGCGGATCAATCCTTCGCCACCGCGAGGGATAATGCATTGGATTTGTTGGTCGAGCTTGAGTAATGTATTGAGCGCCGCTCGATCGGTTGTGGGGATGAATTGAACTGCGTGTTCAGGAAGACCGCTTTCAGCCAAAGCTTGAGTGACGAGCTTTGCGAGGGCCGTGTTGGTGTGAAAAGCTTCTTTGCCACCTCTGAGGATTGAAGCGTTTCCTGATTTTAAGCAAAGTATCGCACAGTCGACTGTGACATTGGGTCGTGATTCGTATATGATTCCGATCACTCCGATGGGGACGCGAACTTTCTCAATGGTGAAACCTTGTGGGTGATTGTGGGTTTCAAGTGATTCGCTGACGGGATCTTCAAGAGAGGCAACCTGTTTGGCCCCTTCGATCATAGAGTTGAAGCGCTTGTCGTTAAGTTCGAGTCGGTTAAGCATCGCGCTTGAAAGCCCTGCGTCGCGTCCTGCAAGGAGATCCTTCTCATTTTCCACTTTCAACAGTTCAACGTTTTCTTCGAGCAAGCTCGCCATACGAAGGATGGCTTTGTTCTTCTGCTCGCTTGGGACGTTTGCCAAAATTAAAGAGGCTTCGCGGGCCTCGTTGGCCATTTTTTTTATGAGAGCGTCGAGATCTGTTGTTGCGGTGGTCATTTTTCTAAAATTGGTGTGACCGTTGACCATGAGTTAAGCTTAGGTGTGCTGGCAATATTTCTTTGTTGGCAGAAAGTTAACCTGTTTCTGGGGTAGAGGCAGTGTTTTAGCTCGAATCCACTGATCAAACCTGGCGATAATCGAGTCGTTTTAAGCCCTTATTTATGCCACTGAATCCTTCAGGTAATTCTATCGCCAGTGTAAGTTCTCGAATTCTTCGATATTCGAATGGTAACTCTCATACCATAGAAGATCGAGTGGTGGTCGAGGAGCCTTTAGAAATGGGATTGAAGACAGAATCTGAGATAGCAAACATTGGAGTTACGATGAGAACTCCGGGAGATGACAAAAACTTGGTGTTGGGGTTTTTGTTGTGCGAAGGGATTATCCGACGAATTGAAGACGTGCGGTCTGTCACCTTTAAGGAGGAAAAGGACGCTACATTGCCTGCAATGCGTTCGCTGATACAACTCGTAGACCCTTCGACGTTTGATTCATGTCGCTTCAGCCGGGCATTCCCAATAAGCGCTGCATGTGGAGCGTGTGGAAAGAGTGCATTGGAAACGCTTAGAGTTTTTCGCAAGAACCCATTGCCCTATGAAGGGGCCAAAATTGACGCAGAATTTATTCAAGGTTTGGGTACGCGATTGGTCGAAGAGCAATCGATTTTTACTAATACTGGTGGTTTGCATGCTGCCGCTCGTTTGAATTTTTCAGGCGAATTTTTGGGTATTAAAGAAGATATAGGCCGGCATAACGCACTCGATAAACTGATTGGTGAAACACTCGAGTCTGGTTTGGACGGGTGGGGTGAGAACGTTTTATTGCTAAGCGGTCGAGTTGGATTTGATTTGATACAAAAAGCGATCATTGTGGGATGTCCGATCGTGATAAGTATAGGAGCGCCTTCGAGTTTAGTGGTGGAGTTGGCTAATTTCTTTAAGGTGACTTTGGTTGGGTTTTTGAAGGATACGCGATTTAATGTATATAGTGCTCCTGAACGCATACGTTTTTGAGGAATTCATAGATTATGAGTGATAGTCCAAATTCAAATACACCTGAATCTTTCGAAGAATTGTCTCGATCCGAGCCTGCGGACAAGGCGGGGGGAAGTGGAGCGGTCGTTAGTTCACTAAAGAACGTTTTGCAACAAAGTGGGTTATTGAGAGGGGGTAAAGCCTTGGCCATGCTCAATCAAAAGGGAGGGTTTGATTGCCCGAGCTGCGCGTGGCCAGACCCGGATGGGAAGCGATCGCCAAGTGAGTTTTGTGAAAACGGAGCGAAGGCGGTGGCTTCTGAAACAACGCGTCGTTTAGTAACGACTACTTTTTTTGAAAAATACAGCGTTGTTGAATTAGCAGAGCAGTCGGATTATTGGCACGATCAGCAAGGTCGGATCGAACAACCGTTCTATTTGCCAGAAGGGGAAACTCACTATGAGCCGATTTCTTGGGAAAATGCCTTTGAAAAAATTGGTGGGCATTTGCGAAATTTGGGGGACCCGAATGAGGCGATTTTCTACACCTCGGGACGTACGAGTAATGAAGCTGCATTTTTGTATCAACTTTTTGCTCGCACATTTGGGACTAATAATTTGCCCGACTGTTCTAATATGTGTCACGAGTCGAGCGGCTTGGCTTTGAAGCAGAGTATCGGTGTCGCCAAGGGGACTGTTAGTTTGGAGGATATTCACAATGCTGAGTTATTGCTGATTATTGGACAGAACCCAGGGACCAATCATCCTCGGATGCTTTCTTCTTTGCAGGAGGCCAAAGAAAATGGAGCTCGGATAATTTCAATAAACCCATTGCAAGAGGCTGGTCTCAAGGCCTTTGCTCATCCGCAACGAATGTCGCAACTTCTGGGTGGGAAAACGGAAATTGCGGATGATTTCATTTGTTTGAAAACCAATGGAGATCAGGCCTTGTTTAAAGGGGTTGCTAAGCGAATTTTGGAAAATGCTCGAACGCGCAGTGATGTTTTAGATACAGATTTTATTGAAAACTTTGCCAACGGGTTTGAGGTATTTCGGGCTAAAACTGATTCTGAAGACTGGGATGAGTTAGTTCGACTTAGCGGGGCCACTCGCGAGCAAATGGAAATGTTGGGTGATGCGTTTTGCGAAAACGAACGGATTATCTCTTGTTGGGCGATGGGGTTGACGCAGCACCGAAATGCGGTAGCGACGATTCAAGAGCTTTCGAATTTGCATCTGATGAGAGGAGCGATTGGTAAGTATGGGGCTGGGTTGTGTCCTGTGCGTGGGCACAGTAATGTCCAAGGCGATCGTACGATGGGTATTTGTGAGATTATGCCTGAGGCATTTCACCGCTCTCTCGAAAGTGCCTTTGGGATTAAGTCTCCTCGAGAAATGGGTCATCATGTTGTTGATGCTATTCGGGCTATGAAAGCAGGGAACGGGAAAGTGTTTTTCGCTATGGGCGGAAATTTTTTATCTGCATCGCCCGATACTGATTATACAGCTGAGGCTCTAGGAAATTGCGATTTGACAGTTCATGTATCCACAAAATTAAACCGATCTCATCTAATAACAGGTAAAGAAGCGTTGATACTGCCGTGCCTGGGGCGTTCTGAAAGGGATGAACAGAAATCTGGGCTTCAGTGGATAACGGTTGAAAATTCGATGGGAATTGTGAGCCGTTCTCAAGGTCGTTTGCAGCCGGCATCGCAGTGGTTGAAGAGTGAAGTAGCGATTGTGTGTGGATTGGCTCGGGCGACGTTGTTAGAAGAAGATAAGATCGATTGGGGATTGTTTGAAGCGGATTATTCTTTTATCCGTGACAAAATTGAGGAGGTGATCCCTGGGTTTGATAGTTTTAATGAAAGAGTGTCTCAACCTGGTGGGTTTTATCTCTACAACGCTGCGAAAGAACGCGTGTTTGAGACGGGTACGGGTAAAGCTAATTTTTTCGCGTGTGATTTAGATATCGAAGCTGCTAAGGAGAATCATTTATTGCTAATGACGATAAGAAGTCATGATCAGTACAATACAACGGTGTATGGATTGGATGATCGTTATCGAGGGGTTTATGGGGAGCGTCGTGTTATATTTATGAATAAAGTAGATATGGAGCGCCTGGATTTGCGCCCCGAAGCAATTGTGGATGTCTCGTCCCAATTTGAAGATGAAACGAGGACGTTAAATCGTTTTATCGCGTTGCCCTATGAAATCCCAGAAGGCTGTGCGGCAATGTATTTTCCAGAGGCGAATCCTTTGGTTCCCTTGAACCATGGAGCGAGGGGTAGTTTCACTCCTGCATCAAAATCAATTCAAATAAGGATTGCTCAAAGTGGAGCTTAGAGTGTGGTCTTGTTTGGTTTTATTCAGGGCGCTAACTTTTTGCTCAGCTGCCTCGGTGGCTAAATGGTAGGCAACATAGTATTTATTGATATTGCTAACGTAGCGTACTGTTTCTCTCCCTACATCTTGATAAGCAATTTTCTCCACATTGTTAAACCACTTGTTGGGGTCGAGGCCGAGCTCTTTTGCTTGCTTGCGCCATTTGATGACGCGGCTTGGTCCTGCGTTGTATGAGGCGAGGGCGAAGTCGAATTTCACAGCAGGATCGAGATTTTCGTCGAGGGATAGTTGGTTTAGAATATCGTACATGTAGTGGGTGCCGGCATGAATATTTTCTTCTGGGTCTTGTAGGTTTGAGAATCCCATGGCGTAGGCAGTGCTTGGCATTAATTGCATAATCCCGATGGCTCCAACGCGGCTTACTGCTTTGGGGTTTAGGTTTGTTTCTTGAAAGCCTTGGGCTGCGAGACGCAGCCAATCGAAATCATACATTTTGGCATATTTCTGAAAAACGCTCTGGTAGCTACGCATTTGTAATTTGGTAATACGGGAGAGAGGGTTTTCAAGTCGTTCTGATTGCTCGTAGTAGCGTGTGAAAAATATATTCCCCAGAAGGGTTCCCTTTTTGACGCTGGATACAAAGCGATCGAGGTCTCGCCTTAGTTCTGTATTTTCTTTCCTAACTGCCCAAGCTATTGAGCTCGAGTTGCTGATTTGAAAATCATTTAGTACATTTACGTTTGCGAGGACTGGCGCCCAAACGTTTGCAATATGTTGATCCGCTATTGTGTATTCGATAATGCCTGCATCGAGGAGCTCTAGATAATCCTCTGTCTCAAAATTTGAATTTAGACTTCGGATGGTTATTGGAGATTTTCTAAGTATCGTAAGCGCTCTATTAATACGCTCTAGATTTTTTCGGTAGCTTGAGTCTTGTGAAACGTAAACGGTTTTTCCCGATAGATCGAACAAACTGCTTAAGGCCGGAGAGAATTGTGATGATACGACGACCTGGCTGATATCGGTTAAGTAGGGTGTGGTGAAGCTGACATGCTTCGATTTTTCCGAAGAGGCGGTCAGGCCGGCTGCAACGATATCTCCAGTTCCGTTGAGAAGAGAGGGAATGAGTTCGTTGAAGTGAACGGGGATGAAAACGAATCGAATTTTTTTGTCTTCGTTTTCGATGGTATGGTTTAAGTGGCGTTCGTACTGTTTTAGAAGCTCACACTCGAAGCCGCGCTCGCGTCCTTGGTCGATGAAGAAATTGGTATTGTTGTAGGTAACGAGTACGCGTATGACGCGACTTGATTTCATCTCTTCTAAGTCAGAAAATCGCGGCTCTAAGGAGCGCTGTAGGATTGCCTCGAGTTCTTTTGAGACGGACCCCCACGCGGTCGCATGGTGTAGAATGGGGATGAGAAGAGCTAAAGCTAAGAACCTGGGCATTTCCAGGTTCGGCTTATATGAAACTAAGGCTGGCTAGATCGAGTAAAATCAGCGAGATCAAGCTTTTGTGGACTGATGCGAGCCAAGGCCCACTTTAATGGAGAGAATTCGACAAAACGTCGGTAGGGGCGTACCCAATTGTATAGAAGGATGCCAGTGAGACCTCCGAGGCAATCTGCGAACCAATCTAAGGGGTCACCTGTTCTTCCAGGATTGTAGTGTTGGCAGATTTCATCGATCAACCCTAAGGCTGCTGTAAGTGAAAACGCGATTACCCAAGAAGTGATACGCTTGAGGTGTAGCGGCATCGCTCTTTGCAGGAGGGTGCCGACGAGACCGTAAAAAATGAAATGCTGAACTTTATCATGTATACTTAGGGATGGGGGAGGTGCCCCGCTGTTGGCCCTCGCTGTCGCTAGAAAGAGAATCGTTCCGTAGGCAACGATGATAGGTAGCCAAACTCGAAGCTGGTACATCGTATCCCTAAGTGCTGTATTCTTGCCGTTCCCCATTGAAAGCTATTTATCGGAATGCTCCGGCGAAAGCTTAGTAAATAGGAGAAGGGGTAACAATTCGAACTCCTTCACATTCCTGCCAATTCCGGGGCTAAGAGCGACCTCTTGAGAATGATTAGCTGGAGATTGTTAAGCGTTGAATCCACAAAAAAGCGGAACTCAGTATTGAGTTCCGCTCGAAATTTTTTATCAGATTACTGACTATTGGCTTCCGCCTTTAGTGTAAGCTAAGATTTCGCTGTACAGCTTCTTCGCAGTTGCGATTTCGCTCTCATATTTGGAGCTAAGCTCTTTAATTTGCGCGACTGACTCTGGATTATAATTGGAAACCATATCCTTGAGGCTGCTTAGGCTATTCTCGAGGCTAGGCATCTTTGCGTCGATCGCACTTTTAGACTCAGCTGATAGAGAGGAGCTGATACTAGCGTACTTGGACTTCAGGCTTTCGTACTGAGTCATCAAACCGCCACTCTGCTCTTGGAACTGAGAAAGCAATGCAGTTTTTTGCTCTTCGAATTTGGCACTTAGAGCGTCTTTTTGCTCTTCGTACTTTTCTGTAAGAGAAGCCGATTTATCAGAGAGAGCCGAAGTCAATGCAGAGCCTTTTTCGGCAAGTGCAGAAGATTTCTCTTCGACCTGGGTTTCTATTTCAGCTTTTTGTTCTGCGAACTTAGCTGTTATAGCTTCCTTTTTCTCCTCAAGCTCGGCTTTTTGCTCTTCAACTTGGGACTCTACTTCAGCTTTTTGCTCGTTGAGCTTGGCTGTCATAGCTTCCTTTTGTTCGACGAGTTCGGCCTTTTGCTCTTCGATTTTAGAGCTTTGCTCTTCAATCTTCGAGTTCAAGTCCGAGGCCAGCTCTTTCTTGGAATCTTCACCGCCTTTAGTTAGGTTGGAAAGTCCCTTTGTTAGGCTAGACTTAAGATCGCTCTTAGGAGCTTCTTTCTCGACGGCTTCAACCGTTTTCTCAGTTTCGGCAACCACACTTTCCTCTGACTCCTTAGAGCAGCCAGAATAGAGGAGTGCGATCGCGGAGATGCTGAGCGCTTTGATATAAGATGACTTCATTTACCTGAAATCGATCTTAGTGGCCCAAAGCCTTTTTGGCTTCTTCAGCAGCTTTTTCGGCTTCTTTCGCAGCAGATTCAGCTTCTTTTTCCATTTGGCCAGCAGCCTTTTCCATAGAGTCAGCAGCCTTTTCAGACTCTGATTTTTCCGCGCATCCAATGAAAGCGCCGAAAGTAAGTGCAAGAATTGATAGAAGGGAGATGGATTTTTTCATAATGTTATTAGTGGTTAACGTTAAGGAAGACAGTATTAATGTTTCCCTGTTTCGATTTAGCAAGAATAAGATACCAGTTGTTTTGGATGCGGGGATTTATTCAGCCAAGCATGACAAACCTGCTATTCTTCCAGTAGTCCAGGCTGCTTGAAAGTTAAACCCTCCTGTAATCCCATCTATATCAAGAGCTTCTCCAGCGAAGTAGAGATTGGGGATTAGTTTACTTTGCATGGTTTTAAAATTGATTTCTTTGAGTGAAACCCCGCCGCAGGTGACGAATTCGTCTTTGTTCACGCTTTTCCCATCTGTGCGAAATTCCGAACGCGTGATTTTATTGGCGATAGCGTTTATTTCTGTATTGGAGACCTGGGCCCATTGCTTTGATGGGATTGAGCATATATCCAAAAGCCTTAACCAGAATCGTTTGGGCAGATCAAAGGGAGATAAGGTAGTTGTCAGCTTTTTTGATGATAGTTTTTTGGTCTGTATCATCAATTCTTTGACGCGTTCAAAGCTCATTTCTCCACCTAACCAATTTACGTTGAAAGAGAAGGCATAGTCTCTGTCGGCGAAATCTCGAGCTCCCCAAGCTGATAGCTTTAGAATCGCGGGGCCACTTAGTCCCCAGTGCGTGATAAGCATGGGGCCTGATTGTTTGAGTTTCGTAGGTGGAAACAAAGTTTGCGCGGATGATACGGATAGGCCAGCCAACCCATCTATGAGCGGATCCTTGATGTTAAAAGTGAATAATGAAGGAGCTAACTGTGTAAGCGTGTGGCCGAGTTGGACTGCAATCGATTTTTGAGGAGAAGCAGTGCCGCCTGTTGCTATTATTAGATGGGTTACGTCGTATTCTTCGTTGTTGCTATCAGTGATTGAAAACCCATTACGGTTTGTTCGATTAGCTGTTTTTACGCTCGTTTTAGTCCGAACTATGATGCCGCATTTTTGAGCAGAGGATAGAAGGCAGTGGATGATCGTTTGGGAGTCGTCTGTGGTCGGGAACATGCGACCGTCTTCTTCGGTTTTGAGCTCAACGCCTTTTTCTTGAAACCAATTGATTGTATCCAAAGGTTGCCATTTGTGGAAGGCTCCTCGGAGTTCTCGGGAGCCTCGTGGGTATTTTGTAGCGAGCTCTTTGGGGTCGAAGCACGAGTGTGTAACATTACAACGTCCTCCTCCCGAAATCCTAACTTTACTGAGGACTTTGGGAGATTTTTCGAAGATCGTTACCTGAGCGTCAGGGTATGCTTCTGCACAAGTAATTGCGGAGAAAAAGCCAGCAGCTCCTCCTCCAATGACAGCGACATGCTTGGTCGGCATGTTTTAGATACAAATCGATTTTAAATGTTCGTGCTTATACAAGAGAGCTTTCCTTTATAGACGTTGCTTGCTCATTTGAGAGTCTTGGCCCGAACTGGGCGACAACTTGGGAAGCTGCTTTGCTAGCAAGTTGTCCCGCTTCCTTAGGCGATTGCCCTTGAGTTATTGCTGCAAGGTACGCTCCGGCGAAGAGGTCACCTGCGCCGTTTGTATCTACAGCATTAGTTGGGTAGGCTTCGATTTTTATAAATTCGTTGCCATCGAATACAGTCGCTCCACTGGGACCTTCTGTAACGGCGAAGCTTTTGGCGTATTTCTTTAAGGCTTCTTTAGCTGATTCGAGATCGCCGGTTCCAGTGAACAATTTTGCTTCTTCTTCGTTGCAGAACAAGAGATCTACGCCTTTTCCAATAACATCTTTCATTTCGTTATTGAAGAAAGTGACCATATTCGGGTCGGAGAGGGTGATCGCTGTTTTTACTTGATTTTTTTGGGCGACTTCGAGTGCCTCTTTCATGGCGACTCGGGCTCCCTCTGCAGCAATAAGGTAGCCTTCTATGTAGAGGTAATCGCTATCCGCGATTGCCGATTCGACAATTTCGGTACTGGAGTAATCTGCGGTGATCCCAAGGAACGTATTCATTGTGCGATCTGCGTCTGAGCTTGTCATAACGAGACATTTGCCAGTTGCCCCTTCAGGGAGCGTGTCGCTTGAAAGATTTGTACTAACACCGTTTTGGGTAAGGTCTTTCATGTAAAATTGGCCCATCTCATCGCTGGCTACTCTGCAGGAATAAAAACAATTGGCTCCGAACTGTTTGGCTCCAATGACGGTATTTGCTGCAGATCCTCCGCATTGCAGGTTTGATGCTTCGAGGTTAATTGCTTCGACCAGTTGGTTTTGGCGTTCTTCGTCGATGAGTGTCATAAGACCCTTTTCGATTTTGTGTTGCTCGATGAAGGATTCGCTTACCTCGGTGACGATGTCGACGAGGGCATTGCCCATGCCATAGATGTTGTAAGTTTTTGCCATTTAAATTCTGGGGACGCTTGCGGTCAGTTTATGTAGTTAGAATTTTGAAAGGGCCGTTGTTGTTGGCTCAATTCGAGCCTTTACCAAATAGGGCGAATCTCATCGCGCAACATTATTTGAGTTGCTGCATTTTAGGAGCTTTGGATAGTTTGCTCGGTAATGACGGAGTTAGCATCGCAATTTGATAGATTATTAGCGGAATACCCGGACTGGGCTGTGTGGGCTACAGCAGCTTTTGTTTGTTTGCTAGTATTGTGGCTTGTTTGGCGGATTGTGAAGGCAAGCTTGGCGATAATCGTTACGGCGCTTCTGGTCGCCTTGGTTGGGTATGCGGGATACGTAATTTTCCTCTCCTAGATTTGAGTGTTTGACCTCGCTTCGATTATTCGATTCTGATGCGTGCCAACGTGGAGAAAAATAAGCCAAAGAAGTATATTTTCGTAACAGGAGGCGTGGTCTCGTCTCTGGGTAAAGGCCTCATCGCTGCTTCGTTAGGAGCACTACTCGAGGAACGTGGTTTGACGGTTCGCATTCAAAAATTCGATCCCTATTTAAACGTCGATCCTGGAACAATGAATCCGTTTCAGCATGGAGAGGTGTACGTTTTAGATGATGGAGCGGAGACGGACTTGGACTTGGGTCACTATGAGCGTTTCACTTCAGGGAAGTTGAGTCGCTTTAATAACCTTACTTCTGGGCAGATATACGAGTCTGTTATCCAAAAGGAGCGTCGCGGGGAGTACCTTGGAAAGACGGTGCAAGTGATTCCACATGTGACCAATGAAATTAAGGACCGAATCCTCCAGTCCAGTGAAGATGTCGATGTATTGATTACTGAAATCGGTGGAACAACGGGAGACATTGAAGGTTTGCCCTTCTTGGAAGCGATGCGACAATTCGCTCTCGAAGCTGGACAAGAGAATGTTCTGTTTATCCACGTAACGTTGGTGCCTTTCTTGAATGCAGCAGGTGAATTAAAGACTAAGCCGACGCAACAGAGTGTCGCAAAATTGCGTGAAATTGGTATACAGCCAGACATTTTGGTATGCCGCACCGAGCATCACTTGGACCAAGAGCTTCGCGAGAAATTGAGTCTCTATTGTAACGTACCGGTTAAGGCTGTGATAGAGGAGATGGACGTTGAGGAGTCGATTTATGAGCTTCCACTCATGTTGCAGCGTGAAAAAATGGATGATCTCGTAGTCGAGCGACTGCGTTTGGATGCTCCTTTGAAGGGAGAAAGCGAGTGGGTAGGGATTGTTCGTCGTTTGAAATCGCCTTCGGATCGTGTTGAAATCGGAGTCGTAGGAAAATACATTGAGCTTCAAGATGCCTACAAGTCGGTCTATGAGTCTCTGACGCATGCGGGTATTGGAACCGATTGCGCAGTTCGTATCATTCGAATCGATGCAGAAGCTTTGGAATCACAAAGTGGCGTTGATAAGTTGAGGAACTTGCACGGGATCCTCGTTCCGGGTGGCTTTGGAGACCGTGGCGTTGAGGGCAAGATTGCTGCAGTGAAGTTTGCGAGAGAGAATAATGTGCCATACTTCGGTCTTTGCCTTGGTTTACAGATAGCCGTTATTGAATACTGCCGCAATGTTTTAGGTTTGGAAGACGCAAACAGTTTGGAATTCGATGCTGAAACAAGTTCTCCTGTGATCACTTTGATGGAAGAGCAAAAGCTCGTGGTCGATAAGGGCGCAACTATGCGATTGGGATCTTATGAATGTCGTGTTAAAAAGAATACGAATGCATTTGCTGCGTACAAAGAAGAGACGATTCGTGAACGTCATCGTCATCGCTATGAAGTTAATAATGAATACGTCGAGCAACTCGAAGCGTCAGGGATGCTCGTCAGCGGTGTGAACCCAAAAAGAAATTTGGTAGAAATGGTCGAATTGAAGGACCATCCGTGGTTTTTGGCGGTCCAATCGCATCCCGAGTTTTTGTCGAAGCCAAATAAAGCTCATCCACTTTTTAAAGCGTTCGTTGAGGCGAGCATCAAACGTAAGGAATCAATTTAGTAGCGTAGGGGAGGTTCCTGGTTCGCGAAAATAGCTCCAAAAATATCTATCTAAATGTCCGAATTCCTAATCGATCTGCCAATCCCTTCAATGGGAGCAACTGTCAATGAGATGACGCTAATAGATTTGCTGCTCGAAGCAGGGGAATCTTTCGTAAAAGGTGACAAGTTGGCGGAGTTAGAAAGCGATAAGTCAGTTTTTGATTTCGAAGCTCCTTGTGATGGGGCGATTGAAAAGTTATTTTGCCGTGCGGGAGACATCATCGAAGTTGGATCTCCCTTTATGCGGGTAAAAACGAGCGATTCATCTTTAAGTCACTTACTGTCTCCGGCGGACGAATCGACAGGGAATGAGTCTGAAGAAAAGCCAAGCAGTGTTCCGGTGGACAGTGTCGCTCCGTTGGCTGAAATAATTACAGTTGGCTCAGCTTCTGGTCCAGCGACCAAAGCGAAGGTGGTCAGTGGCATTCGTTGGACGCCGCGTGCGAAGAAACTCGCTCAGGATAACGGATTAGATGTCGAGAAGGTTGAAGGTATCGTGGGTACGGGGCCCGGTGGTCGCGTGTCTGGCGATGATGTTGTCGCCTATTTGGAGAAGAGAAAAGTAGCTCCAACTGCCACGAGTGCAGTCCCCTCGGCGGGAGATATGGAATCCCAAACTGTTTGTGTCGCTGGGATTGGTTATGCTCTTCCGAAGAACGTGCGTTCGAACCAAGAAATTTTGAAAGCATTTCCGGGAAAGACGGAAGAGGAGATGATCAAGGTGACAGGGATTCGCCAACGCTACGTAATTAGTGACGGAGAGTCTGCCACGTCTCTTGCTGTAATCGCGACTCGCAATGCAATCGAGATGTCTGGGCTAAAAGCAAGTGATATCGACGCGGTGATTGTTGCCACTTTGTTAGCCGACCAGCCCGTTCCTGGAGCAGCGAGTTGCTTGGCGAAGGAACTCGGAATTGGTCATGCATTGGCATTTGATTTGAATGCTGCTTGCTCGGGCTGGTTGTATGCTTTGGAGGTTGGGCGTTCGTTCATTCGCGGCCGCACGGCGAAAAATGTGTTGGTTGTGACCGCGGAAATTTTGTCGACGATTACAAATCCGAAGGATCCAGCGACAGCATTTTTGTTTGGCGATGGAGCGGGTGCAGCGATTTTGACGCCGGACGAAGGGGGACATCGTTTGTATCGTCAGGAATTGAATGGCGATTCTACTTACAGTGAGGCGATTTGCCGTCCGAGTGGGGGAGCTCTAAAGCCTATTCCTCAGCCGGGAGATAATTTAGACAATTTCTATCTGCAGATGGATGGTGGTACTGTGTTTAAGCGGGCGGTGATTGCGTTTGCGGATTTGATCGAATCTGCTGCCAAACGCCATGGCTTGACAATGGATGAAATATCCTGGGTTGTGCCTCATCAGCCGAATGAACGAATCTTAAAGGCTGTCGCTAAGCGAGTTGGAATTCCGTTTGAGAAATTTGTTGTTACGGTTGGCAAGTACGGTAACACCTCAGCAGCATCGGTTTCGATGGCGCTTGGTTGGGCTGCAGAAGAAGGTATCTTTGAAGATGGAGATAAAATCATCTTCTGCTCAGTTGGAGCAGGGTTTACCTTCGCCGGCGGTTTGATGGTTTGGTAGCGAGCGTTTTTGTTTATGCGAGTTCGTGTCGTAAAATGCTAAGGCAGGTGAGTGCCGCTGTTTCGCATCGCAAAACGTAAGGTCCAAGTGTGAAGGGAAGAAAGCCGGCTTCTATAGCGGCGTCGGTTTCTCGATTACTCAAATCTCCTTCTGGGCCGATAAGAACGAGTGCTGAACGATTTGGAGCTAAATTGTTTTTTAAGACCTTTTTCAATGAGATTGAGTTTTCCCTAAGGCAGGCTACTAGTTTGATGTCGAACGCACTGAGGTCACTGGCAATGAGATTTGAAGCCGTTGAAACGCTTTGGATTATTGGCAAGAAGGGGTTTCCTGATTGTTTACAGCCTTCAATTGTTGCTTGGGTCCATTTGGCGTCTTTGGTGTCGGCTCGTTCTTTCTTCAGTCGAAATTCTGAATTGTCAGAACTAAGAGGATAAATCGAGTGAGCTCCAAGTTCGGTTGATTTTCGTATAATGTTTTCAAAGATTTTCCCTTTGGGAAGGCATTGAGCTACGCTGATCTTAGCGCCTGCGAATTGTTTGCTTATTGATGTATCTACTTTTAGAATGGCTCGCTTTTTGTCAGCTTTGGATAGTGTGCAATTCCATTCCTGGCCTTTGCCGTTGAAGGCTACAACGGGGTGTCCGACTCGAGCTCTGTTTGAAGCTACGAGATGAGCTGATTCTTCCGGGGATAACGCAATTTCTGCGATATCATTTCCAGCAACATCTCCATAGTAGGAACGAAAATCAGGCATACTAAGATGGAAAGATTCTACGGGAGTCCTCTGCAACAGAAAAGGCACCGCAATCGCGGTGCCTTCCTGCTTATCAAACTACAAACTAGATACAGAAATTGATTAAAACCCTAATTTTATTCCTGCACAGAGTGAGATGCGTTTAGATGGCAAGCGTTCAATTATTTTTCCTAATTTATAGAATCTGATGGCTTATTTGACAAAAAAAGCACCGCGAATGCGGTGCTTTCCAAACTTATCAAACTACAAACTAAATACGAACAAACCCTTAAAATGTTCTTATTGTAATGAGATAGATGCTGTATCGGGATAACCGTTCAATGTTTTGTGAGAAAATTTCCGCTTCTTTGTAAAACTGTTTTGCGGCAATAAAAAAGACGCCGCAAATGCGACGTCTTCTTTAACTTATCAAACTACAAACTAAATGCTGAAATATGAACAAACCCTTAAATTGTTCTTACTCCTATCTTTACTGATAGATGCTAAAGGCACTGATCCGTTCAAAGAATTTTAGAAAACTTTGAATAAATCAAAATTGGGGTACTCAGATCCCTTATGCGTGCACTTTGAGCGCACCTGTTGAGTGGCCTACTCTGAGAGTAGATGGGAGTGTAATGTCGGAAAAGGCATTGGTCTCTCCATTTATTGCAGTCATTAATATTCTTGCAGCTTCGGCACCCATTTGTTCGGGATCTGCTCCACTGCAAGTGATCGAGGGATCTTCCTCTGTGCAAACATTTGTCATATCAAACGCTGCGACTGAAATATCTTCGCCAACTTTGTAGCCGCTTTGATAGAGCCTGTTGATTGCACCCCGTGCCATTAGGCCATTCAGGCAAATCCACGCGCTTGGAATCCGGTTCGTGTCAGTTGCTTCGAGTATCTTCTTTGCTGCGTTGTTGCCTTCTTTTCTATCCGCTCCCTCTTGGCAGGCAATGAACTCGTCTTGGAGTTCGATTCCGTGCTTACGTAGAGAGTCTTGAATTTGGCTCAGGCGATCTTTAAATCTGCTTGAATTTCGATTTCCTCCGATCCATGCGAAGTTTCGGTGTCCAAGGCTGATGAGGTGGTCTACTAGAAATTCCGCAGATCGTGCTTCGTTGGATAATACCGAATGGCAATACCCTGATTTGCGAGCGGCTATGTATGCTATTGGCTTGTTTAGCTTTGTCAGGCTGTCGAAAAGAATTGGCTTAACCTCGCCCATTATCGCGATGCCTTTGACTGAAAGTGGAAGGGATAGTTTGTTTTGCTCTGTTTCTTTGACGATGTCATCTTCTGAGCCTAGGAAAACCGTTTTAATATTCCTTGAATCCAGGTAATCGTACAAGCCCTGATGAATGTGGCTAAAGAAATTACTCTTCGTCGCTAGTTTAAGAGGAGATCTGAGGATATAGCCTATTGTAGTTGCTGCTGCTGTATTGTTAGCAGTATCCATTCTCATCCCTCTCGGAGAGTACCCGTGCTGCAAGGCGTAATTCCAAATAGCTTTGTAGGTCGATTCGGATATGTCATCCTTCCGCCCGTTCAACGCCATGGAGACAAGGGCTTGCGAAAAGCCGAGTTCCTTGGCTATTTGAGTTTGGGAAATGCGTTTGCTGCGTGGCCGAGACATCAGAGGGGGTTATGAGAACAGGGAGAAACGGGAATGCAACTTTTATAAGTTTCATAAGCTTATGGTTTCAATAATAAAATTATAAATATAAATAAATATTTATGCCTAGAATGCACGCTTAGAGCTGTTTTTGGGATAAATTTAAAGAAAATGAGCAAAATTGCTTGATAATAATTATAAATATCAATTAGTTCTTATTAATTATCAAACCCCACTCCGTCTTTTGAGTAACACTGCAATTGCTCTTTGCCCGAAGCCTGGGTGGCCCACATTACCCTTAACAAAAAAATACAACTAGTTTGGCTATGATCGATAACTTGTGTGCCGTTGACCAATTACGTGTTCGCCTTGGTAAGCCTCTGGCTTTTGCCTTCGCCATCTCGGTGCTTAGCATCCCGTTCTCGGGTGCCCAAAGCGATGATGATGGAGAGATTTTTGAACTTTCGCCTTTTACGGTAGATGCATCCTCGGATGTTGGTTACCGTTCCACTAATACGACCTCCGGTACCAGCTTGAATACCCCGATTAAAGACATTCCGATGTCAATTGAGGTTATTAATCAAGATTTCCTGAAGGACCGTGGAGCAAATTCATTTGCTGAGGCCCTAGAATATTCATCAGGGGTCTTTACTGAAGAATTTTCAGCTGATGCTGCTTCGGGAACTCGTAATGGAGTAAATGCTCCGGGTGCGAATGATCAAGATAGTGCTGATAGATCACCTTCTTCTAGAGGAGGCCTTGGGGGACGGTTTGATAATGTTGTTATTATCAGAGGGTTTAATGTCCCATTTCAAAACCGAGATGGTTTTCGCTATGGAGGTTTAATCGCACAAGAAAACGGAGCTACCATTTTGGGTGGTATTCTTGATTCATCTAATATTGACAGAATGGAAGTTGTCCGCGGTCCTAATTCGTTGTTGTATGGGATTGGGGTTTTGTCTGGAATAGTTAATGTCGTAGCGAAGAGACCACTACCCGAGCAAGTAGCTTCGGTGGATGTGGCATATGGCAGTTATGATTATTTTCGTAGTACGATTGATGTGACGGGACCTTTGGTTAAGGATTTCCTTGGAGGTCAGCTCAATTACCGTTTAGCGGTCACCCACCAGGAAGAAGGCGATTGGACTGATTATCGTACTGAGGAATTGGACTATTATGTGGCTCAGCTCCAGTACCAGAGTAACAAGTTGACTGTATTTCTAGAAGGTCAATATGCTGACCAACAAGTAAACGGAATTGGGAGCCAGTTTTTGTACGATAACCTCAATGCCGCTGTAGACCAAGGCTTCAGAAATGAGTGGGGTGAGCAGCATAACTTTACTCAAGACTTTGATGAGAATGGAGTTTTTAATGAGAACAGAGACTCTGTCTCAGATTCATTTCGTGTTACGGGACCAGATACTTATGATCGTCGTGAAGAAAAGAACTTGATGCTTAACGCAGACTACACTCCTTTTGAGAATTTTACTATCTCGGCGGGTGTTTTCTTCACAGAAGCGGAAGAAGAAGAATTGGATGTTAATTTGTCGACCCTGACGAATCAGGAGCGAAGTTTTTTGTTCAAAACTGCGGTTAATGGACGGGATCAAAATACTGAATACGCTTTTCCTGACGAGCTTCAGGCATTTCGCGATGATTATGTGACCGTTTTTGAAAATGATCATATCGATACTACCGGCATTTCTTTAGATCCAGTTGATTATAGAATGGCAAGGTATTGGTGGACGAGAACTCCAGAAGAAACAACTTCTGAACAATATCGTATTCGTATGACTTATACGATGGAAACAGAGGATTTCTTCAGCGATTCCAAGGCTAAGCATACTTTCCTTGTTGGCAGGCATGATATTAAGGATGATGCGAGGATTGTGACGGGAAATGAGTTGATTGGAAACCAATACACCGGTGCTAATACACTATTAAGGGATGACGAAGGCAATGTGATCCCTCAGTTAGCGGAATTGGATATTGGCGATCCTCTGATGTTTAGAAATATCTATGACAAGACTCCCATTCGATTCATGGTTGACGAGGATGGCGACGGTGTTCTCGAAGCGAGTCCTACAGCAGTCTCCGGCAGTGAATACAGTCAGGTTGATATTTGGTTCACTGGGCATTATGCTCTTTATCAAGGCTCGTTTATGGACAACAAATTAGGAATAATCATAGGTGCTCGCCATGATCGCTATCACTCTCGTGTGCGTGTTTTCGATAGGTATGATGATGATGATCCTGCTGCTTTTGATCAAGACCCTGATAACAATAACCTCCTTCCAACTAGTGCATTTTGGTGGAACAACCAAGATAACAGTACCTTTGGTTTCTCAACGGAAGAGGGTGATGACCTGTACTTGCCTTCTCCGACTGCGGCGGAAACGGAAGTGACTACAACTATAGCAGTCAACTATAAGATTACGGATGATCTAACGGTATACGCCGTCCGTGCCGAAGGTTTGACTCCAAACACCGGTGCGTTGGATGGTAATTTTGACGGGATACCGTCCGAACAAAGCACGAGTTATGAAATAGGTCTTAAATTTGATCTATGGGAGAGTCGATTGTCTGGAACTTTGTCGTTTTATCGGATTGAGCGTGAAAACGCCTTGTGGAATTTCACTAATGCTCCTGATCCTTCATCGTGGCCACTTGTTGATGGTGTCCCTCCTTTGGATCCAACATCGACAGCTGATGTAACTAACAGTTTCTCACCTGAATATTTAGAGGAAGTAGGTGGGATTGATTTGGGTAATGGCGGGCAAATTCCACTCAACTATGGGATTGATGACTATTACTTCCAACAAGATGGGATTACGGTCGGTGCAGTTCGGATAAATCCAGATGACCCACGAAATACTTCGGGCAGACCCAATTTCGTAAACCCTGACGGGTACTTGGGTGCTCAAGCAGGCGGAGGTACTTCGAATATCCGTACAACCAGATATTTGGAGTATAATCTTCTTGATGAACCTGTAATTGACAGTTCCGGTTTCGAGCATCTTGCGGGAGGAGACAGGGTTCTTAGAGTGTACGAAACTGCAGATGATTTTGTACGTTTTAACGTAGATGCAGATGGTAACATGCTGGGTGAATATACTGGGCCAGCCGATGACCTTTTGACTTGGCGACACTATATGGAGCTTGCGTTTGCGGATGTTTCTCGAAGTTCCGCTTTATTTGATCTCGCGAATGGACCAGAGGACTTTGACCCAATTGATTATGACCGAGAGCGAAACAGTCCCAATGGCTTCCATAGTAGCATACCCAATATCACAGGTGCGAACGTCATTTACTCTGACGAATCTAACGGAATAGATCTAAATCTTGTTTATTCAATCACCGATAATTGGCAGGCAATCTTTTCGTATTCTCATATTGAAAGAGAGGCAACGTCCCCTTTTCAGTTAGTTGATGCTAGCTATACAAACGATGAGGGAACTTTCTCCTTTGGAACTGAGTATGATCAGTGGGTTAGGACCTTTGGTAGGGAGGCATTTGGCCTTGTTGAACATAAGGACGAAAATGGTAACGTATACAAGGTTTCGAAGGCAGATGGAGATGGCTCGCAAGTTGGTCTAGGGGAGGTTTCACCTCTCGATCTTGTTGGAGGCCTCCAGGGAACAAGTTTGTATTTTGGAGCGGAAGACTCAGCGTCTATTTGGAGTAAATACAGCATTACTGAAGGTAAGTTTAAAAATTTGGAGTTTGGTTTTGGCGCAGTGTATACTGGTCCCCAAGCGACTTCGGTACCTATTGGGGGCTCAACTCTTGCCCAAAACCTTTTCGGTACACCGGATACCAAAGAGAGAGTAAAGGTGGATGCTTCGCTCAATTATAAATGGCGTTGGCAAGATCTTGATTTTGCAGCCCGTCTAAATGTGTACAATTTAACCGATGATACAGAGGGCGAAGTATTTGTTCGCTATGAAGATGAAGATGGAGATCAGATTCTTCGGAGGACAGTGAACATGTATGCTCCCCTGTCTGCTCGTTTGAGCCTCTCAGTTCTTTTCTAAGAGCATGTTTTATATGCTATAGAATAAATCCCCCCAAATATTAAACCAATATACTGATATGATAATGAAAAAAGAAATAATAGCCCTCAGCTCACTTTTGTGTGTAGGGACTCTATCTGCCGATTGGCGTGCAGTGGAAACATTCGAAGACGGAACAGCCGATGGATTTACTGTAGAATTCAACGGTGCCGATGTAGCAACAACACAAGGAAGTGCTTCCGTCGTTGCCGATCCATTTGGACTTGGTCAAGGCATGGTATATGAGATCGCCCCAGGTATTGCTGGCACAGCGACTCACAATGTTATTGCTGGTGTGACCTTGCCCGATGCTGATCAAATCGAATTTGTTGGTGGTGGAGCAAAAGCTACCTTCTATGCGAAAGTTGGTATTCCCTTAGTAGCTGGAAATCCGGGTATTGCGGATGTTGCTTTTGGCATGGGCGGTGATAATTTCGACGGTACGGATGTCGTACCAATTGGGCCAGTTTACCAATATTCAAACTTTTCAGCGTATTGTCGAATTTCCGATTCAGGAATATTTGATTATCGCGATGAAGGAACTGGTTTCGTTCCTTTTGGAGATACGCAAGCTAACACAGATACTTACTACAGTATCTGGTGGGTGGTTGATCATGAAGCGCAAACATATGATGTTTACGTTCAAGGTGGGACTGATTACCCAGCTCAAACGCAAGTCGCTACTGGAGCTGCCTACAGAAATCAAACTTTCGAAAATCTCAGCAAATTCTTCATGCTTTCATCTGCTGGCAACACGACACAGGGTGTAAAGGGTAGAGACCCATTCTACCTAGACGACATCTACGTAGATCCGACTCAAGAGAACCTAACAGGACCTGGAGATGATCCCGTATCTGGAGCTTTTGTTAATATCGCAACTCGTGGTAATGTTGGAACGGGTGACGATGTTATGATCGCTGGTTTCGTAATCGATGGCGATGAACCTAAGGAAGTTTTGATTCAAGGAGTTGGTCCTGAGCTTGGTCTTGGCGGCGTTCTTGCTGATCCATTCTTGACGCTTGTTCCAGAGGCTGGTGGGGATGCAATCGTTAATGACAATTGGGATTC